>DAIDHQ010000030.1 GCA_027459645.1 Vulcanimicrobiota bacterium
GTAAGCGCCGTTTCAAGGCCGTCTTGACACCGAACAGGCTGACGTTTAACGATTAGGTCCGCGCCGGATCCGAGGACTCGGGGATACGCTCAGGAGTTACATTTTTCAACTCCGGTTCGTTGGCCACTTGTGCGGAGTGCAGCAAGCCGGGTGAAACGGTCCAGCGACGGCCATCGTCGGCAATAACGCTGACGGTTTTCTTATTGTAGCGCGTAATGATTCCTTGGATGGTTTGCAAGCGATCGGTTTGAAACGCGACGCGGTCACCGATGCGAAACTCAAGCATGGCGCGGTGAGCGCGCATTTGACTCAAGAAACTGAGCCGCTCCACGATGCGTCGGTTGAGGTCGATCAACTCTGGCTCGCTCAGCCGATCGATGTCAATCATCATGCCCGAAGTCTTCGTGATTCGGCAGCGGAAATCAGCCCGCTTGCGCGGGTGTGCGGCGTCGCTACGCTGGGAGCTCTGCCAGAGGTACGGCGCGCTCGGTGATGTGCACCGCCTGGCTCGCCGAAAGATTCCAAGGCAGCAAATCGGTGATGCGCGCTATCGGATGTTCGGCGATACGGGTGAGCACCTCGCGTAGAAACGTTTCGGGATTGTGGCCGTTGAGCTTCGCGCTCCCCAGCAAGCTATAAATCGCCGCAGCACGGTCTCCGCCGGCATCACTGCCGGCAAACAGGAAGTTCTTGCGCCCAAGCGCCACGCAGCGCAACGCGCGCTCAGCGGCGTTGTTGTCGATTTCGATGCGGCCGTCCTCACAATAGCGTCGCAGCGCTTCCCAGCGAGTGAGCGCGTAACGGATGGCCTTCGCGGTCGCCGATTTCTGCGAAAGGGTTGTGAGCGTCTGTTGGAACCAGGCGTGCAGCGCGTCGAGCAGCGGACGACTGCGTTCTCGTCGCACCGCTACACGCTCGTCTGGAGATCGTCCGCGAATCTCTTTCTCGATCGCGTAGAGCGCGCCGATGCGATCCAGCGCCTCTGCCGCAACCGGCGACTGGTGTAGCTCATGCAGATCGACGAACTTCCGGCGCACATGCGCCCAACAGGCGGCTTCGAGCACGCGCCCACTGTCGTAGATTTTCGAAAAGCCCGTATAGCCATCGGCTTGCAAAACGCCGGTGAAATCGCGCAGATGGTTTTGCGGATGCTCGCCCTTGCGGTCGGGTGTATAGGTAAACCACACCGCCGGAGCAATCTCGCCCGCTACGGGCCGCTCGTCGCGCACGTACGTCCAGAGCCGACCGGTCTTGGTTTTGCCGCGACCGGGTGCGAGCACCGGAATCGGCGTGTCATCGCCGTGAACGACGTCACCAGCGAAAACGTGCTTGCGCAACGCATCGGTCAGCGGCGTGAGCAATGCGGCGGTCTGGCCGACCCATTGCGCGAGCAGGGTGCGGCCGAGTTCAACGCCCTCGCGTGCATAGATCTCGGCTTGCCGATAGAGCGGCAGGTGGTCGGCATATTTGCCGACCAGCACGTGTGCGAGTAGGCCGGGTCCGGCCATGCCGCGCTCGATCGGACGGCTCGGTGCCGGCGCCTGCACGATCGTATCGCAGTTCGCGCAGGCCAGTTTCTGGCGCACAGTACGAATCACTTTGAAACGCACCGGTTCCAATTCCAGTGTTTCGCAGACGTCCTCGCCCAGAGGTTTGAGTGCGCCACCGCAATCCTGGCAGCATGATTGCGGCGGCGCGATGGTCTGCGTTTCGCGCGGGAGATGCGCGGGGAACTCTCGCCGCGGCTTGGGAGCGCGACGCGTTGATGGCACCCGTTCTTCCAGAACACTGGCCAGGTGCGCATCGGCTGTTTCGAGTTCCTCAACCCACAACTCCAATTGCTCGATCTGCCGTTCGCGCCTTTCGCTGCGCTGCCCAAATTGCGCACGACGTAGTTTGAGAATCTCGAGCTTGAGTGATTCGACCAGGAGCGCGTGAGAGAGGAGTTCCGCATTCGTGACAACGAGCTGCGCGTGCTTTTCGTGCAGCAACGTCTTCAGTTCCGAGACGCTCAATCCATCGAGATCGGGGAGCGCATCCTTCGCGGAATCCATGCATCTATCGTAGCGGATAAACGCGGCACGTCAATCAAAATACAATCACATCTCGCGTAATGGTGTGCCGGTGCGCACCGGATGCCGCCAATCGATCCCTTCGAGCAACATCGAAAGCTGCGCCGCGCTCAGCCAGACGCTTCCATTCTGCGCATGCGGCCAAATGAAGCGACCACGTTCCAAGCGCTTCGCCATCAAGCACAAACCCGTGCCGTCCCACCACAAGAGCTTCAGGAGATCGCCCCGCCGTCCCCGAAAGACGAAAATATGACCGCAGAACGGATTGCTTGCCAGCGCGTTTTGCACCAGCGCGCTCAGACCGGTGAATCCTTTGCGCATGTCGGTGACGCCGGCGCAAAGCCACACACGCGTGCCGCTCGGTACGCTCGCTGCCATCACGCTCATCGTTGTAATTGCACAACCAGCGCGCAGATCAACTCGGCATCCAGTGCACCGGTTTCAATCCGCAGCGTTGCGCCCGAGGCGAGCATCACCTGCACGACGTTCACGCTGCGATCCAGCGGGTTTGGCACGTGCACCTCAGGTGCGAGCTTTACCGGCAAGAACGTCGTGGCCGACGTAGCGACGCCACGCTGCGCCGATTGTTCTCCCAGCTTGCCGGCTCGATACAGCGCTTGCCACTGATACAGGCTGTTGCGGTTGAGCCCATGCTCACGTGCAATCGCACGGACTGACGCACCCTCGCGCAGCGTCAACTCGACAATGCGACGCTTTTCAGAAAGCGGCACGCGGCGGCGCGGCGCGCGCATATTCGGTGCCTTTGATGCGGCCATGGAAACCTCGCGATGTACCAGACGGTTCCGTCCATCATCGCGAGTAAGATATCCGAACTCAAGACGGTCTGGAAACGACGCTTACGAATTGATCCGTGAGCGCACCGGCCTAAGCACCGATGGCACGACGCTATCTTCGGTCGTGTTCAAGCCCGACAAACCGTTGCTCGCTTTCGCAGATATGAATACGGTTTCGGGACGCGACGAACAGGAAGGCTTCCACAAGATAATGCTCGGTGCGTTCCAGGGCATTCGGAATCCCAAGGTGCACCAGCTTAGCCACGACTTGACTGCCCATACTGCTGCACAATATCTGGTCTTTATTAGCCTACTGGTGCGGCGCGCCGAAGAGTGTCAACGCGTCTAGCCGGTCAGCCATGTCAAGCCACGACGAGAAGAAGTCTATAGTGGGCGAAAGTTTCCGATATGGGACTACATTTGCACCGCGCTCAAGGGCGATCAGTCAATCCCTGACTACCCGAAGGCGCCCTGTCGTTTACGGCGTGTATTTCTGATCGGGACGATGCACCGGCTGTCATTCGTGGCACGAGCTTCGTGGAGGCGATGCTGCTGGAGATCATTCGAGATAACCTGGAGCAACCAAAGCTTGTTAAGGAAGTGAGCCTCACCCGGTTTGTAGACGAGCGCGATCCGTGTAAAATCGGCTTCTGAGCCTCATCCGGTTTGCAGGCCAGTGCTCCAACTACTGTCGCTGTCTGGTCCAACAACTAGCGCCGAAAAAGAAACAGGTCCAACAACGTTTCCGTTATTGGACCTGCGTTTTGGTTGCGGGGGTAGGATTTGAACCTACGACCTTCGGGTTATGAGCCCGACGAGCTACCGGACTGCTCCACCCCGCGTCGCGTCCTTCGACAAGCTCAGGATGACAGAAGCTCAGGATGACAGGCGATGATACGGCGGGTTCCGCGTTCTTCCTTCCGAATCGTGTCCGCATGTACGGAATCGATCCGGCCATCGCGAGTCTACCAAAGATCCAGCTTCATTGCCACCTCGAAGGGACGCTGCGGGCCCAGACGTTTGTCGACCTGACGCGGCGCTACGGGCTTTCGACCCGCTATTCGCCTTCGGGCGAGGTCGAAGGGCCGACCGATCCGGCCGAGGTCTATCGCTTCGGCGACTTCCGCGAGTTCTTGCTGATCTTTGCGGCGGTCAGCCGCGCGCTTGCGTCGCCCGACGACTACGCTCGGCTTGCCCGGGAATTCGTCGCCGATGCGCAGCGCCAGAACGTGATGTACGGCGAGCTCTTTATCTCGCCGTCGGTGTGGTCGTTCTTTCATCGCGATCTCGATGTCGCCGCCACCATTCGTTCGATCCTGGCCGAGCTACGGCAGGCGCGAACCGGCGAGTTTCGGCTGATCGTCGACGTTACGCGCAACTTCGGCGCAGATTCGGCCATGAACACGGCGCGCATCGCGGCGTCGCTTGCGGGCGAGGGCGTCATCGGCATCGGTTTGGGCGGTGACGAAGCCCGCTTTCCCGCAAAACTCTTCGATCGGGTCTTTGCGTTCGCGCGTTCCGAGGGATTGCACGTCGTGGCGCACGCCGGCGAAGCCGACGGCGCGCACAGCGTGCGCGATGCCGTGGAGGTTCTTCACGCGGAGCGAATCGGTCACGGCATCCGCGCGCTCGAAGATCCGCAGGTCGTGCAACTCTTACGCGAGCGGCGCATCCCGCTCGAAGTCTGTCCAACGTCGAACTATCGCACGGGGGTCGTGCTGCAGGATGAGATTCATCCGATCGCCGCGCTCGATGACGCCGGTATGCTTCTGACGATCGATGCTGACGATCCGGCGCTCTTCGGCACCACGATCGACGACGAATACGCCTATGTCGCAAACGCGCTCGGGATAGACGCCCTTCGGCGCTTCGTGCGGCAGGGCGTCGACGCCTCGTTCCTCGACCGCGCCTCAAAGCAAGCGCTGCTCGAGCGGATGGGGCTGGAACCGAACGAGCCGGTCGCGAAGTCCTAGCACCGATGTCCGGCCACAGCCATTTTGCTGAATCGATCGAGGAGTATCTCGAGGCGGTCTACCGCCTGGAGCGCGAGGGTCCCGGGGTAACGACCTCGGGGCTTGCTTCCGCGCTCGGCGTTGCACCCGCATCGGTTTCCGGCATGCTCAAAAAACTCGCGAAAGACGGCTACGTCGAACAGATCGCGCGCGGTGAAGTCCAACTGACGCCGCAGGGATTGGAAGTTGCGGTGCGCGTGCTGCGCCGTCACCGTTTGGCGGAACGCTTGCTCACCGACGTCCTCGGCATGCCGTGGGATGAAGTGCACACCGAAGCGTGCATGCTCGAACACGCGATTTCCGACAACGTGGAAGCGCGCCTCATGGCGCTTCTGAAAGACCCCGTCACCTGTCCGCACGGACAGCCCATTCCGCCCAAAGATCTCAGCACGCCGCCGTCGCAGGGCGAACCGCTCGCGCAGGTGCCGCAGGGGACCCGCGCGCGCATCGAAAGCGTGACCGAAGAATTACCGGAGATTCTACGCTATCTCGGACAGATCGGCATGCGGCCCGGCGTCGAAGTCACCGTCGTGCAGAAAGCCCCGCTCGGCGGTCCCGTTACCGTCGAACTCAACGGCTCGCGTCACGCGATCTCTCTCGAACTCGCCGGCATGGTAACGGTTCGTAGCGCGTGATCACCCGCTTTTTGATCTTCCTCAACGTCATCGCGTTTCTGTGGGAAGTCTCCGTCGCCGGCCCGGGCATGTTCTCGATGCTCGGCAGCGCCAACGAACAACAAGTGCTCGTCAGAGGCGCGCTGTGGCCCAGTGCGGTGTTGGTCGGTCACCAATACTGGCGCATCGTCACGAGTGCGTTCTTGCACGGCGGCCTGATGCACATCGGCGTCAATATGATGTCGTTGTGGTTTCTCGGCCGGTTCATCGAAATGATCGCGGGCTCCACGCGCATGACGATCATCTACGTCATCTCGATGATCGCCTCGGGACTCGGCGTCGTCTTCTGGAGCGCGCCCGACGTCGCGACGCTCGGCGCCAGCGGCGCAATCTTCGGCCTCTTCGGCGCGCTCTTCGCGATCGGGTTCAAGCTCGGACGTCCCGGCATGCAACTGGTTCGCGATAACCTCGGCATCTTGGTGCTCAACCTGATTATCACGTTCACGGTGCCGGCCATCTCGTGGCAGGCGCACGTGAGCGGACTCATCACCGGCTTTATCGTGACGTTGCTCATCTATTTCCCGCCGCGCCGCATCGCGCCCGCCGTCGTCGATGCGAACACCGGCGATGCGTACGAAACGGAATATCAAGCGCCGCCGGAAGCGCGATGAACGCCCCCACCATCGAGGATCTCTTTGCGGGCGACGGGCCGATCGCGCGCGCCTTGCCTGGTTTTGAAGCGCGCCCCGGACAGGTCCAGATGGCGCAGCTCGTCGAGCGCGGCATTCTGGAAGGCATGCACACAATCGTCGAAGCGGGCACCGGCGTCGGAAAATCGCTTGCGTACCTGATTCCCGCGATACGCAGCGGAAAGAAAATCGTGCTTTCAACCGGGACGATCGCGCTGCAAGAGCAACTCGTGCGCAAAGATCTGCCGCTCGTGCAAAAGGCGCTCGGCGTGCAGCTGCGCGTCACGCTGCTCAAAGGGCGCAACCATTACTTGTGCAAGCAGAAGTACGAGCGCATGCGGGCCGACCGGCTGGTGCCGTCGTCGGCCGGCATGCAAGAGATGTGGGCGTGGGCCGAACGCACGCAGACCGGCGATCGGGCGGAATTGAAGTTCACGCCGCGTGGCGATGAGTGGGAGCAACTCGATGCCGACGCCGACGATTGCACGGGCGAGTTCTGCGAACGCTTCCGCGATTGCTATTTCTTCAAGAAGCGTGACGAGGCCAAATACAGCGACATCGTCGTCGTCAATCACGCGCTCTTTTTTTTAGATCTCGTCGTGGGCGGAGGGCTCATTCCACCCTACGACGTCGCGATTTTGGATGAAGCGCATCAGTGCGAACGCTGGGCGACCGACGCGCTGACCGCTACGCTCTCGCGCGCCACCGTGGGCCGCATGATGCGCAAACTGCATCGCAATTACAACGTGCCGGCTTCGTTCGACGGCGATTTCGATGCCGGCATACGCGGCCTGGAATCGGCGCTCGCGAAGGTCCCGGGCGACAAATACCCGCTCTCGGCAAACGAAGAGGCGTGGCCCGCGCTCGAACACGTGCGCACCACGCTCTACAAGCTTGAAAACTGGCTCTATGCCAACTGGCACGCGGCGCTGAAGAAGAAACCGGAAAACGACGCCGAGGCGGAACGCCGCCGCGATCTGGCCATGCGGGCTATCCTCGCGCATCAGAACGCGATCGATCGTGCCGAGATGCCGGCCGACGAAGCGATCGCGTGGGTCGAGCGCTCCGATGCCGACGGTCGCTTCGAGGTCAACAGCGCCCCGTTCGACGTTGCGGAGTTTCTGCGCGCCACGCTCTTTTCGCGCACGCAGAGCGTCGTCTTAACGAGTGCGACGATTTCCATCCTTCGACAAGCTCAGGATGACAAGGGTGTCGCTCAGGATGACACTGTTGGAGCGTTTGATTTTCTGAAGCGGGCGCTTGGGATCGAAGACGCGCAAGAGCTCATCGCCCCATCCCCGTTCGATTACGAACGTCAGGCGCGGCTGTTCATCGCGCCGCCGCAGCTCAATCCGAAAGCGCCGGATTTCTCCAAGCGCGCCGCACCGATCGTCGAGGAGTGTCTGGACCGCACGCGCGGCCGCGCGTTCGTGCTCTTCACGTCCTACGCACGCTTGCGCGAAGTCTACGCGCTCGTGCGAGAACGCGTGCCGTTTCCGATCCGCCTGCAAGGCGAACTGCCGCGCGCGCAACTGCTGCATTGGTTTCGCACCACGCCGAATGCCGTGCTCTTTGCGACCGGCACGTTTTGGGAAGGCATCGACGTTGCGGGCGAAGCGCTCTCGTGCGTCATCATCGATCGCCTGCCGTTCCCGTCGCCCGCCGATCCGCTCGTTGCCGCTCGCGTACGCGCGCTGGAATCGCGCGGCCAGGATGGCTTCGAAGCCTACATGATTCCGGCTGCGATCGTGCGCCTAAAACAAGGATTTGGGCGCCTGATTCGAAGCACCACCGATAGGGGCGTCGTCGCACTCTTGGACGGACGCGCGGCGTCGACGCGGTACGGCGCTACGATTCTTGCGGCGCTTCCACCGGCTACCCGCATCACGCACCTCGACGAATTGACGGAGTTTCTCACGTGACCCGACGTCTTGCATTCGCGCTCGCGTTACTGCTCGTGCCTTCGCCGGCGCTGGCCTGGGGATTCAAAGGGCATACGATGATCAGCCGGCTCGGCGCCGCGCATTTTCCGGCCTCGCTTCCGGCCTTCGTGCGTTCGCAACCGGCGGTCAACGAAATCGGCTATCTCGGTCCGGAAGAAGATCGCCTGAAGGGCTCGGGCAAATCGTGGGACGACGACAACGATCCGGGCCATTATCTGGACATCGGTGACGACGGTCTGGTGGACGGCGTCGTGAGCCTGCGAATGCTGCCGCCGGACATGCGCGGCTACGAACGTGCGCTTGCGCGGGCGCATAGCAATCCCTATCATGCCGGCTTTCTTCCCTACGAGATCATGGACGGGTGGGAGCAGGTGCGCACGGACTTCAGTATTTGGCGCATCGACAATTACATGGCGGCGCATGCAACCACGGCACAAGCGCGACGGAATTTTGCGCAGGCGCGGGCGATGCGCGAAACGCTGACGCTGCGCGATATCGGCGTCTGGTCGCATTTCGTGGGCGACGGCAGTCAGCCGCTTCACAACACGATCCACTACAACGAGAACGGCTGGCATTCGAAGTTCGAAAGCGACTTCGTCGACGCGCACGTCTCCGCGGCCGACGTAGCCAAGGCGATCGCGCCCGATAGGCTTCCGAGCCCGTCGTCGCTGACGTCGCAGCCGCAGATTGCCCGCATAATAGGGTCGTATCTGCTGGGAAGCGCGAGCCAGGTGAAGCCGCTCTACGTGCTCGCGAACAACGGCGGCTTCACGAATGCGACGCCGCAGGCCGTCGCGTTCACGGCCAAGCAGCTCGCGCGCGGCGTAGATGAACTACGCGACCTTACGACGCTCGCGTGGCAAGACAGCCTCAACACGAAGGTTGGATATCCGGAGATCTCCGTGCGCGACGTGCTCGCCGGCAAAGTGACGCCGCGAACGCCGATTTAGGCGCGGCCGCGAACCCGGCGAGGGGAACTGCGCTCAGTCTTCCGAGCGAACCTCGACTTTTGCTCGTTCGGAAAGTTCGGAGACGATGGCGGAATCGGCCAGCGTGGTCGTATCTCCGAGCGTCCGGCCTTCGGCGATATCGCGCAGCAGCCGGCGCATGATCTTGCCGCTGCGCGTCTTCGGCAGTTCTTGCGTGAACGTGATGTATTTCGGACGCGTGAATTTGCCGAGTTTATCTGCAACGTGATCGCGCAGTTCGTCGGCCAGCTCTGGCGTGCCGGCGACGCCGCCTTTGAGCGAAACGAACGCGTAGATCGCCTGCCCCGTCATCTCGTCCAGTTTTCCGCAGACGGCTGACTCTGCGACCTTCGGATGATCGACGAGCGCGCTTTCGATCTCCGCCGACGAGATGCGATGCCCGCTGACGTTCATGACGTCGTCGACGCGGCCCATGAACCAGAAGTTGCCTTCCGCGTCGCGGCGGCATCCGTCACCCGCAAGAAACGTGCCCGGGAACTTCGACCAGTACGTCTCTTTGAAGCGTTCGTCGTCGCCCCAAATGCCGCGCGTCATGCTGGGCCACGGGCGCGTGATAACGGCATAGCCTCCGCCTCCCAGCGGCACCGATTCGCCCTTGTCATCGACTACGTCGGCCGCAACGCCCGGAATCGGGTGCGTGGCCGAACCCGGTATGAGCGTCGTAATGCCGGGCAACGGTGAGATCATGATGGCGCCGGTCTCCGTCATCCACCACGTGTCTACGACCGGCGTGCGATTGCCGCCGATCCATTCGCGATACCAGATCCACGCTTCCGGGTTGATCGGTTCGCCGACGGAACCCAACACACGCAGGCTCGAGAGATCGTGCTTGGCGGGATACTGCGTTCCCCACTTCATGAACGTACGAATCGCGGTCGGTGCGGTGTAGAGTATCGTGGCTTTATACCGCTCGACGATTTCCCACAAGCGGTCCTTGTCCGGAAAATCCGGCGTGCCTTCGTACAGAATGCTGGTCGCGCAATTCGCCAGCGGGCCGTAGACGATGTACGAATGGCCGGTCACCCAGCCGATGTCGGCCGCGCACCAATAGACGTCGGTGTCTTCTTTCAAATCGAAGACCAGCTTGTGCGTACACGTAACTTGCGTCAAATAGCCGCCCGTCGTGTGTTTGATGCCTTTGGGTTTTGCCGTCGTGCCGCTGGTATAGAGCAAGAAGAGTAAGTCTTCCGCATTCATCGGCTCGGGCTCGCACGTGGACGGCTGACCGGCGACGATCTCGTTCCACCACAGATCCCGGCCTTCGTGCATAAAAACGTCGTCGCCGATGCGTTTGGCCACGATGCAATGCTCGATCGACGGCGTGTGCTCCATCGCGATGTCGCAGTTGCGTTTCAGCGCAACTTTGTTGCCACGGCGCCAGCCGTAGTCTGCGGTGATGAGCGCAACGCACCGTGCGTCGTTGACGCGGTCCACGATCGCTTCGGGTGAAAATCCGCCGAAGATCACCGAGTGCGCGGCGCCGATGCGCGCGCACGCCAGCATCGCGACGGGCAGTTCGGGAATCATCGGCATATAAATGGCGACGCGGTCACCCTTCTTGATCCCGAGTTTGCGCAGGCCGTTCGCGAAGCGGCAGACGTCGTCGAGCAATTGCTGGTAGGTGATCTCCCAGCGGTCGCCCGGTTCGCCTTCATAATAGTAGGCGATCTTCCCGCCTTTGCCGGCGCGAACGTGGCGGTCCAAGCAGTTGACCGACACGTTCAACTCTCCGTCGTAGAACCAGCGCGCGAACGGTTCGTTCCATTCGAGAATTTCCGTGAACGGTTTGCTCCACTCGAGCTTGCGCGCCCACTCTGCCCAATAGGCAAGATAGTCGCGGTCGGCGTGTTCGTAAATTCCGGGCTGCGCGTTGGCTTGTGCGGCGAACTCGGGCGACGGCGGAAAGCGGCGCTGCTCGTCGGAAAGGGCTTCGATCGTTGGCGTGCTCATGTGCGACGATTTACCGGGGACGCGCACCGGCGCCTGCCGAAAACGTCGTAATGGTCCCCGCTCTGGTACTCGCAGCACTGACTGCTTCCACCGGACTCGCTACCATAAAATACGGCGAGACGACGCCGGATTTCACCGTCGAAACCACGCCCCGGGTCGAACGCCTCTCCGACCTGCGCGGCAAGCCCGTCGTCTTGAATTTTTGGGCGTCCTGGTGTCATCCGTGCACGAACGAACTCAGAGATTTCGTACGTGCGAAAAAAGACTTCGGCAGCGAGATTTCGATCGTCACGATCTCGAAGGAGCCGCACGACGTGGCGGCCAGCTACTTGCGTTTGTGGAACATCGATCTGCCTCTGGTCGAAGACTTGAGCGGCTCGATTTCCAAGGAGTACTCCGTGCCGCCGATCCCGGTCACGATCGTCCTGGACGCGGACGGCCGGGTCAGTTACGTCTCGGTCGGGGAGCTCAACTGGAAAGAGCTCAAGGGCGCGATCGACACGGCGCTTGCGGCCGGTACTGTTGGCAGTCCTGCCTCAGGAGTGCTAAGATAAGGGGCTATGAGGGCAGAGGGCGGTCTCGATAAGCGCAAGGCGTACATCCTTGCGACGGTCGTCTACGAGTATATCGCGACGGCCGAACCGGTCGGTTCGAATACGCTGACCCAGAAATATAAGATGGGCGTCAGCTCGGCCACGATTCGCAACGAGATGGCGGAGCTGGAGGCCGAGGGGTATCTGGTCCAGCCGCATACCTCGGCCGGCCGCGTGCCCTCGGATGCCGGCTACCGTACCTACGTCGATGAGTTGATGCAGCCCGAACAGCTCGCAGTCGACGATCGCCGGCGCATCCGCGACGATCTGCGGGAAGCCAGCCGCGAACTCGACGAGATCATCGATCAAGCCAGCCGCCTGCTCGGTCGTCTTTCGAACAACCTTGCCTTTGTGACCAAGCCCCAGCGCGACACGCAGAGCTTCAAGCACATCCAGTTGATTTGGCTTTCGCCGCACACCGGGGTCGCGATCGTCGTGACCTCGCTCGGCGTAGCGGCTCAGACGCTCTTCGAACTGGCGCACGACGTGGACGCCGATTCACTCACGCGCCTTTCGAACGCGCTCAACGCGCGCCTGACGAATCGGCCGTTGCGGCAGATCGCCGAAGGCGACGTGGCCACGACCGTTTCGGAACTCGGCTTGAACGACGATCTTGCCACCGCCGTGTCGTCGGCGTTGCGCAGCGCGCGTTCGGGTGAAGCGCCGGGCGTCGTCGCGGCCGGTACGCAGAACTTGCTGGACCAGCCGGAGTTCCACGACCTGCGCAAGGTGCGTTCGATTCTCAAAATGGTCGAAGAGCAGAAGACGCTCTACGATCTAGTCGCCGATGCCATGACGAGCGAAACGCCCAGCGTGAAGATCGGCGCCGAGCTCGGCGTCGACGAAATGTCGGATCTTTCCGTCGTTACGGTGCCGTATCGCTTCGGGGAACATGCAATCGGGATGCTCTCGATTCTCGGGCCGCGGCGCATGCCGTACGCCAGGTTGCTTGCGCTCGCTTCGGGAACAGCCGATACCCTCTCCGAACGCTTGTCGGACGTCTAAAACTCCCAAAAAAAGTAGGACATGCCCACCAAGGATTATTACGAGGTGCTCGGCGTCGCGCGCACCGCTTCGCCCGATGACATCAAGCGCGCGTACCGTCAGCTCGCGCGCACGCATCATCCCGACGTCGCCGACGACAAAGCGCAAGCCGAACATCGGTTCAAGGAAATCAACGAAGCCTACGAGGTGCTTTCGGATCCGCAGAAACGCGCGCAATACGATCGATTCGGCGCGGCCGGCGCACCGGGCGGCGGCGACTTCGGGTTCGGCGGATTCGGACCGGCGGGCTTCGGCGACATCTTCGACATGTTCTTCGGCGATATGCGCGGCGGCGCGGCGCAGCAACCGCGGCGCAGCGGTCCGCAGCGTGGATCCGATTTGCGCTACGATTTGGAAATCACGCTCGACGAAGCGTTTTCCGGCACGACGAAGGAGATCCAATTCTCGCATCTCGCGCAGTGCGAGACGTGCAAGGGATCCGGCGCGGAGCCGGGCTCGCTGATCGTCGCGTGCGACCGCTGCGGCGGAAGCGGCGTGATGCGCACCGTTCGCCAAACGCCGCTCGGGCAATTCGTCACGCAGACGACGTGCACGAAATGCGCTGGTGAGGGCAGCGTCATCTCGCAGCCGTGCCCCACGTGCGGCGGCCGCGGACGTCACGAAATCGAACGCAAACTCACCGTGAAGGTGCCTGCGGGCGTCGACGACGGTTCGCGTATCCGCATCGCCGGCAACGGCGAAGCGGGCATTCGCGGCGGCGCTGCGGGCGATCTGTACGTGTATCTGAATATCGCGCCGCATCCGTTTTTCAAACGCGACGGGCTCGACACGTACGTCGACGTTCCGATCAGTTTCCCGCAAGCGACCCTCGGCGCGGCGATCGACGTCCCGTCGCTGGAAGGCCCGCTGAATTTGGCGATTCCCCCCGGCACGCAAGGCGGAACGACCCTGCGCTTGCGCGGCCACGGCATGCCGACCGTTCGCGGTTCGCAGCGCGGCGATCATCACGTCACCGTTCACGTCGTCGTTCCGAGCAAACTCAACAAACGGCAACGCGAATTACTCGAAGAATACGCGCGCGCGGGCGGAGATACCATCGAAGAAAAGAGCTTCTTAGATCGCGTGAAAGACGCGTTCAAACCCGACTAAGCCGACGATGCCGGCACGGCGATTCTTTATCGGCGGCGTTCACGAACCCGGCGACACCGTAGAAGTCGCCGGCCCCGATGCGCGCAAGATTCGCGCGGTCCTTCGTTTGAAGGAGGGCGACGCGCTCGAACTGATCGATTCCGCGGGAAGCATCTTCGCCTCCGATATCGTCGACGCGCGTGACGGCGTGCGCGCGCAGTTGCGGGAACGCGTGGCATCGCCGGAGCGCGAGCGTTTGTGCATCGACGTCGCGCAAGGGATTCCGAAGGGTCAGAAGATGGACTTCGTGATCGAAAAGGTGAGCGAACTCGGCGTACGGCGCATCGTTCCGCTGCTCTCGCAACGCGTGCAGGGTGCGCCGGGGGATGGCAAGATCGAACGCTGGCGCCGTATCGCCAAATCGGCGGCGGAACAATGCGGGCGGCACGATATCGCCGAGGTGGCCGAACCGGTGCGCTTCGACGCGTTGCTCTCGACGTTCGGGGAATACGACGCGGTGCTCTTTCCGTGGGAGGTCGCCTCGGGCGCGCAACCGTTGCGCGAACTGCTGCCCGCGCTGATCGACGGGACGCATCGCATTCTCGTCGTGATCGGCCCCGAGGGGGGATTCTCGCACGAGGAAGCCGAGGGCGCGGCTCGGGCCGGCGCCCGCGTCGTATCGCTCGGATCGCGCATCCTGCGCACGGAAACCGCCGCGCTGGTGCTAATAGCGATAGTGCAGTATATAGCCGAGTAAACGTCGTATATCGGCGCCGATACCATGGCGAAGTTTCCGTTTTCTATCGTGATTCCGACGTATAACGAGGCCGGCGGCATAGAACGCCTTCTTCGCGCGTTAAACGCGGTCTTTAAAGAGCACGATCTCGACGGCGAGATGATCGTCGTCGACGACAACTCGCCCGACGGCACGGGCGCGATCGTCGATCGTCTCGCGGCGGAACTTCCCGTGCGCTGTCTGCACCGGCCCGGCAAACTCGGGCTCTCCAGCGGCGTCATCGAAGGATGGAAATTCGCGCGTCCCGAGTCGGTTGCGCTCGGAGCCATGGATGCCGATTTCAGCCACGATATCAATATTCTGCCGGCGATGGTGGCGGCGCTCGAATCCGGAAAGTATGGTCTTGCGATCGGAAGCCGGTACGTCAGGGGCGGCGGTATCACCAACTGGCCCGCCAAACGCATTATTACCTCGAGGGTGGCGTGCTGGCTCGCGCGCCCGCTGACCAATGTCAAAGACATCACGAGCGGCTACTTTCTGGTCAAACGCGAAGCCCTCGACGGCGTTGAACTCGATCCGATCGGCTTTAAAATCGGGCTCGAGGTCGTGGCGAAGGCGCACTACGGGCGCGCTCTCGAAGTGCCGTACGTCTTTACCGACCGGATCGTGGGCGAATCGAAGCTCAACCAAAAAGAAATCTTCAACTACCTCAAACAACTGCGCAAGCTCTATGCAGCGCGGCTGTTTCCGGCGGGAAAGAGCTAATCATGGCCATGCCGGAATGGCTGCGCAGCAGGCGCGGCAAAAATGCAGAGGCGCGCGACGCGGCGCTATGGAGCAAATGCCCCGGCTGCGGTGAGGTGTTGTACCGGCGCGACCTGGCGGCCAACCAATTCGTCTGCACCAAGTGCGGCCATCATTTCCGCATGGGCGCGCACGACCGCATCAACATGCTCATCGACGGCGATTTCCACGAGATCGGCGCCGAGGTTCAACCGGGCGATCCCCTCGGCTGGGCCGATAAGAAGACCTACGCCGTCAAACTCGCCGGAGACCGTGAAAAGAGCGGTCTAAGCGAAGGCGTGGTATGCGGCCTCGGCGCGATGGACGGATTCGAAATCGCGCTCGGCGTGATGGACTTTCACTTTCGCGGCGGCACTATGGGCACCGTCGTCGGCGAGCGCATCACGATGCTCTTGGAAGAAGCGCGCAAGCGAAAGCTGCCCTGCATCATCTTTACCGCTTCGGGCGGCGCGCGCATGGAAGAGGGGATGTTTGCGCTGATGCAGATGGCCAAAACGACCGCTGCCGTCACGCGATTCATGGATGAAGGTAACCTGTTCGTCACGGTCCTGACCGATCCGACGACGGGTGGCGTCTCTGCGTCGTTCGCCTTTGAATCCGACGTTATTATCGCCGAACCCAAGGCCATGATCGGCTTCGCCGGTCGCCGGGTTATCGAGCAAACGATCCGTCAAAAGCTTCCCGATCAGTTTCAGACCGCGGAGTTCTTGCTGGAAAAAGGCCACATCGACATGGTCGTCAACCGGCACGATCTCAAAGCGGCGCTGGTGCGCCTGCTGCAATATGCCGCTGGTAAGGTCGTGGCATCATGAATTTGATCGTCGAGCGCGAGAAAGGCTTGCTCGAACTCGAGCGCCGCATCGCCGATCTGCGTACCGCGAACGTCAGTCAGCCGGTCGATATGTCGGCCGAGATCGCCGCGCTTCAGGCCAAGTACGAAGAACTGCAGCGCGAGATCTTCGGATCGCTGACGCCCTGGCAAAAAGTCCACATGGCGCGTCACCCCAACCGTCCGACGGCGCTCGACTATATTTCGCAACTCGATCGCTTCGACGAATTGCACGGCGATCGCATGTTCCGCGACGACCCGGCAATCGTGGGCGGCTTTGCGCTTTTGCGCGGACGGCCCGTGATGGTCGTCGGCGAGCAGCGCGGGCGCGATACGAAGGAAAACATCAAGCGCAACTTCGGCATGGTGACGCCCGAGGGGTACCGTAAGGTCCAGCGCCTTGCTCGCACCGCGTCGCGCCTGGGCCTGCCGATCGTCACGCTCGTCGATACCAAAGGTGCCGATCCGGGCATCAGCTCCGAAGAGCACGCGCAATCCGAGGCCATCGCGAAATGCCTGGTCGAGTTCAGCGAAGCGCGCACGCCGATCGTCGCGGCCATCGTGGGCGAAGGCGGCTCCGGCGGTGCGCTGGCCCTCGCCATCGCCGACCACGTCATCATGCTCGAGCACTCCGTTTATAGCGTGGCGTCGCCCGATGCTGCTGCGGCGATTCTCTGGAGCGATGCGACAAAAGCGGAAGAAGCGGCGGCGCGGTTGAAGTTAACCGCTGCGGACTTGCAGCAGTTCGGCATCATCGACGAGATCGTGCCGGAACCGCTCGGAGGTGCGCACCGCGAGCCGGCACTCGTCGTGGGCAAGGTTCTCGGATCGGTATCACTCGCTTTGCAGCGGCTCTCGGAAATGCCCGTGGAAGCGCTGCGTGAGGCGCGCTATCAGAAGTATCGACGCATAGGCGCATGGCAAAAGGAGCGCCCGGAGCCGATCGGAAGCACGCGGTGAAGCGGAAGACGCAGGCACCGCTCGTTTATCGTCTCCTCGGCCGCGTCTTCACGACCTTCATCGCCCTTCTCATCTTTGGACTCGTCGGCGTGCAATTCGCGCGCGTCATCCGCGACAACGTTGCGCTCGCCCGCGAGCTTCACGCGACGCGCCACGAGATCAGCGCGTTGCAGGCGCGCCGCCGCTGGCAGATGCGCGAACTGCGCCGCCTTTCAAATCCCGAAGGCGCCGTTCCCGATATCCACGACCGCCTGCGCATGACGCGGCCCAACGAAGCGATCATTTTCGTGAGTCCCGCACCGTCCCCGGCCTCGTGAGCGGACGCGTCTTCGGCTTCGTCATTAACGTGAATGCGTACGGTGCGACCGTGCGTCTCGAATCGGGCGAACTCGCGAGCGCGCCGGCGGGCGACGTGGACGCGCACCGCGCGCAGTACGAACGAAGCATCTCGGGGCGTAAAGCGCTCGCGTTCGTGCGTCATCCAGGGACGAAGCGCCCGATGGTCACGATCGCGCCGCAGATCGAGGAGCCGGAACTCGACGCGCAGATCGCCGATTATTTTAAGAGCACCGAGTCGTGGGAGGCCGACGAAGAAGGTCGCCCGGCTCACGAACGGCACTTTCTGCAAAAGAAGAAGCGCGCCGCGCTCTTTCAATCAAAGCATAGCGACGAAACGTAACATCGCGCCGTGAAACATTGGGCAATTCTGTCGATCGGCACGAATTCGACGCGCGTCCTCTTGGCCGATATGGAGCCGGAGATTCCGCGGATCGAGACGTCGCGTTCGATCGGCACGCGCATCGGAGAAGGTTTGCGCGAAAGCGGATCGCTCGGTGAAGAACCGATGATGCGCACGCTCGAAGCGATTCGCGATCACATGCGCGCAGTTCGCGGCCATTACGTGCGCTTGTACGCCATCGCCACCAGCGCGCTGCGCCGCGCGGACAACGGCGCGCTCTTTCGCGAAACCGTGCACGATACGATCGGCGTACCCGTTCAGGTGCTCAGCGGCGACGAAGAAGCGGCCGCGTCGTATCGCGGCGCGATCACGGCGTTCGGCGCCGGGCGTCACGACGAGGTCGGCGTGATCGATACCGGCGGAGGCAGCACCGAGTACGCGATTGGTTCCACGCACGAGCCCGAACGCACGATTTCGTGCGAGATCGGCGCCGTGCGCTTGACCGAGGCGGTGCCGCAACTGAGCGGTCGCGAAGGCATCGTCGATCTCGATACGATTGCGCGCGCAAAAGAACTGGCGCGCGCGGCGCTCGAGCCGCTGCTGGACTTCCGGCACGTGGAACGGCTGGCGCTCGTGGGCGGCTCTGCGACCACGGCGGTTCAAGTCGTGCGGGAACGCAAGACGAAGATGGATCGCGCCGAGCTGACGCGGGTCGATCTGCAGCGTGCGCTCGTGCGCCTCTGCGGCATGACCTACAAGCAGCGCCGGGACGTCGTCGGAATGAAACCGCATCGTGCGGACATTTTGCCCGCCGGCATTATCGTGCTGGAAACCGCCCTCGAGATGCTCGGGCACGACCGGGCGACGGCAACGACGGCAGATCTCTTGCTTGGATATCTGCTGCAGCAGCGCGACCGGCATCCGATTCGCGCCCGCATCCTTCCGCGTTAGCAGGGCTCCCGGGCCCCGGCCCCGGAGCTACCCGGGGCTATGGAAGATCCAGCGATTCACAAACACATCGAAGCTCTGGTCGCGGAAGAGCACCGTCTTCTAGAACACCACGAAGGCGGCGTTATCACCGACGCGGACCGCAAGCGCTTAGACGACGTGCAGGTGCAACTCGACCGCTACTACGACCTCTTACGTCAACGGCGCGCGCGTCGCGACGCAGGACAAGATCCGAATGTCGCGCACATGCGCTCGGCGGACACGGTCGAACACTACGAACAATAACTCAACCGTCGCAGCCGCAGGATGCCTGCAGCCGCAGGATGCGGCTGGAACGTTTTGAGCACAGGATGTGCGCCCCGGCGAAGCCGGGCAAAACATGGGATGGTGGTGGAACTGGCAGACACAGCAGACTTGAGGAGACTCCTTGAGCCGTACGGCGGGAAACCTCGTACGGGATGCGCTCAAAGTCGGCGAACTCTTGACTGACAACGCCGAGCCAAGCGGGTTCGCAAATCATGCGAGCCCGAAGGTGTAGAGACTGGACGGGCGCGACCTAACGACTATTGCTAACGGGCAAAGTCCACGGTCAAGGCACAGTCCGGACCACAAACATCGTTCAACGATGGTAGCGAAAGCTATAGTGGTGTGAAAATTTGCCGCCCGAAAGGGCATGCGGGTTCGATTCCCGCCCGTCCCATAAAAAAAGCCCTCGGGTGTTGTCGTCCTAATGTGGAGGCAACAGCCGAGGGCGTTGAAATTTATTCCTGAGCGTAAACCGGAACTTGGCCCTTAACGACCGAGATCTTCACGTTCGAATTCGGCTTCACTTTCGAGAATGAAACCGCGCCCTTGGCGGCGAGCGTCGTCTCCATGCCGTTGGGCATCATGACGGTGATGTGTTGCGAATCGACGACCTTTTCGACTTTGACGGTATAGGTGCCGTCCGGAATCAGGCTCGAGTCGACGGTCGCGGCGAACGCGCTGACCGGAATCGAGATGGCGGCTGCGACCGCGAGACTTGCGATGACCTTGCGCACGTTGTTTTCTTACTCCAATGACGTTGCTGACAACGCCTCGCAGCATACCTCGCCGGAAGGAGTCCCCCGCTACGACACTTCGCGCAATCGCTTGAGACCTCAACGGAATCTTTACCGACTCTCCCTTGCACTGCGATTTTCGTCGGAGCCGAAAAAGGCTGCGATTTGCTCGGCCTCGGGGGTCTGCGCGGCGCATAAGCGCTCGTGGATCTCGCGAAGATTTTCTTGCGGGTGATTTTGGTTCAGCTTGAACGTGCCGAGAAGCCGTTCGACGGTCATCTCCACGCCGACGATTTCTGCAAGTTCGGCATCCATGTACTCGCGCGGCGCGTCCTCAGGCTTCCACGTGCCGCCGCAGCGCCGTTCTTGATCTTCGCTCAGACGCCAGGTGAGCGATTCCAGCCACGCGCGATCGTGGACGAAGCGCACGGGGCCGCGCGCTTCGATCGCGACGTAATCGTAGGTGGGCACAACGCGCGGATCGCGATGACGCGACGGATACCACGTCGGCGAAATATAGTGCGACGCAACGCGAAAGGCGGCGACCGCGGCCGTCGCTTCGTGGTGCCACTGATCGTTCGAACGCGCGATATGGCCTTCGAGCAGCAAACGGCCGCCGTCGTGACGGGCCATCATCGGAAGATACGTGAGCGAGAGCGTCGCGTCGTGCGCCGTGACGAACGTCGCGAGCGGGTGCTGCGCGACCAGCTCCAGCAGCGTCGCCTGGTCGTCCATGCGGAAATACGGTGGCCGGTACGTCATCGACGCCGTATTCGCGCAACGAAACCTCTTCCATCCGCAACTCGAGCGCGGTCGAAGGCGATTAAGAGCCTTCGATATGAGCATCCTGTTTTCGCCGCTGGATCTGCGTGGGCTCGAACTCGACAATCGCGTGGTCGTCTCCCCCATGTGCCAGTACTCGTCGACCGATGGCAACGCCAACGATTGGCACGTCGTCAACCTCGGCCATTACGCCCTCTCGGGGCCGGCACTCGCATTCTTCGAAGCGACGGCCGTGAGCCCGGAAGGGCGCATCACCGACCGCGATCTAGGCTTATATTCCGACGACAACGAGCGCGCGATGGCGCGCGTCGTCGCCTTTATGCGCGATTGGACGCGCACGAAGGTCGGCGTGCAACTCGCCCACGCCGGGCGCAAAGCTTCGACGCTTCCGCCTTGGGAAGGCGGCGGCGCTGCCCACGGCGATCGCGCGTATCCAACGGTCGCC
The DNA here is from genome assembly GCA_027459645.1 of Vulcanimicrobiota bacterium. Taxonomy (GTDB): domain Bacteria; phylum Vulcanimicrobiota; class Vulcanimicrobiia; order Vulcanimicrobiales; family Vulcanimicrobiaceae; genus JAMXLG01. Next base: position 21,014 of record DAIDHQ010000030.1, read on the forward strand.
CCGTCGGCGATTGCCTACACCGAAGGGTGGCAGACGCCCGAAGCGCTGGATCTCGGCGGGTTGCGCAAGGTGCGCGACGATTTTGTCGCGGCGGCGCGGCGCTGCGAACGTTTGGGCATCGACGCGATCGAACTGCATCTTGCGCACGGATACTTGGGGCATCAGTTTCTCTCACCGCTGAGCAACCATCGAAACGACGACTACGGCGGCTCGCTGCAAAACCGGATGCGCTTTCCGATCGAACTCTTTGAAGCGGTGCGCGGCGTGTGGCACGACAGGCCGCTCGGCGTGCGCATCTCCGCGACGGACTGGGCCGAGGGCGGATGGGACGTCGAGCAATCGATCGCGTTGATAAAGGAACTCAAAGCGCGCGGCTGCGATTTCGTCGACGTTTCCAGCGGAGGGCTCGTTCCGCATCAAAAGATCGAAGTCGGCCCCGGCTATCAGGTGCCCTTCGCGCGAGAGATCAAACGTGCGACCGGCATGACCACGATGAGCGTCGGCATGATCACCGACCCGCAGCAAGCCGAGACGATTCTGCGTGAAGGCGACGCCGATTTGATCGAACTCGCCCGCGGCTTTATCCGCAACCCGAACTGGACCTGGGACGCCGGCGACGCTCTGGGTGGAGAACCGTTCGTTCCAAATCAATATCAACGCGGGCGCCGCAAACATTGAGCTTTTAGGCTTGACTCACGGCGTATGATGGGTATGGATTCCTCGTTAGGTGAGGCGTCTGCACGAGAAAATGCCGCTGCCCGGAAAGGTCGAGAGACCCCAATGGGTTACCAGGCACCGTCGAATCAAGGCGGTACCTAACGCGGCTCCCGCGAGGGTCACGGCGTGCAGTGCTAAAGCTCGACGTTGAGGGGAAGCCAGGAGCGATCTTGGTGTTTCGTCGACTGTCGCGTGCGAGGAAGCCGCGGCAGTTTTTTATTTACCAGAGAGAGGGGCCGGATCGTGACCTCGTCGATTCGCGTGATTCCGGTGTGGCGGCGACTGATGATCTTTTTGTCGATCGTCGGCCCCGGAATTATTACCGCGAACGCAGACAACGACGTCGGCGGCATCCTGACCTATTCGCAGGCGGGCGCTCAATTCGGGTACGGCCTGTTGTGGTTGCTCATTCCGGTAACGATCGCGCTGATCGTCACCCAGGAAATGTGCGCGCGCATGGGCGCGGTGACCGGAAAGGGCCTCGCCGATCTGATCCGCGAGAACTTCGGCGTCAAGGTGACGTTCTGGGTGCTCGTCATGTTCGTCGTCTGCGACCTGGGGAACACGGCGACCGAATTCGCGGGCGTCGCCTCGGTCGCGCCCATTTTCGCCGGGTTCGGGAACCTGAATCCGATCGCCGTAAAGATCGCGATGGTCGTAGGCGCGGCGGTCTTCGTCTATACGATGGTGACGCGCGGAAACTACAAGGTCGTCGAGCGGATATTCTTCGTTTTTTGCTCGATCTATCTCACCTACGTCGTTAGCGCCGTCCTCGTTCACCCCGACTGGAACGCCGTTGCAAAGGCGACCTTCATGCCGCATCTCTCGGCGTCGAAGGATTACGTGCTGATGATCATCGCGGTCATCGGAACGACGATCTCCCCATGGATGCAATTCTACATTCAGGCCGCCGTCGTCGATAAGGGCGTCCGCGAAGAAAACTATAGCGATTCGCGCGTCGACGTGGTCGCGGGGGCGATCATTACCGACGTGATCGCCTTTTTCATCATCATCGCCTGCGCGGCTACCATCTACATTCACAACCTTCACGTGCCCGCCGCGCACCAGATCGCCGTCAACGATGCGAGCGACGTGGCGGTCGCGTTGCAACCGCTTGCCGGCAAGTTCGCATCGCTGCTCTTCGCGCTCGGGCTCCTGAACGCGGCGGTATTTACGGCGTCGATCCTTCCGCTTTCAACGGCCTACTACGTGTGCGAAGCCTTCGGTTTCGAACGCGGCGTCGATCACCGCTTCGGCGAAGCAAGAGTCTTTTACGGACTCTATCTCGGATTGATCGCCATCGGCGCAGGGGTCGTCATTATCCCGAACGCCCCGCTGCTTGCGATCATCTTTTACTCGCAGGTGCTCAACGGTGCCTTGCTCCCAGTGGTTCTGGTGTTGATGCTGTTGCTGATCAACAATCGTCGCATCATGGGTTCGTGGACCAACGGCCGCGTCTTTAATGCAATTGCATGGTTGACCGTCGCCGTGGTCGTCGTACTGACCGTTATTTCCACCGTGCAGCTCATGCTGCCGGGGAGCGGAAGTTGACGCTGAAGCCGGTGAGGCCGTGCATCTAATCGTTCTGGCTGCCGCGCTGCTCGCCGCCCCGTCGTCACCGTCACCTGCGCCGACGGCCACACCGCGTGTTGAACTGCACCTCAGCGGAGCGAACGTCTTTATCGATCAGGCGACGAACGGGCCGGGACAGGTGCCGCCCGAAGGGGCGGCGTTTGCAAACGGCGCTCCCGCTGCGCCAATGACGCCCTACGATTGGTTTTCTACGGCGCCGCTCGTGCCCGGCGTCGGCGGCGAGCTGCAATATCGCGCAACGGCGACGCTGCACGAAAAACACTTCAGCGTCGATCTCTCGGCGATGGCATCGGCGGTCGGCGGGGACGCTACGAACACCGCGTTTTGGGGCGAACCGCTGCTCGGTTCGTTCGACCCTATCGAAGGTCGCGGAAAATATCCGCTGCCCATCGTGTTTCCAACGCACGCGGGCACGAACGACGTGTATGCCGCCGGATTGCAACTCCCGTACAATGTAACGCTGCGCGCAAACGACAAGCGCTGGAAGATCGGCGGCGGATACGTCGATACGAGTGGGTACGATCCGTTCGTCTTTACGCAGCCCGCATTCGCATCGGTCAATCCTTCGCTCAATATGCAGGTTTTTGAGTCGAGCGGTCCCGGGCTCTCCGATCTGGAGAGCTGGAAGCACCTCGCGAGCGCGCTTCCGCTGCTCGGCGCGGACGCGTCGCTAAAATCGGGAGCGGTGCGATTCGAAGTGACCGATGCGTTGCTGCCGATGCTGCAGCAGTCGAACGCGCGCATGACGGGCGGCAACGCCCGGATCGATCTCGCGAACGGCGCTCGCGTCTCCGGCGACGTCGTCCACGTGCAGACCTCGGGCGATCCACTCGCGATCCCGTCGCTCTTCGGATATGCGCCGGCGATCAATCCCGGCGCGCAGGGACCGCTCGCGCTCTCGACGCTCGGCGATCAATCGCAGACCATCGCCGGCATATGCGCGTTTCTCCACCCCGTGCGCGGCTACGACGCGACGCTGGAACTGGGGCGCGCGTGGTATGACGCATCGCTCGTGGCGCGTCCCGGAAGCTCGCATTACGGAGATTTCGAGCATCTTTCACTGACGCGCAACTTCAACGCGAACGATTCGGCGGGAATCGAATATTACCGCATGTCGGCGCGGTATGGAACGGTGTACCTGCCCTACGGCCAGCCGCTCAACGTATGGGGCGTCGCGTGGGCGTATCCCGGCCCGTGGCTCAAGGGCGCGTATCAACTCGTCAACGACGATTGGGGCGGATCGAATCGTGAAGGCCCGCGCGTACATGTGAGCTTTACCCGCGGCGCGTGGACGCTCGATGCCGCAGCGTACGATTACCGTCAGATCGAACCATCGACGTATCAGAATCTCACGAGCACGGGCTTCGTCGAAGTCGACTACCTGGTGCTTTCGCCGGGCGATCTCACCTACGGCCACACGCGCGGCGTGCAGACCTATCTGGGGTGGAAGGGCGCGCGCGATACGATCTCCCTCGACTACGCCAACGACTCCCAGCACCGTGGCTACACCGGAGCCAACGCGGTCGATCTCGTCGATATGCGCTATCCGCAGTTGGTGCTCGCCGATCAGCACGCGTTTTCGAAACACTTTCTCGCTTCCGCCGGCTACGGACGCTACCAGGCGGCCGGGATGTGGACGACCACTCCGGTCAACGGCATCTACGGGGTCGGATTCGTTGGGGCCGAGTGGGACCTGGGCCGCCTCGGCCAGTTCTTCGTGCAGCTGCGCCGTTTTGGGGTCGTCGGGTTGCCGTCGATTCCGGGAGGTCCCCCTCCCACGCTGCGCGGGATCGGCCTCGTCGTGGACCATCACTTCCAAATCTGAGAGGCGGTTTTGGAGGGCTCCGGGCTGTCATGGCTAATCTGCCCGGGTTCCCCCGTTTATAGGAGGTCAGATCTCCACGTGAAGATCGTGGTCACGGTCAAGCTTGTGCCCGACCCGAACGCTGAAAAGCGGATCGATACGAGCACGAAGCGATTGGTGCGCACCGGCGTTGAAACGGTGCTGAATCCCTACGACGAATACGCTCTCGAGGCGGCGCTGCAACTCAAAGAAAAAGCCGGCGGCGATACGACCGTCACCGTGTTTGCCATGGCGCCAGAGTCGCTCAAAGAGACGTTGCGCAAAGCGCTCGCGATGGGTGCCGACGACGCGGTGCTGCTGAGCGATCCCGCACTCGAAGGAAGCGACGTCTGGGCGACTTCGTACGCGATGTCGCATGCGCTGAAGAAGATCGGCTTCGATCTGTTGATCGTCGGCGGTCTCTCCGACGACGGTTCGACCGGCGCGACCCCCGGCGCACTGGCGGAATATCTGCAGACGCCACTCGTGACGAACGTCCGCAAGGCCGACGCCGAAGGCAATTCGCTCAAGCTGGAGCGCGAAACGGATACCGGATATCAGACCGTAGCCGCACCGCTGCCCTGTGCAATAACGACGGCGTTGACCTTCGGTGAACCGCGGTACGCTTCGCTCAAAGGCATCATGGGTGCGAAGAAAAAGACCATCGCACCGCTGACGGTCGGCGATCTGGGACTTGACCGCGAAGTCGGCGTTTCCGGATCGAAAACCGCGTTGCTCGCCGCGAATCCGCCGGCCGCGCGCGGTAAGGGCCAAGTCGTCGAAGCCGCGGACGGCGCGACGGGCGCCAAGGCGATCTTCGATTTCCTCAAAGAACGGAAGCTCGTGTAATGAAGAACGTTCTGGTTTACGTTCAGCACAAAGGCGGCGTGACGCCTAAGGTCACGTTCGAAATGGCGACGGAAGCGCGCAAACTTGCCGATCAACTCGGTGGAAAAGCGCATGCGGTCGTCGTCGGCAAAGGCTCCTCGCAACTCGCCGAGCAGCTCAAGAGCTACCCGCTCGATACGATCCACGTCAATGACGACGCCGACGTCGATACGTTCTTGCTCGATCCGGTCGTCGATTACGTCGAAGCTGCCGCGCGCGCCGCGGGGCCGTCGCTGGTTCTCGTGGCCAACACGCTGACCGGGAAAGACGTCGCGGGACGCTTGGTCGGGCGCCTGAACGCCGGGGTGTGCGCCGATGCGACCGATTTCAAGATCGATGGCGGCAAGATCGAAGCGATTATGCCCAAGATGGGCGGCGCGGCGATTACCACCTGCGCCCTCAAAGACGGCGATTACGGCATCGCGACGATACGCCCCAACGCGTTTTCGGCTCAGGCCGGCGGTTCGGGCGCAAGCGTGCAAGCAATCGAAAAGCCGTCCGGCAAGACCTACACGGTGCGCATCGAGAACGACGTTGAAGAGGGCACCGGGGAGCTGGCCCTCGAGGAAGCGCCGGCCGTGGTGGCCGGCGGACGCGGTTTGGGTGGCCCCGAGCCGTTCGACACGCTTCTGAAACCGCTCGCGAAGGAACTCGGCGGCGCCGTCGGCGCCTCGCGTGCCGCGGCGGATGCCGGCTGGGTGCCCTATAGCCTGCAGATCGGGCAGACGGGCAAGACCGTTAGCCCGAACCTCTATATCGCGGTCGGCATCTCGGGCGCGATACAACACAAGGTCGGTATGCGTTCTTCAGGTACGATCATTGCGATCAATAAGGACGGCGCCGCTCCCATCGCGGAGTTTTCGGATCTCACGGTCGTGGGCGACGCGTTCGCCATCGTGCCGGAGCTCACGAAACTTATCGCGGCTTCGAAATCGTAATACAGTCAGGAATCACGACACTTGAAACGTTTTGCAATTCTGTTCATGCTCGCGGTCGCGTTCATCGGCGCCGCCGTTGCAACGACGCCCCGGGCGGACGCCGGGCTCTTCGGCTCCCATAAAGCGGCGCCGACGCCCTCGCCGTCACCCTCGGCACTGCCGACCGCAACGCCCGAGCCGCCCAGCGTGGCGATCCCGCGCCTCCAGGCCAAACTGAAGGCCAATCCCAACGACCAGCAAGCCATGGCGGAACTCGCAGGACAGTTCCTCGGCATCAATCGCCCGGATCTCTCCGTGCAATTGACGCAGCGGCTCATTCAGATGGGCGATAAGACCGCGCAGGTCTATTACCTGGACGGCGTCGCGCTCGACCAGCTCGGCCGCACGGCTCAGGCGATCGGCGATCTGGAACAAGCGCGCAACCTCGATCCGAGCAACGCGGGCGTACTCGGGCAACTTGTCTCGCTCTACCTGAAGGCGAACCGTTTCACCGACGCCGAGAATCTCGCGAAGAAGAACATGATCCTGAACAAGGACGATTCGACTTCGGTGATGACGATGGGTTCGGTGTATGCGGCAGAGCAAAAATTCGACCAGGCCCGCGCATACTTCGCAAAGGCCGCGGCGATGAATCCAAAGGACACGTCACCGCTCTATCAGATCGCGACGACCTACGCCCAGCAGAACAACATTCCGGTTGCGCTGCAGTACGTCGGGAAGATCCTCGCGCTCGATCCCAAAGACATTCAAGCCCTCGTGTTCAAGGCGCAACTGTATGCGGCTCAGCACGACGACGCGAATACCTCCGCGGCGTACGACGACGCGATGGTGGCCGCGGCGAACGATCAGCAGCGTCAAGCGATTCTGATTCGTAAGGCGCAGTATTTCGCGACCGAGAAGAAGCAAGCCCAGGCGCAAGCCGTCTTCACGCAGGCGATTGCGAAATATCCCACCTCCACCGCGCTGCACGATGCCTACGGCGAGTACTGGTTGTCGCTGAAGAACACCGCGAACGCGGAAAACGAGTGGCGTGCGGCGCTCAACATCGACAAGAACGATGCAGCGGCGCTCGGCAGCCTGGCGCAAGTGAGCATGCAGCAGAACAAGGTCAACGACGCGATCGGCTACCTGAAGACGCTCACGACCGTCGCTCCCGATCCGCAATCGTTTGCGATGTTGGGGCAGGCGTATTCGTACGTACACAACTACGCGCAGTCGAAAGATGCGTGCGCGAAGAGCTTCAACCTGCAGAAAAACCCGGCGACGCTCGCCTGCATCGGCGGCGCCGACTACGAGTTGAAGAACTACAAGGAAGCGACGCAGATTTTCGACGCGCTCGATCAGGCCGCGGCGGGCTTCCTGGATGCCAATCCGCAGTTGCTGTGGGTGGCGGGTCAGAGCTATGCGAAGCAGCACGAGAACGCCAAGGCGATCTCGGCCTATCGCCGGCTCCTCGCGAAGATCCGTAAGGGTACCAAAGAGTACAACCGGATCGAAGCGCAAATTGCGATGCTCTCGAAGAGCAAGGGCAAGCCGCACCGGTAATCCCGTGCTCGTCGTCACCGACGCGCTTTACGGCGACCACCTTCGAGGGATCGGGCATCCTGAATCGCCCGACCGAGTGGAGGTGGTCGCCGTTCGTTTACGCGAGCTTGGTTTGCTCGATCGAACGCTCGCCGCGCGCGACGCCACCGACGACGAACTCTTAACTGTTCACACCCAACGCTATCTCGATCTCGTCAAACGCGAGATCGAAGCAACGGACTCCGCGCGCTATCTTTCGACGGGCGACGTGGTGGTCGATTCGCGTTCGCTCGACGTCGCGCGCCGCGCCGCCGGCGGAGCGATCGTAGCGATCGAGGAAGCGTCAAAGCGGCAGCAGCCCGCCTTCGCCCTGGTGCGCCCTCCCGGTCATCACGCCGAGCGGCGCCGGGGCATGGGTTTTTGCTTGTTCAATAACGCGGCAATCGCGGCGCGTGCGTATCAGGCAACCCACGGCGGCCGCGTGATGATCGTCGATTTCGATTACCATCACGGCAACGGCACCCAGGACGCGGCCGGGAACGGTCTCTCGTATCTTTCCACGCACGCATCGCCCGCGTATCCCGGAACGGGATTCGAAATCGAAATAGCCGAGGATGCGATCGTCAACGTGCCGCTTCCGGCGACGGGCATTGCGACCGAAGCGTTCGTTTCAGTGTGGGAACGTTTACTTGAAGCCTACGCGCGGCGCGTTCGCCCCGACGCGATCGTCGTGAGCGCCGGTTTCGATTACGTTGCGGGCGATCCGGTGGGTGATCTTGGCGTCGATGTGCCGGCCGCGTCTTCGCTCGCACAGGCGCTTAACGCCATCGCGCAAGAGTACGCGCACGGGCGCCTGGCCTACGTTCTCGAGGGCGGATACGACATCGCCGCGCTTACGGAATCGATCGCGCACGTGCTCTCATCCGAAACGCGCGTTACGCAAAGCGGTGCCGAGGCCGGTTCGATACCGTCGCCCGTCCGCGAGCGGCTCGACGCCGCAATCGCGGCGGCCGGCGATTAAGGCGCGACCGAAGCCGCGATTTTTTCGAGTTCCGAACGGTTCAGGTCGCCGACGAGGGTGAAATGCAGACCGGCCGCCGACCATGCCAGCAGCGTCGTTGGGCCGTCGTGCGCGTACTTCGCGGCGTGGTTGCCGATCTTGGCCGACTCCACGTGCAATTTCGAAAAGCCGACGTTCGCGTTTCCGGCGTTTTGAAAGAGCGATACCGTGCGAATGCCGTCGGAATACAGAAGATGGAGCGTGCGTACGCCCTGCACGACGCTCACGTCGCCTTCGACGGGCGTGAATCCCTCGGGTAAATACTTCGGGCCGCGCGCGGCAAAGCCGGCGCTCTTGAGCAACTGTCCGATGTCGTTCGACGGAAGCGACCGGGCGGGCCCGACGAGCACCTTAAGGCCCTTGGGAACGTCGAAGACTGCGAGCGGAATCGAGTTGTTGTAGTGGATGTGTTCGAAGTGCGTTTGCGCGACGAGCGACCCGTTCGATGCGAAGATCTCTTTGTCGAGCACCAGCCCGGTCTGTTCGTCGATCTTCAAACGCATCGTCATTTGGCCGGTGTGTTTGTTGGTCAAGATCACCACGCGGGTCGCGCGGCCGGCAACCGTGTCGTTCGGCGCGAACGTGGCGCGGTAGTTCGACGCAAGCACTGAAAAATTGTCGTCTTCGGCGACCTGATCGTCGATGGAGTCGTCTTCGGCTTCGAGTACCGTGTTGCGCTTGACGTCGACGGAATACGATTGTTCGCCGCGAGAAATGATCGAATCACCGTAGAGATCCTGCGGCGCTTCGTACCAGCGGCGCGTCAGGTTCGGCGCCCGGTGTTCGATGCGGAAGATCGCGGCATCGGAATGCTGCGGACCGAATTGAAGCACTTGCACCTCCCCGACGTAGGAGACGTGCCGCGGCGCGGCGATCGCCGTTCGAAGCAGGTCCAGCGGCGATTTCGCAACCGCCGCCGCCAAAACGACGCTAGCGAGCGTCAGCAACGAGCGATCCGCTCAACTTCGGAGACGTCGCGTCGGCCGTGGTGGTCGCCGGAGCGTTGCTGCCCATACCCGACGGGACGATGATGCCTTCGCTGAACGGCACCGTGCCGGTGATGGCCGCATGATCTTGCAGATAGTACGACGCGTCGATCGTCGTGATGGGCGTTCGGTGCGTCGCGGAATAACCGAAGAAGATGCCGATGACGAGCAGCGCCGCCACGGGAACCGCGATCGCCGGACGCCAGAACGCCGCGATACGCGCGCCCCAACTCGGCGAACGCTCCTCGCGGTCGATCCGGTCCCAAATCCGGTTGACGACGCCTTGCGGCAATTCGCGTTCGCTCATGCGCGCGTAGGCGCGCAGCGCTTCCGAAACGCGCGCTTGTTCGTCGTATGCCAAGGCGCAGGCGCCGCAGTGTTCTAAGTGCTGCAGGATTTCGGCGTCGTCTCCGGGCGCGAGCTCTCCGTGCAGGTAGTCTATAAGTTGTTCTGTCGTTACGTGTTGTTGATTCATTTTGCCGCCGAAAAGTGTTCAACGAGTTTGCGTAGTTGTTGACGCGCGCGATGCAATCGCGAGCGCACCGTTCCGATCGAGCATCCGACGATCTCCGCGATCTCTTGGTAGCTGTACTCCTCGATGTCCGCCAGGACGATCACTTGCCTCTGATCGGGCGAAAGCGCGTCGAGCGCCTTCGACATGGTCTCGCCCAGCTGGGCTTCGACGAGCTCCTCGATCGGCTCCACGGCAAGGGGCCGTTCTCCGCCGTACTGTTGGGGTGCGTTGTCCTCGGGTATCTCTTCCTGATAACGACCTTTCCGTCGCCGAAGTTCGTCCCGGTACAGATTTGTTACGATCCGGTAGATCCAGGACACGAACGACGTCCCGGGCTGGAAGCTGCGCCAGGCCCGGTAGACGCGGATGAAGGCTTCCTGGGTCAGGTCTCGCGCGTCGGCCTCGTTGTGGGTCAAACGAAGCGCGAAGTTGTAGGTCGCCTTGCCGTGTTCTTCGATCGCCCGTTCGAGGAACGCGACCTGTTCGGGGGTCGGCGGATCGAAGGGCTTGCGGGGTGCTGCCATCGGTTAGCGGAGCTTTTACCCCGCGACGCTCAGTGCGGCCTTCCCCAGAGGACGCGGCCGACCCACCAGAGGCTGGCGGTTACGATGGCGAGGACGATGAAGAACAGGATCATCTCGAGGAGGACGATCCCGGCGTACTGGCTGCCGCCGCAGACCGCGACGACCGATGCGATCAGCGAAAGCTTGAGGCGCTCGAAGGGGTTGCTTGCCATGCCGGCCACCGATTCGGCTTCGGACATCACCCCTTGGGGGTCCCAACCGGCGGTATCGACGATGTAGGCGACTTTGCCGGTCGGTTCGATGATGTAGAGCTTGTCGTTGTGCTGGTACGTTGCGGGAGCGACCAGCAGCGAGTTGATGCCGAACGCATCCAAAACGCGCTGCGTCGTCGAGCCGGTTCCCACGAACAGGCGCCAAATCTTCGGATCGGCGCTAAAGCGTTTCGCGTACGCACGCAAGACCGCCGGCGAGTCGTATTTCGGATCGAGCGTGATCTCGGCCAGCAGAAACTTCGCCGGATCCAGGCGCGATTGCATGTACGCATATTTGCCGGAAATGACCGGGCAGATGTCGGTGCAACGGGTGAAGATGAAGCTCAGCAGCACCGTTTTGCCCGCGAATGCGTCGTGCAGCGTCATCGCATGCCCGTCTTGATCGACGAGCGTCGCTTTCGGCAGCGGTTTTCCGATATCGACGGGCTGCGCTTTGGCAACGTCGGGAAGGCCGGCGACGAACTCGGCAGCCACCTCGGGATCGCGCAGCGTCCACGGCGTCGTGCTGCGATCGAGCAAGCCGTCGATACCCACGCCCGGCCGCACGGTAATCCGTGGCGAGAGACGCATGCGGGTCGTCGTTGCGGGCAGCATATCCACGATGGCGTCGTTGCGCACGACGACGTCGCCGTGCGCTGCGGGCGAGAGTACGACCCCGTGCATCGGGGTAAGGAGCGCGGCGAGAAGAACCGCGATCATTCGGCGATGCTCCGAAGGTCTTGCGCGAGCTGCGTCACGCCGTCGGTCTGGTCGGCGATCATGCGCTGCGTTCCGTTCGGATCGATGAAGAAGATCGTCGCGATGTGCGCTTCGTCATAGTCGTTGCTGCCGTTCTTTCCGGGAATCTTCTGCGCCCATACGTGATAGAGCCGTTCCACCTTCGCGATCTGCGCCGGCGTTCCGGTGAGTCCGACGATCGTGGCGCCTTCGAAACGCCGCAGATAGGCCGCCATCACGGGCGGCGTGTCGCGCTCCGGATCGACGGTGACGAACGCGATTTCGGCCTTGGCGTGCGCCCGCGCCGTTGCCTTTGCGAGTTTGGCAAGCGTGGCCGGACAGGTGTCCTTGCAATGCGTGAAGCCGAAGAAGAGCGCGACGCTCGTCCCGTGCTGCGCGGAAAGCGTCCACGGCCGGCCGCTTTGGTCGGTCAGCGTGAAGTTGGGAGCGGCGGGGCCGGGGTGCGCGCAGCCGGCGAGGAGCAAGCCGAAGGCGACGGCCGCAGCCATGAGGCGCGACATGCCGCTATTGTAGCGAATCTGCTAGCCGCCCGGGTGGAGAATTGTCGTGATCGCCATCCAAAGGCCGAGCGCGACGCAGACGCCCGAGAGCGCAAAGGTGATCGCATTCCCGAGCGGACGGTTGTGCCGCTCCCCGATCACACGTTTGTCGTTCACCAGCACGAGCAAGAAGCCTAGTACGATCGGCAGGACGAAGCCGTTGAACGCTTCGACGTAGACCGTGATCTCCACGAGGGGCAGATTCGGGATCAGCACGATCGCTGCAGCGATGCCGACGCAGCCAGCGTAGAGGCCCGTGAAGCGCTTGGCGCGCAGGCCGTCGTTGAGCGAACAGCGCCAGGAGAACGCTTCTCCGAACGCCCACGCGGTCGCGAGCGCGACCACGAATGCACCCAGCATGGACGCACCGATCAGCGCTACGCCGAATGTGACGCCGGCGAAGCGTCCGACCAGCGGCTCGAGCGCGAGCGCTGCATGCGCGGCATCCGAAACCGGAATGTGACGGACAAAGAGCGTCGCCGCCGTGGTTACAATGACGGCGCACATGATGATTTGCGTAAATACCGCGCCCAGCGCCGTATCGACGCGCGCAAAGTGCAGATCGGGTAACTTTAGTCCTTTATCGACCGTCGCGCTTTGCTGGTAGAAGATCATCCACGGCATGATGACCGCGCCGATGTTCGATGCAATCAGCAACAAGTACGCGTAATTGCCGAGCGGCTGCGAGCCGAAGAGGCCTTTCATCACGACTTCCCGCAGGGGCGGATGCGCCGCGAACGCCGCCGGAATAAAGAGTAGTTCGACGAGGCAGAGCGCGAGTGCGAAATTTTCCGCGCGTTTATATTTCGCGGTGAAGATGACGGCGACGAGCAAGACTGCCGCGAGTAGTACGAGCGGCACGGGATTCAAACCGAAAATCAGCGCGGCTCCCGCAATGCCCGCGAATTCGGTGACGAGCGCTGCAACGTTCGTGACCAGCATCGTGCCGAGCGATACCCACGCCCAACCCAAGCCGTAATGCTCGCGAATCAGGCGCGCGTGCCCCTTGCCCGTCACGACGCCGAGGCGGACGGTCATCTCTTGCACGACAAAGAGCGGTACGATCAACAGCAGTTGCAGCAAGATCAGCTTGTATCCGAACTGCGCGCCCGATGTGGCAGCGGTCGTAATGCTGCCGGCTTCCGTATCGGCAAAGGCCACGACGAGGCCCGGTCCAACGACCGCGAGAAAACGCAGCAACCAGCGCCACACCGTGCGGCGCGAGCCGTCCGAGTCGACCGGCGGGGTGAGCGATTCGAGCGAAGCCATTGCTATTAGGTTAGCCTAAATGCCCTTCAAGGACTGCCGACAATCTCGCTGAAAATGATTTTCACGCCTTGGCCCGTCTTGGCCGCGCGCGTTGCGCTCGGCGGCCTGCTCGTCGTGACGGGACTGCTCAAGGTCGGCCATCACGTCGAGCTGGCCGCCGCCATCGCCGGGTTCAGGCTCTTGCCGCCCGGCTTGATCGCCCCGCTCGCGGTGGCGTTACCGTACTTCGAACTGTTGCTCGGCCTCTATCTGCTTGCGGGTCTACTCACGCGCTATGCCGGCTGGATCGCGGTCGCGCAGTTCCTGATCTATGCGGGCGCGATTGCCTCGGCGGTCGTTCGCGGTATCCCGGCGAACTGCGGGTGTTTCGGACCGAACGACGCCGCGACCGCCGATTGGCCGCACGTCGGTTTCGATCTATTGCTCGCACTCGTCGCATGTATCATCGCGCTCGGCGCACCCGGGCGTTTCGCGCTCGATTCGAAAATAAGGAAGACATGAATCAACGTACGCTTGCGATCGTCTCGGTCGTCGTGCTCGCACTCATCGTCATCGGTGCGGTGCTTTTCGTTCGCTTGCAGCCTTCGCGGCAGTTGCAAAACGCGTCGACGGCGCCGGCGTCGTCATCACTGAAAGTGGGCGATACCGCGCCTCAGTTTCAGATCCCGACGACGGCCGGTCCCTTCGATTTGAACGCGCAAACGAAGCCGGTCTTTTTGGAAGTGTTTGCCACGTGGTGTCCGCATTGCCAGCGCGAAACGAAAGTCCTCGACGCGCTCTATCAAAAATATAAGGACCGCGTGGCGTTCATCGCGGTCCCGGGAAGTACGACGGGGATGGACGGGCAATCGCCCGAGTCGCAAGGCGACGTCTTTGCCTTCGAACAGCGTTTCAATGCGCTCTATCCGATCGCAGCGTACGATCCGAACCTGACGGTCGCCAACAAGTATTTGATGAGCGGCTTTCCGACGCTCGTCGTCATTGACAAGAACAAGAAGGTCGCGTACTTGAACAGCGGCGAGGTTCCTTACGCAGAACTCGCCGCTGCCTTAAACAAGGTCACTCGTTAGGCGGGAACGCGTAGATCGGCGGCGTCACCACCGGGGTGCCTACCTCTAGGGTGATCAGGTTGTGCGCCTTCAACGGGATCGCGGCAAGCTCGCCGTCGTATTTCTGGCCGTTAACGAACGCGGTGACCGGGCCTTTGAGTCCGGCAACGTCGTCGCGTTTGAGCGGTTGTCCCCAGATGTCGAACAGCATGCCAAGCGTGTAGTCGGGGCCGCCGGGCGGCGCGAGCTGCGGCGCTTCGACGTGAATGATGCCGGTCGCGTCGTGCGTGTGAATCCAGTAGAGACATCCGCCGTTCGCGGTCGGTGCTGCGCCGATGAAGTGCGGCACCTGCACCTGCTGTCCCTTATAGAAAATCGAGAGGTGCGGGTGGACGTGCAGCGTCACGTACTCTTGGCCGGCGCACGGAATGCCGTCGACCGGTTGTCCCAAACCGCCTTTGCTCGTATCCGTCGACTTCTTATCGACTTTGATGAGCGCTTTGCCGATCGCGGTTCCGTCGACGAGCGGAATCGGCGTCGGGCCGCCGCTCGCGCTCGGAATCGGCGATGGCGTCGCGTACGCGGCCTGCACTTCGTTGTTCTGCTGCCAACGCAGCAGCCCGAGGCCCGCGACGAAGATTACGACGATGGCGGCGAGCGCAATATAGATCGTGCGCATCGGATCGCGGCGTTGCGGCGTCGAGCCGCCCGGGCCGGAGCGTTGCGCTTGGCGGCGTTGTGAACGTGAGGAATCAGGCGGCACGAAAAGACCTCGCTAGGCGGAGACGGTGGAATAATCGACCGCGGGATCGAGTTCGCGGCCGGGAAGCAGATAGTGCGAAACGTAATCGGTGACGGCGTCGGCAAGCGGCGTGAGCGGACGGGTGTACCCGCTCTCGCGCAAGCGTTCGGTCGTCGCGCGCGTACAGTATTGGTATTTGTCGCGCAACATCTCGGGCATTTCGATGAACTCGATGCGTTCGGCGACGCCGAGCGCGGTAAAGATCGGTCGCACCAGCTCGAGCCACGTGTGCGGCGTGCCGGTCCCCACGTTGACGATGCCGTTCAATCCTGACGTCGCCACGTGTAGCGTCATTTCGACCGCGTCTTTGACGTAGATGAAGTCGCGCTGCTGGCCCCCGTCGGGATATTCGGACCGATAGCTCTTGAAGAGCCGCACCGCTCCGGTCTCGCGAATCTGATGGAAGGCCTTAAAGACGATGCTGCGCATGTCGCCCTTGTGGTCTTCGTTGGGGCCGAAGACGTTGAAGTATTTTACTCCGGCAATGCGTTCGGCCAGGCCCGTACGCTGCGCGTAGAGATCGAAAAGGTGTTTCGAGTACGCGTACATGTTCAGCGGACGAAGCGCGCGCAGGTCGATCGTGTCGGAGAGGCCGTCTTCGAGCGAACCGTAGGTCGCGGCGGAAGAGGCATAGACGAAACGCGATCCGAGGTCTACGGCCCAATGCGCGAGCGCCTTCGTATATTCGTAGTTGTTGCGCATCAGGTAGTCGGCGTTGCGTTCGGTCGTCGACGAGCACGCGCCCAGGTGAAAGACCGCTCCGACTTCGCCGAAGTAGTTGCGGTGCTCGGTGACCAGGTCCAAGAAATCGTCGGCGTCGACATACTCCGAAAAGCGGAGCGGCACCAAGTGCTTCCATTTTTCGGATTCGTCCAGGCGGTCGACGACCACGATGTCGTCGATTCCCCGGCGATTGAGAAGCCAGATGAGGGCGCTGCCGATGAGGCCGGCGCCCCCCGTTACAACGACGGGGCCTTGCAAAGCGGTTTCCATAAAAGCGACCGGGCCGTATTCACCCGTAAGGCTCACCTCGCCTGTGGAGCAGGCTGGACTAGGTAAGCCGTCAGGGAGGCAAGCAAGCCGAGAATGAGGGCGCCCGGCAACTGCCGGAGGCTCATCCGGGTTTCCATTCTCGCCGGGCGCAGGGGCCGCCTTGAGAGCGCGTCGTATCTCTCGGGCCCCCTACCCTTGCCGGACCTGGTCCTCCGGGGTATGGGGGGTGAAGTGAGATCATGAATAGTCGTCTACCCGTCGAGAACGCCGATACCGTAAGCCTCGTGTGCGCACTCCTCGTGCGCTTCCCCGAGCTTGCTTCAATTCGTTCTGCCCCGGCGGATAGGACCGTGCGTCTCACCTTCGCCGTCAATACGCGGCTGGACAAGCGCGCGCAGGCCGCGGCGGGCGAAGCGATCGTCGATCACGTCGACGGCTACCTGCTGCTGGTAAAGGACGAAGCGAAGATCCTCCGGGTCGAATGCGAGACGGACCGTGCCACCACGTTCGTGCACGTCACCCGCGACAGCGAGAGCTTCTCGAAGGAAGAGCTCGAGATGCTCGTCGGATTCTTCACCGCCGAGTTCGGTGATGCGCTGGTGCGCAACCCGTTGCCCGAGGATCATTTGGACGCCGACCCCGTCGCGCAGGATGAAGCGGCCCTCTACGCAATCGAGGCGTTGCGTGATCCCACGCAATCGAAGAGTCTCGTCGGCTTCCGCGAAGAAGCGCGCGTGCTCGTCTACTTCTTAAAATCACAACGGAAAGCGAAGGCTTCGTCGCGCCGATAGATACCCTCAACCTGCTCCTCGTCGGCGACGTAGTCGGCTCTCCGGGCCGCGACACGCTCAAGCGGTGCGTCCCGTTGATCCGCGAGCAGCATCATATTCACGCATGCATAGCCAACGGCGAGAACGCCGCGGGCGGCTTCGGCTTGACGGCGCAGACGGCGGACGAGATGTTCGCCACCGGCGTCGACTTTATTACGTCCGGAAATCACATCTTCGACAAGCGCGATTTCAAGACGTATTTGGATGCCACCGACCGCGTCATCCGCCCCGCAAATTATCCGCCGGGCGTTCCGGGGAAAGGCTACGGGACGTTTGTCGCAGACGGCGTGACCGTCGCCGTCCTCAACGTCATGGGCCGCACGTTCATGCCGCCGGTCGACGATCCGTTCCGCACGGTCGATCCCCTCGTGGAAGACCTGCGCGCGCTCACGCCGCTCGTGGTAGTGGACGTCCACGCGGAAGCCACCTCCGAAAAAGTGGCCCTGGCGCGGTTCCTCGATGGCCGGGTCTCGGCCATTTATGGCACACACACGCACGTGCAGACCGCCGACGAGCATATTTCCGCCGAGGGGACGGCCTATATCAGCGACGTTGGTATGACCGGCCCGTCCGACGGGGTCATCGGGATGGAGCAGGGGCCGGTACTAGATCGGTTCTTGACAGGAATGTCCGAACGGTTCAATGTTCAAAAAAGCGGAACGAAACAGTTCTGTGGTGTTGTTGTAAGTCTCGATCGGGCGACCGGAAAAGCGACCGACATCAAACGCATTTTTCTTCGAGGCATTGCGTGATGACCAGCGCAGAAACCCCACTCGTCACCCCCGGAACGCTGAAGGTATCCGCCAAAAGCAATCCCAACGCGGTTGCCGGGGCGCTCGCGGCCGTGATCCGCGAACGCGAGACCGCCGAGATCCAAGCCGTCGGTGCAGGCGCCATTAACCAAGCGGTGAAGGCCGTCGCGATCGCGCGCAGCTACCTTAAAGATAGCGGGCTCGACGTCGTGTGCATCCCGGCATTTATCACGGTCGAAATCCACGACCACGAACGGACGGGCATCTCCCTCGCGGTAGAACGACGCCGTCATTGATCGTCGACTTCCATAGTCATACGTACGAGAGCGACGGAACGCTCTCACCGCAGGCGCTCGCGGATTTCATGGGAGAGCGCGGGGTCGAGATCTTTTCCATCAGCGATCACGATACGCTCAGCGCCTATGGTGCCTTCGAGCCGCCCGCCGGCGCCCGCGTCGTGACGGGCGTCGAGATCAACACGACCTATCGGGATAACGAAGTCCACGTTCTGGGCTATGGCGTGCCGCTGACACCGTCGCCGTTGCACGAACTCGTCGCAAGCAACGTGACCGCGCGGCGCGAACGCGTCGATCGCATGGTCGCGCAACTTCGCCGCGCCGGCTACGGCATAACGGCCGAAGACGTCCTGCGTGAAGGCGAGCACGCGCACGCGCTCGGCCGTCCGCACGTTGCCAAAGCGCTGATTCGGGCGGGCATGGTTCCCGACGTCGATTACGCGTTTCGTCACCTCTTGCGCGCCGGTAAACCCGGGTACGTGCCGTCGGCTCACGTAACGCCGCGCGAGGCGATCGACGCGATTCATTCGGTAGGCGGCATCGCCGTGCTCGCGCATCCGGGCAGGCTGAAAGACCGCTCGATGATTCCGCATCTCGTCGAGCTGGGTGTCGACGGTCTCGAAGTCTTTTATCCGCTCCACGACGCCGAAGACGTCGCGCAATTTCGCGACATGGCAAACCGCCTGCAACTGTTCATGACCGCCGGTGCGGATTTTCACGACATTCGCTATCACACGCGCGGCGTCGGAATGAACGTCGATCTCGAAGACATTCGTCCGTTCCTCGACCGCGTCGCATAACGCATACGGCAAGCGTTCGCTGCGGCGCACGCGCCAACCGAGCGGTGCGTTTCGAATACGTGCATTTTTACCTGTGGCGCTAGTTGTGCATTTTCGAACGGAGGCTTACTATATGAGTCCCTAGCCGCAGGGCCGGAGGAACTCAATCCTGTTCGCACGCTACACCGAGTTCATCGACCGCTATGCGCACGCCGCCCTGCTGTGGGTTTCCGCGCGGGAGTTTGCCTATGCGAATCCGCGCGGGAGTGTTCGCTTTCACGATGACGCGCAAGCTCGGCCGCTTGCGGCGGCCGCCGAGTTGGTTGTGCGCACGCAGCGAGCGGAAATGTTCGAGGATTCCGAAAGCACCGTACTGCTGCTTCCGCTCATCGGGGCGACCAATCGGACGGAGTTCGTTCTGGCTCTCGAGCATGCGGATTTGGGCGACGTGCCCACCCTCTTGCATCAACTCGAAGATCACCGCCGCCATTTCGCGCAAATCGTGCACCGGCTGCCGCAGGCGGTCTTAACGGCGCGTCCCGACGGCCGTTTCGACTACGCGAGCCGTCAGTGGATCGATGCAACGGGAGATCGAGAGGCCGCGTTGCACGTTCACGAGAGCGTCCAGCGCGCCTGTGCGTGGGACGTTGCAGCGTTCGACCGTCGCTGGCGTGAGGCAATCGAATCGAACGAGCCATTTATATTCGAGGTGCCGCTTCGTACGGTGCGCGGCGTGCGCCGGCACGAACTGCGCGCGAACCCCTGGTTCGAAGAACAGAAATTGCGAAAGTGGATCGTCAGCGTTGAAGACGTGGACGATAACACGGCGGCGCGCGCGCGCTTGAACGCCTATCGCGAGCACCTGGCCGTTCTCGCCGAAGTCGGCGGGGCCGCCCTCGAACCCAACCTGTCGGAAGAAGAACTGGTGCGTCGCGTTCTCGCCGCCTCCGCGCGGATCGTTACGAAGGTTTGGATCGCAACGTTGAACGTCGACGGCCGCGACGTGGTTATCGCTCAACCGAACGGCGCGCGGCTTTTCGAACGATGGTTCGAACGCACGGCGGCGCCAAATGGTCCGTCCGCGAGCGTAGAAAGCTGGAACGGCGAACGTGGGCGCCCGGTGCTGCGCGTTCCACTGCGGCTGCCGGGACGCAACGGCCAGATTGCGGTGGTTGGGGAACCGGGCGATTCAGCGTTCTCCGAAGATGCGCTCAACGTGGTGCGCGACGTCGCCTATCGTCTGGCTTCTGCGCTGCAAAATGCACGCGACATCGCCCGGGAAAACCGCATAGCGCAGGTTCTGCAGATGGCCATACTGTCGGCGGTGCTTCCGCAAGCGCAGGGCGTATCGTTCGACGTGGCTTATCGCGCCGCGCAGACGCGCCCGCTCATCGGTGGCGATTGGTACGACGCGTTCGAACTGCGCGACGGGCGCGTCGCCTTTTCGATCGGCGACGTGTGCGGTCAGGGTCTCGACGCCGCGGTGATTATGGGCCGCGTTCGCGAGATGTTGCGCGTCAGCGCTCTGGAAGGAAGCTCTGCTTCGGATGCGCTGGCCGCAACCAATGCGAGCATCGTCGCGGACGATCAGGGACTGATCACCGCATTTCTCGCCTACCTCGATCCGTTCACGCTCGCACTCGAGTTTGCGAGCGCCGGGCATTGCCCGCCGAGGCTCGTCAACCTGCGCGGCGAGGTCGTAGAACTGTCAACCGGCGACGTGCTCCTGGGCGCGACCGCCGCCGCGAGCTATAGCATGCACACACGGCAACTCGACGAAGGTGACGCGATCGTGCTGTATACCGACGGCTTGACGAAATGTTCGCGCGACCCGGTTGCCGGCGAACGCGCGCTCGGTGACGCGCTAGGCACCTGGGGTGCGCGTGGTTTCGATAGCAATGCGGAAACGCTGCTGAACGCGGTCGTGAAGGAAGCGGCGTTGGATGACGACGCCGCGTTGCTCGTCATGCGCACGCAGGCGGTCGATCAACTCGATCATTCGTTCAGCTCAAACGTCGTAAACGCGCGTCGGGCACGTGCCTGGATGGAGCGTTCGCTCTCGCGCTCGTTGCTGCGGACCCGCACCGGAGACTTCGTCCTCGCGATGTCCGAAGCGGTCAATAACGCGATCGAGCACGGGTCGGGAAGTTCGAACGATTCATTCCGCGTCGCGGTCGACTGGGATGACGGCGAAGTGCGTGGCTTGGTCGAGAGCACGGGGCCTTGGCAGGAACACGAATCGACGCTCGAACGCGGCCGGGGCTTGACGCTCATGCGCGCGCTTACCGATCGCGTAGCTATCACCGTCGGCACCAGGGGCACGTGCGTTCGGCTCTTCGCGACGCTAGGCGCCCCGTGCCCCGCCGCGCAGATTCCCTGAATACGGCGTAGTCCGAAAAGACCGTAGGAGCTTCGTGCGCCGGAGCCAAGAGAGCGCCCCGTGATGATCTTTGCCGCTGCGGTTCTTGCCGCTCTCGTTTCCGCGCCCGCCCCCGCCCCCGGCGTAACCCAAGCGACGCTTCCCAACGGGCTCCGCGTCGTGGTCGTGCCCAATCACCTAGCGCCGGTCGCGACGACCTCGCTACTGTACGAGGTCGGTTCGAACGACGATACGATTCCGGGCATCGCGCACGCGACGGAGCATATGATGTTCCGCGGCACGCCTGAGATTTCGTCGGATCAGTTTGCGAATATCGCCACCCGGATCGGGGCCGAATATAACGCGGAAACGACCAACACGTACACGCGGTATTACTTCACGGTTCCGGCGTCGTACGTCGACGTCGTGCTTCGCATGGAAGCCGATCGCATGCAGCATGCGTCGATGAGCGCTGCATCGTGGAACACCGAACGCGGCGCAATCGAGCAAGAGGTCAAAGCGCATCTGGCGAGCCCGCTTGCGAAGATCATGACGGAGACCAACCAGGCCTACTATGGGGCGAACTCTCCGTGGGCGCGCAATACGGTCGGTACGATCGCCGGATTCCAAAAGATGCAAGCATCGGATATCGCAGCGTTCTATCACACCTGGTATCATCCGAACAACGCGATTTTGGTCGTCGCGGGCGACGTCGATCCCAAGGCCGTGCTGGCTTCGGTGCGCCGGTTCTTCGGAGCGATTCCCGACGTACCCGTGCCCGCGCATCCGCCGTTACCGACGGCACCTCTTGCAAAGACGGCGCTCGCCGAGCAGGTCGATTTTCCGGTGCCGATCGCGGCGCGGCTCTTCCGTTTGCCGGGAACCGATTCGCCCGACTACGGCGCGACGGACGTGCTCTTCGGTGCTTTCGGCAGCAAGCGCTCCGCGTTTTCCGATCTGATGCTGAGCGGAAAAGATCTGTTGGCGTTTACGTTTGCGTCGTCGATTCCGCAGGGCGGCAGCGGCCTCGTCTTTGTTGCGGCGCGACCCGGCACGAAACCGCAGACATCGCTCGACGACATCTCCAGCGTCATCGCGGGATACGCGAAGGACGGAATTCCGGTCGCCGATATCGAGGCGGCAAAAGCGCGCGACCTTGCATCGCAAGCCTACGAAGGCGCGAGCATTCCGGGTGAAGCCGCGCTGTGGTCGTTCGCGCAAGGCGTCGATCACGTGACGCCCGCGCAGATCTACGCGCAGATCCAGAACGTGACGCCGGCCGACGTCGAACGCGTCTTTAAGACGTACGTCGACACCGATCGTGCGATTACGTTGGCGCTCACGCCCAAGCCCAATGCGAGCCTGCCGACGGCGACGGGCGCCATGGCAAAAGAGAACGTGCAGGTGCCGTCGACCAAGAGTGTTGCGTTGCCCGCATGGACGAACGCATACTTCCGCGCACCCTTGAAGGCCCCGCAAACCGACGGCGCGATCAAGCTCTATCGCCTGCGCAACGGGCTCAAGCTCATCGTGCGCCGCGAGACGTCTTCGCCGACGGTCGTGATTAACGGCGAGGTGCAATCGAATCCGGAACTGTACGAACCGAAAGGGAAGGAGGGCGTCGCGTCGATGACCTCCGCGCTGCTGGGACTCGGGACGAAGAAACACGACGTGAAGGCGTACCAATCGGCGCTGGATGCAATCGCCGCGACGGTGACGCTCGGCTCGTCGTTTTCGGCGGAGTCGCGTGCCGCCGATTTGGATGCTACGGTCGGTCTACTCGCCGAAGGCATGCTCGAACCCGCGTTTTCTCCCGCGCAGTTCGCGCACGTGTCCGCGAATTCGATCAGTTCGCTTCGCGCGTTCGAAAATCGCCCCGAATATAAGGCGCAGATCGCCAAGCTCGACGCGATGTATCCGCCTCACGATCCGCACCGCCGCCACGAGACGGCGGCGTCACTCTCCCACGTCACGCTCGACGACATCCGCGCGTGGTACCGTTTTGCGTATCGTCCGGACATGACGACGATCGCGGTCGTGGGCGACGTCGATCCCGCAAGCGTCAGGGCACTCTTCGAACGCGACTTCGGTGCGTGGACCGCGCACGGAAAGCGGCCCTCGCTTGCGTTCCCGCCGGTCAAAGGACGTACGCGCGCTAAATCGACGACGATCGCATCATCGACGGCAACGCAGTCCGAAGTGACGCTCTCGCAGCACATCGATTTGCGCCGTGGCGATCGCGACGTCGTCGCGCTCCAACTCGCGAACACGATGCTTTCGGGGGAAGGCACGGGATCGATGCTCTTCCAAGACGTGCGCAAGGCGCACGGCTACGTGTACACCGTCGGCAGTTCGCTCAACGTGGGCACCAACGGCTCGACCTTCAATCTGACCTTTGCATCGGATCCGAAGAACGAGCAGCCGGCGCAGCTTGCCGCGACGGCAACCGTCGAACGGCTGCGCCGTTTTCCGCCGACCGCCTCGCAGTTAGCGCTGGCAAAAGCGATGACGCTCTCCCAATACTTCGTCTCGCTGGACTCGTACGGCAGCGTCGCGGAAGATCTCTTGAATACGGCCGAATCCGGTTTGGACGCCAACGACGTCTCCCGCTATTACACGCGCGTGCTGGCGGTTACGCCGGCCGACGTGCAGCGCGCGATGCGCAAGTGGATCGATCCGCAGAAATTCGCTCGCGTGGTGATCGAACCCAAAGCCCTCGTGCGCTAGGCGATGTGGCGCCGGATCGCCGCCAGTAACGCCGCCCCTTCGCGTTCGTAGCGCTGCAGCACGTTGCGTTGCGCTTCGATCGCTTCGGCGTCGTGCATGAACTTGTGATTGATGCGCACGTTATACGCGCACGCGGCGAGCGCGGCATAGCCGAACTCTCCGGCGCAGCCGATATCGCTCACGAGGTTCTTGTTGGGAATCGTCAAGGCGCGGACCGCAAGCCGCAACGCTTCAAGCGCGAGTTCGGCTGCGAGCAGCGGCTCGGCTGCCGCGTGTGAGAGCGCCTTTTCGAGGGCTTCTCGCCGGACGCGTTTTTCATCGTCGGTGCCCTTGGGCATCGCGGTTGCGGCGACCACGCGGTCGTACGCCGCCTCGTCTCGCTCGCGCGCCCGCAGGAACTCCAGGCGCAGCTCGTCCGCTTGCTGCACGATCTCCCGCGCGTCGTCCCGATAGCCGGCGTACTTGGGGTTGGTCGAACTGATCCGGGCGACCATAGCGACCAGGGCGGCGGCGGACGCTCCGACAACGGTCGCAGCGCTCCCTCCGCCGGGCGTCGGCCATTCGGAGGCAAGCTGGGTAAGATATTCGGAAAGGCTCTCCACGCGGGTGCCTTGAACAGCACTGCCTCCCCCATCCTTCTCTATGCTGAAGATTTCTTAAGGAGTTTTACCTCGTGCCAGTCACGGAACAGCTTGCTGGTGATGTCAAAGACCGCAGCCTTGCAGAGACCGGCCGTTCACGCATCGCGTGGGCGGGTGCCTACATGCCGGTTCTCGCGCAGATCCGCGATCGCTTTGAACTGCAAAAGCCGCTCAAGGGCGTGCGCATCGGCGCGTGCCTCCACGTTACGACCGAAACCGCGAACCTAATGCTCGCCCTGCAAGCGGGCGGTGCGGAGATTGCCTTGTGCGCGAGCAACCCGCTCTCGACGCAGGACGACGTAGCCGCCGCGCTCTGCGAGTACGGCATTCCCACCTACGCCATCAAAGGCGAAGATAACGCGACGTACTACTCGCACATCGAATCGGTGATCGCGACCAAGCCGCACATGTCGATGGACGACGGCTGCGACCTCGTGACGACGATCTATACCAAGCACAATCATTTGCTCGCCGAAATGATCGGCGGCTGCGAGGAAACGACGACGGGCGTCATCCGCCTAAAGGCCATGGAGAAGGACGGCGTGCTGCCCTATCCGGTGATCGCCGTGAATAACGCGCTCACGAAGCACATGTTCGACAATCGCTACGGCACGGGCCAATCGACGCTCGACGGCATTATTCGCGCGACGAACGTGCTGCTCGCCGGTCGCACGGTCGTCGTCGTGGGCTATGGCTGGTGTGGACGCGGCGTCGCGTCGCGCGCGGCCGGCATGGGCGCGCACGTGGTGGTGACGGAAGTCGACCCGCGCAAGGCGATCGAGGCGGTGATGGACGGCTATCGCGTGATGCCGATGGAAGATGCGGCGAAGATCGGCGACGTGTTCGTGACGGTCACCGGCAACTACCACGTGATCCGCGAAGCGCACTTCAAACTGATGAAGAACGGCGCGATCGTCTGCAACTCGGGGCACTTCAACGACGAGCTCGATCTGGAAGGCATCAAGCGCATCAGCAAGGGCATGACGCAGCCGCGTCAATTCGTCGAGCAGTACGAAATGCACGACGGACGGAAGGTCTGCATCCTGGCCGACGGGCGCCTGGTGAACCTGGCGGCGGGTGAAGGCCACCCGGCAGCCGTGATGGATATGTCGTTCGCGAACCAGGCAATGGCCGCGGCTCACATCGCACTGCACCACAAATCGATGAAGAAGCACGTCTACGACGTGCCGGTCGAGATCGACGAAGAAGTAGCGACGCTCAAGCTCTCGTCGATGGGTGTCGAGATCGACACCCTGACGCCGGAACAAGTGAAATACATGGCGTCGTGGTCGGAGGGGACGTAATTGTCAAACTATCGCAGACTCTTCACCTCTGAATCGGTCACCGAAGGCCACCCCGACAAAGTCGCGGATCAAATCTCCGATGCGGTGCTCGACGCGCTGCTCAAAGACGATCCCATGTCGCGCGTTGCCGTCGAGACGTTTGCCATCACCGGCCAGATTCACATCGCCGGCGAGGTGACGACGAAGACCTACATCGACATCCCGCGCATCGTTCGCGAGACCATCGCCGACATCGGTTATACGAAGTCGACGGTAGGATTCGACGCGGAGACCTGCGGCGTCAGCGTCTCGATCGACGAACAGTCGCCCGACATCGCGATGGGCGTCGATAAGTCGCTCGAAGCCAAGGGCGGTAAGGACGAAGAGTTCGAGCGCACCGGCGCGGGCGACCAAGGCATGATGTTCGGCTATGCATGTAAGGAAACGCCGGAACTGATGCCGCTGCCGATCACGCTCGCGCACAACCTCACGCGCCACCTGGCCGCGATGCGTAAGAACGGCGACATTCCGTATCTGCGCCCCGACGGCAAATCGCAAGTCACCGTCGAGTACGACGGCGACAAGCCGGTGCGCGTCGATGCGGTCGTGATCTCGACGCAGCACGAACCCGACATCTCGCTTGAAGTGATTCGGCAAGAAGTCTCCGACAAGATCATCCGTCACGTCATCCCGCGCTCGATGTTCGACGACAATACGCGCGTGTACGTCAATCCGACGGGACGCTTCGTCATCGGCGGTCCCAAGGGCGATGCCGGTTTGACCGGACGCAAGATCATCGCCGACACCTACGGCGGGATGGCCCGTCACGGCGGCGGCGCGTTCTCGGGTAAGGATCCGACGAAGGTGGATCGCTCGGCTGCATACGCAGCGCGTTGGGTCGCAAAGAACGTGGTTGCGGCGGGACTAGCCGATCGTTGCGAAGTGCAGGTTGCCTATGCGATCGGCGTCGCGGAACCGATGAGCGTGCTCGTGGAAACGTTCGGTACGGGAAAGATCTCGGAAGAGCAGATTTCGAAAGCCGTGCTCGAGGTCTTCGACCTCCGTCCGGCGGCCATCATCCACTACCTCGACCTGCGTCGTCCGATCTATCGGCAGACCGCGGCCTACGGTCACTTCGGCCGTCCCGACCTCGATTTGCCGTGGGAGCGTCTCGACAAAGTCGACGCCTTGCGCCAAGCGACCGGATTCACGGGCGAAGCCTTGCGCGTTCCCAACTTCGCCAAGTAACGGGGTTCGGCTTCGCCGAGCGTTCGGCTTCGGCCGATCCGCAGCATAAAGTGGACCCCGCGGAACGCTCCGCGGGGTCCTCGCGTTATAATGAGAGAAACGGGAGCGCTTCGCGTTCCGCAGACAGATAAGGGGAAAGCATGAAGATTCGCAACACGCTGATGGCGCTCGCAATGATCGCGGGGTTCGCAGGAACCACGCTGGTCGCGCCGGCGCAAAGCAACACTCTGACGCTCTATCAGGGTGCCCAGATCAATGCGCGCTTGCGCAATGCAATCGACAGCGGTTCCGCACACGTCGGGGACCGTTTCGTCATGGACGTGGTACCGCCGTACCCGAGCGGCAATCCGGCCTTCCAAGGCGCGATTATCGCGGGAGAAATCACCAGCGTAACGCACGCGGGACAAGGCCGTAAGCCGTCGCTCGGGATGCAGTTCGACTACTTGCGCCTTGCCGACGGCAGCACCGTCGATATCTCGGCGTCGATGACGCAAGATCAGAAGAAACAGCAACAGGGCAACGGCGCCAAAGTTGCGCTTGCGACGATCGGCGGCATGCTGCTGGGCAACGTCATCGGCAAGACGATTTTCCACACCGGCGGCGGCGGTCTCGTCGGCGCGGCGGGCGGATTGCTCTACGGCCTCAACGGCAAGACGAATTTCACCCTGCCGTCAGGGTCGAACGTTCAACTGACGCTGAACCAAACCGTCACCATTCGCAGACAAGCGGGCGGCGGCCAGTAACACATATCATCCTGAGCCTGTCGAAGGCATGAGAACGGCTGGAGCTTTTCGCTCCGGCCGTTTTTCGTCTGCGAAATAGGCGTTGGTGGCGTATTGCGCGACCATGCGTTGCGTGTTGAAGAACGAGCCGTTGAGCGAGATGGACGAACGCCGGATCGCGGCGTATTCGTCGGGGTGCTCGTAGTAGCACGGTACGACCACGCGTTCCAGCTTGTCGTAGAGGGTGCGTTCGTCGATCGACCAGCCGGTGACGCCTTCGACCCAGCCTTCGATCCACCAGCCATCGAGAATGCTGATGCTCGGCACGCCGTTGAGCGCAGCTTTCATCCCGCTCGTCCCCGATGCTTCCATCGGCGGCTTAGGGGTATTGAGCCACGCGTCGACTCCCGCGGTCAAAAGCGCGCCGAGCGTGAGGTCGTAGTTTTCGATATAGACGAAACGGATGACGTCGCGCAGCGATTCGGCAGCTTCCACCACGCCCCGGATTTCGGCCTTGCCGTCTTCGTCGCGTGGATGCGCTTTGCCGGCGTAGACCAGTTGCAGCGGGCCTGCGCGTTTGGCGATCGCGCGCAGGCGTTCCACGTCGTCGAAGAGCAGGTGAGCGCGCTTATAGGTGGCCGCGCGGCGCGCAAAGCCGATCGTGAAGACGGTCGGATCGAGGGCGACGCCGGTGCGTGCCTTGATCTCCTGCGTCATGCGTGCTTTCGCGCCGTCGTGCGCGTCGCGAATGTCGGTGAGCGGAATGCCGACGGCATAGCGCAGATAGTAGTTGTCGGCGCGCCATTCCGGAATGTGGCGATCGAAGAGGGCCGCGAACTCGGGGGAAGCCCAGCGTCCGGCGTGCACGCCGTTGGTAATGGCGTGAATGGGATAGTGCGGAAACATCCCTTGCGAAACCTCGCCGTGCTTCATCGCGACGCCGTTGATGTAGCGCGAACCGCGCAGGGCGAGATAGGTCATGTTGAGCTGTGCTTCGTGCAATCCGTCGATCGATTCAAGGGCGAGCAGTCGCCGCTCGCCGAGCACGTCGTGAACCAGGTCGACCATGAAACGATCGTGGCCGGCCGGCACGGGCGTGTGCGTGGTGAAGACGCAGCGGTCGCGGACGCTTCCAAGATCGTTGCCGCGTTCGAGCAAGCCGAGCACGAGCAGCGCGGCGTGGCCTTCGTTGAGATGATAGCTTTCGATCTCGTAGCCGAGCGCTTCCAGCAGCTTTAATCCGCCGAGGCCGAGCACCGCTTCTTGCGCGAGACGATAGGCGGCGTCCCCACCGTAGAGCGTATCGGTGATCGTGCGATCGCGTGGATCGTTTTCGGGGACTTCGGTGTCGAGAAGATACACCGGGAGCTTGGCTCCGCCGAAACCGGTCACGTCATATTGCCACGCGCGCACCGTCACCGTTCGCCCGGAGAGTTCGAGCTGAATCGCCGTATCGAGCAGCGTGCAGCGCGTGTGCGGAAGCCACGGATCGGGTGCTTCGGATTGTTTGCCCGCGTCGTCGATCGACTGACGGAAATACCCGTTGCGATACGCGAGCGTGACCGCGACCATCGGCATCGCCGCATCGGCGGAGGAGCGGAGAAAATCGCCCGCAAGGACGCCGAGCCCGCCGCTGTAGGTGGGCAGCGCGGGGTCGAGAGCGATCTCCATCGAGAAATAGGCGACGCGTGGTTCCATCGCCGCTCCATTGGGCGCAATGCCGGCAAAAACCACTCATGCGACCGGCGTCGGGGCGCTCGCGCTTGCTTCATGATAAGATGCGGCAGGGTCGCGCCCATCCGGCAGGATGACGCCCCGAACCCGCCAATTAGGGCGGGTCGCTGACGGTCCGGATTAGCTCAGTTGGTAGAGCAGCTGACTGTTAATCAGCGGGTCGCTGGTTCGAGTCCAGCATCCGGAGCCATAAATCAAACGGCCCACCCCACGAAGGGGTGGGCCGTTTGACTTACCGTCCCGCATGCTGAGACGAGAACCGTCATTCTGAGCGAGCACAGCACATTGTCACCCTGAGCTTGTCGAAGGGCGAAGAACGAGTCCAGCATCCGGAGCCATGTGAAAGCCCGCCCCACGTTGGGGCTGGCTTTATTTATGTATGCAACGCCGTGTCATCCTGAGCGGAGCTGTTCCGCGAAGCGGAACGTGCGAAGTCGAAGGACGAAGAACGAGTCCTGCATCCGGAGCCAAGCGAAGAGAGTGGTTGCATGCCGGAGAAACGTCACGAGAGAGCGAACGCTTGGTCGCTAGGAGGACTTAACTTTGAGACGTTTCTCTATAGTGGTAGCCAGCTTGGCGTTCGTCTTCGGCGCCATGTTGGCTCCCGCGTTAGCCGATGTGCATTGGGAGGCGGCTAACGGTGTTATCTTAATCCGCAATCAGACCCACGAATTCGTGAAAATCACGGAGATCCGGCACATGGTGGGTTCGTTGCCGGGCATCGTGATTGACCGGGATCTCGCGATCCCTCCCAACGGGCTCGTCTACGCAAACCGGTGCTGCTACGCGGCGGGATCCGTCTATCGCGTCAGTTATGCGTATCACTCCGGTGCCGAGCAGAAGACGGGTTCACTCCTGATCACCATGGGCCTCGGAACGACCGAGTGCGCAAGATTGTACGGGCCCGTTGCGGCCACCGATGAGATCAATTTCCATCAGTTAAGATCCGGCGAAATAAAAGTGGTCGATAGCGGGCGTTGGTGTCAACGATGAGGAGCAACGCGATGAAGTATGTTTCCCTTTGGTGTGCGACCCTCGCGCTTGTTTTGGGTCTGGCAAACGGGTCGGCTCTGGCGTATACCCATGAAAACGGCGTCATTATTCTCCGAAATCGCACGAACGTGCCCGTCAAGATCGTTGAAATTCGGCACATGGTGGGCTCGCTTCCCGGGATCGTGATCGATCGCGATCTCACCGTTCCGCCTCACCAAACCGTTTACGCGAATCGATGCTGCTATGCCGGGGGATCCGACTATCGCATCGCCGCTATGGCCGACGGCTCTGACCACACGGTTTCGCACGTCGTGCAGGTTCGTATGCGTCTTTGCAAAGTGGAGGGCCATTTAGATGCACACTACTATGCAAGTTTCGCCGTCGAGTTCTTGAAGGACCCGAGGGGGAATCTCGAGTTCGTAGACCAAGGCCCCGACTGCAAATAATTTCAGGCCCTTCGTGACCGATCGCTATCGATCGCACAACTTGCCGTATTCGTCGCCGCTGTCGCGGCGGCAACGGAAGTAAGCCCGATTCAAGGAGAATCAATAATGAAGCGTTTTTCGATACTGGTTGCCGCTCTCGCAGCGGTCCTGTTATTCACGCGTCCGGCGCTCGCCGTCAACCTGCACAACGGTGCCATCGTCGTTCACAACAACACGCAAGACGTGATCTACGTCAGATTCGAAAACGGCTTGTTCAAAGGGCATTTCATTTATGGCTATCGAAGCCTCTCCATCGCCCCCGGTAAAGCTTTGATCACCGATGCGTGCTGCTTCGCCGCGGGTACGCCGTATGTGATGCACGCGGATCGCCTTGCTCCCGAACCTGTGGGTGGGAAACTCACTTCCTTCGTCTTTACCCCGCATCTTTGCAATAGGAATGGCATTCCATACGGCTACGCCGTGATCGTCGTGAAAGACAACAACGCAGTCCAAGAAGTCGAGCATGGATCCTGTTACGAAGGGCCGCACTGAGGGAATCGGAACGACCGACGAACGGCCAAAGGCACCTGTCCCTAACTATTAATCAGCGAGTCAAGAACGAGTCCAGCATCCGGAGCCAAGTGAAAGGCCCGTCCCACGTTGGGGCGGGCTTTGTTTATGTACGCAACGACGTGTCATCCTGAGCGGAGTTCCGCGAAGCGGAACGTGCGAAGTCGTGATCTTGCTGTCGACGATCTGAGCTCCGAACTCCCGATATCCGTCGCCAAACTCTCGATTTGCGTCACTACCCTGAGATTGGCTACATTACCGGGGCGACAACTGCCCTGCTTGTTTCTCCGAAAGGTGCCGGGATGGTAATGGCGGCTCCGATCGCGGTTGCAAATCGCTAACTGCGGCGAACATCGGCCGTCTCGAACCTCCTTGGAGCCGGACGCTGCGGGGACGCGCGCGTGCTACCATCCCCAAAATCATATTCAATCCCAGGAGGTAACACATGAAGCGACTCTGCGTCCTCGCCACGGCCGCGCTGCTGGCAGTCTGGGCCATACCAGCCGGGGCTGCGACCGTCTCGACCAATCCCGACGTTCCGGCGACCTTGAAGGTCAACACGATTATCGGCCACATGAATCAAGGCGACGGCAAGGGCTTTGACAACTACTATACGTTCCGGGCCGGCCCGGGCACGGTGAAGGTGCGCGCGACCGCGCGAGCGGGCACGGATGCCGCCGATCTCGAGATTACACTATCAGATCCCGACGGAAACAGCCTCACGCCTACGAGCTGCACCGGCAATTGTAACGGTGAGAAAGTCGTCACGGCCGGCCAGGGTGACAATACCACAACGGCGGCATTCACGCTCACGGCCGCCGCGACGCTGGTAGTTCACGTACATGGAACGGCGCAATACTACCACAGCGGCGCTCACCCGACGTACCGGATATCGTTCGACGGAGCCGTCAAACTTAACAAGACCGCAAAGCCGCTCCGCGTAAATAACCATTAGCGCGGCGGCGCGGTGCGGTACTCCTCGCGTCCGCAAGCAACCGCGCGTTCCGGATGTTACGGCGCCATAACCGGGAGCTCCGCAGCCAGGAGCTCCCGGCAAAACGGGCGATTGCGAAACGCCGCGCGGACCGTCTCGTCGCCGAATTTCGCGGCGCCATTCTCCAACTCGGCGCGCCCGCGCAGCACGAAATCGCCGTAACCGCTAAGATCGCCTGCTGCGCGGCGCGCGCGCGCCAGCGTCCAGCAGATATGTGCGGGTGCCATCTGGTGTACCGGTTCGCGCAGATAGATGTCTTCGAGTTCGCGGGCTGCTTCAGCGGCGGCGGCGTGTTGACCGGATTCCAAAAGCGCCTCGACGAACAGGCACAGATCTGCTGCCAGCGACCACGCTGCTGCACTCTCTCTGCGTAGCGCGATCCCTTCGCGCATATGCGCGAGCCCCTCTTCCGAACGCCCGAGCATGCATTGCACCCAACCAACGACGACGAGCGCCGTACAGCGTGTTTTCGAGAGTTCGGTGGATTGCGAAAGTTGCAGTGCGCGCTGTGCAAACTGCTCGGCACCGGCAAGATCGCCCAAGCCGCGCCGAGCCTCCATTCTCGCCAGTACGCCGTATGCTATTCCGCCCGTCCAGCCGATTCGCTCCGCAAGGGGTATCGCAACGTCTAACAGACGGTTTGCCTCCTCGTAGCGGCCGAGTTCCGATTCTATACCGGCCAGATCGATAAGCATCGCGTTGTATTCTTGCGACGCGCCGATCTGCTCGAAGATCGAGGCCGCCTCGCCGAACCGGTCGCGCATGACCTCTAGATTCATCTCGCTATACGCCGCGGCATAGGCGAACAGCCGCTGCGCGTCGGCCTCGGCTTCCACGTCGCCGATGCGTCGTGCCAGATTTAGCTGCTCCTGCGCGATGCGCTCCAGCTCGGCACCATCCTCGCATGCCATCGCGACGGCAGCACGCGCACGCACGAGCGCGAGACGATGGTGCGGCTGCAGCAAGGAATCGGATTTGGCGCGTTCGTACTCTTCGCGCGCTTCTTCCACGCGGCCGCACGCTGCAAACGCACGAATCAGCATAACCAGTGCCTGCACCTGCAGATCTGCATCCTCCGTTTGCTCGGCCGCTGCTTGCGCCGCCCGCAGCACCTCGACGGCCGACGCAGCTGCGCCGGCTCGCGATCGGACAGCGCCTTGGCCAAGCATCGTCGCCGCCAGCTGCAAACGGTCTCCACTAGCGTGCGCGATCGCCGCCATTTCATCCAGTACCGCCTGATGCGCTTCGGGCTCGCCGGCTCGCTCGCAGCGGCGCGCCGCCGCCGTAAGCGCTTCGAAGCGGCGCCGCGGATCGGCGCCCTTCGTTAGATCCAGCAGAAGCTGCGTATCGCGTTCCCATGCTCGCGCATCGCCCGTGCGCTCGTCGGTGCGAACGAGCTGTACGAGCGCACGATAGCGCACGTCTTCGCCATCGGCCAGTTCTAATGCGCGACGGGCATGGTTGCGCGCCGTTTCGTTTGCATAGACGGCCAAGGCGGCATCCGCCGCCTGCAGATGCGCGAGTGCCGCGCGCTGTGCGTCTCCGGCGCGGTCCCAGTGGAGCGCGATCTCACCGTGAAATTCCGAATGCTCTGCACGCGTATTTTCAAGCAGCGCGGCAATACGGCGATGCAGCCGCCGCCGCTCCGCAGCCGGGACCGTCTCGTACACGGCACGCTGGACCAAATCGTGCGCGAAGGCGTATTCATATTGTGCGCGCTGGAACGACGCACGAACGACATGCCGGTGCGTCAGTTCCGAGAGAGCGCCGAGCAGATCGTCCTCGCCCCAGCCGGTGAGATTTCCGAGCAGATCGACGGAAAAACTTGCTCCCATGACGGCGGCGTGGGCGGCCACCAGCCGCGCGTCATCGGAAAGATGTGCGATGCGCGACGCAATTGCAGCGCCGATACCCGCACCTGCAGCCGGCTCCTGCGGAACTTCGCGCGTCTCGGCGAAGTCGCGCGCGAGGTGGAGGAGAAAGAGGGGATTACCGCCGCTGATGCGGTGCAGCGTGGATGCCAAATCGGGCGGACCGCCGGCGATTTCCGGCATCTGTTCGAGCAGCATACCGGCATCTTCACGCGTCAGGCGTGAGAGTTCCACGCGCACGACGCGGCGTTCGCGTTCCAGGGAATGGCGCGCCTGATTCAATTCGGCGCTGCGAGCCGGTTCGTCGTCCCGGTACGTCGCGACGACGATACCGCGAATACCCCCGGCTCGGCGTGCGACGAATTCGAGTGCTTGGATCGTCGCAGAGTCCGCCCAGTGTACGTCTTCGAGCACCAGCAGAAACGGTCGCTCGCGGCCGAGCAGCGAGAGGACGCGGGTGAGCGCTTCGAATAGGCGCGAACGCGCGGGTTTGTCGCCGATCGGTTCGAGTGACGTATACTGCGGCAGCTGCGCCTGCAGTTCGGGAACGATGCTCGCCAGAACGCGCATCCAAAGCTCGTCCGCGCAGACGCGCGCCAGATATGGAACCGCTGCGCGCAGAGCGTCCGAGAGCGCCTCGTAGGGTATTGCTTCGGGGTTCGACGTTCCGCCCGCGAGTACGCGAGCGCCTTGGCGCTGCGCGTACAAGGCAAACTCGTGAACTAAACGCGTCTTTCCGATGCCGGCCGGACCGCATACGAAGGCCAGCGCTCCGGTGCCGTGTGCGATACCGCCCCAAAGGTCGCGCAGCCGTTCGAATTCCCGCGCGCGTCCCACGAACGGAAGCGCCGACGGCCCCGGCATGAATTCCGGGGTCGCCTCGCGCGCCGACACGCTGATCGGAGCATTGCGCACCATCGCGTCACGCAGCGCAATGGTTTCCGGCATCGGCTCGACGCGAAGTTCCTCGCCCAGACGCCGCGCAAAACGTTCGTACGTTCCCAACGCTCCGGCGCGGTCGCCGGTTTCGTAGCGAATCGCCATCACGACGCGCACGACGTCCTCGCGCCACTCGTCCAATTGCAGGATTCGCTGGGCGTAGGCGAGCGCGCCGGAGTAATCACGCGCCGATTGTGCCTCTGCGAGCAAATCCAGCAGCGCGTTGACGTACGCGTTCGAGAGACGCTCGCGCTGCAGGATGATCCAGTCGTCGTAATAGCCTTCCAAGAAATCGCCGCCATAGCACGCAGCGGCTGCGCGCCGGTCGCCGGCGGCAAGCGCGTTCTCGAACGAAACGACGTCGATGCACGCATCCCCGTTCCAAATCAGCGCCTCTCCATCCGCGGCTATCCACGGCTCTTCGCGCGGCGGAAGCCCTTTGGCGAGCCGGTGCAGATGGCGGCGCAGATTGTTGCGCGCTTCCTCTTCGTCGGCGTCAGGCCACAGTGCCGCGGCAAGCACTTCGCGCGGCACCGCGCCGCCGGCGGTCGCGACGTAGCCGAGCAACGCCAAAGCACGTGGGGGAACGGTCAGGCGCCACGCCTGGCCGTCTACCGTTACGCGCCGCGGTCCTAGCAGATGAATTGCCGTCGCCACGTCATTTGTGTACGACGGCGCTGCGCGTGCTACATGCGGGCGGCAACCTCTTGCGCGAAGCGCCGCTCGGCGGGCGTCATCTTCGCGTTGCTCCCGGGAATCGTGAAGTTGATCTCGGCGCCGTGCGCATGCTTGCTAAGGTAGAGCGCGCCGTCCTTACCCCAAACCGCGCGATCGCCCATCCCGCTCACCGTCACCGTGCCCGGCATATGCGCGAAGGAGTCGACCAGATCGGCATCGGCAAGTTGAATGTAGATTTCGTAGTCGGGTGTCGGACCGTCCCAATGGCAAAAACCCTGGCCGTACTTGCGAAACTGCCCCGCCGACGACGGTTTCCCCATCGCGGCAGCAGCTTCGGAACGCGTTGCGAGCGTACAGGGATTGAGTGCGGCGGTACGAGCCGCGGGTGCTGCCTGCGCGGAAGCGCTGTTGCCGGCGGCGCCCGTCTTAGCTGCGGAACACGCGCCGGTTGCAAGTGCGGCAAACGCGAGCGCGAGGTGTGCTGGCTTTATCATGTCGTCCATGATATCGAAGCGCCGTCCCGTGTGCGTCCATTCGCTTTGGGACGCCGGGGGGACGGCCGCGCGCTATTCTGTCGTTCATGAAGACCGGCGAGCAGAGAATGCGGCGCGAGGACGCCTTTGTGGTGCGTATCTGGCGCGAGCCGACACCGCACGACACCCCTTGGCGCGCCTTCGTGCAGCACTTGGAGTCGGGCGAGCGCCGCTTCTTCAGCAACTACGGAGAGCTCTGTGAGTTCTTGGATCTTTTTTGCCAAAGGAGACCATCGTGAAATACGTTCTGCTTGCGCTTCTAGCATTTGTGCCCGCGGCGTGCTCGTCGGGCGGCAGCGGCTCGATTCCGCAAAATCCATCGACACCGACGCCCGCGCCCAGCCCGATGATTGTGGTGGCGAACCGGAACGGCCCGCAGGCGCTGCTGGGCTTCGCCATCGGTACGCAAGGCAATCTGAGCCCCGTCCTCAACATTTCCGGTTCCAATACCGGATTGACGAGCAACAGCGGCGGCCCCATCGCCGTCGCGCTCGATTCCAGCGGCCGGCTGTACACGGCCGACGATAGCAGCAGTACGACGACCATCGCCGTGTTCGCGCCCGGCAGCACGGGAAACGTCGCGCCGTCGGCAACGATCACCAACGTCGGCGCGGTCGGCGGACTGGCAACCGATTCGGCGGGCAATCTCTACGTCGCAAGCTGGGTGCAGAACAGCGTGAGCGTCTATGCCCCCGGCGCCACCGGAAACGCGGCGCCCAGCCGCGTCATTTCCGGTTCGAATACGCTTCTGAATAGGCCGGGCTGCGTGTACGTCGACTCGTCCGGCAAGATCTACGTGTGCAACTACAGTTCCGCAAACCAGATCCTGGTCTTTGCGGCGAACTCAAGCGGTAACGTTGCACCGGTGCAAAATCTCCAAGGCGCCGCGACGCTGCTCGATGGCCCCGACGGCATCACCGTCGACGCCGCCGGTCAAATGATCGTCGCCAATGGCGGCGGGAGCGGTCCCATTTCATTCTTTGCACCGGGCGCAACCGGCAACGTCGCGCCGGTCAATACGATAGGCGGCTCATCCACGGGGCTGCAAAATGAATCGGGCATCACCCTGGACGCGCAGGGAAATATGTACGTAGCCGACGCCACCGCAAACGCGGTCTTCGAATTCGCCGCCAATGCGAGCGGAAACGTCGCTCCCATCGCGACGATTCAGGGCTCGAACACGCTGCTCAACGATCCGTTCGGCCCCGTTCTCGTGCCGTGAGACCGCAGATGACGGATGGGAGTCTCGACAGGCAAAGCGGAGGATAGGCATAAAGCGGAGGATATCGGAGTTGCCCGTCGTGGCCGAAACCACCAGTTAGCCACGGCGGGCACGATGGATCCGTTGTGAGGTGCTCGTTGTGCGAAATCCGCTTGTCTGGATTACCGTCGCGAACGTGTTGTATCTGGCGTCGTATTCGGTTCGCGACATTTTATGGCTGCGGGTTTTAACCGTCGTAGCGTCAGTCTTACTGATTCCCTATTATGCCCTGCAGAGCTCGCCCCTGATCGCTCCCATCGGCTGGAACGCCGTGTTCGTCGCGATCAACGCGTACTGGATCGTCCGGCTCATTCTCGACCGGCGCCCGGTGATTTTGCCGCCCGACGAAGCGCGGCTGCGATCGCTGTCGTTCCCCTCGTTGACGACGCGGGAAGCGAAGCATCTTTTCGCCGCGGGCGTTTGGGACGACGTGCCGGCCGGTTCATCGCTCGTGGAGCACGACAACGGTACAAACCGCTTCTCGGTAATATTACGCGGCGTGGCCGACGTGCTGCATCATCGAATGAAGATCGCGGAACTCGGTGAAGGGCAGTTCGTCGGCGTTATCGACGTGCATGCCGAACGGATCGACATGGACGTTCTCGTCCGAAGCGATGCGCGCGTCATGTGCTGGTCGCGAGGCCCCCTTCAGGCGTTTCTCAACGATCGCCCCGATGTTGCGCTCGCGCTGGAGAGAAGCGTCGGGCTGGAAGTTCGGCGACTTCTCGACACGGCGCTGAACAAATTGGATCCAACCTAAATTCGCCTACGCCGGGTCCGCAAATTGCGCGTCGACGAAAATCCCCGTTGTTAACGCGATGCGTAGACCGGCTTCGAGTTCGTTTGCCGTGGAATCTTTTGCAACGAGCGCATTCATACCGGCATCGCGAAGGTCCACCATTTGCGGCACAGTCAGGGCGGATGCGAACACGACGAGCAGCGCGTGCGGCAGCCCGAATCGCAGGTGCCGAAGCGCTTGGTACGGATCCGCCTTCATCGTGTCAAAATCGATGACCAAGACCTCGGGAGCGAGCGCGTGCAGCATGACGATATCGAGGAGCGCGACGTTGAGTTGAACGTCTCCGAGCACGGCTTCTAGAGCTGCGGCGAGGCGGGAAACGTCCTGCGGGGCCGCGCCGACCAGGCAGCACACGGAGGCCATGATTGCAACGCTTTCATCGCGAAGAGAGGGAAAAGATGCGTTGAGGGCAGCGTACCGCGGAAGTTGAGGCGCGACCATCCAAAAAAAGCACGATACCGTCTTCGTCGACGACATGCCGCAAACGGACACGGCGTATCCGATCATCGATGCAATTCTTCGCGTCGTGCCGGTATCGCGGTGGGCCTTCGCTCGCATCGCGAGCGACGAGCTGGCGCACCTCTTGCGTTCCGACGGAACCGACGAGGGCGAGCTCGCGGGCCTGCGCAACGAAAACGCGAGGCAGCGCGAGGTGCTCAAAGCCGGGCCGCGCATCGCGGCCATGCTCGGTCCGCTCGACGGATACGACAGCGGCATAACGCTGCTCTTCGCGGACGCTCGAACCAATTTCGGCATCTTAACGATGATGCGAAGTGAGGAGCTGGGGCTCTTTACCTCGGCGGAAATCGCCATCCTCACGCTGGCGCTCGACTCGGCGTCGGAACAATTGCGCATGCTCCGCTTGAACGCAACCGCGATGGCGCGCGCGAGCGCCGATCATCACCACGATGCGATTACGGCGCTCATGAATCCGGCCGGCGAAGAATACGTCCTCGACGGCGACCTTCAGATCGTCATGACGTGGACCTCCCAAAACCAGCGACGGGCCGCCCTCACCGGGTTGCGCACGCGTTTTGCGAGCCGCCTGTCCGCGATTCTCGAGCAGACGGTCAGCGAACTTACGAGCACGTGGCGCA
Organism: Vulcanimicrobiota bacterium; assembly: GCA_027459645.1. Classification (GTDB taxonomy): domain Bacteria; phylum Vulcanimicrobiota; class Vulcanimicrobiia; order Vulcanimicrobiales; family Vulcanimicrobiaceae; genus JAMXLG01. The sequence goes on from DAIDHQ010000030.1 coordinate 60,794, forward strand.
GCGAACCCGCCACGCAACTCCCGGGCGTTGCGCGGCCCGTTCCGTTTCTCGTCGTGCGCACGCAACCCGTAGCCGGACCGTCCGGGCTGTGCATCGGCGTTCGTATCAACCGCTTCGAGCCCGCGAATTCGCTCGTGGCGCCGGCAGCACGTTTTCGCATCACGCCACGTGAGTTGGAAGTGCTTGCGCTCCTGCTCGACGGCGCTAAGGTCGAAACGATTTCTGATGCATTGAGCATTACCGCTTCGACCGTTCAAGACCACATCAAGAATATGGTCGAAAAGACCGAGAGCCGTAACCGCACCGAGCTGATCGCGCGCGTTCTCGGCTGGGGAAGCCCCTCCGAAACGCAATAAATCGCATTTTTCACTATACTCGCTGAGGCTCTCCGACGTTAGCGTAGAAGCATGGCTAAATTTTTGACCAGGCTTGCTGTCGCTATGGTGACATTCTGACATGAGAGCCTTTCTTTTGATGCTCGGGCTCGTCACCGCGGCCGTCTCGCCCGCCTGGGCAAGCAGCGCCGATTTCGGAACGCCGCCCTCGGGCTCGATTCCGATTCTTTACAACAACCACACCGTTTACGCCAAACCGGACGTACTCAAACAAGGCCGCGTCCTCGCCGCATCGGTGAAGAACGGGCAATTGTACGTACCGTTGAAGGCCATGTTCGAACGGATGGGTGCAACGGTAACGGCGTCGTCCGACGGAAACACCTACACGGTCACGCGCGGAGATTCAAGCGCATCGGTAACGCTCGGCAAGCCGGAGGTGATCGTCAACGGGATGTCGCGTCCGCTCGACGTGCCGCCGATTCTCTATCACGGAATCGTGCTCGTTCCTATCCGCGTACTCTCCGAAGCGCTCGGCGCCTACGTCCAATGGGTTCCCGAAAAGCGGCTCGTGGTCGTTCGTTACATTCCGGTATCGCCGCCGCCGGCACCGACTGCATCGCCTACGGAGATGCCCACCGTCGCGCCCACACCGTCGGCCACCCCCATGCCGGTACGCACCCCAGCGCCGTATATCGCATTTGTTGCGGCCGCGTTCTCGTCGCGAAGCAACTATAACGAATTCGTGAGCGGGCAACGCTGCAACCAATCGTACTTGCTTAGCGGCGTCTATGCGCCGCCGAACTCACGTTGGGCCGGAAAATTTGATTTCCGCCAAGACGCCTACGTGACCAACTCCAATCTTACCGATGCGCTCGGAAACCAATACACGCAGTTTTCGACCATCGACGGCGGCTATGCGGCAACGCCGGTCTTTCTCGGAAAGCAAACAAGTCTCGACGCGCGTTTGGAATATCAGATTGCGGATCCGCGTATCTACGTTGGCCTCGGCTATCTCCAAACGAGCACCAATTACGGCTATCCGTCCTTGCGCGGCCTCGGCGCAGGCGTAGAAAAGCTCCCCGAGCTACGCCCCGGCATCAGCTACTTTGGGTCGGTATTCTATTATCCGACGGCGAGCGGAAACTTCACGGTCGCGAGCCCCGGCAGTTCGAACAACGGAAGGACCTATCGCCAGCAGTATGCGGTAACGAAAGTTGACGTCGGGCTCGCCTTAGTTTTCCGAAAGTTCCCCGTCTTTCTCTACGGTGGCTATAGCGGCGACGAATACGCCGCAAAGCAGCATGCACCCGTCGGCCAGACGCACAACGGGCCGTACCTCGGCCTCGGCATAAAGCTCTAACGTGCTAGAAAGGACTTCTTTCATGCGTAAATATCTCGCGTTCTTTCCGGTACGATTGATCGCTCCGGTAGCCGCTATCATTCTCCTCGCATCGTGCAGCGGGGGATGCCCAAGCTGCAACGTGCCCTCGTTCCACAGTCCGACGCTCGCGCCCGGGGCTACGCCGACACCGCCGGGATTCATCCCGCCTCCCGCGACGCCCACCCCGGCTCCGACCGCGACGCCGAGTCCGATTCCGGCGCTGGCGTGCAGCCAAGGTGGGCCGTCCACGATCGCGCTCGGCGCCGCAGCTCCGTTCGCGCTTCTCGGAGCCGGCGGAATAACGAACACGGGCAACACATTCGTCAACTTTGCAACGGGCGCCGTGAGTGTCGTGCCGCCCTTTGGAACGTTCAACGACGATCTGATCGGCGCGTATCCGACGACGACAGTCGCCGGTATCACCGAGGGCGGAGCCGGCATAACGATCTCGTCCCCTGTCACCGGGTTGACCATTACCAACCCCGGTGGAAATTAACGGAAACGCTTTATGAAAAAACACATCGCGCTGGCACTCGCAACCGTGCTGAGTACTCTAGCACTCTCGACCGGCTCCGCGTTTGCAGCTTCGACCTTTTACGGTATCGTTCGCCACATCGCGGTCAACAGCATCAAGGTTGAGAATCCGCGAACGCATCAGACGCTCGGATTCGAAATCGTGCCGCATTTCGACCGCCTGTTCTCGGCAAACGGCAAGACAACGTACCAAATGAGAGAACTGCGACCCGGCCGGTACGTTGGAATCGTGTACGATCAGCGGGCGTTCGGCATCCGTCACGCGGATAAGGTCTACTTGCTGCGCAACGGAAATCAGCGAATCAGCCAGCCGTAACGGCATCCAAAGAAAACAGGTTCGGGGTTACGGTCGCGGCGTTGCCGGCGGCACGAACCCCGGACCGATCACCGGCGGCTTCCAGGATGACGTCTGGCTCGAGAGCGTGACGTTTTGGCCGTTACGATAGAGCGAGAACTGCAGTCCGTCTTGAAACTCGGCGATCAGTTGCAGAAACGCCTGAACCGTCGTGAACGAACGCCCGTTGACAGCCCATACCACGTCCTGAGATTGGAAACCGGCTGACGACGCCCAGCTCTGGGGTGCCACATTCATAATAATGACGCCGTGCACGTCCGCATAACGCGAAGGATCGGGCATGAGATCCACGAGCTGCTGAGTCACCGGAAGCACGTTCATGCCGAGCGAGGGCACCGCCACAATCCACGAGCGCACCAATGCCTTTCCTTGCGGCGAATTCCACGTCGCATGCGTCGAGTTCGAGAGCGCGCCGTTTGATTGCGAACCGAAATACACGATGCGGCCCCGACGGAGGACCGCGAGACGCAGGCCGGCTGTCGACTGTTCGACGCGAACGATGTCGTCGATCGAATGAACGAGGCGACCGTTGATACCCAGGATCACATCGCCGGCTCGAAGACCCCAACGCGCCGCGCTCCCACCCGGCCATAACGCGAGCACGACGACACCGTGCGCCTTCACATTGCGGACGCGGGCAGTTCTTAAGAGCGCCGGCGTGATCGCCTGGCCGAAGACGCCGAGTTTCGGCTGTGGGGCACTTCCCGGACCGGTATAATGCGGAGATCCGGGCGTGAGCATCGGCGCGCTGATGACGTATTTCTGCGTGTGCTGGCGGCTGACGAAAATGCGTCCGACCCAGAACTTGTCGCCCATGGAGTCGCTGACGACCACGTCGTACATGTGCCCCGGGCGCGCGTCTTTGCGCGAATGGAAATACGACTCGATCGTGGTGCCCCCGGTTTTTACCGCGATGGACATGCACTCGTGCGCGCCGGAACTCACCGGCTCCAGCATCGTCATCTCGATATTATCGAGGCCGGTCTGAGACGCCGGAAACACCAATCGCACATCCACTTCCGGGCCGGTCCCTCTGTCGGGAAGGATGCCGTATTGGGCGAGCGCCGCGCGCGCAAGTTCGTTCTGCTGCGACGCGGTGATATAATCGTGAATCGTTTGGTCGTATGACGTCTGCGCGGGCGCCGGCGTGGGGCTGAAGCACAGGGCCGCACACAGCCATAATGGCGCAGCAAAATATCGTGCTTTCATAGCCATATAATCGGATTGGACGTAACCAAACGTTACCGCCGGGCCTCTTCCGCCCGGCGTCGGCAGTCCGGGGCGGATCGTCGGGCACGGAGCGCCGGGTGCGCCTGGCGCCGCAATGCTCTTGCTCTAGTCTTTGAAAAACGTGGCAAAACTCGCGCGTCTGGGCAGCGAGACCAGTACCCACAGCACGAACGCGCCTAGCGCAAAAGGCAGCCCGCTCGGCGCCATCGTTATATGGAAGGCGAAGCTGTTGTAGAAGAAGCCCGCCAAAATCACGAGCGCGAGATTCACGTAGCGATTGATCAGCAAGAGCGCGCCGGAGACGATCTGCGCGGCGCTAACGAACAGGGTCCAGCGCGACTCCGCAAAGACGCGCATGAATTCACCGGCGAGTCCGGGCAGTGGGGCTGGGTTATTGATGAAAACGATGCCGGCAATGCCGCCGGCGAGCATGAGCAGCCCGAGCAGGATGCGGGCGATAAGCGATGCGATCTTCATATCTACTCCTCGAACGGCGGCTAGCGATTTCGACAGAACGCGGCGCGACGATGTAAGAACATTCGATCGCGCTCGTTCTTTGCGAGCGTCGCCGCCCGCTCGAACGCGAGTGCGGCTTCGCTATAGCGCATCATGCGTTCCAACGCGTCAGCGCGAACGGCGGGCAGCAGGTGGTACTCACGAAGCGCGCCCTCGTCCTCCAGTTCGTCGATCAGCGGCAGCGCGGCCTCCGGCCCAAAGGCCATGCCGACGGCGACCGCGCGATTGAGCCGGACGACGGGCGTAGGCATCATTTCGGCAAGTGCGTCATAGAGCGCCGCAATTCCGTGCCAATCCGTTTGTTCGAAGGTCGCCGCGCGTGCATGAACGGCCGCGATAGCCGCCTGCAAACCATATGGCCCAAGCGAACCACGTTCGTGCGCGCGCTCCAGTTCGCTCAGACCGCGGCGGATCGACGATCGGTTCCAACGCGAGCGATCCTGATCCGCCAGAAGCACCGGTGTGCCGTCCGTCTGCGCGCGCGCGGCGGAACGCGACGACTGCAGTTCCATGAGCGCCACCAATGCGTGCACCTCGCCGGACTCCGGCGCAAGGTGCGTCAAGGCCCGCCCCAAACGCAGCGCGTCCTCGCACAGCGCCGGCCGCACCACATCGGCGCCGGTTGTAGCCGAGTAACCCTCGTTGAAGACGAGGTAGATCACTTCCATAACCGTTGAAAGCCGGCCCATCCGCTCGGCCTGCGACGGCAGCTCGAAGGGAATGCGGGCTTCGGCAAGCATCCGTTTCGCGCGAACGATGCGCTGCGCGATCGTCGGTTCGGACGTGAGAAATGCGCGGGCGATCTCCGCCGTCGTTAGCCCTGCGACCAGGCGCAACGTCAGTGCGACGCGTGCCTCCCGCGAGAGAAGCGGATGACAGGCGATGAACATCAAGCGGAGCATATCGTCACCTACGTCTTGATCGAGCATCTCGATCTCCGACTCAATCGAGATCGAATGCGCCGTCGAGCGCTGGAGTTCGCCCGTTTTTGCTCGCAGCGTGTCTTCACGCCTGAACCGATCGATCGCGCGCCGCTTTGCGATAGTCATCAGCCACGCGCCGGGATTCTCCGGCACGCCGCCGTCGCGCCATCGGTCGAGCGCAGCGACGAATGCATCTTGCGCGATATCTTCGGCGAGCGCGAGGTCGCGCGTCACCCGTGCCAGTGCGGCGATGAGCCGCGGCGACTCGATGCGCCAAATCGTATCGAGCCGCCGTTCGAAGTCCCCCATCCGTTCAGTCGAGCGCGCCGCTCACCTCGATGAGTTCGCGCGTTCGCGCGACGGCACGTTCTTCATGTTCCCAGGCCTCCGATCCGAAGGCGCGCTTCCTGTTCGCGCAACTCGGGGGTAATGTTCTCGCCGAAGTCTTCGGCCTCGAATATCTGACGGATCTCGAGCGTACCGCCGTTATTGAAACAGGGCGCCTGCCGGAACCATTCGATCGCCTCTTCTTTTGATTGCATCTTGACGATCCAATAGCCGGCAATGAGCTCTTTCGTTTCGGCGAAGGGGCCGTCGATCACGCGACGATTCTCACCATCGAATCGAATGCGCGCGCCTTTGGAACTGGGGTGCAGACCCTCGCCTTCGAGCAGCAGGCCCGCTTTAGCGAGACGCTCGTTGAATTCGCCCATGGCCGTCAGCTCTTCGGTCGTCGGGAGTACGCCGGCCTCGATATCCGGCGTCGAGCGCACCATCACCATGAATCGCATCGTTACACGGCCTCCGCAAAATCTTCGGCTTCGTGCAGTTCGCGGATCTCGAGCGTGTCGCCGTTGTCGAAACAGGGCGCTTGCCGGAACCACTCAATCGCTTCGTCTTTGGATTTCATCTCGACGATCCAGAAGCCGCAAACCAGCTCCTTCGTTTCAGCGAACGGACCGTCGATCACGGTTCGCTGGTCGCCGTTGAACGTGATGCGCGCACCTTTGGACGTGGGCTTGAGCCCGTCGGCCTCGAGCAGAACGCCCGCTTTAGAAAGGCGGTCGTTGAATTCTCCCATTTCTGCCAAGTCGGCTCGGGTCGGAACGGCGGCGGGTTCCTTCGCCAAGCGGACGATCACCATGAATCGCATGCTGTCTCCTTGCGTAGGTCGTGTTCTACAAGTGACGTCGAACGGGCGGCGGCGATCTCGACACGCGGGCAAAAAAAGCCCGGGCGCTGCGGTCAGGAAGAAACCAGGCGGGCCGACGGCTTCGGCCGCAGGTCCGGCAGCGAGCGCAGCTTTCGCTCGTCGACCGATCCCGGTTCAGCGGTGTAAACCACCATCTCCATGTCGGGATGATCGGGCACGGCGAGTACGGTGAATTCCAAGCGCATGTCGCCGAGTTGCGGATGACGCAGCAGCTTAAAGCCTTCGCTTTGATGGTTGACGTCGTGCTCCGACCAGTACTGCCGAAACTCGGCGCTGCTTTCGAGCAGCTCGTCGATCAATTCCCGGAAACACGGGTCGTCCGGATAACGCGCGGCGCGCGCGCGGAACTTCGCGACGAGGCCGCGCGCGGAATGCTCCCAGCGCGGAAAGAACGTGCTGCATTCGCCGGAACGCATGAAAAAACGCCAGATCAAATTCCGGTGCTTGACGTCCATCGCGTCGTAGTTGCCGAAGAGATCGAGCGCGGCTTGATTCCACGCGAGAATATCGTAACGGCGCCCGCGGATGCTCGCCGGGTTCGGGTCGAGCTGATCCAGCACGCGTTGGAAGAGCGGGCTCACCGATTCCGTCGCCGCTACGATCGGCTGATCGGGCCGGTGACCCGCGAGTAAGAAGAGGTGCTCGCGCTCGCGTTCGGTGAGCTGCAGCGCTTTGGCGATATTGCGCAGCACGTCGACCGAAACGTTGATCGGCGCCCCTTGCTCGAGGCGCGTATACCACGTTACACCGATGTTCGCAAGCAGCGCGACCTCTTCGCGGCGCAGGCCGGGCGTACGTCGGCGCCCCCCTCCGGCGAGGCCCACGTCGCTGGGCATAACGCGCGCGCGGCGGTTCCGCAGAAAGTCGGCAAGTTCGTCGCGCTGGGCGAGTTCGGAAGCGATCATGGCATTCTCAGTGATAGGATAAAGAGGCGTCTGGTAATAGGATTCTTCGCGGTTTATCCTATCACACAACGCTTCCCTGGAGTAGTACCACAAGCCAATGTTAACGGCACCCCGGCCGGCCGCGGCAACGTCGCACGGCTCTATTCCCGCCATGCCTCCCGCTGCACCCGTTTCGCTGGTCGAACACGGCACGCGCCGCATGCTCATCGTCGCCGGCGTTATGCTGGCAGCGCTGCTGCAAATGATCGACACGACGATCGTGAACGTCTCCCTGCCCACGATTCAGGGCAATCTCGGCGCGACCGTCGACGAAGCGATCTGGATCGTCACGGCGTTCGTGGTTGCGAACGTCGTCGTGATCCCGATCACGCCGTGGCTGCAGCGCCGCCTCGGCCGCAAACGCTATTTTCTGATCTCTATCGCCGGATTCACGCTCACGTCGCTGCTCTGCGGCCTGGCGACCTCGCTCGATGCATTGATTCTCTTTCGCATCGCGCAGGGTGCCTTCGGCGGCGGCCTGCTTTCGACGGCGCAAGTGATCATGCGCGATACGTTCGGCCCGAAAGAGCTCGGGTTGAGTCAATCGATCTTCGCGTTTTCGACGGTGCTCGGCCCGTCGATCGGCCCGACGCTCGGCGGCATCATCACCGATAATTGGTCGTGGCCGTGGATCTTCGACGTCAATATCGTGCCGGGCATCGTCGCGTTTTTCTTGGTGTGGCGGTTCCTGCGTGACGGCGATGCGCCCAAGCGCGAACCGCTCGACGGCGTCGCTCTCGCGCTCTTGATCGCCGCGCTTGCGTCTTTGCAGTTCGTGCTCGATCAAGGTCAGCAGTACGATTGGTTTTCGGATTCCCGCATCGCATGGGCAACGCTCATCAGCGTGAGTTCGGGGGTGGCGTTTGTCTGGTGGGAATTGCGGCAACGCGCTCCTATCGTCGATTTGCGCGTCCTCCGCTATCGGGCGGTATCCGTGGCGGTCCTCTGCATCATCGCCAACGCCGTCGGTGTCTTCGGCGGTGCGCTGCTCCTGCCGCAATTTACGGTGAACATGCTCGGCTTCACCTCGACGCAGACCGGGATACTCATCGGTTTGCGCGCGCTGCCGGTCGTCTTTTTGACGCTTCCGATGGGGCGCCTGACGAACAACCCGCGCGTCGATTTGCGCATGTTGATCGGTTTCGGGCTGCTCGGCAACGGTGCCGGCGCGATCTGGCTCGCGCATGCCATAAATTCCGGCGCGACCTTCGCATCGTTCGTCGGGCCGCAGTTGCTCGCCGGGCTCGGAATCGCATTCGTCTACTCGCCGCTGCTCGTGGCCGTGCTGCGCGCCGTGCCGCACGAGGCAGCGAAAGCGTCGTCGTTCATCATTCTCGCCTTTCAGATGGGCGGATCGGTCACCGCCGCGGTGCTCGTGACGCTGCTCGACCGGCGGGAAGCCTTTCATCAATCGATCCTGGCCGGATCGATCACCTTGCACAGCGAGGCCGTCACGCAGTTTCTGCAGACGCACCCGCCCGCGCAGTTGCTCGCCCTCGTGACGCAACAAGCGACCGTGCTCGCCTATGCCGACGTGTTGCTCGCGGGCGGCGTCGCTGTCTGCGTCCTCGCACCGCTCGTCATTCTGTTAAAGAGGAAACCCGCATGAATTTGTTTTTCGATCCCGATCTTGCCGCGTCGTATCGAGAGATCGCGCTACGTTTGGAACGCTGCGCGCGGCGCGACGAAGCGCTCGCGCATCTCGGCACAACGGCGAGGGCCCGCTATGCGTCGGCGCTGCGGTCGAATTCGTCCAATCGCGACCGCGCCTGGCGCGACTTCATCGGCGCGCTCGACGCCTTCGTATCGCTCTGCGATCGTCCGAGCACCGATCTGTACGTCTTGCGCGATATCGTCGCCGAAAACCGCGATCTCTTGGAGACGGCACGTCCGGCGGCATGACGTTCTGAAGACTTTTTGAGCTCCGATGTCATAGAGTAGTTCGAACTGCTGCTTTCGGAGGAGCTCCGTTGTTCGCCATCGTCTTTGCCGCGGCCGTCGCCGCCTCTGCATCTCCCTCTGCTTCCCCTTCGCCGACGCCGATTCCGACCGCGAAACCCGTGTATCAAAGCATGTCTTGGCGAGAGATCGGTCCGGGTGTTCCGGGCGGACGCGCCGCCAACGTCACGGGCTCGATCAAAAACCCGAACCTGTACTACGTTGCCGCGGCCGGCGGCGGCGTCTGGAAGACGACCGACGGCGGCGAGACGTGGGATCCCGTTTTTCAAAAAGAACCCGTCGCGTCGATCGGCGACGTGACGATCGATCCGAACGACGACAACACCGTGTGGGTCGGCACCGGCGAAGGTAATCCGCGCAACGACGTCATTCCGGGTGCGGGCGTCTATAAGTCGACCGATGGCGGCAAGAACTGGAAGTTGATGGGACTCGACCGGACGCGCACGATCACGCGCGTGCTGGTCGATCCGAAAGATTCCAATCACGTCATCGTCGGTGCGCTCGGCGACATCTTTAAGCGGAGCGTGCATCGCGGCGTGTACGTGACCTACGACGGGGGCAAGACGTGGAAGAAGACGCTCTATTTGAGCGACCGCAGCGGCGCCTCCGAGATCGCGATGGATCCGAACAATCCGAACGTGCTCTATGCGGGCATGTGGCACTTCGAACGCAAACCGTGGACGACGCGCAGCGGCGGGAGCGACGACGGCCTCTTCAAATCGACCGACGGCGGTAAGACCTGGACGAAGCTGAGCGGGCATGGGCTTCCGGAAGGAACGCTCGGGCGCATCGCGATTGCGGTCGCCCCTTCGAATTCCAAGCGCGTGTACGCGCTGATCGAAGCGGCGAAGGGCATCATGTGGCGCAGCGACGATGCCGGCGCAAGCTGGACGCTCGTCACGAGCGATAGCGCCGTCAATCAGCGTCCGTTCTATTTCTCGCACGTCTACGTGGATCCGAAGAACGAAAATCACGTCTATACGACGTCGCTGGAATTACAACAATCGATGGACGGCGGCAAGACGTGGCACGCGATGGGCAATGCGCCGCACGGAGATTTTCACGGCATGTGGATCGCGTCGAACGATCCCAAGCGCTTCATCGTCGCCGAAGACGGCGGCGTGGGCCGCACGCTCGACGGCGGCCACACGTGGTTCTTCGGCCGCAATCTGCCGATCGGCGAAGTCTATCACGTCGGACTGGGCACGAGCGGCAATCCATATTGGATCTGCGGAGGCTGGCAAGATAACCTCGCGTGGTGCGGGCCGTCGTTCACGACCGACCCCAGCGGCATCCTCAACAAGTATTGGGTGAACGTCAACGGCGGAGACGGTCAGTGGGCCATCCCCGACCCGCTCGATCCAAACCTGATGTGGTCCGATACGCAAGCCGGCTCGCTCGTCATCTATAACAAAGCGACGCGCGATTCGTACTTTGCGCAGCCGTATCTTGCCACTGGCGTTCCGACGTTCGATATTCGCCTGGCGAAGTATCGCTTCAATTGGGATTCGCCGATCGCGTTCGCGCCTTGGAATCCGCACGTCGCGTGGCTTGGCGGCAACGTCGTCTTTCAGACGGCCGATCGCGGCCGCCACTGGACCGTGATCAGCCCCGATCTGACGTTGGATGAAAAGGCGCATCAGAAACCGCCGGGCGGTCCGATCGTGCACGACGTGACGAGCGCCGAAAATTATAACACCATCCTCGACATCGAGGGCTCGACGCTGCATCGCGGCGAGATCTGGGTCGGGACCGACGACGGCCAGGTGCAGTACACGCTCGACGGCGGCAAGCATTGGAAGAACGTCTCGCCGAAGATCGTGCCCGACCACGGCGCGGTGGAAACGGTTGCACCGTCGACGACGCAGGACGGCACCGTGTACACGAGCATCGACCGTCACTTGCTCGGCGACTATACGCCGTATCTGCTGGTGACGCACGATTTCGGCGCGACCTGGACGAACATTGCGAAGACGTTGCCGGCGAACACGTGGTACGCGCGCTCGGTGCGGCAAGATCTGCACAACCCCAATATCGTCTACGCCGGCACCGAAACGGGGATGTACATCTCGTGCGACGGCGGAACCCATTGGGCGAATTTCAAAAATAACTTGCCGACGGTGGCTGTTCGCGACATTCGCTTCCAACCGAAGTGGGACGACATGGCGATCGCGACGCACGGCCGAGCGCTCTATATCATGGACGATTTGCGTCCGCTGCAGCAGTATAGCTGCACGACGCCGGGTAAGCCGTTTGCGATCGGCCCTCGCACGTCGTACGAATACACGCTGCACAGCGACGACGAAGGAACGTTCACCGACTTCTCCGGCCAGAACAAGCCATACGGGGCGACCTTCTGGTATTACCAGCCCAAGCCCGGTGCCAAGCCGCCGTCTCTCGATATCATCGACGCACGCGGACGCGTCGTGCGCAGCTACCACGGCAACGTAGAGGGTTCGCCCTTTGCACCGCCCGGAACGCCGTTTGCGAAGCCGCATCCGGCGATTCCCAACCTCGCGGGGCTGCATACGTTCAGTTGGGATTTCAACGATAACGGTCCGGTGAAGTGGAACGGCGCGCATCCGTTCTTCCGCGGACCCGATACCGGCGTGCAGATGCCGCCGGGCACGTACCGGTATCGCATGACCGTCGACGGCGCGACCTTCACGGGCAGCTTTGCCGTGAAGGCGGATCCGGACACGAAGTTCACGCAGGCCGATTTCGTACAGTCCTATCGCTTCGGAGAACGCGCGCTAGCCAAGTTCTCCGCTCTCGATGGCGGGTTGAATGCACTCGACGACGTCAAGAAGGCGCTCGACGCCGACCGGGCGGCGGCGCAGAAGAAAAACGATGCGGCAACCGTCGCGGCGATCGACGCAGCCTTGCAAAGTCGCGATGCGCTGCAAGACCGGCTGACGGCGAACTTCAATTCGTTCGAAGATTTCGTGCAGCGACCGGGCAAGCTGCGCGAGGATCTTCAGCAGCTCACCTTCAGCGGCGGCGAACTCAGCCCGGCGTTCCTCGATCTCGGTAGACGGGTCGATGCCGAGTGGCGCGAGGGCGTAACGGCATACGCGCGCTACGCCGGGACGCTTGCCGGGCTGAATGCAAAGCTGCAAGCGGCAGGCTACGCCGCGGTTCCGGTTCCAAAACCGATCGCACCGTAGCTCAACCATCGGCAGCCTCCGTGGGTATAGGGAAATGCACCTATACCTTCGGAGGCTTTTCTTTATGGTCGGCAACCCAACTGCAGCTTCGTCCGGGCAGTATACGCTCGGCGACATCACGATCAATCGCCTTGGTTTTGGCGCCATGCGCGTCACCGGAGAGGGCGTTTGGGGCGATCCGAAGGATCCAAAGAGCGCTCGCGAGACGCTCGGTATGTTGCGCGAGTTGCAGATCGACTTCGTCGATACCGCGGATAGCTATGGCCCGTTCGTCAGTGAAAACCTGATTCGTGAGGTGCTCTATCCTTACGACGGGATGCTTATCGCAACAAAAGGCGGATTTTTGCGGACCGGACCGGGCGATTGGACGATCGACGGTAAGCCGGAATATCTGCGGCAATGCGTGCTCATGAGTCTGCGCCGGTTGGGCGTCGAGCGGATCGATCTGTGGCAACTGCATCGCATCGATCCCGACTATCCGCGGGAAGAGCAGTTCGGCGTCATCGCCGACATGCAAAAAGAGGGGCTCGTTCGCCACGTCGGCTTGAGTGAAGTGAGCGTCGCCGATATCGAAGAGGCGCAGAAATATTTCCCGGTCGTCTCGGTACAGAACATGTACAATCTGGTCGAACGCAAGAGCGAAGACGTTCTCGACTATTGCGAACGCAACGGCATCGGCTTCATTCCGTGGTTCCCGCTTGCGGCGGGCGATCTAGCCGAAGGGAATTCTCCGTTCTCGCAAATCGCGAAGCGGTTGCAGATCTCGCCATCGCAACTCGCGCTCGCCTGGATGCTCAAGCGCTCGCCCGTGATGCTGCCGATTCCCGGCACGTCGAACCCGCGGCATCTGCGCGAGAACGTCGAAGCAGCCGGGGTCGCGTTATCGGATGATGACTTTGCCGCAATCGACGAACAAGCGAAGGTCAAGCGCTAAGTCGCGGGTTCGCGGCTCGCGGTGAAGATATAAAGGGTCGTGCTGCTCCCCGAAAGGGGGCTGCCGAAGCCGTCGATGTCGCCGTTGGGTTCGACGTGACCGGTAACGTGCAGGCGTCCGAGCGTAGGAAGATCCAGGTAGATCGTCGAGCCCTTGATGCTGCCTTGCACGCTCTGGGGGATGGCGCCGTTAGCATCGCGATAGGTGCCGTTGATGATGCCGTTGCCGGCGAAGCGCAACGTCAGCGTTCCGGCATAACCGAAGGCCTCGAAGCGCGGGCGAATGTACACGTTGTACGTGGCGGGTGGCTGCGAGATTGCCACGAGCAGCGAGAGCACCATCGATACCATGAACGCCTCCTATCCGCTCACTCGTCCATCGAGACGTTCGAGCCGTCGTCTTCGAAGTAAAAGCGCGTGTCGAATGCCCGCGTTTCGCCGGTGGCAAGATCGTTGACGCGCGAATGAATCGACAAGCGGTGAACGGCTTTTCCAGCGCGTTTTATGACGCCGCCGTAGGAGTACTGAACGAGCGGCGTCTTCTCATCGAGCGGCGCGAGGCGCCCGCGGCGCACGAGCATCGAAAGCATCTGATCTTGCAACTTCTTCGGGATCAAGCGTGCGACGTCGTCCGCCTTGAGCTTGACGAGTTCGAGATCTTTTTGCGCCTTGTTCTCGATCACGACTTGGTCGTTGTTGCAGAAGCGCACCACGGCGTCCCAGTCGTCGGCGCTGATGCCGGTGAAGGACAGACCGTAGCGCCAGGCCGGCTTGCCCTGCGCCGTCCCCGGCTGCTGCCACACGCGCTTGGCGCGAATGACGACGTTCTTGCTCTCGAGCTGAACGCGAAGGTTCACCTCTTCGGGCAGTGACATCGCGATAATCAGTCCGAGGCCGCTGCCGGAAATATCAAGGCAGGTGCAGTTCTGCCACTGCGAACCGATTGCTACCCATGCCTGAAACGGCCCCGCACGGCGCGGATACTTTCGCCGGTTTTGAGGTGCGCCGGTGAAAAACGTGATGAGGTCGTTGAACATCGCTCATTATAGTCTTCGGTTTCCAACCGGAATGACCTCATGGGCGGTGATCCACGCGGCGGGTCCGCTGGCGGAGACGATATAGTCGCCGAAATACCGGCCTTGCGGGCTATCGATCACGACTTGGACCTTGGCGTTTTTCTTGTCGCTGAGGGCGGCGTGGACGATGCGGAATTCCGTCGCCCCGGCAAGTATCGGCGCCTCCGTCAGGTTCGAGGTGCCGGCGCTAGCCGAGAGGCCAAGATTCCCCAATGCGGCACTCGCGTCGCCGCGCATGAGCGAGTCCAAATACGACATGACGATGAGCCGCGCACGTTGGACGAGGTGCGGTTCGCCGGCGGGAATTGGCGGCGCGGCCGCCACCTTTAGGACCTTCCGGTGCACGCTACGTACCGGCGCGGCGGCGAGGCGCACGCGCCGGCGCCGCGGGGCCACAGTGGGCGACGGCGTGGGTGCCTGCGTGGGCCGCGGCCGCACCGCAACGGCGCGGTGAACGACGATTTGCCGGTGCGGGGCCGGGGCGCGCACGGGCGCGCGTTTCGCGGGCCGGATCCGCGGTGCCGCGCGCGGGGCGATGTGCGGCGGCCGGGACGGCCTGGCCGTCGCAAGGGCGACGTGGGCGGCATGGGCGGCATGGGCCGGGGCGGCCGGCGGCGCCGGACCGGCCGGTGCCAAGAGCATGCGCATGCCGAAGAGCCCGATGAGCACGCCGGCCAAGCCGCAGGCTGCAATCGCAACCGCCGTCAGGCCCGCGCGTGCGCCTCGCGAGGCGGCGTCGGCGTAGCGCAACAGCGGGTCGCGCAACCTTCGCCATGCCGTCGCGTGCGACGGAGCCGGAAGGGCGTTGCGAAGGTGCGAGACCAGCGCTTCGCCCGGTTCGCTTGCGATCACGGGCAGTAGAATGGCGCGCAGGGCGTCGGCATCGAGCGTCCGCAGCGAGCGCCGGTGTTGCTCCAGAAACGTCACCAAATCGGCCGCCATGGCCAGAGACGCGCGTTCGTCGTCGTCCATCCGCGCGGTGCTGTGCGCGACGAGCGTGTCGAGTTCTTCAGGCGAGAGCGCCTCGATATACCGGCGCGTTGAAATCGCGACCTCGCGCGGGCTCAACACCGACAGCAGATAATCGACCGAGCGCGAGCTGCGCTTTGCCCGCGGATACATGACGAGGATACTCTACCCCCTTTCCGCAAGACGCGCTGCCATGCGGTTCGTCGTTTTCGCGTGGGCGGTTTCCCGGGCGATCGTCTTTGCGTCGATCTTTGCCGCCGGGGCGCACGCCGGTGCGCTTGCGAATTGGGACGGAGCCTGGTACGCATCGATTGCGGAACACGGCTACGGGTTCGCTCGCGACGGCGCCCAACACAACGTCGCGTTCTTCCCGTTATACCCGCTTGCCGTCTGGCCGCTGCTTCGGATCGGAATCGCTTGGCCGGTTGCCGCCGCGATCGTTTCGAACGCCTGCTACCTTGTGATGCTGCTGGTCGTCTTTTCGCTTGCGCGCCGTGCGTTTGACGAAGGCACCGCACGCTGGACGATCGCACTCGCCTGTTTGCTTCCGCCTTCGCTGTTCTGCTCCGTCGCATATCCGCAAAGCCTTTTCATGTTGTTGAGCGCTCTGGCGCTCGCCGCAACGCTCGCGCGTGCGCAAACGCGTGCGTCGCTCGCCGGCGCGTTCGCGAGCGCGACGAGCGGACTTGGAATTCCGCTGGCAATCGGCATGCTGGCCGGCGGCATCTTGCAGCGCCGCCGCGCGGCGCTGGTTGCGGGGATCGTCGCTTTTGCGGGCGTCGCGGCTTTCGCGTTGTTTTGCTACGTGCGCTTCGGCGACGCGCTGGCTTTTCTGCACGCGCAGCGCGCGTGGCGGCACGGCGCCGGCTTCGATGCATCCGCGTGGCTTACGATTCTGCGCTCGTTCGGAACGTTCGACGGCTGGCGGCAGAATGCCATGATGCTGCTGGTGCCGTTCGGTCTCGTTGCGGTCGCTTTAGAAGCGCGCCGTCTTGGAGCGGTCTGCACGCTCTACGCGCTTTTCGCGCTCGCCGTGTTGATTTTTTCGGGCACGCCGTTCTCCGTCGACCGCAACGCGTACGCCATCGTGCCCGTGCTTATCGCGCTGGGAGCGCTGTTGCGGCGCGTGCCGCCCGCGGGATATGCCGTGCTCGCCGCATCGGCGTTGCTTCTCGCAATCGATTCCGCGCGCTTCGCGCGCTTCCAGTGGGTCGCATGAAGCGCGCGTTGCGCGGCGTCGCCGACCGGTTGCAGCGCGTGGCCGGCCGTTCTGCGTTGCTGGTTCGTTTGGCCGTACTCGTGCGAAATCAAGCCCGGTGCGTGATCAAATATCACCTCGCCGAGAGCCCCGACGTCAATGAAACGGGTGAAGTCTGGTTGCGTGAGGCCGTTGCCGCGACGGCGACGCGCTTCGTCGACGTGGGTGCGAACGTCGGCGACTGGACGGCGGGCATCGCGCGTCTCAAAGGCGACCAGGCGTTCGAAGCGATCGCGCTCGAACCGTCGCAGAGTGCGCTTGCGGTGTTGCGCGAGCGTTTTGGCGGCGAGCGCCGCATACGGGTGATAGACGCCGCGGCCGGCGACGCGCCCGGCATGATGTCGTTTCACGAAGAGGATGACGCGGGACGCGGAAGCACGCTGGTTCCGGGTTTTGGAGCGACCGGTGGAACGACGCGATCTGTTGTCGTCACGACGATCGACCGCGTGCTCGCCGAGCAGGGCTGGGAAAAGGTGGACATGCTCAAGATCGATGCCGAGGGATTCGACGCGCGCGTCGTCCGCGGAGCGCGCGGTGTGTTGGACCGCGCGGCGGCCGGGGTCGTGCAGTTCGAATACAATCGCGCGTGGCAGCTCGCGGGCGAAACCCTCTACGGCACGATGCGGTTTTTCGAAGAGCGCGGTTACCGCGTCTATCTGCTCAAACGCGAGGGCCTGTTCGTGCTCGATTACGAGCGTTACGAAGAATATTACGAGTACTCGAACTTCGTTGCGCTGAGCGATGTCTGGTCCGCGCGGCTCGCGTCGCGCCTGTGCGGAACGATCTAAGCGCCGTACAACTTGGGCTCTTTGGCCTGCGCGATCCCGTGACGATCGTGGACGACGAAAGCGGCCGCATCGTGTATTATCCCGACGTGCTCGACGTGGCGGAAGCCCACGCGCTCTTCGAGTGGCTGCTCGAGCATGCGGCGTGGAACAACGAGACGATGTGGATGTACGACCGCATGGTCGACGTGCCGCGAATGGTCGCCCGATATCGCATTGACGAGTTGCCGAAGGAACTCGAGTTCGCGCATGCGCGTGTCGCCGCGCTGCTCGGAGCGAGCTTTAGCAGCGCCGGGTTGAATCTCTACCGGAGCGGGCGCGACAGCGTCGCCTGGCACAACGATCACTTGGCCGGCATGCCGCCTCGCCCGACGATCGCGCTCTTGAGCTTGGGAGCGACGCGAAAGATGCAGCTCCGCACGAAGCGCCGGCCGCGAACGACCCACGCGATCGATCTCGAAGCCGGGAGCGTCCTCGAAATGAGCGGCCGCTCGCAAGAGTTTTGGGAACACACGATCCCGAAGACGCCGCGTCCCGTTTCCACGCGGATCAGCATCGCGTTTCGCCCGCGCTCGATCGAGGGAACGCATAGCGGCATGGACGATTCACCAAAATACGAACGCGACGTGGAAAGCGACCGCCCCTACGAAGAAGACGCCTCCGTTCCTGGAGACAACGATCCGAAAACGGCGCTGGATCCCGAAGAAGAGCGTGAGGCCGAACGATAAAAATCTGCGGACCTTCAGGTAAAACCTTCGTCCGGCCCCTCGTGCCCCATTCGCCGGCGGAATGGTGACCCATGACGGGACCGCAAGTTCGAGTCTGCTCGCAATCGCGCCCGGTCTCGGTGTAACGGTGCCTAACTCGACGCTGCCCGGCGCCACTTTGAAAAATCACGTAGTTCCCTTACCGGGAAAGTTCTCGCCGCAAGAGCGCGGCGCACGCGAGAGAGAGAGACAATCGTCTATGTTAAAGGCCAATCGCCGATCACCGCAAAACGATCGCGTCCTTCAAGGCCGAGATCGCTCGCGCAGGCAACCCGTAGATCGTCGCGTTCGTGAAGCAAACGTTGCCCGTATTCAAACCGCCTCTGTGTCTCGTGCAAAGGATCTCAAAGAAGAAGAAAGTCACCGCCGGTAGATTGTCGTACTACCTCGCGTGCAGCGAGGTACTCTCACCATCGCCGGCCGTCGCCTGGAAGTGGCAACGATCCCGGCCGCCTGTCCTCAGGCACCCGTGCTCGTGTTCTTGCACGAGGGGCTGGGATCGGTCGACCTGTGGCGCGGATTCCCGCAAGCGCTCGCGCAGCGCTCGGGTTTTGGCGCGGTCGTCTATTCACGCTACGGGAACGGGTTTTCCGAGGTGCTACAGGAGCCGCGCCGCGTGGAATACATGCACGATGAAGCGCTTGTCGCGCTTCCGGAGCTGTTGAGCGCGCTCGGCATAGAACGGCCGGTATTGGTCGGGCACAGCGACGGCGCGTCGATCGCGCTCATTTTCGCGGGAGCCTTTCCAGGCCGCGTCCGCGCCCTCGTCCTGGAAGCGCCGCACGTCTTGGTCGAAGAGCTCTCGGTACGAAGCATCGCTCAGATCGCGGAAACGTACGCGCGCACGAACTTGCGCGAGCGCATGCAGAAATATCACGCCGATGCCGAGGCGACGTTTCGAGGTTGGAACGACATCTGGCTGAATCCGGAGTTCAGGGCGTGGTCGATCCTCGAGTCGTTACCGTCGATCTTGGCGCCGGCGTTCGTGGTGCAAGGCGCCGGCGACGAATATGGCACGCTCGCGCAGCTCGACGAGATCGCTCGGCGCAGCGGCGGCCGCGTCGACAGACTGATCCTCGATGCCTGCGGTCACTCGCCCCACCTAGACCGTCGGGATATCGTCGAACCGGCAGCGGCAGCATGGCTCGCCGCCGCGCTTGAAGAACGGGTTTAGACTGCCGAAAGGGGGCTTCCTCAATGGCGGACACCTCGGTCTTGCGTCCCGATCTTTCGCTCGTACTCGAGCGCATTACCGACGGATTCTTTGCGCTCGACGGCGAGTGGAAC
The DNA here is from genome assembly GCA_027459645.1 of Vulcanimicrobiota bacterium. Classification (GTDB taxonomy): domain Bacteria; phylum Vulcanimicrobiota; class Vulcanimicrobiia; order Vulcanimicrobiales; family Vulcanimicrobiaceae; genus JAMXLG01. The sequence continues at coordinate 80,426 of DAIDHQ010000030.1, forward strand.
ATCGCGTATATGAACGCGGAAGCGCGCAAGCTGCTTCATGCCGTCGACGACTGCCTGGGACAATCGTGGCTGACCGCGTTTCCGAAAGCGCGCGGAACCCTCTTCGAACGTGAATACGGTCGCGCCATGCGCGATCAGCAGCCCGTGCAGTTCGTGGAGTATTCTAAAACCGCAAACGCGTGGTTCGAAGTCAAGGCCTATCCCTCTCCGGACGGCTTGTCAGTATATTTTCGCGACGTTTCGTCGCGCATCGAAGCGCAACGTGAGATCGAACGCAACGCGCGCCGCCAGCAGGCGCTGATCGACTTCGGCCGCGGCGCGCTTGGAGGCGTATCGCTGCATCAGCTCTTTCTCGATGCGATGGATCTGCTGCGCGAGGTGCTGGAGGCGCCGATCGTTGAAATCCACGAATACGATCGCGAAAGCGAACGCTTCACGGTGCGTTATGTTTCCGGATGGCCCCCATATGCGATGCTTAAGACCGTCGAACCGCTGTTGGCGCACGTCGCCTACGTCGTGCGCACCGGGGAACCGTTCGTGTGTCCGGACGTTCGCATTGATTCGCGCGCACGGTCCCTGGCGCAGTTGGCCAAAACCGACGTCCTATCGTGCTTGACGGTGCCGATTGGCACGCCGTTGGAGCCGATCGGCGCGATTTCGATCTATTTCCCGCACACGCGCACGTACTCGGTCGGCGACGTACGCTTCATGCAGTCCGTCGCGCAGACCGTCGCCGAAAGCGTCAACGCGTTCGAATCCAACCGGCGCATGGCCCAGGTACTCGAATCGATCCGCGACGCTTTTGTGGCGGTGGACCGCAATCTCGTCATCACCTACGTCAATTCGCAGATGGCGCGCTACTTCGACGTGAAACCGGAAGACGTCGTAGGAAAACCCATCGAGCAGTACATGAAGATGTTCGACGTCACGGGCATGGCGTTACGAAGTTTTAAAGAAGCGCTGGCGCACGAGAGGCCGGTCACCTACGATCAGGAACTCAACGGACGCTGGTACGAGACGCGCCTCTACCCGTTCTCCAACGGCGTCGCCGCCTATACGCGCGACGTCACGCGGCGTCGCACCGAAGAGCAGCGCATCCTCGAACTCAACGAGCAATTGGAACGGCGCGTGCAAGAACGCACGAAGCAGCTGGAGGTCGCGAACAAGGAGCTCGAATCGTTCTCGTATTCCGTTTCGCACGATTTGCGCGCGCCGCTACGAGCGATCGACGGGTTTTCGCAGGCGCTCTCCGAGGATTACGGCGCGTCGCTCGACGAGCGCGGGCAGAACTATCTGCAGCGCGTCCGCAAGGCGGCGCAACGAATGGCCGATTTGATCGACGCGCTGCTGCGCCTGGCCAAGGTTGCGCGGGCGACGATCACGATGAGCCGGGTCGACGTGACGGCGGCGGCGTTGACCGTGATCGGCGAACTGCGCGCGGCCGAACCGGAGCGCCAGGTCGAAACCGTGGTCGCGCCGGGCATGTGGGCCGTCGGGGAGCCGCATTTGGTAGAGGTCGTGCTGCAGAATCTCATCGGTAATGCTTGGAAATTCACTCGGCACACAGCCGCGCCCCGAATCGAGGTTGGGCGGAACGGGGAAGGAGAGTTCTACGTACGGGACAATGGCGCCGGGTTCGACATGGCCTACGTCAATAAGCTCTTCGGTGCGTTCCAGCGGCTGCATTCGACCGATGACTATGAGGGGACCGGAATCGGGCTCGCCACGGTGGCGCGGATCGTCCACCGTCACGGGGGATCGATCCGGGCCGAAGGAGCACTCGAACGGGGGGCGTCGTTCTATTTCACCCTCCCGTCCGCAAAGGAATAACGAAAACAATAGATGTCCAAACCATATATACTGCTGGTCGAGGACAATCCCGATGACGTCGAGCTGACGCAGCGGGCCTTTGCAAAAAATCACATTGCGAACGACGTCGTCGTCTTACGAGACGGTGCCGAGGCATGCGACTTTCTCTTCGACAATTCGAAGGCGCGAAACGGGCGCGCTTTGCCGCAGGTGATCTTGCTCGATTTGAAACTGCCGAAGATTTCGGGCCTCGAAGTGCTCGAACGCATCCGTGCCGATGCCGAGACGCGCTTGATTCCGACCGTTATTCTGACGTCGAGCAAACAGGAAGAAGATCTGCTCGAAGGCTATAGGCTCGGCGTCAACAGCTATGTCCGCAAGCCCGTCGATTTCAACGAATTCGTCGAGGCGGTCCGGCAAGTGGGATTGTACTGGCTGGTGCTCAACGAGCCGCCACCCGGGGTCGGCGGAGGGGGCATGTAATGGCGGAACGCTGCTGATGCGGCTCCGTGTGCTCTGCGTTGACGATTCCGCCGACGATGCGGAGCTGAATCTGCTCGCGCTTCAACGCCACGGTTTTGCGGTCGAAAGCGTTCGCGTCGATACCCGCGACGATGCCATTGCGGCCATGACGGGCCAGACGTGGGATTTGATCCTGTGCGATTACTCGATGCCCGCGTTCAGTGCTCCCGACATGCTGCAGTTGCTCAAAGGGACCGACATGGACGTGCCGTGTTTGATCGTCTCGGGCGCAATCGGCGAAGAGGCTGCGGTCGAAACGATCCGCCTTGGCGCCTACGACTATATCTTCAAGAACAATCTCAAGCGCCTGGGACCCGCGGCGGAACGGGCGCTGCGCGACGCCGAACTGCGGCGCGCCCGAGCGCTGATGGAAGTGCAGCTGCGCGAGCGCGAAACGCGGCTGCGTCTGCTCTTCGAACAACTCCCGGCCCTCGTGATTTCGTGCGATACCAGTTTGACGGTGACGTCGGTCGAAGGCGCGCAACTCGCGCAGGTGCCCGACGATCCGGCCTCGCTCATCGGCATGCACGTTGCCAGCTCTGCGCTTCTCGCGGATGAATCGCGCTTCCCGATCCGTCACGCGCACCTGCAAGCGCTTCAAGGCGGCGCCGCGGAGTACGAGATGATCTGGGGCGGCAAGACGTTTCGCGGTCACGTCGAGCCGCTGCGCGACGTCGACGCCCGCATCGTCGGCACGATCGCGGTCGCGTTCGATATCACCGAGCGCAAGATCGCCGAACAGCGCATTGCGTATTTCGCGCAGTACGACCCGCTGACCGATCTTCCCAACCGCGCGCTCTTCGAAGACCGTCTCTCGCAAGCGATCGTTATGGCGCAGCGGCACCGCAACTCGATCGCGCTCTGCACCTTCGATCTCGACGCGTTCCGCGAGGTGAACGAACTCTACGGCAGTTCGAACGGTGACGAGGTGCTTCGCCAGGTCGCCGGACGTCTGCGCCGGCTCGTGGACGCGGACGCGACGGTGTCGCGCGTCGGCGAAGATCAATTCATGATCTTGCTCGTCGACATTTCCTCTCAAGCGCAGGGGCGCGTCTTCCTGGAACGCTTGACGGCGCTGTTCGAAGCGCCGTTTACCGTGGGCGACATCGACGTCTATGTGAACGCGAGCAGCGGGTTGAGCGTCTTTCCGGACGACGGCGCCGACACGCAGACGTTGATCCGCTCCTCCGAAGCGGCCATGCAGGCGGCAAAGCAGGCCGGCGGGCACGGGTGGCGCGTCTTCGTTCCCACGATGATCGCGTCGTCGTCGGAACGCCTCTCGCTGAAACGGGATTTACGCGTTGCGGCGAGCGAAGGGCAATACGTTCTGTACTATCAGCCGATCTTTCGCTCGCACGACCTGGTGTTCGCGGGATACGAAGCGCTCGTGCGTTGGCAGCATCCGCTGCTCGGTCTGGTGCCGCCCGATCACTTCATTCCGCTCGCCGAGGAATCCGGCGCGATCGACGAACTGGGTTCGTTCGTGCTGCGCGAAGTGTGCCGGCAGCTCGAGGAATGGGATCGCGCCGGCCTCGACGTTCCACGCGTGTGCGTGAACATCTCCGCGCGCCAGTTCGAACGCTCGGGGCTGCGTGAATCGATCGCCTCGGCGCTATCCACGTACAGCATCCAGCCGCAGCGTCTGGAGCTGGAACTCACCGAGAGTTCGATCATGCGCGACATTTCGGGCGGCATCGCGTTGCTGCACGACCTCAAAGCGCTCGGCGTGCGCCTCTCGGTCGACGACTTCGGCACGGGTTACACTAGTTTAAGCTATTTGCGCCGCTTCCCGATCGACGTCCTGAAGATCGACAAGAGCTTCTTACGCGACATGCTCCCCGGTTCGCAAGACGAAGCAATCGTCAAGGCGATCGTGACGCTCGCGGAAAATCTCGGCCTCGCGTCAATCGCGGAAGGAATCGAGTCGCGCGTGACGCTCGAACAGATCCGCGCGATCGGCGCATCGGAAGTGCAGGGCTTTTTCCTGGGCGAGCCGAGCCCCGCGAGCGAAGCGCTCAGCTTCGTCGGAGCCGTTCGCTAAGTCGAAACCTCGAAGACCTTTTCGCGCGAGCGCGCGCCGTGGACGAGCGTCACGCACGACGGCGCGACGCCGAAGTGTTCGGCAAGCGCTCGAGCGCACGCGGCCGTGGCCGCCCCTTCGATTGCGCGCTCGCGCACCCGAACCACCAATCCGCGGGCGGCGTTCTCGATTCCCGGCCGTTTCGCACCCGGTTTGACCGTTACCGAAACGCGCACTACGGCGTTGGCGAGGGCGTGGGCGTCGGAACGAAGTGCACGGCTTGGGCCGCATAATCGATCACGACGTTGAAGTGTTGCAAGAAGGCCGCGCCGAGATGGCCGAACGCGGTTCCGTGCAGCGTCTGCGTGGTTCCGATCGTCTGCGAACCCATCGCGATGCCGCCGATGCGTACGTCGGGGATTTTGCCGATCAACTCCACGCTCGTACCGCCGACGCCCGCGACCGAGCGACTCTCTGTCGCATCGAAGAGCCCGGGATGTGCCTGGTAGAAGCCGTACGCGAGATTGATGTTCGACTCATCGCCGGTATCGAGCGCGAGTTGCGTGCCGAGCGACCCGAGCTGCACCATGAGGACGGGAACGAAGTTCTGGAAAACGAGCGGTACGCTCGTTCCCCGCTGCGGCACGCGCGCATCGAAAGTGATCTCGTGGTGGATCGGATCGAGGCCGATCGTGGTTGACGCAAGGACGTCGGCCCCGAGGACCACGTCGTAGCCGAAACGGTGGATGTCGGTGAGCACGACGTAGTTCGCCGGCGGAAACGTCGCATTTCCCACTTCGAGATTGCCGCCGCGTACCACTTCGGTGGCGTAATTTCCGAGCCCGCGCACGACGAACGATCCGACCGATGGCGCGTGCAATTGCTCGGCGAGTTCGAGGCTCATGGAAAGCCCGGAGTTTCCGCTGTCGAGCAGGCAACGCGTCGCGATGCCGCCGAGCGTACACGGGAAGATGGGGATGGAGAGATTGGGATCGGTCGCGACCGGCAAAGGCGCGCCGCGAAAGACGGGCTTGGGGCCGTGCGGCGGCGTGAATGCGTCGCTCGTCGACGAGCGCGAGTCGTAGCGTTCCAGCACGCTGCCGTTGCGCAGAACGAGGAACGGCAGGTAAAAGCCGCCGGGAACCGTGCGATAGTCGCGATACTCGATCGTCTGGTCGCCGTTCACGTCGCTCATGTAGCGTACGATGGCCCTGCGCACGTCGACGAAAACCTTCATCGGCGTTGCGTCGCCGTTGGTTACCACGAAGGTGTGATAGGAGACGCCGTCGATCGTCGTGATGCCGCGGTCGTCGACGGTCCCCGTAAACGCGGGATCCAAGAACGCGAGCGACGCGACCGTTCGTTCGGCTCGCAAAAACCGGTCCGGCGAATCGGACTCGGGAAGCGTGGTGCCGTTGATGTTGATCGAATAGACGCGCTCGCCGTCGAAATAGGTGCCGCTGCACAGATTCGTTTGGCAGTCGTAGCTCGCAAAACGCACGCCCAGCGCCTCGCTGTGGATGTCGAAGCTCTCGCGTCCGAAGTCGATGTGCGAGACGGAGGTCAGATTGGAATGCCAGACGGGGCCGCTTCGCTCCCGCATCCGCGCGAACAGCGCGCTCAGGTCTTCGCCCCGTGCGACGCCGGCCGTCGCAGCCAAGACGGCAAAGATCAACGCAACGCGCGCGGCGAAGAACATAGTATGAAGTTCGAGTTGCTCGACCGGTACCTTCTCGACGGCGCGCCTCCAAAAGCCGACGTCGTCAAAACGCTGCTCGCCGGACGTGCCGACGTTCCGGCTGCCGCGCCCTTTTACGAGGGAATGCGCATGCTCGGGGCTCGGACGCCCGACCTGACGCTGCTCGCGCTACGCTTGGTCCTGGCCGGAAAACGAGCGGACGACGAATCGGTGGTCGAGCTGCGGATCTTGAGCGAGCGCGCCCGGGCGGGCGACCGCTCTGCCCGGCAAGGCTATCTGCGGCTGCTCGGTGACTCGGACGGGGAATAGCCGCCGGGAAACGGAAAGGGTCGGCATCACGTTCTACCGATGCACATGATCCGAACACTCATCTCCGCCGTGATGCTCGCCGCCGCACTAACTGCGACGCTTCCCGCGCTCGCGCAACAGGGAAACGTCTATCGTTCGCTTGAGGCCGGAAGAGCGCGCCCTGCCGGCGTGCTTCACGGAACGATCGCATCGATCGATTATTCGGCGGGCACGCTCGTGCTCAACAACGGCGCGCGTATCCTCGTGACGCCCAGCACGACGATCTCGTCGGGAAGAGGTTACCGCGCATTTTCGGATCTTCGCCGCGGCCAGCATGTCGCCGTCGACGTCTCTAAAGTCGACGGAGCGCTCGTCGCGCAGTCCATCATCGTCAGAGAGTGACGTTCGGCGCGGGAGCCGCTACGGGGCTCGACGTCCGCGATCTCACGCTCACCTATCCCCACGCTGCCCAGCCCGCCGTCGACGGCGTCACGTTTTACGTCGCGCCGGGACGAACGCTCTCGCTCGTCGGCCCTTCGGGTGCCGGAAAGAGCACGATCTTGCGTGCAATCTGCGGCTTGGTGAAACCCGATAGCGGTCAGATTCGATGCGGTGAGCGCGTGCTCGACGGGCTCTCTCCGCAAGCGCGCCGGACGGCCATGGTCTTTGCCTCCGACGCGCTCGTGCGCACGATGAGCGTGCGCGAGAATCTGGAATTGGTTGCAGGCGCCGCGCGAGGCCGGGCCTTGGAGCTCGCGCGAGCGCTCGACGTCGCACAGCATCTGGAAAAACGTCCCGCGATGCTTTCCACAGGCGAGCGCCAGCGCGTATCGATTGCGCGCGCCGTGCTTTCGAATCCCGACGTTCTCTTGTTGGACGAACCGCTCGCACCGCTCGATCCCGATCTGCGGCTGCGCGTGCGCGAGGAGATTCTCAGCGTGCGCGGGCGCTTTTCCGGCCCAATCGTCTTCGTCACGCACGATCACTCCGATGCAATGGCGGTCGGAGACGATCTCGCGGTGCTCATGGACGGCCGAATCGAAGACGCCGGCCATCCGCAACGCGTCTACGACCGGCCGGCGACGCTGCGCGCCGCGCGCTTTCTCGGCGCGCGCCCGATGAACGTCGTCGGCGGAGCGGCCTTCGGTTCGCCCGAACGATTCGTCGCATTCCGCCCGGAACGCGCGTTCATCGGCGGCGACACGCTCGGCGGGACGGTCGAGCGCATAGAACGGGCCGGCGCCGACGCGTACGTTCACGTGCGCGCGGGCGACGAAACGGTGGCCGTGCGCGTCCCCGTGGAAGCGATCCCGGCGCCGGGAGCGCGGATATCGGTCGGCGTGCGCGAAACCGACCGCTGCTATTACGATCGCAACACGGGAGGCCTTGTAGGATGACGACGCGCGAACTCGCTGCCGGCGTGGTAATGACCGGTTTCGAAGGAACCACGACGGGCGACGCGCGTGCGCTGCTGGCAAGTGCGCCGTTCGCGGGCTTTATTCTCTTCGCGCGTAACGTCGAATCGCTCGCGCAAGCGCGTGCGCTGACCGACGAACTTCGAGCCCTGAGCGAGACGGCGCCGTTGATCGCGATCGATCAAGAGGGCGGCCGCGTCGCGCGCATTCGCGACGGCGTAACCGAGATTCCATCGATGATGGCCCTGGGAGCAACGCGCTCGCCGGAGCTTGGGCGGGCGGCCGGAGAACAACTTGCCTTCGACCTGCGACGCGCCGGCTTCAATATCGATTTTGCCCCGGTGCTCGATCTGGCGCTGCAGCGCGGAAACATCGTTATCGGCACTCGTGCGTTCGGATCGGCGCCGAAACTCGTTGCGGATCTTGGAGGAGCGGTCGCGTCGGGGATGCGTACCGGCGGCATTGCATCGTGCGGAAAACACTTTCCGGGCCACGGCGCGACGTCGGTCGATTCCCACGAAGCGCTGCCGCGCCTCGAGGTGGACGAGCGCACGATGATGGAACGCGACTTCGTGCCGTTCGCGCGCAACGTCGACGTCGTATCTTCGATGATGGTCGCGCACGTCGTCGTGCCGGACCTCGATCCCGAACTCCCCGCTTCGATCTCGCCGCGCATTTTAACCGGGCTCCTTCGCGACACGATGCATTACGACGGCGTATGCTTTACCGACTGCATGCAGATGGAGGCGATTGCGGGCGGAATAGGTTCGGTCGAAGGCGTCGCCGCCGCCATTGCTGCAGGCGCCGACTGCGCGATCATCAGCGACGATCCGGCGCTCGCGCTGCGTGCCGTCGATCATCTCGTTACGCGGGTCGAGCGCGGCGAGTTGTCCCTGGAGCGACTGCGCGAAGCGCATGCGCGCGTCAAGCGTTTGCGTGCATCGCTGGGCGCCCCTTTGCCGTTCGATGCGCAGCCGCCGCATCCGTCGATCGGACGCGAAATCGCGCGCCGCGCCGTGACGCTCGTGCGCGGCACGGCGCATGCCGATGCAACCGCGTGCGCGGTCGTGTCATTTGCGCCGCAGGGGCGCCTGACCGCCCAAGTCGCCGCGCTCGTAAACGCAGACGCATCGGCGCCCGAACCGCGTCGCCGTACCATCGTCCTTTCGTACCGAGCCCATCTCGATTCCGGCCAGCAGCGCGCGATCGAAGCGATGCTTGCCGAGCGGCCCGATACGATCGTCGTTTCGACCGCCGAACCGTACGACGTCACGCTCTTTCCGCAAGCGCGTCACTTGCTCGCCTGTTACGGTGACGGGGACGCAAGCATGGCGGGCCTAGCCGACGTGCTCTTTAGCGCCCATCCCGCGGAGGGACGGATGCCCGTTGATCTCTGAGCTCCTTCGCGACGCGGAGCGAACCTGGTGCACCGCCGCCGTGGCACGCATCCAACGCCGCGGACGCCTGGTGTGGGAAGGCGCGTTCGGCACGACGCGCGACGACGAATTTGCGCAGCCGGTCTTTGTCGACACGCGTTTCGATCTCGCATCGATTACGAAAATCGTCGTCTCCACGCTCGCGCTCGCCCTGGTCTCACAGGGACGCATCGAGCTCGACGAACCGCTCCTTGCATGGATTCCAGAGTGGCGGGGAAGCGCGCATGCGCCGATTACGCTGCGCATGCTCCTCGCGCACACCTCGGGAATGAATTCCGGCGCGGATTATCGCACGCTCTTCGATCGTAACGTCGAACACTTTGCGCTCACGCGCGAGCTCATTGCAACTCCGGGCGAGCGCGTCATCTACAGCGATCTCGGGATGATCGCGCTCGGCGTCTTTCTAGAACGCATTCAAGGCCGCTCGCTGCCCGCACAGGTGGCGGCGCTCGAGCGTCCCAGCCTCCAATTCGTGCCGTCGCAAACGGAGCGTAGCCGCATTCCCGCGACCGAAGACGACGGCTGGCGCGGCCGCGTGCAGGGCGTCGTGCACGACGAGAAGGCGTACTTGATGAACGGCATCGCCGGTCACGCCGGACTCTTCGGAACGGCTGCCGACGTTGCATGGCTTGCCGAAGGATATCTCGCCGCGCTCTACGCGCGCCCGCACGCGCTTTTGCCCGAAACGCTCGCGCGCGAGGCGGTGCGCGAGGCCGCGTACGATCCGGTATTGCGCCGTGGACTCGGATGGGCGTTGAAGACGAGCGACGACAACTCGTGCGGACGATGGTTTTCGATGGAGAGCTTCGGCCACACCGGATTTACGGGTACCTGCGTGTGGGCCGATCCGGTTCGCGATCTCACCGGCGTCCTGCTGACGAACACCGTCTACTTCGGACGCATCGATTCCCGCCCGTTGCGAGCGGCGTTTTTCGAAGCACTCGTCGAACGCTACGGCCGATGATTGCTATCGGGTTGATGAGCGGGACGTCGCTCGACGGCATCGATGCCGCCCTCGTGCGGCTCGAGCCCGACGCCGGCACCTATACCTTCGAACTGCTCGCGTTCGTCACGCAGCCGTTTTCTGACACGCTTTCGGCATCGCTGCGTGCCGTGTTGCCTCCGCACGTGACGGACGCTCGAGCGGTGGCCGAACTCAATCGCGAGCTCGGGCTCGCCTTTGCGCGCGCGGCGCGCGTCGTCGCGGGGGCGCTTCCGATCGACTACGTCGCCTGTCACGGTCAGACGGTCTTTCACGACGGCGCTGGTCACGTGACGCTGCAATTGGGCGATCCGTTCGTGTTGCGCGAAGCACTCAACGCTACGGTCTGCTTCGATTTTCGCAGCGCCGATTGCGCGGCGGGCGGACACGGTGCACCGCTCGTGCCGTATGTCGATGCGCTGCTGCTCGGTTCGCCAGAGGAAGATCGCATCGCCGTAAACCTCGGCGGCATCGCGAATCTCACCGCGCTTCCGAAGAATAGTAACGGCAACGACGTGGTCGGCTTCGATTGCGGCCCGGGCGTAATGCTCGTCGACGCCGTCGTCAACCGCCGCACCAACGGCGAGATGTCGATGGACTTCGACGGTCTCTTCGCCGCCGCCGGCGCGATAGACGAAGTGCTTCTCGAGGCGATGCTCGCCGATCCGTACTTCTCGCTCGCGCCGCCGAAATCGACGGGCCGTGAATATTTCGGCGAGCCTTTTCTCGCGCAGCACGGCGCGGCGCTCGAGCGGTTATCGGTCGAGGACGCAGCGGCGACGCTGACGGAGCTGACGGCGCGAACGGTGGCACGCGCGATCGACTCCGTGGGCATGAAACGCGCGCGCATTTTGTGCAGCGGCGGCGGCGCGCGCAACCCGGCGATGCTGGGGCGAATTGGAGCGCTCTTGCCGCACGCCTCGGTTGAAACGACCGATTGCCTGGGCATGCCGGCGGATGCAAAGGAGGCCATTGCCTTTGCGGTCCTCGGATACGAAACCCTTCGCGAGCGCGCCGCAAACGTGCCGCGCGTCACCGGAGCGGCCCGCGCCGTTCCACTCGGAGCAATTGCGCCGCACGGATTGGCGGCGCTCCTCGCAGAAGTCGAGTCCGAATGTCAGTCATCGTAGGCGTCGACGCAGGCGGAACCTCGACACGCATCGTGGCCGAGCGCGACGGCAACCTCGTGGGCCGGTTCGACGCCGCGGCTGCGAACGTGCGCCGGTTGGGCGTCGATGAAGCCGCGTCGATCATCGCGCGCGGAATCGAAAGCGCGCTCGGCGGAGCGCTGCCCGACGCCGTCATGGTGGGGGCGGCCGGTGCCGGCAGCGCGCACGTGTCGTCGGCATTGCGAGCCGCGCTTCAAACGTATCTTCCCGGCGCGCGCATCGCCGTCGATGCGGATGCATTTATTGCGCTGCGCGCGGGCGTTGCCGAAGGCGACGGTATCGTGTTAATCGCGGGCACCGGTTCGCTCGCCCTCGCCGTGAGCGGGACGCAGCGCGTTCGCGCCGGCGGTCACGGCTATGTGCTCGACGACGCGGGTTCCGGCGCCGCGATCGGCGCGGCCGCCGTTCGAGCGCTTCTGCGAATGTACGACGGCCGGCAGCCTGCGAGCGAAATGCTGGAGGCACTCGCGCAGAATCTTCATGCGGCGTCGATCGACGACGTGCACGACGCGATCTACGGTGAGGACGATCCCGTGCGCACGCTCGCGGCGCTTGCGCCGCTCGTCATCGAGGCGGCCTCGCGCGGCGACCGCGTCGCGACGCGCATCGTTCAAGGCGCGGCGCTCGATCTCGCCGAGATGGTGCGCACCGTCGCGCGGCGGGCGAAGCTCGATGCGAACGACGCAAAGATTGTGTTCGCGGGTGGCTTGCTGCGCGAAAACTCCTTGCTGAGTTATTTGATCGAAACCCGCATCGCAAACGAACTGCCGCACGCGCACGTACGCAAAGGTCTGGATCCGGCCGACGGCGCGCTCGCGCTCGCGCGCGGATTGTTGTCGTGAACGGCGATCTGCCCGAAACGGAAGCGCGCAACGACGCCCATCGCGTCCTCGATACGCTCGATACCCGTGCGCTCGTAGAAACGCTCGCCGGCGACCAGCGCCGCGCGGCGGATGCCGTCGTTGAAGCCGCACCGGCGATTGCTCGTGCCGTGGATGGAATCGCCGAGCGGCTTCGGCGCGGCGGACGCCTGCATTACGCGGGCGCTGGGACGAGCGGACGCCTTGGCGTGCTCGATGCCTCCGAGATGCCGCCGACCTTCGGCGTCGCGCCGGAACTGGTGAACGGCCACATCGCCGGTGGCGACGCGGCATTGCGCCGCTCGGTTGAAGGCGCCGAAGATCAGGCGGAAGCGGGCGCATCGCTCGGAGAGTCACTGCGCGCGGACGACGTGCTCATCGGCATCTCCGCCAGCGGCGGCGCCGCGTATGTCGTAGGTGCGGTGGAACGCGCGCGTGCGGCCGGTGCTTTGACCGTCGCGATCGTCAACAGCAGCGGTTCGCGACTCGGTGCCGCGGCGGAGATGGAGATCGTCCTGCGTACGGGACCCGAAGCCTTGACCGGTTCGACGCGATTAAAGGCCGGGACGTCGCAGAAGATCGCGCTCAACGCCATCTCGACCGCCGTGATGGTCAAGCTCGGGAAAGTCTACGAGAACCTCATGGTCGACGTCGTCGCGAGCAACGTGAAGCTGCGTGCGCGCGCGTGTCGCCTGGTGCAGACGTTGACCGGTGTGGATGCGACCGGCGCGCAGGCGCTGCTGGATGCCGCCGGTGGTTCGGTCAAGGTGGCTGCGGTGATGCACGCACGCGGTGTCGATGCGCCGCAAGCACGCGCGTTGCTCGAACGCGAGCACGGGTTTCTGCGGCCGCTGTTGTGAAGTTTTTGATCGCTTTGGTGATGGCGGCGCACATCATGCTGGTGCCGCTCGACGATCGTCCGGTCACCTATCAGCTGCCCCGCTTGCTCGGAAGAATCGCGGGCGTCGACGTCGTGACGCCGCCGCATGCGCTTTTAGGCAACTATCTGCGGTTCGGGGATCCCGACGCCATCGTCGCATGGTTGAATTCGAGCAAGCCGGCAACGTCGTACGTGATCTCGAGCGACATGCTGGTCTACGGCGGACTCGTCGCATCGCGCGTGCCCGGCGTCACCTATGATACCGCGGACCTTCGCCTGCGCGAGTTCGCGACGCTGCAGCGGCGTTCGCCGGGCGCGTGGATCGGTGCGTTCGGCACGATCATGCGCTTGGCGCCGACCGGCGTTCCGGCGCTGGGCGACGCCGCGCACTTCTTTGCAGCCTATCCCGCATGGACGTATCTTCAAGATTACGCGAACCTGCACGATCCGCCGCTTCCACGAGAAGAAGCGCGCGCGCAGAAGCTCGCCGCGCTTGCGGGCCCGCAACTGCTGCAGGCATATCTGCAGACGCGCTACCGCGATTACGCGGTCGATCATCTGTTGATCGCGCGCACCGCGCAGGGCCGCGTCGACCGGCTGGTGCTGGGGCAAGACGATGCAAAACCGTACGGCTTGCACGTCAAGGAATTGCATGCGCTGCAGGCCTTCGTCGAAGAACGCGGCGTTTCGTCGCGCGTCGCGATCGAACCCGGCGCCGACGAATTGGGCATGGCCTTTGTCGCGAGGGCGCTCGCTCGGCAAGCCCGCTGGCGCCCCCGGATCGAGGTGCGGTATTCGCGTCCCGACGGCGGGACGTATCAAGATCCGCTCGAGTTCGCGCCGCTCGACGTCACGGTCGATAGTTTGATCCGTCTCTGCCGCGGCAAACGCGTCGAGCGCAATCCGGATTTCGTGCTCTACGTGCGCGTACCAAAGACGAACGCCGCTACCGACGACGCACTCGTCGCCGCCATGCGCGCAGACGTCGCGCGTGCGGTTCCGGTTTCGTTCGCGGACCTAAGCTTCGAAGAGAGCTACGCCGATCAAGGCGCGTTTGCGCGGCGCCTGCTGCAGAGCGGGCTTGCCGGACATTTGGAGGCATACGCCTCGTGGAATACGGGCGCGAACACGATTGGAACGGCGCTAGCCGAGGCGATTGCCGCCGGCGCGGGGCGCCGCTTGCACACTTATGACGCGCTCGCCCACCGGACGTTTACCTTCATGCGCTTCGTCGACGACGTCGATTTTCACGTGCGGGTTCGCCCCGACCTCAACGCTTGGCTGAACGCCCAGGGCGTCACCGATCATACTTATCTGCTGCCGGCGGTCGCGGCACAAACCGCCGCCCGCAATCGTGACGAGCTGTGGAACGATGCCGTGGCGACGCTGGCGCAGCTCTATCCGGGGTACCACATCGCCTCGATGCGGATCACGCTGCCCTGGGACCGTACGTTCGAAACCAGGATCGACACGGCAATCGCACCAAACCTCTGACGATGCTGCTACGCTCGTTTTTTGTCGCGCTCGCGTCATGTGCGGCGCTGATCTTTTGTTATAGTACCGCGTCCGCGCAGACCCCCGCGCCGTACGCCACTTTTGCCGCAGGCGCTCAGGCGCAGCACGGCCTCTTCACGATCCTCCGGAAGAACGGGCACGTCTATCTCGACGTGCAAGACGGTCAGTTAAACACCGACTATCTCGAGACGATCGTGCCCGGCAACGGCATGGGCGGAAACTTTATCGTCTGGGGCAACACCGACCACCTGCCGGCGATGCTCGTGCGCTTCGAACGCGCCGGCGACGGCATTGCCATCGTCTGGCCGAACTCGTCGTTCATTTCGCCGGGCGGCGCACCGGGCCGTCTCGCAGTTCATTACAATTTTCCGCAGTCGGTCGTCGGCGTCGGAAAGATCGTCGCGCAGGGAGACGGACACATCGTTTTCGACGCGTCGCCGCTCTTCGACGACGTCCTCGATTTGGATCACATCATCAACGGATCGCTGAACACCAAACCGTTGACGGCCTACCATCTGGATAAAACGCGCACCTATTTCGGAAAGACGAAAGCCTTCCCGGAGAATGTCGTCATCGACGTCAAGCAACTGTGGGCGACCAATGCGCCACACATCGCGCCCGACACGGCGCCGGACGCGCGCAGCGTCCAGATGAACGTCGTCTATAATTTCGCACAGCTTCCCCACGACAACTACCGGCCGCGATATGCCGACGACCGCGTCGGGCTCTACGACGCGATCTACATGGATTTCTCGCCGTCGACCGATATGGCGCCGGATCGCTACCGCCGTTATCTGGTGCGCTGGAATTTCGCGCCCGCGGATCCCACGCGCCCGTCGAAGGCGACGCATCCGATGGTCTTTTACATGAGCAATACCGTGCCGGTGCAGTTCCGCCCGCAGATCGCGGCCGCCGTGTTGAAGTGGAACGCCGCGCTCGCGAAGATCGGCATTCTCGACGCGATTCAAGTCAAGCCGCAGCCGAACGATCCGAACTGGGATCCGGACGACATCCGGTACAACGTGTTGCGGTGGGTGACCGAACAGCGCCCGAGCTTCGGAGCCGATTCGCAGACGCTCTTCGATCCGCGAACGGGTGAAGAGTTTCGCACGGGAATCCTGATCTCGGCCGAAGTGCCCGGCGCCGCGGCAAACACCTGGCGTTACGTCGTCGATCCCGTTCGCTACGGCCGCAATACCGATCCCGTGCCGCAATCGTTCGTCGCCGATACGTGGCTCGCAACGATCATGCACGAAACCGGCCACAATCTCGGGATGCAGCACAACTTCATCGGCCACGACGCCTATACCGCACGAGAGCTGCAGAGCCGGGCCTTCACCAAGAAGTACGGCGTTGCATCGACGGTGATGGAGTATGCCCCGCTCAACATTTGGCCGAAGGGGACGCCGCAGGGAACCTATCACCAAACGGTGCTCGGGCCCTACGATTATTACGCGATGAAATACGCGTATGCGTATATTCCGAACGCGCCGACACCCGAAGCGGAACTGCCCACGCTCGAACGCTGGGCGTCGGCGTGGTCGAATCCGCGCTACCGCTACGCCTCGGACGAAGACGTATCGTGGTACGACGGCCACGCAGCCGATCCGCGCGTCGAACAAGGCGAGCTCACGAACGATCAACTCGACTGGACGGCCGTGCAACTCAAGATCGATCGCAACCTGATGGATCGCAGCGTGCAGTTGTTGCCGCATGCGGGCGGTGCGTATGAAGAGGCGACCGACATGTTCCGGCGCGCCTTCGGATCGTATCTGTTGCTCGCCGGTAAGACGGCCCATTGGATTGGCGGACAATATCTCTCGCGCGCGCATCGCGGCGATCCCGGCGCGAAGCCGCCGATCGTTCCCGTTCCGCTTGCGAAACAGCAACAAGCCTTTTCGATTCTCACTGCCTATCTCTTCGACGACCGCTATTTAAACGTGGCGCCGTCGGTGCTCGACAAGCTGGGCTATTCGGAATGGGCGGGTTACGGCTACGTCGGATGGGAGAATTACGGGAACTTGCCGGTGTGGGCGTACGATCCACCGCACCGGCACGATTTCCCGTACGCGCAGAGCGTGTTGCGCGCGCAGCATAATGCGATCGCGTTTATGTTCTCGCCGAGCACGCTCTCGCGTTTGGAGCAGAACCCGATGGAGTCGCAAGGCCCGACGCTCACGATCGCGCGGCTCTTTTCGATGATGCATGCGGCGGTCTTCCGGGAACTCACCGATCGTTCGCACGGCATCTCGTTGCTTCGCCGGAACTTGCAGTTCGACTATGAAACGACGCTCGTGCAACTTGCGACGGCGCCGAAAGCCGGCACGCCCGACGATGCGAAGGCGCTCGCGCGGGCCGAACTCGCGCGCGTGCAGTCGCAGGCGCAATCCAAACTGCGCGGCGGCAATCTCGACGAGGCGATGCGCGCGCATCTCGGCATGCTCGCCGCCGTTGCCGCCAAGGCGCTAAAACCCTAGCTCCAACGGGCGCCGGGACATTTCGCCTACCGTCCGGTAGACGCGATATGCCCCGGCGTTCGTGAGTTCGCCCTCGCTATCGCCGATCAGGGTTCCGTCGAGATCGAAGGCTGGCATAGTTCGATCAGTACCCCTTGCGTCGACTTCGGATGCAAGAAGGCGATCGTATTGCCGTGGGCGCCGCGACGCGGCTCTTCGTCGATCAAGCGCACGCCCTTGCTCTTGAGGTCGGCCAGCTTCGCGCGAATGTCGTCGACGCGATAGGCTGTGTGGTGAAGCTTCGTGTCCGCATCGCCGCGGTATTTTGCGATCGGCGAGTTTTCGTCGAGCGGGCGCAGGAGTTCGATGATCGAATCGCCCGCTTGCAGCCCGACCGCTTCGATGCCCTGATCCGCGACGATCTCGCGATAGGCTTGGCGAAATCCGAGCGTTTGAGTGTAAAGAGCGATGGTCGCGTCGAGATCCTTGACGACGATGGCGATGTGATCGATCTTCATGCGACCACCTCCTTGGCGCGATAGACCCCGAAGACATCCCGGAGCACGTTGCAGATCTCGCCGAGCGTAGCGCCGCCGTCGACGGCCTCGATGAAGTGCGGCATCAGATTCTCGCGCGTCGCCGCGGCGGCTCGAATCTTCTCGAGGCGCGCGGCCACCGCCGTCGCGTCGCGCGCCGCGCGGAAGCGCTGCAAGCGATCGACTTGCTCGCGTTCGACGCGTGCTTCGATGCGCTGTAGCGGGATCGTCGGGCCAGCCTCACCTTCGGCGAAGCGGTTGACGCCGACGACCACGGCGTCGCCGCGCTCGATATCTTGCTGCGCGCGATAGGCCGACTCCGCGACGCGGCTTTGCATCCAGCCGCTCTCGATTGCGGCGACGCTTCCGCCGAGTTGATCGACCTCGGCGATGAGCGTGCGCGCGCGTTCCGCGAGCGCGTTCGTCAGCGACTCGACGTAGTACGAACCCGCGAGCGGATCGACGACGTCGGCGACGCCCGATTCATAGCCGATGATCTGCTGCGTGCGAAGCGCAAGCTTGGCGCTCTCCGCCGTCGGGAGCGCGAGGGCTTCATCCTTTCCGTTCGTGTGCAAGGATTGCGTGCCGCCCAGCACCGCGGCGAGCGCCTGCAGGGTCACGCGTACGACGTTGTTGTCGGGCTCCTGCGCGGTGAGCGTCGAGCCGGCCGTCTGCGTATGGAATCGCAGCATCTGCGATTTGGGGTCCTTACAGCCGAACTCGTCGCGGGTGATGTGCGCCCACAGCAGGCGCGCCGCGCGAAACTTGGCGATTTCTTCGAAGAAATCGTTGTGCGCGTTCCAAAAGAAGGAGATGCGCGGAGCGACGAGGTCGAGATCGATCCCAGCGGCACGAGCGGCGTGCAGGTATGCCTTCGCATTTGAGAGCGTGAAGCCGATCTCTTCGGCGGCCGTCGAACCGGCTTCGCGAATGTGATAGCCCGAGATCGAAATCGTGTTCCATTGAGGCACGTGGTGCGCGCAGTAGCTCATGACGTCGGTCACCAGGCGCATCGACGGTTCCGGCGGATAGATATAGGTTCCGCGCGCGACATATTCTTTGAGGACGTCGTTCTGCACGGTGCCGCCCAGCCGGTCGAACGGAATGCCGCGCCGCCGCGCCACCGCGAGCAGCATAGCGAGCAGGATCGACGCGGGCGCGTTGATCGTCATAGAAACCGTGACGCGATCGAGCGGGATCGCATCGAAGAGCGTCTCCATGTCCTCGATGGAATCGATCGCGACGCCCACCTTGCCGACTTCACCGCGAGCGAGCGGCGCATCGGAGTCGTGACCGAGCTGCGTCGGAAGGTCGAAGGCGACCGAAAGTCCTGTCGTTCCGCGTTCCAAGAGATAGCGGTAACGTGCGTTCGATTCCGCGGCGGTCGCGAAGCCGGCGTACTGCCGCATGGTCCAAAGACGGCCGCGGTACATGTCTTTGCGAATGCCGCGCGCGAACGGAAAGGCTCCCGGCTCGCCTAGCTCGAGTTCGGCACCCTCGATCCGGTCGTAATGCGGCTTTAGCGGGATACCGCTGCTGTTGTACTCGCGAGGCATGCGTGGCTGCTTCGTCGCAAGGGTCGCCGCGCCTCGCTCCGAACGCGAGAGGGCCGGTGTTCTATCTGTATCTCGGGCGCATCGTGCGCAGCTTGACCCAGAGCTATCTGGCCGTGCTCGTTCCGCTCTATCTCTTGCAGCGCGGCGCGAGTCCCACGACGGTCGGGCTCTTGGTGGCGTGCTGGTCGGGCGGCGCGGCATTGCTTGCGGTGCTCGCGGGCTTCGTTGCAGACCGGTTCGGGAGAAAGCTCGTACTCGCAATCTTCGGCGCCTTTACGGCGGTCGGCGCGGTTGCGTTTGCGCTCGACGCACCGTTCTGGATACTTGCGTTTGCCGGTGCGCTCGGGACGATCGGCCGCGGGGGAAGCCCTGCATCCGGCGGCGCGTTCGGACCATACTTTTCCGCGGAGCAGGCGCTGGTTGCGGAACTCTCCGAGGGCCATCATCGGACCACGGCGTTCGCGCGGTTGGGCTCGATCGGCTCGTTCGCCGGAGCATTCGGGTTCTTGGTGGCAAGCGCGCACATCGCTCCTCACGATATCTTTTATGCAACGTCGGTTGCCGGCGTCGTGCTCGCGCTCATCGCGCTGCCGATACCGGAGCGCCGCGCGCCGCCACAAGAGCGGCGAGCGGTTCGCTTGAGCCGCGACTCCCTGAAAATTCTCGTGCGTCTGGCCATAACGAACGCGACCAACGGTTTGGCGGTCGGTTTTTTGGGCTCGATGCTCGTGCTGTTCCTGCATTTGCGCTATGGCGCGACGCAGGCCCAGATCGGCATGTTGTATTTCGTCATCGCACTCGCGGTGTCGTTGAACTTTCTCGTCGTTGCGGGGATCGTGCGGCGCATCGGCGGCGCGGTACGCACCGTCGTCGCCCTGCGCACCGCATCGTGCGCGCTCCTGGCGCTGATGCCGTTCATGCCCACCTTTGCGTTGTGCGGTGTGGTGTATCTGCTGCGCATGATGCTCAACGCGGTGACGATCTCGGTGCGCCAGTCCTACGTGATGGGCGTCGTCGCGCCGCAAGAACGCTCGCGCGTCTCAAGCCTCTCGAACCTGCCGTCGCAGGTTTCGTCGATGGTCGCGCCCGCGGTTGCAGGCATCATCATCGAGCATCTCTGGATCGGCACGATGCTGGAGGCTGCCGCGACGCTGCAATTGCTCAACGCCGCGCTCTATCAGTACTTCTTCGCATCGCTCAAACCGCCTGAGGAAAAATAAACCTTCCGGCGAAACGGGCGACCGATGAAACGCGTCCTCACGGCTTTATTGATCGCCGGTCTAGTATTTCCGGCACCCGTTTTTGCGGCAACGCCTGAATCGGCGCTGCAGAGCGAGATCGATGCGCGGGTAGCGAAGGCTCCCGCTGGAACCGGTATTATTGCGGCCACCGTCGACTCAACCGGCGTGCAGTACTATCAGGCGGGCAACTCCGGAACGGCACGCCCGCTCGACAAACACACCCTCTTCGAAATCGGATCGGTCACGAAGACGTTTACCGCGACGATTCTCGCCCGGATGGTGCTCGCGCATCGCGTCTCGCTCGACGATCCCGTTGCGAAGTATCTCCCGGCAAGCGTGCACGTGCCCTCGCGCGACGGCAAGCAGATCACGCTTGGAAATCTCGCGACGCAGCATTCGGGGCTGCCGCGGTTGCCCACGAACTTCAAGCCGGCGAACCCGGCGAATCCCTATGCCGATTACACGGTCGCCGATCTGTACGCGTTTCTCAATACCTATAAGCTTACGCGCGACCCTGGGGCGAAGTTCGAATACTCGAATGTCGGCGTCGGCTTGCTCGGCCTCGCGCTCGCAAACGCCGCACACACGAACTATACGTCGCTCGTGCGGTCGTACGTTTGGAAACCGCTCGGGATGACCGAGACGCGTATCGCCCTCGGACCTACGGCGCAGGCGCGCTTTGCCGCCGGTCACGACGATCTAGGCCCGGTGCATTCGTGGGAAATGACCGATGCCATCGCGGGCGCGGGCGCAATTCGTTCCGATGCCGTCGACATGGTGAAGTATCTGCGCGCGGCAATGGGGCACGGCCCTCTGGGCCGCGCGATGCTCTTCGCTCAGAGACCGCGCGCGACGATGCTGCCCGGGTATAAGATCGGGCTCATCTGGTGGACCGACGGCATCCATCACGTGATCCAACACGGTGGCGATACGGCAGGCTACCACGCCATGATCGCGATGACCGCGGACCGCTCGCGCGGCATCGTCATGCTGAGCAACGGTCCCGAGATCGAGGATATCGCCCTGCACGCGCTCGTGCCCTCGATCGACATCGTGGTTCATCACGATTTGAAACTGACCGACGCGCAGCTCGATGCGTATGACGGTGAGTACGCCAATCTGCAGGTCGGCCTGCGTGGTTCGATTTCCCGGGTCGGGCACGCGCTCGTCGCCGATATCGTCGGCCAGGGGAAAGTGCGTCTGTATCCATCGAGCCCGGATCACTTTTATCTGCGGGTAACGAACGCATACATTCAATTCATCCGCAAGGACGGCAAGATCGTGGGTCTCGTGCTTACGCAGGGTGGCCAAACGATCGGCCTTCCGAAATTAGGTCCCGGCGAAAAACCGCTCGCGCTCCACTTGCAACCGGAGTATCCGCCGGTCGTCCCGCTCGATGCCGCAACGATGAAGCAATACGTGGGGACGTACGTCGACAACGGCTTGGCGTTCGCGTTTTTGCTAAAGGAAGGGCAGCTCTTCGCGAAGCTCGGAGCACAGAAAGCCTATCCGGTCTTTGCGTCGGCGAAGGACCATTTTTACCTCAAGGTCGTCGATGCATATCTGACGTTCAACAGGGATGCATCGGGAAAAATCGCGTCGGTTACGCTCGAGCAGAACGCCGTACGCAGTACCTACGTGAAGAAGCCGTGAAGCTGCCCGACGGGTACGCCGATCTTCCCGCGGGCAAGCTTGCGAACGTCGTAACCTGTCTGGAGATGCAGGAACGACCGGCGCCTCGTGCGGAGCCGTCAGGCTTTGCCGCTGAGTTGGAGCGCTTGAAGGGTGCCGACGCAGAACGATACCGTGCGCTCTTTCACTACGTCGGCGACGCATATCTTTGGTTCTCACGCCTCGCGTTGCCCGACGGGCGCCTGCGCGAGATTCTCGACGACGCGCGCGTCGAAGCCTACGCGCTCGTCGTCGACGGGCGCGACGAAGGTTTGCTGGAGCTGGATTTCCGCGCAGGTAACGAGTGCGAGATCACCTTCTTCGGCGTCGGCGATGGCCTCGTCGGCACGGGCGCCGGACGCTGGCTGATGAATCGCGCGCTCGAACTCGCGTGGGCGCATCCCATCGGGCGCCTGTGGGTACACACGTGCACGCTCGACCATCCCGCCGCCGTGGCGTTTTACGTGCGTTCGGGATTCACGCCGTTCAAACGGCAGATCGAGATTTGCGACGATCCGCGTTTGCTCGGGCTCGTACCGCGCGACGCGGCGCCCGGCGTGCCCTTGCTCTAAGCGAGTGTCACGAGTGGCGCGTGTGCCTCGACCGTCTCGCCCGGCTTCGCGGCGACCGATGCGATCGTTCCCTTGCGGTGAGCGCGAATCTCGTTCATCATCTTCATCGCTTCAACGACCGCGACGACCTGTTTATCTTCCACGGCATCGCCCGGTTGAACTTTGATCTCCACTACCACGCCGTGCATCGGTGAAACGATGTCGTTGCCGTGCGCGGCCGCCGACGCCTTTTTCAAGGTGCCACGACGCGGCGCGGCTTTTGCCGTCGCCGAAGTTGCGGCTGCGACGCCGTGCGGCAGATCGAGCAAACGCACGCGATAGAGTTTGTCGTTGATCTCGACGCGGATCGTCTGCACAGGCTCGGCGGAGCGTTCGACCGGCGGGTGAACCTCACCGTTGGTGGCGTCGGCGAAATGCCGTGCTGCGAACGGTTCCAGGGTCGCGGTTCCGTACGTGCCGTCGCGCACCGGTTCGTCATCGCACAGGGCGCGCAGCAACGGAATCGTCGTGGGTACGCCTTCGATCTCGTATTCGTCGAGCGCGCGTGCGAGCCGCGCGATCGCCTGACCGCGCGTCGGCGCCCACACGACGAGTTTTGCGATCATCGAATCATAATCGGGCGAGATCGTGTACCCGGCATATGCAGCCGAATCGATGCGTACGCCCAAGCCCGCGGGCTCGCGATAGCGAACGATAGTCCCCGGCGCGGGCCGAAAGTTGGCCGCCGGGTCTTCGGCGTTGATGCGCCCTTCGATCGCGTGTCCGCGAAACTCGACGTCGTCTTGCGTGAAGCCGAGCGGCTCGCCGGCGGCAACGCGAATCTGTTCGCGAATCAAGTCGAGACCGGAAACCATTTCGGTGACGGTGTGCTCCACTTGAATGCGCGTGTTCATCTCGAGGAAGAAGAACTCGTTGCCGCTCACCAGGCATTCGATCGTGCCGACCGAGTCATACGCGATCGCTTGCGCGGCGCGGACGCCGGCTTCGCGCATGGCTTTGCGCACTTTGAGCGGAATCTGCGCGGGCGCTTCCTCCCACAGCTTCTGGTGGCGTCGCTGCAGCGAGCAGTCTCGCTCGCCGACGTGCAGCACGGTCCCGTGCTTATCGGCGAGGATCTGCAGTTCGACGTGCTTTGGGTTTTCGAGATAGCGTTCGGCGTAGATCGTGCCGTTCTTGAAATACGCTTCGGCTTCGCGCTTGGCCGTGGAAAACGCGGACTCCAATTCGTCCGCGGTCCGCGCGACTTTTAACCCTTTGCCGCCGCCTCCGCCCGACGCTTTGAGCGCCAGGGGTAGGCCGTAGGCTTCCGCAGCTCGCCGCGCACCCGCGACGTCTTCGATCGCTTCCGTGCCGCCCGGTACGAAAGGTACCTCCGCTCGCTGCATCGCTTGACGCGCGCGCAGCTTGTCGCCCATCGCATCGATCGCGTCGGGATGCGGACCGATCCACGTCAAGCCGGCAGCGATGACGCGTCGCGCGAACGCAGAGTTCTCCGCGAGAAACCCATATCCGGGGTGCACGGCGTCGGCTCCGGAACGAGCCGCCACGTCGAGCAGTTTGTCGACGTCGAGGTAGCTTAGCGATGCGGCGGCCGGCCCGATCAGATAGGCCTCGTCCGCCATGCGCACGTGAATGCCGTCGCGGTCCGGTTCGGAATACACGGCGACGGTCGCAATGCCCATCTCTCGCGCGGTGCGAATGATGCGAACGGCGATCTCGCCGCGATTGGCGATCAAGATCTTCTTAAAGAGCACGCAGTTCTTCCAATTCCAGTTCCGGCCGGCGCCCGGCGGCCTTCCAGCGCGACGGCCGCGAGGGCACTTCATCGGACGCGCGCTGCGGCGTGGAGGAACCGAGCGCGACCTCCAGGGCTACCGCAAGCGCGGCGATCTCGTCGTCGTTCATCACTTCATCGTAAAATCGGGCGGAAGCATTCCGACCGCATGATACCCGGCATCGACGAAGTGCACGTCGGCGGTGATTGCGGAGGAGAGATCCGAGACCAGATAGACCGCGGTGTTGCCGACGTCGTCGGCGGTCACGTTGCGATGCAGCGGCGCCATCTGCGGAACGACGTCCAGCATCTTCGTCGCACCCGAAACCTGCCGCATGCTCGCAGTCTTGATCGGGCCGGCCGAAATCGCGTTGACGCGGATTCCGCGCGCGCCGAGATCGTAAGCGAGGTACCGTACCGACGACTCGAGCGCCGCTTTCGCAATGCCCATCAAATTATAGTTGGGCACGATCGACGTTGCGCCGAGATACGTGAGCGCGAGGATCGACGCGTTGTCGTTGAATCGGTCGCGCAGCGTCGAGACCATCGCGATCAGGGAAAACGCCGAGATGTCGAGCGAAAGCGCAAACCCCGCCCGCGTCGTGTCATAGACGGTTCCGCGCAGGTCGTTCTTGTCCGCGAAAGCGATCGAGTGCACGAGACCGTCGAGGTTCCCGAACGGTCGCAGAGCTTCGGCCATGGCGCTCAGCGACGCATCGTTAGCAACGTCGCACTCGACCACCGGGCCGCCGCCGAGCTCCCCCGCAAGCTTTTCGACTTCGTCTCGCACGCGCTCGCCCTGATACGTGAACGCGAGTTGCGCCCCATGATCGTGCATGCGCTTTGCAATGCCGGTAGCGATGGACCATCGATTGGCGACGCCCGTGACCAGGACGCGCTTTCCTTCAAGCAGCTTCACGTTCGCTTAGATAGTCGCCAGGGGCGTCCCGCTCCTTCGCGTACCGTAGCCCTATGTTCTTACTGCTCTCGCGCTACCTCAAGCCCGTCGAGGAGATCGACCGCGTCCTCCCCGCCCACCGGGAGTTTCTCGACCGCCAGTACGCCGCCGGCCGCTTCATGGTTTCCGGCCCGCTCGAGCCGCGCACGGGCGGCGTCATCGTGACGTTTCCGATGTCGCGAGAAACGCTGGAAAGCATCCTGGCGGAAGATCCATTCGTGCGTGAAGAAATCTCTGCATATCAGGTACTCGAATTCAAACCGACCAAGCGAACCGGAGTTCTTGCGGAATACGTTCCGTTACCATGAAGTATGTACTAGGATTCCTCATCGCACTACTCGCCGGATTTGCCGCGGTACCGTCGGCCGCGCAGGCCGCGCCTAGCTGCCGCTATGCGGCGCGAACGAGTTACTTCGGCCAAATCATCAACGTGCATCCGTCGTTCTTCACGCTTAGAACGAATCAATCAATCGGACGCGTGCACGTCTTTGCGCGCGGCGCGCGCGTGAATTACGGCGGATTGCCGTTGCGGCCCGGCGTCTACGCCGGCGTCTATGGCTGCCGTGCAGGCAACGGTTTGGTTGCCGAGCAGATCACGCTCGCACAGTCGCCGCAGGCTTTTCCGGGCATGTGGTACGGGACGAGTAACGACCGTCAGGTGATCGGCCGGATCGACGCCGTGCGCGGCAACCGGATCTTGATCGAGAGCAACAACGGGCACGGAGCCGTCTGGGTCATCACGCGCCAGTATGGTTTCGGCGTCGGGCAGGTCATCGTCGCAAACGGCTATTTCTCGCCGAACGATCGCGCGTTCGTCGCATCGAACGTGGCGCCGTACCGGCCGTACTAGCGGCTGCCGCTACGACGATTGCAACAACGTATATTTGTGCTCTTGAATCGCGTGGACGGCCCACACTCCGGCGGGAACCAGCATCGAGTTCGGAATTAGATGGGCCGCCCACTCGTTTCGCACGGTCGCGGGATCGAGTTTCATACGCTTTGCAAGTGCATGCGCGAAGCCCGTCAACGCGTTGTTGCAGATGAAGAAGCGCGTGTCTGCCAGAGCGGTTAGGGTCGGGATAGACGAATCCCATTCGCCGCTCTTTTTTTCCATGAACGGATTTCCGCGCGTCTTCGGCGATACGAGCTTGAGGAGATCCGCCGGGGCTTCCTTCGGTGCTTTTGCCGTCGCCGGCAGGACGTACCGATTCCACATCGCGTCGTCCAGCCCGAGCAGCATGGCTTCGTGATATAAAACGACGACCGGCGCGACGTTGGAGAGAGGCGTTCCGGAGGCCGTATAGGCGTTGAGCGTCGCGCGAACGTTGGTGAAGACGTCGCCGCCCGAGATATATTTCGCCCCAAAGAGATGCTTGTGGGGAACGTCGCGATCGAGGGCGGCGGCAAAGGCCGCCGGATCGAAGTGCAGTTTCTCCGAGCTGGATCGGGCGGGCGAAGCTTTTGGTGCAGGCGCCGCCGAAACCGCAGCCGGCGCGGCCGCAAGCGCCGCGGTTGCCGCCAAAAAATCCTTGCGAGTCGACATGCTCGTTTCTCCTTAGAGCGGAATGTTGCCGTGCTTGCGCTTGGGACGCTCGACGCGTTTGTTTTCCAGCATCTCGAGAGCGGTCGCGATCGATCCCCGGGTGCGGTGCGCTTCGATCACGTCGTCGACGTAACCGCGCTGCGCCGCGACGTACGGATTGGCGAAACGCTCGGTGTATTCGTCGATCAACTCTTGCGTCTTCGCGTTCGCATCGTTTGCCGCGGCGATCTCGCGGCGGTTGATGACCTTGACGGCGCCCTCCGCACCCATGACGGCAATCTCGGCGGTCGGCCACGCGAGATTGACGTCGGCGCGGATGTGCTTCGACGCCATGACGTCGTAGGCGCCGCCGTAGGCTTTGCGCGTGATGACGGTAATCTTCGGTACCGTTGCTTCGGCAAACGCGTAGAGCAGCTTGGCGCCGTGCAGGATGATGCCACCGTACTCCTGATCGGTGCCGGGCAGGAAGCCCGGCACGTCGACGAAGGTTAGCAGCGGGATGTTGAAGGCATCGCAGAAGCGCACGAAGCGCGCCGCTTTGATCGACGATTTAATGTCGAGGACGCCGGCGAGCACGCTCGGTTGATTCGCGACGACGCCGATGCTGCGCCCGGCGATTCGGCCGAATCCCACGATCATGTTCTGCGCGTAGAGCGGTTGAATTTCGAAGAACTCGCCGTAATCCAGCACGCCGGCGAGCACTTCGTGCATGTCGTACGGCTTGTTCGGCGAGTCGGGAACGATCTCGTCGAGATCCGGATTCTCGCGCTGGGGATCGTCGTCACATGCATAGCGCGGCGGATCGTCGAGATTGTTCTGCGGAACGTACGAAAGCAGCGTCTTGGTCTGTTCGACCAGTTCGTCTTCGTCGGATGCGACGAGATGGGCGACGCCGCTCTTGCTTGCGTGCGTCTGCGCGCCGCCGAGTTGTTCGAAGGTGACGTCCTCGCCGGTGACCGTCTTAATGATCTCCGGGCCGGTGATAAACATCTGGGAGATGCCTTCGGTCATGAGGACGAAGTCGGTGATGGCGGGGGAATATACGGCGCCGCCCGCGCAGGGCCCGGCGATCAAACTCAGCTGCGGGATGACGCCG
The DNA here is from genome assembly GCA_027459645.1 of Vulcanimicrobiota bacterium. Taxonomy (GTDB): domain Bacteria; phylum Vulcanimicrobiota; class Vulcanimicrobiia; order Vulcanimicrobiales; family Vulcanimicrobiaceae; genus JAMXLG01. The sequence continues at coordinate 108,424 of DAIDHQ010000030.1, forward strand.
CTCGCTTGCACGTTGCGCCAGAAAATTTCCGCGTAACCGCCGAGCGATACGACCCCTTCCTGAATTCGCGCGCCGCCGGAGTCGTTGATACCGATCATGGGCGAGCCCGTGCGCACCGCAAGGTCCATCACCTTGCAGATCTTTTCGGCGAATGCTTCGCCGAGCGAACCGCCCAGCACCGTGAAATCTTGCGAGAAGAGAAAGACTTGCCGTCCGTCGATCGTCGCACGGCCGGTGACGACGCCGTCGCCGAGGAACTCTTTTTCGTCCATCCCGAACGCGTTGGTGCGATGGACGACGAACTGATCGAGTTCGGTGAACGAGCCTTCGTCGACCAGCGCTTCGATACGCTCGCGCGCCGTTCGCTTTCCCCGCGCGTGCTGCTTGTCGATCGCGTCGGCTCCGGCCGGCGCATGCGAAAGCGCGCGCTTGCGCGCCAGTTCCTCGTATTTTTCCCCGTGCGTTTTCACGGGGAGAAGCGTTAGGCCCGGGGTTCCTCCCCGCCTTCACCCGCTTCCGTGTCGAGTTCCGTTTCGATCAGGGTCCGTTGCGTGCCGACCATGCCGGTGTCGTCGGCGCCGATCACCGCTTCTTCGCCGCCGTGGTCCTCGAAGATCTGCTCCATCGAATCCTTGGAATCGTTGTCGTTGCGTTCCATGAGCGGATCGTACCCACTATTCGATAGCGATCGCATGGGGCGCGGCGCCGGTCTTTGCCGGACGCAGCAGCAACACGAGCGGGGTGAATATCAGCGTGATGGCGCCCAGCACGTAAAACGCGTCGCCGAAGGCCATCGTGGCTGCCTGTTGCTGCACGAGTGCCGCGATCTGGGCTAGCGGTGCGTGCTCCGCCAGCGCACGCTGGACCGCCGGGCGCGTGAGGTTGATGGACGCGGCCAGCCGGTCTTGGTGAAACGCCCCGCGGCGGTCGAGCAGCGTTACGAGGATCGCCGTCGAGATCGAGCCGCCGAGCTGTTGGCAGAGGCTCAACAGCGAGGTTGCTTTCTGCGTGTCCGCGCCCTGTACCGACGTCAAGACCGATACGGCGAGCGGCACGAAGAGCATGCCGAAACCGATGCCGCCCAAGACCAACGGAAACAAAAAGGTCTTGAAATCGCTGTTCGTAGTGAGCACCTGCGCGGTCATGATGTTCGCGACGGCGACGATGATAAAACCGATTCCGAGCAGCAATTGCGGCTTTAACTTGAGCCGGTTCAGCATAAAGAGCGTCACGAAGGTCATGACCATGATGCCGAGCGCACGCGAGAGGATCGACAAGCCGGAGAGCGTTGCGGTAAAGTTCAACAGGTTTTGCTGAAATTGCGGAGCCAGAATGACGCCGCCGAAGAGCGAGAACGCCAGCAGCATGCCGAGCAGACATCCGAAGCGCACCGTGCGATTCTTCACGAGGATGCGCAGATCGACGATCGGATTCTTCACGACGCGCAGTTCCCAATACACAAACGTGGCAAGCGATGCAACGGCTACAAAGCTGGTCGCGACGATGTTGCGGTCGCTGAACCAGTCGTAGCGTTCGCCTTCGTCCAACACGTATTGCAGGCAGCCCAAACCCATCGCCATGAGCCCCAGCCCGATTCCGTCGACGGAAGGACGTCCGCGGCGAGCCGGATCGCGCAAGAGCGACGCGCAGAGCAACGCGCTTATCACGCCGGGCACGATGTTGACGAAGAATATCCAATTCCACGAGAGCTGGTCGGTCAGGACGCCGCCGAGCGTCGGACCGATCGACGGACCGACGACCGCGCCGAGCGAGGTGAGCGCTTGACTCAAGCCGAGCTGTTTGGGTGGAAACGTATCGCGCATGATCGCCTGACCCGTCGCGATAAGTCCACCGCCGCACAAGCCTTGCAGCACGCGATAAAAAACCAGCTGCTGGAGCGAGGTGGCGGTGCCGCAGAGTCCCGAGGTGATCGTGAAGCCCACGATTGCCGCTACGTAGTAGTTGCGGCGTCCCATCAACTGCTGCAACCAGGGCGTAAGCGGAATAACGATGACGGCCGCGATGATATAGCCCGTGACGACCCACGCCGCTTCGTCGAAGTTCGCGCCCATGTTGCCCTGGATCGTCGGCAGCGCGACGTTGACGATCGTGGCGTCGAGCACTTGCAGCAGCGTCGCCATCATAACGCCCACGACGATCAGCCAGCGGCGGGTACCGTATTCGACGAGCTCCTCGTGTCCGTGCATTGGTTCCTAAAAGGCGGGAAGGCGGATCAGGGTTACAGACCGAACGGTCGGTCTGTGAAGAGTTCGAACCGTCGCCAAGCGATCCTGGCGTCCGCCGCTCCGATCTTCAACCGGTACGGCTTCTCGGGAACCTCGATCAACGACATTCTCGAGGCGACGGAGCTCGAAAAGGGCGGCCTCTATAACCACTTTGCCAGCAAAGAAGAACTGGCCCTCGCGTCATTCGATTATGCCTACAAGCAGGTCGACGCCTATTTCACCAAGGCGCTCGCCGGCACGGAATCGGGATTGCCGCGGTTACTTGCGTATCTGCATGCATTCGAGCGGTACATCGAACGCCCGGTCGTCACCGGCGGTTGCCCGATCGCCAACGGCGTCGTCGAAGCGGACGACGCGTTGCCGTTTCTGCGCGAACGCGTGACGCAAGCGCTGTCGCGGATGCGCACGCACGTAGTGCGCAACCTAGAGCGGGGCCGAGAGAAGGGACACTTCGCGGCAGAGCTCGACGCGGAGAGCGCGGCCGACTTTATCATCGCGGCACTCGAAGGCGCGCTACTGGTCTCACGCGGTTTGCGTTCCCGACTCCACGCGCGCCGGGTCGTCGGTACGCTGCGCGCGTGGATCGAAGGTTTGCGTCCGTGATAGCTTCGCAAACGCTTACCGTTGCGGGCATCGACGGCTACGCATTGCCGGCGACGCTATGGGAACCCGAAGATCCGCGCAGCGCGATCGTCGTGAGCCCTGCGACGGCGACGCCGCGCGGATTCTATCGCTCCTTTTGCGAGTATCTCGCCGTACTCGGCGCTGCGGTCGTGACCTACGACTATCGCGGGACGTTCGAAGCGCCTGAGGTGTTACGCCGCTCGCCGGCGCGCATGCGCGATTGGGGTACGCTCGATTTTGCGGGCGTCGTCGAATGGGCGCGCGCGCGCTATCCCGGGCTGCCGATCGACGCCGTCGGACATTCCGTCGGCGGTCACGTCTTGCTGATGACGCCCTCGGCCGCCGAACTTCGCAGCGCGGTTACCGTTGCGTCGCAGTCGGGGTATTGGCGGCTCTACCGCGGTGTCGAACGCTATCGCGTGTACGCGTTCGTCAAAGCGATCATGCCGCTGCTCACGCGGACGTGGGGATATTTTCCGGGCGAACGCGTCGTCTTCGGAACGAATCTCGCGCCCGGCGTGCTCTACGAGTGGAGCCGGTGGTGTACGTCGCCGCGGTACTTCTTCGCCGATCCGTCGATGCGAGAGGTTCTCGAACACGATCGCGCGTTCGGCGGCGACGTGTTGATGATCGGCATCACGGACGATCCGTGGGCGACGCCGAGAGCGATCTCCGCCTTGGTTCCCGGCTTTACTTCCGCGCGCGTCTCGCGCCGGGAGATCCACCCCGGCGACTACGGGCTTGCGGCGGTGGGACACATGGGATTTTTCCGTTCGAACTCTCGCGTGCTGTGGAGCATTGCCGCACGCGCGCTGCATCTGGATGCGACCCTGGAAAAGGAAACGATATCATGAAAGAACTCGCGCGCGAGCGCACCTTCACGTGGGATCCTCCGCAGGCGACGGCGCGCGCGATCTTAGGGCGCGATCCGATGGCGTGGTTGGAAGAGATGCGCGTCGGCACGGTGCCCTCTCCGCCTGCGGCGCGTTTGATGGGCTTCGAGATCGAACGCTTCGAGGAAGGGCGCGTCGTCTTTTCGATGAGCGTCGAAGAGTGGACGTCGAATCCAACCGGCGTCGTTCACGGAGGCATCACGTCGGCGTTGCTCGACACGGTGCTAACGCTTGCCGTGCAAACGAAGTTACCGCCGGAGCGCTACGGAACCACGCTCGATCTCCACGTGCACTTCATACGCCCCATCGCGCCGGATGGCGGCAAGATCACGGCGGAAGGCGTCGCGGTGCACGTCGGCACGACGGTCGGAACCGCCGAAGGGCGCGCGTATAATGCAAACGGTACGTTGGTTGCGCACGCGACCGCCACGCTCGCAATCTTGGACGCTACCAGATCCCGAGGGTCGCTTTGACGTCGTCGGTTGCCATCGTCGTCGGATCCCATGGCGGTGAAAACGTGATGTCCACCTGCACGGTCTTGACGCCTTCGATGCCGAGCACGTTGTCTTCGACCGATTTCTTGAAGAGCGGACCCACCGGGCACATCGGTGAGGTCAAGGTCATAACGACGTTAACATGTTCCTGCTGGTCCCCTTCGACGTTGATGTCGTAGACGAGGCCGAGATCCAGGATGCCGAGATTGAGCTCGGGATCGTTGACGTTTTTGAGTGAGGTCCGGACTTGTTCGACGGTAGGCATGACGTTCTTAATCTCTCGGATGGAAGGGGCGGCGCAACGGCGTACTGCCCCGGAAATGTCGCAACTTTCGCAAGCGGCTTGGAGTTCTACCGTCTGTAACCCTTTGCGAACCGGAAGCGCCGCGGATCCCCGCTTGGTCGCCCGGCCCCCTGCCCTTGTGCCCAACCGTACCGATGCGTCTCGTCCCTGTAAAGCTAGGGGCGAATGCTCGCCGTTGGCGTCACGAAACTGGAATGCGACGGGTAGAGTTAAATAGAGACCTGTTCCCGAAGCGGGATTAAGGTACCGGAGGAAGAGCCTAGTCATGTCAATGTGGGAACCGTTCACCGAGCGTGCGAGACGAAGCATCGTCCTCGCTCAAGAAGAGGCGCAACGGCTCGGGAACAACTACATCGGAACCGAGCATATCTTGCTTGGAATCATCTCCGAAGGCGAGAGCCTCGCGGCCAAAGTCCTCGAATCTCTCGGCGTCAACCTTGCCAAGGTCCGCCAAGAAGTCGAGGCGATCGTAGGCCGTGGCGGTCAAACCGTCCAGCAGGAGATGGTCTTTACCCCGCGCGCCAAGCGCGTCATCGAGCTCGCCTTCGAAGAAGCCCGCCAGCTCAATCACAACTACATCGGAACGGAGCATCTGCTGCTCGGTCTCATCCGCGAGGGTGAGGGCGTGGCCGCACGCGTCCTGACGAACCTGGGCGTCGACCCCGCCAAGGTCCGCGTCCAGACGACCTCGCTCTTGGGAGCCGAGGGGCAGCCGCCCGCACCCAAGGGTAAGAGCAAGACGCCGACGCTCGACGCCTATGGCCGCGACTTGACGCAGCTTGCTCGCGAAAGCAAGCTCGACCCCGTCATCGGCCGCTCGAGCGAGATCGAGCGCGTCATTCAAATTCTCTCGCGCCGCACGAAGAACAACCCGGCGCTCATCGGCGAACCCGGCGTCGGCAAGACGGCGATCGCCGAGGGCCTCGCGCAGCGCGTGATCAAGGGCGACATTCCCGATCCGTTGCGCGACAAGCGCGTCATCACGCTCGACCTCGCTGGCCTCGTTGCCGGCACGAAGTATCGCGGTGAATTCGAAGAGCGCATGAAGCGCGTGATGGACGAGATCCGCGGCGCCGCCGGCGAGATCATTCTGTTCATCGACGAGTTGCACACGCTCGTCGGCGCAGGTGCCGCCGAAGGCGCGATCGATGCGAGCAACATCATCAAGCCGGCGCTGGCGCGCGGCGAGTTGCAGTGCATCGGCGCGACGACGCTCAACGAATTTCGCAAGCACATCGAGAAGGACTCCGCACTCGAACGGCGCTTCCAGCCGGTGATGGTGGGCGAGCCCTCGGTCGAAGAAACGGTCGAGATCCTGATGGGACTTCGCGACCGCTACGAAGCGCACCACAAAGTGCAAATTACCGATGAAGCGCTCGCGGCCGCTGCAAAGCTCTCGGACCGGTACATCACCGATCGCTTCTTGCCCGACAAAGCCGTCGATCTCATCGACGAGGCCAGTTCGCGCGTGCGTCTGCAGGCGACGTTGCCGCCGCCTTCGATTCGCGACATCGACGCGCAACTGCGCAAGGTCATCGCCGAAAAAGAATCGGTCGTCAAGAGCCAAGAGTTCGAAAAGGCCGCCTCGATTCGCGACCGCGAAGAGAAATTGCGCTTGGAGAAAGCGCGCCTGGAAGAAGAGTGGCAGCAAAAGAAAGCGCAAAATAGCGACAAGATGCTGCAGGTCACGGGCGAGAACGTCGCCGAGATCGTGTCGTCGTGGACGAAGATCCCGGTCAGCCGCCTCGCGCAAGCCGAGACCGAGAAGCTCTTGAACATGGGCGACCAGCTCCACCAACGCGTGATCGGTCAGAACGAAGCGATCAACGTGATCACGCGGGCGATCCGCCGTTCGCGCGCCGGATTGAAGAATCCGAATCGCCCGATCGGTTCGTTCCTGTTCCTCGGCCCAACCGGCGTCGGTAAGACCGAGGTCGCGCGCAGCCTCGCCGAGTTCATGTTCGACGACGAAGAATCGATGATCCGCATCGACATGTCGGAATACATGGAGAAGTATTCGGTTTCACGCCTGGTCGGCGCGCCTCCGGGATACGTCGGTTATGAAGAAGGCGGTCAGCTCACCGAAGCGGTGCGTCGCCGTCCGTACTCCGTCGTGCTGCTCGACGAAATCGAAAAGGCGCATCCCGACGTCTTTAACTTACTGCTGCAAGTGCTCGACGACGGGCGCCTCACGGATTCGCAAGGGCGGCAGGTCGACTTTAAAAATACGGTCATCATCATGACCTCGAACGTCGGCGCGACCGGCATGCAGACCACGACCGACATCGGCTTCCGTCCGACCAAGTCCGATCAAGAAGATGAGGCGAAGAACTACGAGCGGATGAAGAACAAGGTGCTCGAGGAGATCAAGCACACGTTCCGTCCGGAGTTCTTGAACCGCGTCGACGAAGTGGTCGTCTTCCATCAACTCAGCCGCGAGCAGATCGAAGAGATCGTCGGCCTCGAGCTCGAGAAAGTCTTGCGCGAAGTCAAGGCGCAAGAGATGAACCTCAAGGTCACCGAGGCGGCGAAAGCGCTCCTCGCCAAGAAGGGCTGGGATCCGCAGTTCGGAGCGCGTCCGCTACGGCGCGCGATTCAGCGCAACGTGGAAGACGAACTCGCCGAAGAGATGCTCAAGGGTACCTTCGGTGCGGGCGATCACATCTTGGCAGACGTGGACGAGGGCGACCCCGAGAAGTTGAAGTTCTCGAAGATTCCTTCGGTGGAGCCTCCGGCGCTTCCGGAGCCAGCCGCCTCTTCGTAGGTGACGCCCTTCCGCCGCAATGCGGAAGAACATCGTACCAATGCCTCGGGCGGGTCGGCGAAGCCGAGCCCCCGGGGCTTTTTTCTTTTGAAGTCGTAGTGTGCGGCAATGACTGGATTGATCGTCGGGAAGTTCGATCCGCCGCATCGCGGCCATGCCATGCTGATCGACGTGGCGCGGTCGTTGGTCGACCGGCTGATCATTCAGTTATGGGATTATCCCGAACAGCAAACGCCGGCGGCGTTGCGCGCGCGATGGATGCGTGAGATTCACCCCGACGTCGACGTACGGATCGTTGCCGACGATCCCACCGTCGCATCGGCCGACATGGTGGCGCAGGCCAATCACGCGCGCCGCTTTCTCGACGACGCACGCGTCGACGTGCTCTTTTCGTCCGAGACCTATGGCGAGGCGCTCGCGCGAGAGCTCGGCGCGCGTCATTACATCGTCGACCGCGACCGCCGGTTCGTACCCATTACCGGCACGGCCGTGCGCCGCAACCCGCTCGCACACTTGGAATGGCTCGAACCGGTCGTTCGCGCGCATTTCGTGAAGCGCGTCGCCGTGGTCGGAGCCGAGTCGACCGGAAAATCGACGCTCTGTTCTCGACTTGCGGAGCGTTACCAAACGACGTGCGTCGGTGAATACGGGCGCGATTACACGTTCGTCAAGCTCGAAGCCGGCGCGCTCGGCCGCTGGTCGGCCGACGAGTTCGTGCACATCGCGTGGGAACAGCAGCGTCAAGAAGACGAAGCCGCGCGCCACGCCAACAAAGTGCTCCTCTGCGATACCGACGCGTTTGCGACCGAGATTTGGCACGAGCGCTATCTAGAGCAGCCGCCGGTGTGGACGGCACCGCCTTCCAAGATCGCTCTCTATCTCGTGCCGTTCCCCGACGTTCCGTTCGTCGCCGACGAGATCCGCGACGGCGAGCACTTGCGCTATTGGATGTACGAGCGCTTCCTCGAGGAATTGACCAAACGGGAACGCCGGTACGTCGTGCTCGAGGGAGATTACGCGGAACGCGACGCGCAAGCGATCGCCGCAATCGACGAACTGCTGCTCCCGAACGCTTAAGCGGTTTCCGGGTGCACGAAGGTGTGGGAGCGCACCACGCTTCCTCCGTCGCCTTTTGCCGCGTAGAGTGCCGCGCGGCATCTGCAAGCAGCACGTCGACGCCCGCGAACGGGCCGCCTTCGTTCTGCACCGCGAGTTCGAGCGACGCTCCGGGTAAAATGACGGCGAACTCCTCGCCGCCGTAACGCGCGAAGATCTCGTCGGCACGCTGCGCTTGCGCTCGGCACGTGCGTGCGAGCAGTTTTAAACAATCGTCGCCCGCGAGATGCCCCCGCACGTCGTTGTAGACCTTGAAGCGATCGACGTCGAGCATGATCACCGCGAGCGGCGCGCTATGACGCACGGCGCGATTCCATTCAGCTAGAAGCCGCTCGTCGAAGAGTCGGCGGTTCGCTACGCCGGTGAGCGCGTCGGTTCGCGCCAGGCGTGAGGCTTCGGCGGTGAGTACTTCGGCACGCTCGCGTTCGGCTTGCGCCCGGCGAATCTGGTCGGCAAGCCCGAACGCCAGCACGACCGCGTCGATGCAGACGCCGGCCTCGATGCCGTAGAAGTGCGCGCCGGATCGAATGTGTCCCGTGTCGGTGCGGTGCCGGGGTGGTCGATGCGCGCCTGCAGCACGACGGAGCCGCTTTGGGGCACCGTGAGCGGCGGCCCGGTTATAGTCAGCGCCGGGCCGGGAAATGCTTCTGGCGCTTGCTCGTTCGGCCTGGGCCGAGGCTACCGTTCGACCTCGATTCCGTCGAACGACGCGACCGAGGTATGGCGCGTCGAGGGACGGGTACCGTCCTGCGGCCGCGCGAGCTGCACGGTGATAACGCCGGCCTCGGCGGCGGCGTCGAGTTCGGCTTCGTTGTCCGAAAAGAAGATCACCTCGTTCGGCGGCAGGCCGAGTTCGCGTAGGATCGCTTCGTACGACGACGCTTCGCGTTTGTTGCCGATCGTCGTATCGTAAAAGCCGGCGAAGAGCGGCAGCATGTCGCCCGCAACGGTGTGACCGAAGAGCAGCTTCTGCGCTGCGATCGAACCGGACGAGTACACGTAGAGTGCGACGCCCGCCGCATAATAGCGGTTGAGCGCGTCCACCGCATCGGGATAGAGAGGGCCGCGAATGTCGCTCGATTCAAAACCGTCGCGCCAGATGTGTCCTTGCAATTCTTTGAGCGGCGTCACCTTGACGTCGTTGTCCGACCAGGTATGGAGCGCGCGCAGGATCGCGTGCAGATCGTGCACGTCCACCGCCGCGTCGCGCGCCGCAGCGTCGAGAATCGCTCGCATGAACGGCTCTTCCGCGTGGGCGAAGACGTACGCGTCCATGCGCGTCTTGGCGTACGGAAAGAGCACGTCGCGAACGAACGCGATCGAACCGACCGTGCCTTCGATGTCGATGAGTGCGGCCTTCGCGCGAAATCGCGTCATGCGTAGCGTTTCGAGGTCAGTCGAGCTTTGGAAAGCCCGCGGCAATCGCGTCGCCGGTAAAGTTGGCGACCCAGCCGTCGGGATTGATGAACAGGCGGATCGCCGTGAATTCGGGATCGGCGCCCATATCGAACCAGTGTTTCGTGCCGGCGGGAACGCCGATCAAGTCGCCCTTGACGCAGATCGTCTGATAGACCTTGTCGCCGACGTGAAGGTAGAACGCGCCGCGGCCTTCGACGAAGAAGCGCACCTCGTCTTCCGAGTGCCGGTGTTCGTCGAGAAATTTCTTGCGCATCGGTTCCGTGTTCGGCGTACCGCGCTCCAGACGAATGACGTCGACCGATTGGTAGCCGCCGGTTTCCATGAGCCGGTCGATCGACGAGCGGTACGCAGCGATGACCGCGTCCTGATCGGCGCCGGCCGGAAGCTGCGCGTCGGCGTCCCAGCGTTCGAAGTGTACGCCGGCTTTTGCTAATTCGGCGGCGATGCGTTCGCCGTCGCTCGTCTCGAGCACGGGAGTGCCGGGATCGGTGTCGTCGAACACCCGCAGGGTCGTCGTTGCTACGGCGGTCATCGAATTCGCCTCTCTTCTAACGAGCATTGGAGCAAGAACTCTAGTCCTTCGAGGTGACGGCGCGCATCGTCCATTGTCGCACCCCACGCGTACAACCCGTGTCCGCTCAAAAGGTATCCCGGAACGGGCGGATCGTCGGGTAATGCGGCTTCGACGCGTCGCGCGAGCGCTTCGGTATCTTGACCGTTCGAAAAGATCGGCAGTTGCACGTCGGTTTCGTGCGACGTGAAGCCGTGCAACGCCTTATGCATCTCGAAGCCGTGAAGGGTGACGCTGCCTTGCCCTTCGTCGGCGCGCGAGAGAACGGTCGCCGCGACGGAATGCACGTGTACGATCGCGCCGATCGCGGGATTGCGCCGGTAACGCGCGACGTGCAGCGGCGTTTCGGCCGAGACGCCGGCGGGCAGCGGTTCGTCGAGCGCGACGACGATCAGATCGGAAGCACCGATCGCGCCCTTGTCGATTCCCGAGCGCGTGATCGCGATGTGTCCGGCATCCACGCGGCGCGAGAAGTTGCCGCTGGTTGCGGGCACCCATCCGCGGGCCGCTGCGAAGCGCCCGATCGCGGCTAGATCCCCGGTCACGGCGTCGGGAATGGACGGGAGGTGAAGCGTCATCGGGACCACCATAACATGCGACGATGCTGATCGACATCGTTTTTGCCGCGTTGCTTGCCGCGCCACAAAGCCTCGGCATCCACCCCGGCGCCACGGCGACCGTCACGATCTCCGGCGCGACCGCCCCGGTGCAGGTGACGCCGTCCGGCACGCTTGCACGCGTGACGGTCGATCAGCAAACCGGCACGATCACCGTGACGGCAGGGCAGACGGCCGGATACGAGACGCTGCACGTCGTGGATGCAAGCGGCGCGACGCTGGACGTTCCGCTGCTCGTAGCACCCGACGCTGCGGTCGTTCCGCCCTCGATCGATCTCAACGTGACCGGCAATCCGCTCGATCCGGCGTGGCTTGCCGCGCAGATCGCCCGGGCGGTAACGCGGGCGATTGCCGTACAGCCGGGGGCCGCGCTGACCGTCGGCGCCGTTGCCCCGTTCTCGCTGGACCCGGGCTCTACCACCGGCGTGTCGGTGCCGGTTGCCGTCGACGGGCGCGGACGCTTTCTCGACGTGGCGGCGCAAGTGAACGTCAACGTCACGAACGTCGCGCAAGAGCCCGTCGCGCCGCCGTTCCTCATGTACGACGACGATCCCGAACATCTCAATGCCGACGGCGTTTCCTATCGCGGTACGGTCGCCGCCGGTTCGCCGGCGCGGCTGTATCTCTATCATGACGACCAGGGCGCCCCGCATCGGGTTGTTGTGGTCTTGAGCGCCGCCGTTCCGACGACCGTGCAGGTGATCGACGCGGCGGCCGGCCCGAACATCGACGTGCTCAGCGTCGGTCACGCGGTCGCGCGTTCGTTTCTCGCGCAGAAGGGCCGCAACGAAGGCGTCATATACACGATCGATCCCGCTTCGCCGCTCGTACTCGACGACATGACCGAGACGAACAAGCAACTCGTTGCCGCCAGCATCGAACTCAACGTGCTGGAAGGCGGTCCGCTTACGGCTAGCGTCGTATCGGCCTCCCCCGGCGTCGATCCGCTCACGCTGCTGGGCGGTCCGATGCTCGCGCGTGACGGCCACCATCGCACGGGCGTCTTCTCGATCACGAATTTCGGCACGGACTCCTTGACGTTTACCGTCGGAGGTCCGCACGTCGCATCGACGTTCGGTAATAAGAATGAAACGCCGCCGAACGCGGATCCCGGAAGCGACGGGACCGATTACGGTGACTATGGGGTGCTGCACACGTTTCTCTTTAACGTCAACAACCCGGGGGACGCGCCGGCGACCGTGTACCTGTACGAGCGCCCCGCCGGCGGCTACGTGCGGTCGAGCTTCCTCGTGAACGGCAACTTGATCGACGTCGGTTGCGTGCGCGATTCGTTTCTGCGCTACCAAATCGCCGCCTACGATCTGGCCCCGCGGCAGCAGTATCTTTTTACCGTGCAGACGATGACCGAAGGCGGCTCGAACTATCCGCTCGAGGTCGGGATGACGACGAAACCCCCGCAGCCGTCGGCGCCGCCGATGAGCGCTCCCGAAGGCTGCTTTCCGAAACGCTGATGGAACGCGCAACGAACGAACCGCGCATCGTGTTGCTGGTGCGCCTGCTCAATGCAATCGACGAAGGACGTCATTCTTTCGAAGATCTCAAAGACCGGCTGGCCGACGGCTCTAAACGCCCCAGCACCCGCAGCTTGCGCCGCTATCTCGCCGTGCTCTCCGAGGCGGGCTTTCCTTGGTTCTTCGACCGGACGACGAACACGTACCGGTTTGCGGAAGGGTATAGTCTCAAGCGCTTGGATCTCTCGCCGGGGGAATTGTTCGGATTGGTCGCGCTTCGCTCGTTCGGGGCTTCCATCGGCGGCGCGATCGGCGGTTCGATCAACGAAATTACCGAGAAGCTCGTCGTCTCTTCGAGCAACGCGCGCACGCGGACCGCGACCCCGACGCCGATGGCGTTTCGTCTTTCGGAGATTCGCTTGGACGAAACCGGCGAAGAGGCGCTGCGCGTCTTTTCGGCGGCCGAGCGCGCGTCGCGCAGCGTGAGTTTTCTGTATTCCGACAAAGAAGGAAAGCACACCAGCCGTACGGCCGACCCTTACGGATTCATCGTGAGCACCGGGCGCATCTACTGCGTGGCCTACGACCACGCGCGGCGCGACAAACGCGTCTTCGCCGTAGATAACGTGAGCGAACCGCGAATGCTCGCGAAAACGTTCGTGAAACCGTCGGATTTCGATGTGGAAGCGTACGCGGCCGCATCGATCAGCGGCGTGATGCACGGCGTCGACGTTACGGCGGTTCGCGTGCATTTCGCATCGCGCGTGGCCAAAGCGGCGGTCGCCGCCCGCGTCGTCGCGGAGCGGCAGATTACGCGCAACGCCGATGGTTCGGCGTTGATCGAGTACCGCGTTGCCGACGTGGACGAACTCGTGCGCTGGGTGCTCGGTTGGGGCGCGCAAGCCGAGATCGTCGAACCGGCGGAGGTGCGGGAACGCATCGCGGCGCTTTCGCTAGAGATCTCCGGCAAGTACGCGGAAAACCAAAACCCGCCGGTATGAGCCGGCGGGTTTAGACGTATTCGCATGCCAGCCTCGCCTGTCTGACTCCCGGGTGGGAGAGCCTTACTGACGTCGAGTGGCGGTTCGATCGACGCCGCGTGATTGCTGCCAGCGCAGCGATCACGAGTCTGCATTCGATCGCGCCGATACGTGCGTCGCCCTTCGATAGTGATCGAAGTTTCGACATCGTACCACTGCGACAAAACGCGCTTCAAGGCGCGCCGGCCGCAATTCACAACGTATCCACAAGATTTTCGAGTTATTCACGGGAACTCTACAGCATGACCACAACGGTGCGCCCGCAGCAGCCGATCGAATTGGACGGCCGCCACTTGACCCTCGAAGCCGTCGAAGCCATCGCCGACGGTGCGCCCGTCGCCATAACGGCGGACGCGCGCGAACGCGTCGCGCGCGCGCGCGCATTCGTCGACGAACGTTTTGCCGACGGGCACGCGATCTACGGCGTGACGACCGGCTTCGGCCGGCTCGCCAACGTGCCCGTCGAGCCCAAAGACGCAGCGCAACTGCAATTGAACCTCGTGCGCAGCCATGCAAGCGGCACGGGTGCGCCGCTCGACGTGCGCTTCGTGCGCGCGGCAGGCGCGTTGCGCGTCAACTCGCTCGCGGCCGGCCACTCCGGCGTGAAGCTCGAGACATTGGAATTGCTGGCGGAGATCCTCAATCGCGGCGTAACGCCCGTCGTGCCGTCGCAGGGTTCGGTCGGTGCAAGCGGCGACCTCGCGCCGCTCGCGCATATGTCGCTCACGCTCATCGGCGAGGGCGAGGCATTCCATCGCGGCGAGCGGCTTCCGAGCGCCGTTGCCTTGGAACGCGCGGGACTGAAGCCGGTCACGCTTGGACCGAAAGAAGGGCTTGCGCTCATTAACGGCACGCAGATGATGACTGCCGTTGCGGCGCTCGGCATTCTCGCCGCGGAGCGTCTCGCCGACGCCGCCGACGTCATCGGCGCGATGTCGCTCGAAGCGTTTCTCGGAACCGATCGCGTGTTCGACCGGCGCATCAACGACCTGCGTCCGCATCCCGGTCAAACGCAGGTAGCGGATCGTCTGCGCGCACTCTTGAGCGGTTCGGAGATCATGCTCTCGCACCGCGAATGCGGCCGCGTGCAAGATCCGTATTCGTTCCGCTGTATTCCCGTCGTGCACGGCGCCGTTCGCGATTCGATCGCGCACGCCCGCCGCGTTTGCGAGACCGAAGCCAATAGCGTGACCGATAATCCGCTGGTCTTTCCCGAGGACGGCGAATTTCTGTCCGGTGGCAATTTTCACGGCGAACCGATCGCACTGGCGATCGATTTTCTGAAGATGGCGATCTGCGAACTCGCGTCCATTTCGGAACGGCGCTTGTATCTGCTGCTCAACGCAGAAGATCGCGGCTTGCCGCTCTTTCTCACCGGCCGGTCGGGCCTGCAGTCGGGCTTGATGATCGTGCAATATGCGGCCGCTGCCGTCGTAAACGACAACAAGGGCCTCGCGTGGCCTTCCGTCGTTGATTCGATTCCCACCTCGGCCGGGCAAGAGGATCACGTCAGTATGGGGATGACGTCGGCGAACAATCTGGTACGCGTGCTCAATAACGTCGAAGGCGCGCTCGCGTGCGAATTGCTCGGCGCGCTCGCCGCAACGGATTTCCGGCGCCCGCTCAAGTCCGGAGTCGGAACGCAGGCCGCGTATGACGTCGCGCGGGCGTGCATCGCCCCCTGGACCGAAGATCGCATACCGGCGCCCGACATCGAAGCTGCGCGCGAATTGATTCGCACCGCCGCGCTGGCCGGCGCCGCCGAACGTGCGTCGGCGTAGCTTTATCCACGGAGTAGGCGCGGCGGCGGCGTTGCCGCTGCTCGGCGCGCTCCCCGCGCCAAAGACGATCGCCGCGCAGGTGCGCGACGAATTCCTTCACGTGTGGAACGGATACAAACGCTTCGCCTGGGGATACGACGAACTGCGCCCGCTCTCGGGGAGCGGTTCGAACTTTTTCATCCCCTCGCATTCGTTCGGACTCTCGATCATCGAAGCGCTCGATACGCTCTACGTCATGGAACTCGACGACGAGCTAGAAGCGTGCGTGACGTGGTTGCGTTCGCACGTCGACTTCGACGTCGACGGCAACGTGCAGATGTTCGAAGCGGTGATCCGCATGGTCGCGGGATTGCTTTCGGGGTATTACGCGACGGGCGAGCGCTTCTTACTCGATGCGTCGCGCGATCTCGCCGACCGTTTGCTGCCGTGCTTTACCAAATCGCCGAGCGGAGCGCCCTATCGCTTTGCGAACCTGCGCACCGGAGCCGTCTCCGATCCGAAGAGCAATCTTGCCGAGATCGGAAGCAACGTGCTCGAATTCGGCGACCTCAGCCGCCTGACCGGCGATCCGAAATATCTTCAGGCCTCGATGCGCGCCTACGAAGCCGTCATGAAGAACGTCTCGCCGATCGGTTTGCTCGGCACGAACTTCGATGTAGAGAAGGGCGCGTTTATCGGAACCGATGACGTTGCGCCGGACGAACCGGCCGATTCGTTCTACGAATATCTTTGGGGCGGCTGGCAGATGCTCGAGCTCCAACGGTGCCGCGAGTGGTACCGCCGTTGCACCGATGCAATCTTGAAATACAAGGTCGTTCGCGTCGACGGGCGGCTGTGGTTCCAAACCGTCGACTATACGACCGGCGCGCCGATGGGAAAGCCGGAATTGACCGAGCTTTCGTCATTTTATGCCGAGCTGGTCGCAAAGGGTGGAGAGCCCGGCGTCGGCGCGGCCTTTTTCGATTCGTGGAGTGCGGTGCTGGATCGCTACGCGATCATCCCGACCGTGATCGACTACCGCAATCTCTCCATCGTCGCACCGAGCAACGCGACGCGTCCAGAGTATGCGAATTCTGCATTCGATCTGTGGTTCTTGACGCGCGAGCAAAAATATCGCGCGCGCGCCTATCAATACTTCGGCAATCTGCGCGCTAACGCGCGGGTGCCCAACGGCTACGCGGACATCGGTGACGTTCGCACGAGGCCGATGACGCTGCTCGATCACTTTCCCGCCTACTCGTTCAGCGAGAACTTCAAGTACCTGTATTTGATGTTCGCCGACTCGCCGCGTTTTGATTCGTCCTCGTATTACTTGAATACCGAAGGGAAGATTCTGCGAGGGTTCAAGCGCTGATGTTCGTCGTGATCTATCGCTGGCGAATCGATCCGGTCTTCGAAGAACGATTTGCACGAAACTGGGCGGTTCTCACGGAACGGATCTACGCCGCGTGCGGCAGCCTGGGTTCGGCCCTGTTGCGCGATCGCGACGGCACCTACGTAGGGATCGCACGCTGGCCGGACCGGGAGTCGTGGATGCGTTGCCGGCTGGAGGCACCGGAGCTTGCGCGAGAACAGCAGGAGGCGATCGTCGAGCGGTTCGAGCCGCTCGAGCTCGAAATGCTCGACGATCGCTGGCGCGCAGGCGTGAGGAGCCTCGACGCCGGTTAGCCTGCTTTGGTGAAGTCCGAGGGAATCTGGAAGAGCGGCGGGATGTCCGGGTTGTAGAGCCACGTTACGTGGCCGCGCTCCAGGACCGTCGTTGCGCCTTGGCCGCCGCCCGCTTCGAAGCGTACGCGACGGTACATCGCGAGCTTGTGGGGCGGAGGAGCGACGCTGCCCTTGCGCGTCACCTTCATCGTGGGCCGGCAGCCGCCGGTCACGCCATAACCCGAAGCACCTCGTGCCCCCGGTGCGGCGCTCGCAGGACAGTAGTTGCCTTGCTTGTTGATGTTGGAGACGTACTCGAGCGTATCGCTCTTGAACGAGCCGCTGCGGCACGATCCCGTGGCATTGGTCGTGGTAAGCGCGTTGCTCGAAGCGTAGCCGTGCGTCGCGATCGCTTCCACCGTTTTCGGACCGAGCGCCTTAGCCGTCGTCGTGACGTGCATCAGCGCCGTCCCGGGCTCCATCGCGCGCTGCATGTACGGATTCGACCGGGCCGCGCTCGAGGGCATGAACGAAGCGGGACGCGGCGTGGCATCCGTGTTTTCGATGCGATAGGTCTTATGCGCGAGATCCAGATAGATCGTTTGATGTTCGCGGCATTTATAGATCGTCGCCGTGCGCGCGACGGGATCGTCGATGCGAATCCATCCTTTGACCCAATAGAACGTATACCGTTTCAGCGTGCCGTTCTGCATGGCCGCCATCGGATTCATCATGGCGCCCGGATTTTGGGGAACGTGCATGGCCTTTTCCATCATTCCCGCAAGCCCGCCCGGCCGTTTCGGCGCGGGCGCCGAAGGGGCCGATTGAACGCTCGCCATGATGCGTGCATAGTCGTCGGGGAACGCCCCGACCGGGGGCGGCGTCATTGCACCGAACGCCATGCGATTGATTTCGTCGTAGGCGATGGCGACGGGAGTGGGCGTGGGCGTGGGCGCTGCTGCAATAACGGGCGATCCGCTATGGTTTCCGCCGAACGCATATGCGGCGCCGAGGAGTGCGATAACCCAAAGGAACGCGGTGCGTCTCATGTGGACACCTCCTGCAAAGGGTAACCCTGGTGGCTTCCCTCGTGTACGCCCCGCTCCTCCGCCCGGCCGTGGGAAGTTCGGCTCACGCCGGATAAATCTGCGGCGTTATGACCACGACGATGACCGGCGCGCGCACCGTACGCGCTCCCCGAGGTACCGAACGCTCTTGTCAGGGGTGGCCGCAAGAAGCGGCGCTTCGCATGCTGTGCAACAACCTGGATCCCGAGGTGGCGGAACGTCCGGATGATTTGGTCGTCTACGGCGGAAACGGCCGTGCGGCGCGTTCGTGGGAAGCCTTCGATGCGCTCGTGCGAACGCTGCGCCGTTTGAAGAACGATGAGACCATGATCGTGCAGAGCGGCAAGCCGGTCGCCGTGTGGAAGACGCACGAGCGCGCGCCGCGCGTGCTCATTGCGAATTCGAATCTGGTTCCGAAGTGGGCCGATTGGAAAGTCTTCCGCGAATTGGAAGCGCAAGGCCTGACGATGTACGGCCAGATGACCGCGGGATCGTGGATCTACATCGGAACGCAAGGCATCGTTCAGGGCACCTACGAGACCTTTGCCGAACTCGCGCGCCAGCATTTCGGCGGTTCGATGAAGGGTCGCGTGTGTCTGACCGCCGGAATCGGCGGAATGGGCGGTGCGCAGCCTCTCGCGATCACGATGAACGAAGGCATCGCGCTCGTGGTCGACGTCGACCGTTCGCGTTTAGAACGCCGACGGGACCTTCGGTATCTCGATAAAGTCGTCGATTCGCGTGAGGAGGCGTTGCGCGAAGTCGAACGCGCAAAGACCGACGGAACGGCCGTTTCGATCGGCTACGCAGGTAACGCCGCGACCGAGTTCTGGGAACTCTACGATCTGGGGTTCCGTCCGGATGCGGTGACGGATCAAACCTCGGCGCACGATCTGATCAACGGGTACGTGCCCGAAGGTCTGACGTTAGAAGAAGCGGCCGCGTTGCGTCAACGCTCGCCCGAAGAATACGAACGTCGTGCGCTCGAGAGTTGCGGCAAGCACGTCGAAGCGATGGTGCGGTTCCAAGATGCCGGCGCGATCGTCTTCGATTACGGCAACAACCTTCGCGCGCAGGCGCAACGCGCGGGCTACGGCCGTGCCTTCGACTTCCCCGGATTCGTGCCCGCATTTATTCGCCCGCTCTTTTGCAAAGGGTCGGGACCGTTCCGTTTTGCCGCACTTTCCGGCGATCCCAAAGATATCGAACGATTGGACCGGGAACTGCTCGCACTCTTTCCCGACGATGCCGGGCTGCAGCGCTGGATCAAACTTGCGCGCGAACGCGTTTCGTACCAAGGACTGCCCGCGCGCATCTGCTGGCTTGGGTACGGCGATCGCGCGAAAGCGGGCCTGCGCTTCAACGAACTCGTGCGCAGCGGTGAAGTCTCGGCACCGATCGTGATCGGTCGCGATCACCTCGACACCGGCAGCGTCGCGTCCCCGTACCGTGAAACGGAAGCGATGAAGGACGGCTCCGATGCGATCGCCGACTGGCCGATTCTCAACGCACTGCTGAACACGGCTGCGGGGGCGCATTGGGTCAGCTTCCACCATGGAGGCGGCGTCGGCATCGGCTATAGCCTGCATGCGGGGATGGTCGTCGTCGCCGACGGAAGCGACGACGCGCAAGAACGTCTTGCGACGGTGCTGACCACGGATTGCGGCATGGGCGTCGTACGTCACGCCGACGCCGGCTACGAGATCGCGATGGAAACCGCCGACGCGAAAGGGATCGATTGGCGACTGTAGAGCCGCTGCTCGTCCGCGCCAAAACCGTGATACCCTGCGACCGTGACGCCGCTCAAAACGGCGTCACGTTCGCTGATTTGGGACGAATCGACGACGGTGCGGTCATTATCGAAGGCGAGCGGATTGCCGCGGTGGGACGGCGCCCGGAGATGGAGCGTGCGCTGCGCGGACGCGTCGTTCGTGAGTTGGATCTGCGCGATTGCGTCGTGGTGCCGGGATTCGTCGACGCGCACGCGCACCCGCTCTTCGCGGGCGACCGGGAACCCGATTTCGCGGCGCGGCAACGCGGCGAGAAAGCGCCGCTCGGCATGCTGCACACGGTCGAGCGAACGCGCGATGCGTTGCTGGAACCGCGGCGTTTCTACGATCGCGTCGTGCGGCCGCGATTGCACCTGCTGCTTCAACACGGGACGACGACGCTGGAGACTAAAACCGGATACGCGTTGCACGAGCCCGGCGAGATGGCGTTGCTCGATCTCATCGACGCACACCGCTTCGATTTCGACGTGCCGATGCTCGTTGCGACCTTCTTGGGCGCCCATGCTCTGCCGCCCGAGTTTCGCGATGAGGCGGCGTTCGTCGATTATTTGATCGACCAGGTCGTTCCACGGGCGGTGGCGCACGGCGCCGTCTACGCCGATGCGTTTTGCGAGCCGGGATTTTTCTCACCAGCGCAGACGCGCCGGTATCTCGAAGCGTGTCGCGCTGCGGGCATGCGTTTGCGCGTGCACTGCGACGAAATGCAATTCGGACACGCGGCCGAAATGGCGATCGCGCTCGGCGTCGACGCCGTCGACCACTGCAACTGCATCCGCGAGGCGGACGTCGCGGCAATCGCCGCCGCTGGCACGGTTACCGTCGCCTGCCCCGCGACCATTGCCTACCTCGATCTACCGCAGCATGCACCGGTGCGCGCGTTGCTCGAACGCGGGGCCGACGTCGCGCTGGCAAGCGATTATAATCCCGGTACGTCGCCGTGCTTCAACCTGCAGACGGTTGCGTATTTCGGGCGCAAACTCTTCGGCTTGAGTGCCGCCGAGGCGCTCTACGGCGTGACGCGCGCTGCGGCTCGCTCGCTGCGCGTGGATGCAGGTTCGATCGCTGCCGGCGGCGCGGCCGATCTGGTCGCTCTGCGGATCGATTCTCCCGAGGAATTCGGATGGCAGCACGGCGGAAATCTTGCCGCCGCCGTCATACACCGCGGCGCGGTCGCATGAATCAACCGCACGAATTGATCCGATGCGCGCGTGCCCTCGTTCGGGGTCAGACGCGCCTCGACTACGGCTTCGTCGTTCGCAACGGCCGCATCGAGGACGCCGGGGATTACCGGGACGTCGCGACGCGGACCGGCCCTCGCCTGGGTACGCGCTCGTTTCCCGCCGATCGGCTGGTGGTTCCCGGCTTCGTCAACGGGCATAGCCACGCATACCAAATCTTGCTTCGCGGCTGGGCGGACGATTTGCCGTTCGCGCAATGGCGCAGCGACGCGCTCTACAAGGTGGTGCCGCAACTCACGCCCGACGACGTCTATTGGACGTTCACCGCGGCATTTTCCGAGATGCTCTCCGCCGGCATTACGACGGTTGCCGAGTTTTTCTACCTCAACGGCGCCGGCAACGAACATGCCGAAGCGGCGATTCGTGCCGCGGACGATACGGGCATCCGGTTGGTGTTTGCGCGCACGTGGATGGACGCTGACTACGTGCCGGCGCAATTTCGCGAGACGCTCGACCAGGCGCGCGCGCGCACGATGCACTTGATGCAACGCTATCCGCAAGCGAACGTCTGCGTCGCGCCGCATTCGCTGCACGCGGCTTCGCACGAGATGATTCGCGCCGCCGCGGAATTCGCGCAACTCTACGATTGCATGATGCACGTGCACGTGGCCGAGGCTCCCTACGAGGGAAATCAAACGCTGGAAGCCCACGGCGCGTCGCCGATCGCACTGCTCGATCGGCTGGGCGCGCTCAACGAACGAACCGTCGCGATTCACGCCATCCACATCTCGGAGGATGAAAAGCGGCTCATCGCGCAGCGGGGTGCGCGCGTCGTGCACAATCCGATGACGAACCAGTATCTCGGCGACGGCATCTGTGACGTGATAGGCTTGCGCTCGCTCGGGGTCACCGTCGGCCTCGGGACCGATGCGGACGTAAAGCCCTCGGGAATCGACGAAATGCGGGCCGCCACGCTGCTGCAGAAACTTCGGCAGCTCGACGGAAGCGCGCTCGGCGCACGTGCGGCATTCTTGATGGGTACGTCCGACGGTGCGCGCGCGCTGCGCATCGAGACGGGCGACTTGACCACCGGGAATTTCGCAGACTATGTGGTGCTCGACGCCTCCCGGATCGATGCGTACAGTCCGGAGGTACAGGCGCTCGTGTATCGCGGGCAAGATAGCTGGGTGCAGGCCGCCTTTGTCGGCGGAGCTCGCGTCTATACGGGCGAAGCTTCAGCCCTTGCGCGTCAGGCGCACCTGAGAGTAAAGGAGATCGCAGAACGTGTCATTCCGTAACGCGGTTCTCGCACTAGCGGTAGGGTTCGCCCTGGCCGCCTGCGGCGGATCGAAACACTCGACCTCGACCTCTTCCAACGGCATCATGACCTCGCAGAATGCCAATCCCTCGCCCAGTACCGCGGCGCAGGGGCCGATGGGCGGCATGACCCGCAACGGCGAGCCGATGGCGCCCGGAACCATTGCAACGGTTCCGCCCGGATTGAATTGCGGCGCGGTGCGCGCGGTGTGGGTTAATACCAAGACGCGCGTCTATCACGAACCGAACGACCCGTACTACGGACGCACGAAGCACGGCCAGTACATGTGTCCGTCGGATGCAAAAGCCAAGGGTTATCACAAGGCCGGCGCGCACGCCAAGCATCATCACAAGTAACGCCGAAGATCGCGCATAAACGGCGCAAATCGTTGATTGTTGCGCTCGTTGCTTTCGAGACCGGTATACACGACGACGACGTACGTGCGGCCCTCCGCCGTCGTCAGGAGCCCGCCGTCGTGGCTGACGGCGCTCGTGTCGCCGGTCTTATGCGCGAAACGGTCGCCTTCGTTTAGACCCTCCGAGAGCTTGTCGTTCCAGTATTGATCTTCGAGCGCGTCGCGCAGGAGCGGCGCGTGCGGTATGCGCTCGCTCGCAATTGCCGCAAAGAGCCGCCCCGCGTCGGCTGCCGGATGGGCGTTGAGGTGCACGCCGTCCCATTGCGGATCGTCGATGAGCGGATCGGCGCCGGAAAGCTTGCGATAGAACGCGGTGCCCGCGAGGCCGAAGCGGGTGCGCGCGACCTCGGTTGCGCGTTCGCGTCCGATCAGATCGAAGAGCACGTTCGTCGCCACGTTGTCGGAACGCGAGACGGCTAGGCGGCACAACTCCTCGAGCGTTGCCCGGTACCCGGGTTCCAGCGGCGACGGCGCGTCGTTCACCGTCATATTGGCGGCGCCGACCTCGACCCGATACGCCAGGGAGAAGCGGCCGTCCGCGACCTCGGCCAGCGCTACGGCCACCAGCGGCACCTTGATCATGCTCGCCGGGTATATGGAGGCGTCGTCCCGGAAGCTCGCGTGCCCGCCACGGCCGTCGAGTGGCCGGACGACGACGGCCGCCTCGGCAAGCCCGTGCCGGTCCGCGAGGCGGGCAAGAAGATCCGCCGTCAGCGCATCCATCCGGTCCCTCGCCCGGTCCTGGGAACCGCTATCTGCAAGTGGGTACTTGCACGCGTGCCGGCTCTATGGTACGGTTGTGCGTGCAAGTACACACTTGCGTTAAAATACCGATGAAAATTTCTCAACTGTTTGTCGCCGTCCTCGCCTATTTGCTGCTGACTGCCGGGTTGGCCGCCTTGGCGCAAGCCGTCGGATCCGCCGCGCCCGCGCATGCCTCGCCGGCGCCCGCGCCGGAGGTCATCGCCCGCATGCTCCACCGCAACGGGGCGATGAAGTCCTACACCGCGCGCGTCCACGTCAACCTCCACATGCTCAACTTCCCGTTTCTCGCGCCCGTGCTCGACGGCACGTCGTACTATAAGCAGCCCGATAAGTATGCGGTCGTCTTCGATCGCGTTCCGGGTTATGCCAAGGGGTTTCAGAAGCTCTTCAACGACGTCGCGGACCCCGCTTCCTGGCAAGCCGAATGGAACGTGAGCGATCGCGGCCTCGTGAAGATTGGGGATTATCCCTCGCCGCTAATCGAGCTCTTTATGACGAAAAAAATCTACAGCACGATCACTTCGGATGCGGAAGCCTACGTCGACCCGCACAGCTACGAACTGCTCGAGATGGTATGGAATTACCGCAGCGGCGGAAAGATCGTCATGCGGCAATGGTATCGTCAGCAAGGCCCCTATAGCTTGGTTTCGCAGCAACACGTCGAGATCAACATTCCGCACGTGCACGCGGTCGGCGATTCGCAGTTCGGAACCTACCAAACCAACGTCGCCGTCAGCGACGCGGTGTTCAAGAAGTGATCGAAGTGGACCGTCCCATCGATACGCGTGAGAAGATCGTTCTCGCCGCGCGGGAAGTCATCAAACGCAAAGGTAAGCGCGGCGCGACCACGCGTGAGATCGCCGATTACGCCGGCGTCAACGAAGCGACGCTCTTCCGGCACTTCGGAAACAAGGAAGCCCTGATCGTCGCCGTCGTTAAGCATTCGTGCCCGGATATGAAGCTGCGCGACGTCATCGCGACGTTTCACGGCCCCCTCGAAGACGATCTGATTGCGTTGGGTATGGCGATGACCGAGCACATGGAATCGATGATCGACATGATTCGCTGGTCGCTCGTCGAGTCCGACTACGAGGAAAGCCTCTTCGCAAAAGAAGCTTGGCGGCCTCAGACGGCGGTGCGCGCCGTCGTCGTCGAGTTTCTACGCAAACACGTCGAGTCGGGCGAGCTCTCCGGCGAACCCGAGGAGCTTGCATCGGTGTTCATGGGGTTGATCTTTGCTCGCGCGGTCACGCGCGACAAGTTTCCTGATTCCCGTCTGCACACCGACCGCGAGTACGCGATTCGCCACTTCGTCAACATCTTTCTCAACGGTACAAGGAGCAAGTAATGGACACGCGTGAGGCTGCGGAGCAGCAAACGAACCCGGCCGGGGCGCCGAACGGCCGCGGGCAGACGCCTCCACCGGAGGTCGAAGACGACGCGCGTACCGGCCCGCGCAAGCGGGTTATCTTCGGCGTCATCGGCACCATCGTCGCGATCATCCTCATCGTGTTCGGCGTGAAGTGGTTCCTGTACGCGCGCGTCCACGAGGGAACCGACGACGCTCGCGTCGACGCCGACGTGGTTGCGGTGACGAGTAAGATCAACGAGCGGATCGATAAGATCTACGTCGAGACGAACCAGCGCGTCACCAAGGGACAACTGCTCGTGCAACTCGACACGGCGGTGGAACGAGATCAAGTGCGCCAGGCGCAAGCGCAGTACGACCTCGCGGTTGCGAATCAGCGGACGACCACCGCGCAAGGCAGCGGCGGCGTCGCGCAGGCGCAAGCCGACGTCAGCAACGCATCGGCAGAAGTTCCGGTTGCCCAGTCAGGCGTGGCGCAAGCGCAGGCGCAACTTCATGCCGCCGAAGCGGCGGTTCCGGCGGCGCAGGCTGCGTACGATCGCGCACTCGCGGATTATAACCGTACGGCGTCGCTCGTGAGCACCGGTGACGTGGCTCGCGCGCAGCTCGATGCGGCACGCGCAAACGAAGCCAATGCGGCCTCTCAGCTTCGCGCGGCGGAAGATCAAGTCAGCGTCGCGCGCGCCAACGTCGCTGCTTCGGCAAATCGCGTCGGCGCCGCGCAGGCGGCGGTGGCCGCGGCCCAGGGCGGCGTGACGAGCGCCCAGGGGAAGCTCGCCCAAGCGGCCGATCCGAGTCAAATCGAGGCGGCGAAGGCGCAGCTCTCGATCGCGAAGCAAAACCTGGCGTACACGAAGATCGTCTCGCCGATCGACGGATACGTCGGTGAAAAGAGCGCCGAGGTCGGCCAGACGGTGCAAGCCGGCATGACGTTGATGACGTTGATTCCGAGCGCGCCCGGACAGATCTTCATCACTGCGAACTATAAAGAAACCCAGCTGACGAACATGCGCGTCGGACAGCCGGTCGACATCCACGTGGACGCCTATAACACGACGGTTCACGGGCACGTCGTGTCGATCAATCCGGCGTCGCAGAACACCTATGCGCTGGTTCCCGCGCAAAACGCGACGGGCAACTTCGTCAAGGTCACGCAGCGCATTCCCGTCCGCATCTCCATCGACGATCAAAATCCGAATCAGCCGCTTCGGCCCGGGATGAGCGTCGAGACGTACGTCAAGGTCCATTAGGGAGCGCGTACGATGCCGGCCGAGCCGCGGAACGTAGTCGAATTCGGACTGCGTAGGGTCATCGTGAGCGTCGCCGTGATTGCCGCGACGCTCCTGGAGATCATCGATACGACGATCGTCAACGTTGCGTTGCCGAACATCCAAGGCAACTTCGGCGTACCGGTGGATCAGGGCGCGTGGATCGTCACGGGCTATATCATCGCGAACGTCGTGGTCATTCCGATCACGCCGTGGCTGGCGGCTCGCTTCGGCCGGCGCCAGTACTTCTTCGCGTCGATCGTCATCTTCACGATCGCCTCGTTGATGTGCGGAATGTCGGGAAGCTTCGGCGAGCTCGTCTTTTGGAGAATCGTCCAGGGCATCGGCGGCGGCGGTCTGATCTCCACGTCGCAAGCGATCCTGCGCGACACCTATCCGCTCGGTCAGCAAGGTCAAGCGCAAGGCATTTTTGCGATGGGCGTCATCGTGGGTCCGGCCCTGGGGCCGGTGCTCGGCGGGTGGATCACCGACAACCTCACCTGGCGCTGGGCGTTTTTCATCAATCTTCCCGTCGGCATTATTGCGGCCGCGCTCATCCTGATGTACTTGCGCAACCCGCTCAAACCTCAGAAGAAGCAGCTCGATTGGATCGGGCTCGCATTGCTCGCAATCGGTCTGGGATCGATGCAGTACGTGCTCGATCAAGGGCAGCAGTATGACTGGCTCGACGACCCCAATATCCGCCTCTTCGCGATGACCTCGATCGTGGGTCTGGCCGGTTTTATCTGGTGGACGCTGCGTTCGACGATTCCCGTCGTCGATCTGCACGTGCTGCGCCTGCGACAGGTGGCCGCCGGAAGCGTGCTCGGAGCGGTCTTGGGCGTGAGCCTCTACGGTTCGATCCTGGTGCTTCCGCAGTATCTGCAGAATTCGCTCGGCTTTACCGCGACGCTCTCAGGCTTGACGATTCTCGTCCGCGCGCTCGCCGTCATGATTTTTACGCCGATCACGGCGATCATGGTGCAGCGTGGTATCGGGGACGTGCGGGTGAACGTCGCGATCGGCTTCATCTTGCTCGGCATTTCGAACTGGATGCTGGCCTCGGTCACGACCCCGGATAGCCAGTTCTCGACCTTCTATGGCTCGCTCATCTTGAGCGGGATCGCGCTCTCGCAAATCTTCGTGCCGCTCTCCGTCGCCGTGATCGGCGGCGTTCCGGATCGTGAAGTGCCGGCGACGTCGGCGTTCTTCAATCTCTCGCGTCAGGTCGGCGGCAGCATCGCGACCGCGGTGCTCGTCACGTTACTCGTGCGCGGGGTCACGGCGCATCAAACGCAGCTTGCCGCGACGCAGAACCTCCACCGCGCGCCGGTGGCGGCGTACCTGCAACACAACGGCGGCGAGCATTCGGTTCCGGCGCTCGTGCAACTCGAAGGCATTGTCGAAAGCCAGGCCGCGGTGCTGTCGTATGCCGACACGTCGCGCGCAACCGCCATAATCACCATCATTCTTGCACCCCTCGTGCTCTTGCTGCGAAAACCCCGCGTGGGCGTACCCGTCGCGGCCGAATAGGAGTTGTCGTGAAGTATCGCAATTTGACCGTTTACGCGCTGATCTCGGCGATGGCTGCCGTTCCGCTCGCGAGCCCCGCGGCCAACGGCGTCGCGCCCTTGCCGTCTCGCGCGACCGTCCCCACGCCCGAACCCTCGCCCGTCGTACCCACGGCGCCGACGGTTGCACCCGGCTATGCCGCGCCGAACCTCCGGCCCACGAGTGCGCCGATCGTCGGCGTCACGCAACAGCCGTTCGTCGGCATCACGCTGCAGAATGCAATCGGCATGGCGCTCAGTCGAAATCAGAACCTCGCGATCGCGGCAGGCAACACGCGCATCGCGGGCTATCAGATCGAAGCGGCGAAAGGTACGTACGACGTTCGCTTCTCCGTCGAACCCAGCGTATCGCACTCGACGACCGCGCCGCAGAACGCCTTCTTTTCCGGTCCGAACTTCGGGCCGATCGTTCAAAACGCGCAGAGCCTCACGGCAGGCGTCAGCGGCCAGCTTCCGAGCGGCACGCAGTACAACGTGGGTGTCACGCAATCGCGGATCGATAACAATACCACGATCGACTCGTTCAACCCGTATTACACCGCTGCGCTGAACGCGAGCATCACCCAACCGCTGCTCAAGAACGCCGGACCGGGAGATGCGATCCGGCACCAAATCGAACTCGCCTCGCTCAATCGCCGTGCGACGCGCGCGCAAACGCTTGCGTCGGCGTCGACGACGATCGCCACGGTCGAGAACGTCTATTGGGATTTGGTCGCGGCATGGCGCAACGTGGCGATTCAAGAGGATGCCCTGCATCAAGCCATCCTTCAGCAGCAAAGCAACGTGCGGTCCGCGCGCAAAGGGGCGGCGGCACCGATCGATGCCGTCGAATCCTCCACGCAGGTGGCCGTCTACCAAAGCAACGTCTTCTCGGCGCTGCAGAACGTCGCATCGCTGCAGAATGAGCTGAAATCGTTGATCGTCGACAATCCCGGCGATCCGATCTGGCAGGCAAATCTCGTTCCGACGACGTCGGTTCAGCAGACGCCCTCGGTTCCGTCGCTTTCGGTGCTGCTCGCGAGCGCGATGAAGCATCGTCCGGAGCTGGTTCAGGCCGAAGCGATGGAGCGCGAAGCCTCCGCAAATCTTGCCTATGCCAAAAACCAACTGCTACCGGAAGTAAATCTGCAGGCGACGTATGCCGGAAACGGTTTCGCGGGCAATGCGCTTCCGCCGCTCGGCGGTCCGTTCGGCTCGGCTACGCCGCCACCGTATCTCGGCGGCACGTACGGCCAAGCGTACGGAAACATCGGCCGGTTCCCGGCATATTCGGCCGGCGTCGTCGTCGCGCTCCCGATCGGCAATCATACGGCGAAAGCAAATTACGCCGCGGCCGCGGAACAGGCGCGAATCGCGAAGATCTCGACCGAAAACGTCGATACCCGCATCGAGATCGACGTTAGAAATGCATTACAAAACTACCAGAGCGCGCTCGCGCGTTTGTATTCGGCACGACAGGCACGGCAGGCTGCAGCGGCCGTCTTTGCAAGCGAACTGCGCAAGTTCCGCAACGGTGAATCCACGACGTTCTTGGTCACGCAACGCCAGGTCGAACTCGTGCAGAACGAAGGGCTCGAACTGCAAGCTCAGACGGATCTCAACAAAGCGATCGTAGAATTACAGCGTGTCGATGGAACGATTTTGAGCAGCAATAACGTTAACGTGAAGACACTCGGTGAAGGAGCACTACGACAATGACGATCGTGAAGATCACTCGAAGAACGCGCCTAAGCCTCGCGACGCACCGCAAGCTGCAGGAACGCAGCGCCGTCCTCTACGGACGCGAGCTCAATCGCTGGAACGCGCGTTTTCGCTAAGCCGATACCGAGCCGGTAGCGGCTCTATCCACGAGCCACAATAACTCGCCCTCGCGCGGCGCGATGATTTGCGACGGAAACGTTGACGGCTCGTAGGGTCCGTGGCGCACGCGTTCGAGCATGGCGGCCTTTCCCGCGCCTTCTACGGCAAACGCAATCGTGCGCGCGGCGTTGAGCAGGCTCGGCGTCAGCGTCACGCGCCACTGCTGCTGCGAGGTCGAATAGACGGCTCGCACCAGCGCCTCGTCGTCGGCCGTGGGATCGTTTCCGGGAAAGAGCGAGGCCGTGTGCCCGTCGGGGCCCATGCCGAGCAGCACCAGATCCAAACGCGGGTGGTCGCCCAGCGCCGCGACGATCTCGTCGCGATATGCGTTCGCGGCGTCGGCGGGATCGATTTCTCCCTTGATGCGATGGACGTTGTCGGGCGGGATCGCGACCGCGTCTATAAACGCTTCGCGGGCCATCCGGTAATTCGATTGCGCATCGTCGGGCGGCACGCAGCGTTCGTCTCCAAAAAAGATCTCGGTCTTCGTCCAATCGAGCGCGATCTTACGCGGCTGCGTACCGAGGAGCGCGTAGGCCGCCTTGGGTGTCGTCCCGCCCGCGAGCGAGACGGTGAAGCGGCCGCGCGCAGCGAGCGCTTCGTTCCCTTTCGCGATAAAGAGATCGGCGAGCGCGCTCGCGACGTCGGCCGGCGAATCGTATACGCGCAGCGAGCCTTCGTCACGCGCCATGGCGTCGCTCCAGCAGATCTTTGGCGACCGCCAACGTTTCGACGTACACGTCGTCGCGCGTCGTGTGCAGGATCGCCCGTTCGATCAGCGATGCGATGTCCATCGTGTGCAGCGGCGCGCAGCGCCGTTCGCGGCGCTTGGCGCCCGTGACCTCGAGGCAGACGGCGCCTTCGTCGTCCGGATGGACGCTCGCGCTAAAGGTCACGTCGTGCGATTTCAACACGATGCTGGAAAGCCGTCGGGGCGGACCCTCGTGCACGAGCCGGAAGGCGATGGTCTCGCCCGCGCTATTACACAAGGCGTTTTCCGCGCACGGCGCCCACGCCAGACGGCTCGCGAGCCAACCCAGCAGATAGTACATCTCGGGATCCGAGCCCGCGGTCACCTCGACTTCGCGCAAGCGATGTAATTCATCGCAAAATCCCGGCTCGTCGAAGAACTCGGCCACCATTTCTTGCCACGCGGCCAAGCGCAGATACGCGATGTCTTGGACGACGACCTCGGGGTGAGCCTCCACGAATTGCGTCAAGTCGTGCAGCGAAGTGGCATCGGTGGCGACGAGCGAACTGCTGACGACGACGGTATGCGCCATACGGGCGAGTGTGAGAAAACGGTCGTCGCTTGCGAGGTTGCCGGCGAGCCACGCGAGCACCACGGGCGCTTCCGGAAGTTCGAGCATCGCAAGCGCCGCCCGCAATTCATAAGCGTTGCTGCCCTTACAGCCGATCTCGACCCATTCGCCGCGCGTCTCGGACGGTTCGGCATGCTGATTGCCTTCGGCGCGGCATCCGTCGAAGAGCAGCACGCGCGAGGGATGCTTTTCCGCCACGCGACGCGTGCGTTCGCAGACCCACGGCGCGATGCCGGCTTCTTCGAAAAACACCGTAAAGGTCATCGTTGCGGTGTTCATGCCGCCGCTCGCGCGACGCGATTGCTGCAGTTCGTCCAGCAACGGATGAACGTCGAGGTTCACAGCGGCCGCCACCCGGGAAAGAGCTTGAACGATACGTCGGGTCCTTCCGATCCCGATGCATAATTGGGGAACGTGAAGTCTTTCGTATTCTCCCACACCTCGAGAACCGGCATCACGATCTCCCACGCGCGTTCGACGGCGTCCCAGCGCGTGAAGAGCGTTTGGTCGCCGCGCATCGCGTCGCCGATCAGCCGTTCGTAGGCGGGCGGCGATTGCACCCCAAAGCCGGTTCCGTAATTGAAGTCCATAAAGACGCTGCGAATGTGGCTCTTCGGGCCCGGCACCTTCGCGGAGAAACGCATCGCCACGCCTTCTTCGGGTTGGATCTTCATCACGAGGACGTTGGGTTCGATCGTGTCGGTCGTCTCGCCGTAGATGCGGTGCGGAATCGGTTTGAACGTTACGGCGATCTCCGAGGTCTTTTTCGCCAAACGCTTGCCGCTGCGCAAATAAAACGGGACCCCGGCCCAACGCCAGTTCTCAATCGTGAGTTTTACGGCGGCAAAGGTTTCCGTATTCGAGTTGGGGTTGACGTCGGGTTCTTGCCGGTATGCCTGCACGGCTTTCCCGTTGATCGCGCCCGCGCCGTACTGGCCGCGCGCCGACATCGCGGGCACGTCGGCGACGGCCGGCGGCTCGATCGCGGAGAGAACCTTCGCTTTTTCTGCGCGGATCGCATCGGCGTCGCGACCGGCCGGCGGCTCCATCGCCACGAGCGCGAGCAGGTTCATGACGTGATTCTGAATCATGTCGCGCAAAGCGCCGGCGTTGTCGTAATAGCCACCGCGTAGCTCGACGCCCAACTGTTCCGCCGCCGTGATTTGCACCGAGTCGACGTAGTTGCGGTTCCAAACCGGTTCGAAGATCGTGTTCGCAAAGCGAAGCGCCATGATGTCTTGCACCGGCTCTTTGCCGAGATAGTGATCGATGCGGTAGACGGCGCTTTCTGGGAAGACGCGATCGACGGTTTGCTGAAGTTCGCGCGCCGAATCGAGGTCGGTTCCGAAGGGTTTCTCGACGATGATGCGTGCCCAGCCCTCTTGCCCTTGGTGCGGGTTGAGATCGGCCTCTTTGAGCTGATCGATGATCTTCGGAAAGAGCGACGGCGGGGTGGAGAGATAGAAGAGGCGATTGCCCTTCGTGCCGAGATTCGCGTCGTTGTCGTTCAAGCGCTTTGCGAGCGCGCCGTAGGCATTGTGATCGTCGAATTCGGCACTGATGTAACTTAGGCGCTTGGCGAAATCGTCCCAGATCGCGCCCTGCGGCTTGGCATCGGGCGTACTGAATTGATCGAGCTGCTCCTTGCAGTACTGCCGGAACTGGTCATCGGAGTACTTGCTTCGGGAAAAGCCGACGATTGAGAAATCGTTCGGCAGTATCCCCCGTACGCGCAGCGAGTACATGGCGGGCAGCAGCATTCGCTTGAACAGATCGCCGCTGGCACCGAAGAACACGACGCTGCACGGATCGCTTATACGATCCGTTTGCAGCCCCGCGCGCAGCGGGTTCGTCGCGGCCTTTCCGTCTACCGTGGCGGTCATGCGTGTGCTGCGAGGGCGTCGTCCACGACCCCGATCAACGCGCGCAACGCCGCTTCGGTGTCACCCTTCAAGTGAATGCGCGCGCCGCGGCGATTGCGCTTTTCGAGCGACTGCCAATCGCCTAGTGCCTGTGCGGCCAGCAACGTGCGGAAGCCGACGTTCATTCCCGGTACCGGCGGATCGTTCGGCTCGTCGTCGGTGAGTTGCAGCATCACCGCCGTGTTCGGACCGCCCTTGTGAAGCTGACCCGTCGAGTGCAAGAAGCGTGGGCCGAAACCAACGGTCGTTGCCACGTCTTGCGCGTTGCGAATCTTCAAACGCAGTTCGTCGAGCAGTTCCAGGTGCTTGGGATTCCGGCTCACGTACGCGCAGATCGCGACGTAATCACCGGGAACCACTTGACCGAGCACGCCCGCAAGCGCGGAACGCGGATCGTTTCCACCTTTGACGTTCTTGCTTCCCGAAAGCAACGTTACGTCGAAGCGCGCGTCCTCGCAGTCAGGCTTCGGCTCGGGGATCGAGCCGTTCTTGTGGAACTGGTCGAGCAGAGCCTTGGTGTTATCTTTGGACTCTTGCACGTTGGGTTGATCGAACGCGTTGATGCCGAGGATCGAACCGGCCGCCGCCGTTGCGATCTCCCACGTGTAAAACTGTTCGCCCAGATCGTACGCGTCGTTCATCGCAAGCCGGATGACCGGATGCCCCGCAGCTTCGAGTGCGGCCAGCTTTTCGGCGACGCCGCTTTCCGGATCGGGCAGATTGGCACCGACATAGACGAAGACGCGGTCGTTGCCGTAATCGGCCGGAACGCCGAGTTCCTCGCCCTCGACCGGCACGATGCCTTTGCCCATCTTTCCGGTCGACTCGGCGATCAGTTGTTCCGCCCATGCGCCGAAGGCTGCGACGTCGGGATGAGTGACGATTGTGAGCTTGTCGCGTCCGTGCGTCGCCAAAGCGCCGATTGCCGCGCCGAAGCGCACGCCCGGCGCGGCAATCGGATCGACGGTCTTATCGTTTGCGTGCATCGCGCCCAGGCCGCGATCGAGGAGCAGTTTAACGTCGTAACCGGCGAGCGCCGCCGGAACCATGCCGAAGAAGGAGAGCGCGGAATAACGCCCGCCGATGTTCGGATCGTTCTCGAAGATGCGGCGGAACTTATGCTCGCGCGCAACGTCGACCATCTTCGTGCCGGGATCGGTGACGGCGATGAATTGATTGCCGGCGTGATCTTGGCCGACGCGCTTGGCCACCTTGTCGTAGTAATAGGCGAAGAAGGCGTTCGGCTCGGTCGTCGTACCGCTCTTGCTCGCGACGATGAAGAGGGTCTGAGCGATATCGAGGCGCTCGTCCAATTCTTCGATCTGCGTCGGGCAGGTCGAATCGAGCACGTGCAACTGCGGCCAGCCGTCATAGCGCCCGAAGGTTTCCGACAAGACGTCGGGGGCGAGCGAACTGCCGCCCATGCCGAGCACGACGACGTGATCGAAGTCGCGGCGGATTTCGCCTGCGAACTGCAGCAGATCGCTCACGTCTTCCATCAAGTGCTGCGGTATGTCGAGCCACCCGAGCGCATGTTTGACGATCGCCGCGGCGTCCGCATCGTTCGTCCAGGGCGAAGGGTCTTTCGCCCAGAGTTTCTTCAGGAAGTTCTCGTTTGCGAGCGAGTCGAGGGCGCTCTGATACTGGTCCTGCATGGTTCCGACATGCAGCGAGACCCGTTCCGCGCCGTCTTGCAACTGCTTCTGCTTATAGACGATCGCGCCGAGCAGCGCCGCAAAGGAATCCGAGAACGACGAAACGCCTTCCACTTGCAGTTGATGGGTCACCTCGAAAAGCGAGATGTTTGCATCTTGCAGTTGCTTCATGACGGCGCGTGCTTCGTCGAGCCCGCTCTCTACCGTGTCGGGCCTGACCTTCCCGTGATCGAGCAGCGCATCGAGGGTGTTCGGCGGCATCGTATTGACGGTGTGCTTGCCCACGACCGTTTCGACGTACATCAAATCGGGATACGCCGGGTTCTTCGTCGAGGTGCTGGCCCACAGAGGACGCTGCGGTGAGGCACCCGCGTTACGGCACTTGTTGAATTCGCCGCCTTCAAAGATCTCTTTGAAACGCTGATAGGTGAGCTTGAGATTGGCCACGCCCGCCTTGCCGAGCAGGGACGCGTACTTCGTCTCGCCCTTGTCGATCTTGGCTTGCAGCAGTTTATCGACCGCGGTGTCGATGCGGCTGACAAAAACCGAATTAACGGAGCGAATGCGATCGACGGGTTTGCCTTCCGCCAGGCGCCGCTCCAACCCCTTGATGTACGCGCGGGCGGTCTTTTCGTACATTTCGATCGCGAAGATCAACGTGACGTTGATGTTCAGACCCGCGTAGATGCACTCTTCGATGGCGGCGACGCCTTCGTTCGTGCCGGGAATCTTCACCATCAGGTTCGGGCGGTCGACGCGGGCCCACAGTTTTTGGGCATCGGCGATCGTGCCTTGCGTGTCGCGCGCGAGCAGCGGGGAGACTTCGAGGGAGACGAAGCCGTCGTTACCGCCCGACGCGTCATAGACGCCGCGAAAGGCATCGCACGCGTCGCGAATATCTTGTACGGCCAGATCCCAGAAGAGATTGTCCGCGTTCGTTTCTTCTTTGATGAGCGAACGCAACTGGTCGTCGTAGTCGTTCCCCGTGCCGATCGCCTTCTCGAAGATCGTCGGATTGCTCGTCATTCCGCGCAGGCCTTGATCGATGAGGCGCTTCAGCTCGCCCGATGCAAACATGCCTCGCCGGAGATTGTCGAGCCAGACGCTTTGACCGGCTTCGAGCAGTTGCTGCAATTGATTGCTCACGTTCTCTCCCTATTTAGATGCTAATGCAAAGCGGTCGAGGGCGACCTTAGCGATGTTTTCCGCCGTAAATCCGAAGGCTTTCGCTATTTCCGCGGCGGGTGCGGAGCGGCCGAAATGATCGATGCCGAAGGCATAGCCACGATCGCCGACCCATTGCGACCATCCAAAGGTTGCGCCGGCTTCGATCGACATGCGGGCGGTGACGCTCGGTGGAAGGACCTCGTCGCGATAGCTCTGCGGCTGATCGGCGAAGAGTTCCCAACACGGCATCGAGACTACACGCGTCCGAACGCCTTTTTCGTCGATCAGCTTCTTCGCATCGAGTGCAAGTGAGACTTCGGAGCCCGTCGCGATCAGAATGAGATCGGGCGTTCCGCCGGCCTCCGCGATCACATATGCGCCGCGAGCGACGTCCGCATCGCGCGCCCCGAGGAACGGTACCTTCTGACGCGTCAAGACGAGCGTCCACGGGCAGCCGCTCTTTGGATCGATGGCGAGCTTCCATGCGGCTTCGGTTTCCAGCGCGTCGGCCGGACGAACGACGCGCAAGTTCGGCATCGCGCGCAGCATGGCGAGTTGCTCGATCGGTTGGTGCGTCGGGCCGTCCTCGCCGAGAAAGACCGAATCGTGGGTGAAGACGAAGATCGCGTGCACGTCGCTGAGCGCGGCCAGTCGCAGCGCCGGCTTGAGATAATCCACGAAGTTGAAGAAGGTCGCGCAGAACGGCAGCAGTCCGCCGTGCAGCGCGATGCCGTTGGTCGCCGCCGCCATCACGTGTTCGCGCACGCCGTAGTGCACGTTGCGCCCTGCGTACGTGCCGGGTTCGAGGTCGCCGGCGCCCTTCAAATAGGTCTTGGTCGAAGGATCGAGGTCCGCCGATCCGCCGACGAGTTCCGGCAGTGCTGCGGCGATGGCGTTCATGACCGTGCCGCCGGCATCGCGCGTCGCCACGCTGCCGTTCTCGTTCGTAAATGAAGGCCACGGCAGCGATGACGGCAGTTTGCCGGCGAGTATGCGTTCCAGCTGCGCGCCGAGCTCTGCGTTCGCGGATTTCCATCCGTCGAAACGCTGCTGCCATTGCGCCTGCGTTTTCGCGCCGCGCTCGCCGACCGAGCGGAAGAACTGCAGCACGTCGTCGGGTACGTAGAAATCCGGTTCCAGCGGCCACCCGAGGGCCTCTTTGGTTTTTTTCACGTTCTCGGGCCCGAGCGGTTCGCCGTGCGCTTTGAACGTGTCTTCCAGCGGCGAGCCGTAGCCGATGTGCGTGCGAACTGCGATCATCGAGGGCCGGTCCGTCACGTTTTTTGCAACCGAAATGGCGCGGTCGAGCGCGTCGACGTCGTTGCAGTGCGTGACGTCGACCAACTGCGTGTGCCAACCGCTCGCGTCAAATCGCGCGCAGGCATCGTCGGTAAAGGTGATATCCGTCGGTCCGGCGAGCGAGACGCGGTTGTCGTCGTAGAGCACGATCAACTTGCCGAGCTGTAAGTGGCCCGCAAGCGAGATCGCTTCCTGGCTGATGCCTTCCATCAAATCGCCGTCGCCGACGATCGCATACGTGTAGTGGTCGACGATCGGCGCGTCGCCGCGGTTGTACGTTGCGCCCAGGTGCGCCTCAGCGATCGCCATGCCGACCGCGTTGCCGATTCCCTGGCCGAGCGGCCCCGTCGTGGCTTCCACGCCCGGCGTGTGGCCGGCTTCCGGATGCCCGGGTGTCTTGCTTCCGAACTGACGGAACGCTTTGAGGTCGTCGAGCGAGACGCCGTAGCCCGTGAGATAGAGCAATGCGTATAGCAGCATCGAGCCGTGCCCCGCCGAGAGGACGAAGCGATCCCGATCGAACCAGTGCGGATCTTTGGGATTGAATTTCAAGTGCCGCGTCCAGAGCGCGTACGCCATGGCGGCGGCGCCGAGCGGCATCCCCGGATGCCCTGAGTTCGCTTTCTGCACCGCATCGACGGCGAGAAAGCGGATGGCGTTGATGCGTTGCTCGTCGGCAGCCGAGTTGGGCACGAATGACTCCTCCGCAAGCGATAAAGGGGAGTGGATGATTCGCCTCCCCGTTTGACTCTTACCCCCAATACGCGGGCGATGCGACGGCGGATTCTCGAAGCGCCGGGGCTAAACGAAGGCCCGGCATGGATTACGAAAAATTACGCGCGGCGATCGAGGCGCTGGCGGCCGGAAGTTCCGACGTGCGAGGGCACAGCGGTGAGGCGATCGACGAGGTGATCGAGGCGCTCGACGAAGGACGGCTGCGGGTTGCCGAGCCTGACGGCGAGACGTGGTGCGTGAACGCGTGGATCAAACAGGCGATACTGCTCTATTTCCAGCGCCGCAAGGTCGGACCGATGGGAGACCGGGACGGGCTGTTCTTCTACGACAAACTGCCGCTGAAACGCAATTATAAGAAGCTCGGCGTTCGAGCCGTGCCGCCCGGCGTCGCGCGCTACGGATCGTTCCTTGGGCGCGGGGTCATCCTCATGCCCGGGTACGTCAATATCGGCGCGTACGTGGATGAGGGATCGATGATCGACACGTGGGCGACGGTCGGGTCGTGCGCGCAGATCGGCAAGGGCGTGCACCTTTCCGGCGGCGTCGGCATCGGCGGGGTTCTCGAGCCGCCGCAAGCCGCGCCGGTCATCATCGAAGACGGCGCATTCGTCGGTTCGCGCTGCATCGTCGTGGAGGGCGTCCACGTCGAACGCGAGGCGGTCTTGGGCGCGGGCGTGGTGCTGACCGCGAGCACGCCGGTCGTCGACGTCCGCGGCAGCGAGCCGGTGACCACGAAAGGCCGTATTCCCGCGCGCGCGGTCGTGATTCCGGGGACGATTCCGAAGCGGTTTCCCGCGGG
Source organism: Vulcanimicrobiota bacterium (assembly GCA_027459645.1). Taxonomy (GTDB): domain Bacteria; phylum Vulcanimicrobiota; class Vulcanimicrobiia; order Vulcanimicrobiales; family Vulcanimicrobiaceae; genus JAMXLG01. The sequence goes on from DAIDHQ010000030.1 coordinate 146,912, forward strand.
TGAATACGGCGTGCCCTGCGCGCTCGTGATCGGTACGCGAACCGAGGCGACCGATCGCAAGACCTCGCTCAACGCCGCGCTGCGCGATTACGAGGTGGCGGTATGAATCCGCGCGTTTTAGAGATTCCCGGATCGTTGATTCGCGAAGTCGCCGCGAAGAAAAAGCCGTCTTCGATCGATCTGGGACTCGGCGAGCCGTCGCTGATGCCCAATCCCGCCCATCTCGATGCCGCGATGGCGTACGTGCGAGAGCACGGCATCAAGTATACGCCCAATGCGGGAACGCACGAGTTGCGCGAAGCGATCGCGCGCCATTACGCGTATCCCGATCGTCATCGCGCCGACAACGTCTGCGTGACGACGGGGTCGCAAGAGGCGATGTACGTGGCGCTAAAAACGCTGCTGGACCCGGCCCGCGACGAATTGCTCGTCGTCGATCCTGCGTTTCCGTCGTACGTCAAGATGGCCAAGCTCGAAGGCGTCGCGGTTCGCACCGTCGCTATGTCGGCCGGCGACGGCTTTGCTTTCGACGCCGCGCGTATCGCCGATGCGATCGGCGAGCGTACCCGCGCGATCGTCATCTGCTCGCCGAACAACCCCACGGGGCGCACGATCGATCGCGCGCAAGCCCAAGCGCTCGTGAACGTCTTAGAAGCGCGCGCGGGCGACCCGGTATGGATCGTGCACGACGAGATCTACCGCGAGCAAACGTTCATCGACGACGCCGGGTATTTCGCGCAGATCTATCCCTATACGATCGTTACCAACTCCGTGAGCAAGAGCAATGCGCTCACCGGGCTGCGGCTGGGCTGGATTCTCGCGCCGCACGACTTCGTGACGAACGCGATCAAAGCGCATGCGTGGCTGACGTCGTGCACGGACACCTTCGCGCAACATGTCGGGCTGCATATCTTCGAAACGCCCGGCGGCATTGCCGAGCACGCGAACTGGTATCGCGAACAGTGGCACGGCGTCGTGCATGCGCTCGAAGCGAGCGGCCTGCACTTCATTAAGCCTGAAGGTAGCTTTTATGCTTGCGTGCAGCTGCCGCCCGGGATGGGCTCGCTCGATGGCGCGCTGCGCTTGCTCGAGGAACGCGACGTGCTTGCGATACCCGGTGCGGCGTTCGGCGCAGCGTTCGAAGGCTGGCTGCGTTTGAGTTGGGTCGCACCGATCGCTCGCGTACGCGAGGGCGTCCAGCGCATTGCCGCGTTCGTGGGAGCCACAAGCAGCTAGGCGCTCGCATTCAAGGGCCTGCAGGGCCCTCTCAGAATCGTTGACGGTAGTTGCTTCCGGAGGTGTGGATATGCGCCGTCTCGCCGGGTGGAACGACACCGGGGCAGGTCGGAACGACCGTCACGTTCACGTTCACTGGCAATGCGCCGGTTGCAGCGGCGCTCGCCGCAGGGACGGGCTCCTTCGCGACGACGACGGTGGCATCGGGTAAAGCTTCGTTCCTCGTGCCCGCCGGTGAATCTCATAGGGACGGTCACCTTTCAATACGTCTACGAACTCAATCTGAGCGACGGAAGTTCGTTCAACGTTTCGCCCTGCTCTCTACCGCCCTCGACGCAAGGCGCAGCAACCGGCGCGTTCGACGTCAGCGCCGTAGCCGGCGCAACCAAGGCGGAGATCCTCGGAAACCTTGGAGACGGCGGTACGGTGAACGCGACGACCGGATCGTTCTCGGAAAGCATGCCGAACGGCACGAACGATATCGCGGTGGTGGCGGAAAACGCGTCAAACCAGCCGCTTGCGGTCAAGATCCTGCGCAACCAAACGGTACCGGGAAGTATCAACGGCGGCCAAACGATCGTCGTCGGGGCCGCGGATGCAACGGTCGCGACGCCGGTGACGATCAACGCGCCTTCGGGTTTTAACTCGCCGGTCCTCAACGTCGTGTTCACGACGCAGAACGGCACCTCGATCATGTTGAACAACACCTCGACGACGATGTTTCCCGCCATCGCCGGCACCGATGCGCAAGCCGGCGATACGTACTCGATCAACTCGAACACCTCGCAACCTCCGGCCTTCAATCAAAGCCTCGGAACGACGCTCTACACCAACGTACCGTCGTCGGTGACGCTCAATTATCCGGCGCCGTGGTCCTACTCGGGACCTGCGGCAGCCGCCTACCCGACCTTCTCCTATACGTACTCGGGCTTCACGGGTGCATCCGCCGTCTCATACTATGCGGGCCTCGGCTGGCAAACCGGTGCCACGACCATCGATCAATACATCGTGTACGCGAGTGCGGCGTACCTCGGAACGAATACGACGATCGCGATGCCGAATCTGAGCGGTGTAAGCGGGTTTTTCGGCGCACCGCCAAGCGGTACGACCGTGTACTGGACGGCGCAGATCAGCGGCGGAACCTTCCCGGCCTTTGCATACGTCCAGCCTTCGAGGGGCAGCAGTTCGTACGTGCAAATCACCGGCACGTACGTCGAACCGTAACGCTACGTAGAAGAGCCCACGCAGACCGTCTGAATGTTGGTGAATTCGTGGATGCCGAAGTGCGAAAGCTCGCGTCCGTGTCCGCTGCGCTTGACGCCGCCGAACGGCAAGCGCGGATCGCTCGCCACGATCGCATTGACGAAAACGGATCCCGCCTCGATGTCGCGCGCCATCGACTGCGCGCGTTCGGTATCGCGGGTGTGAATCGAGCAGCCTAGACCGAAGCTCGAACGGTTCGCGAGTTCGACGGCATCGCGCTCGTCGCGCGCGCGCACCACGGCGGCGGCCGGTCCGAAGACTTCCTCGTCGAACATGCGCATGCCGGGCTCAACGCTCGCGACGATGGTAGGCTCGTAATAGTAACCGGCGCGCTCGAGCGGCTTGCCGCCCAGACAGAGGCGCGCTCCGGCGGCAACCGTGTCGCGAACCTGCGCGTGCATGGTCTCGCGCAGATCCGCGCGTGCCATCGGACCGATTGCCGTTGCTTCCTCGAGCGGATCGCCTATGCGCTGCGCGCGGGCCTTTTCGATAAAGCGTTCCAGAAACGCATCGTGAACGGCGTCGACGGCGATAAACCGTTTGGCCGCGATGCAGCTTTGACCGTTGTTTTGAAAGCGCCCCTTGACGGCAAGTTCGGCCGCCGCATCGAGATCCGCGTCGGCAAGAACGACGAACGCATCGCTGCCGCCTAGCTCCAGAACGACCTTTTTTACGTGCGATCCCGCGGCGCTCGCGATTGCAACCCCGGCTCGATCGCTTCCGGTGAGCGTTGCGGCGACGATCCGTTCGTCGTTCATCAGCGCGTCCGCACGTTCGTGATCGATCACGAGCGTGCGGAAAAGACCCTCCGGTGCGCCCGCTTCGCGAAAGACGCGTTCGATCTCGAGACCGCAACGCGTCGTGTTTTCGGCGTGTTTGAGGAGCATCGTGTTCCCCGCCATAAGCGCGGGAACGGCCGCGCGAAAGACCTGCCAGTATGGAAAGTTCCACGGCATGATCGCAAGGATCGTTCCGAGCGGACGAAAAGCCGCATAGCTCGCAGCCGCTTTCGTTGCAATGGTTTCGTCCGCTAACATCGCCGCGCCATGTTCGGCGAAGTGTTCGCAGCACCACGCGGATTTCTCGATCTCCGAGCGCGCCTGCGCGATCGGTTTACCCATCTCGCGTACGGCAATCTTTGCAAGCTCTTCACTGCGCGCACGCAAGCGAGCGGCGGTGGCGCGCAAGAGCGCGGCTCGCGACGCAAGCGGCGTTTGGCGCCACCGCGCGAAGCGCTCGCGCGCCGCGCGCAATGCTGCGTCAACCTCGGCCGGCGCCGTCCGCTCGATGCGCTCGAACTGCGCTCCGGTCGAAGGGTCGATCGTGGTAACGGCCTCGAGAGTATTCATTACAGATTCTGTTGTGCCCAAACTCCCGGCGGTCCAGCAAAAACCTCGACCAGCCGGTCGGGTTTGAAGTAGCGCTGGGCGACGCGCTCGACGTCGGCTGCGCTCACGTTACCGAAGCGTTCGTTGAGGGTGCGGTAATAGTCCAGCGGCAGCGAGTTCATGCCGATGTCCATGAGTTGGGTCGCCTGGCCGCTGATGCCGGCCTCTTCCAAGAGCGCGTTGCCGACCAGCCGGAGCTTCGCTTCCTGGAGTTCCGTCGACGTTACCGGTTGCGTCTGTAGGAGCCGCAATTCGTGCCGCACGATGGACACCGCTTCCGCCACGCGGTTGGGGTTCGCGTTGAGCTCGATGCGCAGATCGCCGCGATCCGCGCCGGCGTCGAGGCTGCTGCCGACGCTATAGACGAGACCTCGCTTTTGCCGCAGTTCTTGCCATAGCCGCGATTCGAAATTGCCGCTTGCGCCGAGGATTTGGTTGAGGACCAGGAGTGCCGGATAATCTGCGCTGTCGCGCGGAACGGCCGGTTGCCCGAGACGCACGTAGACCTGTCGCGCCTGCGTACCGATATAGTCGTGACCGCTGCGGGCTGGAGGATACGGATCTTCGTGCGCGTTGGGCGTCGGACCGGACGCGCTCCAACTGCCGAACGCAGATTCGAGCACGCTGCGTACCTGCGCCGGGGTGACGTCGCCGACGACCGCGATCGTGGTGAGGTCGGGGCGCCAATAGTTCTTCGCGTATGCGAGCAGATCGGCCCGCGTGATCGAATCCACGGTCGTCGCGGTCGGAACGCGCAGCGAGGGATCGTTGGGAGCCGCGAGCAGCCGCGCATACGCGCGGTTGATCATGACGCCGGAAATCGAATTTTCCGACTGCAGGCTGTTTGCGAGCTGTTCCTTTTCGATGCCGAACCACGGATCGGCGAACGTCGGATGTTCTTCGCCGTCGGCGACGATGTCGACGATCTTCGTGAAGTCACGTACGAGACCACGCGCTCCGAACGACGATCCGGTATTTACGACGGCGCCCATCATGTCGATCTCGCGACGCCGCTCCACGAACGGATAGCGTTCGCTGCCGTAATCGGCGACCGCCGAAGCCAGACGCCCGATCCCTTCTTTGCCGTTGCCGCTGAACGACGGCGACGATGCGATCTCGCCGCTCAGTTCGAACGTTGGACGGTCGGTCTTTTCTTGCACCAGAACCTTTAGGCCGTTGGGTAGCGTGAATTCGACGGGATCCAGTTTGCTTCGCGCGGTCGTCGGCGTGCGCACCAGCGTGCGAATGAAGGGCGGCTCGATGATCGGTCCGTTGGGGACGCGTTTGGAAAAGTTGTCGGAGACCGTAGCGTTGCTCTTTTGCGAACCGCTCGGCGGGGGACCCGACTGCGTGTTCAAGCGGCCGATCACGGTCGGCCGGCTCATGTACTTGCGCATGATTTCGAGGATCGATTGCGGCGTCAACGCCGCCAGCCGCGCGTCTTCGTCGTTGATCTTCTCGCCGACGATGCCGTAGGTATAGCCCGCGAGATCCCCCATCGACGTGATGGAATCGCCCGAATACATGCGTTCGGCGATCGTGAGGCGCTTGGAGGCCGTGATCAGGTCGGGACTAAAGCCGTTCTTGAGCACGTCGCTCATCGTATTCTCGAAGATCTTCTCGGCCTCGGCGCTCGTGTGACCCGGATTGAGCACCACGAAGACGTTGAAGAGACCGCCCTTGAGTTGCGTGTCCTGCTGCGCTTCTACGGCGAGCGCTACGTTCGTTTGTACCAGCGCTTGATAGAACGGCGAGAGCTGATTGCCGATGGCCTGCACGAGCGTGCTGACTGCCGGCTCACCGTATTCCGTATCGCCGGGAACGGCGTACGCGAAATCCACGACTTCGAAGGGGAAGGGCAGAGTCGATTCGACCCTGACCGTGTGATTGACGGGAACGGGGTCGCCTGCCTGGCGCGCCGGAAGTTTCCTGGCCGCAATCGGATCGAAGTAGCGATGCGCCTTCGCAAAGATCGTTTGATGCTGCACGTCACCGGAAACGACGAGCGTGGCATTGTTCGGCGCGTACCACTCTTCGTAGTACTTCCGGATATCCGCGGCCGTCGCGTGCTCGATATCTTGCTTATAGCCGATCGGGACGCGCCCTTGCGGTTGCCCCGGATAAGCGGCGGCGCGCACGCGGGCGAGCAGATTGAAGAACGGCGATCCTTCGTCGCCGTCGAGTTCGTTCAAGACGGCGCGGCGTTCGATGTTCCAGTCCGATTGCCGCAGCAGCAGATTGCGCATGCGGTCCGCAGCAATATAGAGACCGACGTCGACTTTGTCCGCCGGCATCACGAAATAGAAGTTCGTGTCGTCGTAGCTGGTCGCGCCGTTCATCTGCGCGCCGAGCCGGGCGACGATATCGTCGAGGCCACCCGCACTGATGTGCGTCGTGCCGCGGAACATCATGTGCTCCAGCGCATGCGCGAGGCCCGTCTTCTCCGGCGTTTCGTCGAGCGAACCGAAGTGGTACCACATCGCGGTCTCTACCACCGGCGCCGCATGATCCTCGACGACGACGACTTTTAAGCCGTTGTGCAGCGTGGTGGTATAAATGCCGCCGTCGCCCGGACCGCCGGTGACGCGGTCCTGCGCGGCAGCCGGAAGCACGGCGAGAGCGACGAGGGTGAGGAGCAGAAGGGCGCGTTTCACGAGTCGGGCAGAACTCCAAGATAGTATCGAGCGGCGGATTCGACCGCCGCACGAGGAAGGCAACCGATGAGCTCGCTGCGTCGCACGGTAACGCCGGCCCGGGCAGCGAGTTGCCGGACCAGCTCTACGATTCGATAGAGCGGAGTTGATTCATACTCCGTGACATTAAAAGAAAGCTGAACGGCGCTCGCGTCCAGCCGCAATCCGAGCGCTCGAAGCGTTAGTAGACCGCCATGCCGTTCGCGCAACGTTCGCGCGATGCGTTTAGCCAGTTCGAGATCGCCGCCGGCGAGTTCCACGTTGAAGGCGATCAGCAGCGGCCGCGCGCCGATCGCAATCGCGCCTGCGCGTTCGTGCCTCGCGATGGTACCCGCGTCGGGCGGCATCGTCGCAAAGCGCGCCTCGAGCCCCTCAAATTCGCCGGCTCGTACGTTTGCGAGCAAAGCCCGTTCGGGGCTGCGGGCAGCCGCGCCGTAATAGAAGGAAGGAATGGAATAACGCGCCCAGATGCGTTCGCCTGCAAGGTGCGCGAGCTCGACCGCGCGCGCCATGGTGCCTCCTTTGAGCGGAACGAACGGCAGCACGTCGAGCGCACCGATGCGCGGATGAACCCCGCGATGCGCGCGCAGATCGATGCGTTGCAACGCCACGCCCGCAAGTTCGATCGCCGCGTCGAGCACTTGCACGTCGTTGCCGGCGATCGTCAGAACGCTGCGGTTGTGGACGGCATCGCTCGTACGGTGTAAGACCCGAGCGCCGGTGCGTGCGACCGCTTCAACGGCGGCATCGATCGTGGATTCGTCGCGCCCTTCCGAAAGATTGGGAACGATTTCGTACATCAGCCGAGCGCGGCGCGGATCGCGCTTGCGATGTCGCGATGCTCCGTGGGCGTGAAGAGCGTCGCGTATCCGAGCTTGCGAGCCTCGCCTTCACGCCGCGCGGCTTGCGTTACGACGCGCACCTCCCCCGAAAGACCGAGTTCGCCGAAGGCGGCGGCGTCGGGCGGGAGCGGCACGTTCCGAAACGAGGAGGCGATGGCGAGCGCTATGCCCAGATCTGCCGCCGGCTCGTTTACGCGCAACCCTCCTGCGACCGATGCATAGACGTCGTGCGTGCCGAGTTGTAGTCCGACGCGGCGCTCCAGCACGGCGAGAATCATCGCGAGCCGCGCTTGATCGAGGTTGTTCGCAAGGCGGCGCGGCGTTCCATAACTCGTCTCCCCGACGAGGGCTTGCACTTCGATCAGCACCGGGCGCGAGCCGACGATCGATGCGACGACGCACGAACCGCTCGGACGGGCGTCGCGGCCGGCGAGAAAGAGTTCCGAAGGATTCGCGACTTCTTCCAGCCCGGTGTCGTGCATGCTGAAGACGCAGATCTCGTCGATGGAACCGAAGCGATTCTTATACGCACGCAGGATCCGATACTCGCCGCTCGTTTCACCTTCGAAATACAGAACGGTGTCCACGAGATGTTCCAAGAGTCGCGGGCCGGCGATGGCGCCGTCTTTGGTGACGTGACCGACGATGAAGGTCGCGCAACCGGTACGTTTCGCGAATTCCATCAACGCTTGCGTGCAATCGCGGACTTGGGTTACCGACCCGGCGTATGCATCGGCTTCGGGTAACCAAACCGTTTGAATCGAATCGACGATCACCGCGATCGGTGACGTCCGTTCGAGTTCGTCGAGAACGGTCCGAAGATTGGTCTCTGCGTGCACGAGGATCGGCGCGTCGACGCCCAGGCGCTGCGCGCGCAGCTTCACCTGAGCCGCCGATTCCTCGCCGCACACGTACACCGTGGGACCCAGTACGGCGAGGCGCGCCGCAATCTGCAGCAGCAACGTGGATTTGCCTGCGCCCGGAGGTCCGCCGATGAGCGTCAGACTCCCCGGTACGATGCCCCCGCCGAGCACCGCGTCGAATTCGCGCATGCCGGTGCGGACGCGCGCGACGCGCGAACCGTCGATGTCGGAGAGCGTGACCGGCGTAGAAGATCCGGGCCGCGCGGGCGCCGCCTTGGCCTTCCCGGTGACGCTAAACGGGCGTTCGTCGAATGAATTCCAGGCGGCGCATTGGGGACAGCGTCCGAGCCAGCGCGCGGATTCATATCCGCACGCATTGCAAAAATACACCGAGCGCGCCTTTGCCACCACACGGCGATTATGGGAACGTAGCTTCATCCCTTCGCGTCGTAACGCCGAAGCGCTTGGCGGCATAGGGCAAAGATGCGGGTACGCTCGCACGGAGGAGGTCTTATCGGATGAGGCTGCGCCTGCGCGCGGGAGGTTACCATCGTGTGGCTTTGGCTCGTCGCTAACGCGGTCGCCTTGGCCGTGCTCGCGATCGAGCTCTGGAACCTTCGCGAGTTTACGACCTTGGTATCTGCCGATAGCGGCGAGCCGGTCGACGTCTATATTGCGATGCGCGACGAGGAGGAACACTGCGAGGCGGCGATTCGAGCGCTGCTGCGCACGCACGGCGTCGCGCGCGTCATCGTCGCCGACGACGCCTCGGCCGACGCAACGGCGGCGATCGCCGCAGCGATCGGCGACGAACGCGTCGTGGTCTTTAAAACTGCCGGTGGTAAAGCCGCCGCATTGAGTAATGCGGTCGCCTATCATCCGCCGGCAGCGCCATGGGTGCTCTTCGTCGATGCGGACGTGCGGTTGGCGTCGGGCGCGGCCTATAGCATGCAACGCCACGCCCGCGCGCGGCGCACGCACGCCGTTACGGCGTGGCCTCGCGTACGGCCGCCGTCGGTGTGGTCGATGTTGCTGGCACCGAGCTTCACGCTCTCCTTGCTGCAGTTGATGCCGATGCGCTTCGCGCGTGGAACGGACCCGCGATTCTGCGCCGGCAACGGGCAGTGTTTTTTGATCCGAAGCGATGCGTACCTGAACGCGGGCGGTCACGAACCGTCGGAGATCGTTGAAGACGTGGCGCTGGTGAAACGCTTAAAACGCGCGGGCTATCGCGTGGCGCTTGCATCGGCGGCGGAGGTCGCGGTCGTAGAAGACTATCGCTCCTACCAACAAAACGCGCGCAGCATCGGACGGTCGCTGTTTTGCGGGGCCGGAGTGGGGGGCTGCATCGGCACGGCGCTGTGGCTGCTTTGCCTCTTCCTCTCGCCGGTCGCGCTCTACGGCGCGCGCGCCGTCACGGCATGGAAGATGCGCGAATCGCTCGTGAGCGTCGTACTGGCCCCCGTCGGCGTCCTGCTGACGCTTGCGGCGGTGCTGCTGGCGCTCTTCGAAGGACTGAACGGAAGGATCGTCTGGCGGGGCAGACGCTTGGTTCCCGCGAACCGCCGCGTTGACGTATGACTCCCGCTCATCTCCAGATCGCGATCGACGGTCCGGCTGCATCCGGTAAAACGACCGTCGCGCACGGTCTTGCCCGCAACCTGCACATCTTATATCTCGACACGGGGGCGATGTATCGCACGCTCGCGTTTCTCGCGTTGCAGACGCGCACCGAGGCCGACAACGAAATCGCGCTCGTGCATCTGTGGGACGCCGCCGGCGTGAAGATCTCGCTCGACGCGGAGGCTCCGCTCGGATTTCGCATCGTCGCCGCCGGGCGCGAGATCGACGAGGCGATCCTGCAATCGAACCAGGTCACCGCGGTCGTCTCTACGATCGCCGCGCATCCGCGCGTACGGGATGCGATGGTGCGCAGCCAGCGCGAGATCGCGCTGCAGGGTCCGGTCGTTATGGCGGGACGCGACATCGGCACGGTGGTGCTGCCTTCTGCGCAGGTGAAGATTTTCTTGACCGCATCGGTGGAAGCACGCGTTGCGCGCCGTCGCGCGCAATTACAGGAAGCCGGCGTCGACGTGAGCGTGCATCAGCTTTCGCAAGAGATCGAAGAACGCGATCGCCTGGATCGCGAACGGGCCGCCTCGCCGCTCGTTCCCGCACCCGACGCGCACGTGATCGATTCGAGCGCGATGACCGCGGATGAGGTCATTGCGGAAATCGAGCGCGTCGTGGCGCTGGCCCGCGCATGATTCTCTACGACATCGCCTGGGTGCTGATCCACGGAACCGGCCGCCTTTTATGGGCGGCGGAGGCGACAGGTTGGGAGAACGTGCCGCGTACCGGCCCGCTCATCATCGCCTGCAATCACGTCTCGAACATCGATCCGCCGATGCTCGGCGCCTTCGCCCCGCGACGAATCGCCTATATGGCGAAAAAGGAGCTCTTCGAAATTCCCGTGCTCGGGCCAGCGATTCGAGCGGTCGGAGCCTACCCGGTCGATCGTCAGGGAAATGCTTCGTCGGCGATCAAGCGCTCGGTCGAGATTTTGCGCGCCGGGGGATGCGTCGGAATCTTTCCCGAGGGCGGCCGGAACGTTCACGGCGACAAACAACCGCAAACCGGCGTTGCGCTGCTGGCCTCGCTCGGCAAGGCGCCGGTGGTTCCGGCGGCGATCGTCGGCACGGAGCGGCTCACGCCCGGCCATAAGATGAAAGTCGCATTCGGAACCCCGCTCGCGCTTTCGACCGAACGAAAAGCAACTCGCGAGGAATTGTCGAAGTTTACCGATGACGTGATGGGCGCAATTGAGTCGCTCAAGAGGACCATCGGTGGAAATTCGTAAGGCAAAAACGCAAGGCTTTTGTTTCGGCGTGGCAATCACGGTGAAGAAGGCCGAAGAAGCGATCGGCGAGCGCAACGACGTGACCACGCTGGGGCACGTCGTGCACAATCCGCAGATCGTCGAATCGCTTTCGTCGCGCGGTTTGCGCAATGCGAGCTCGGTCGACGAGGTCGACAGCGGCGCGCTTTTCGTTCGCGCGCACGGGCTCCCGGTCAGCGTCTTCCAAAAAGCCGAAGAAAAAGGCCTCGAAGTAATCGACGCCACCTGTCCGATGGTCACCAAGATTCACGTTCAGGCCGAGCGTCTCAAGGACGAAGGCTACAAGATCATCGTGGTCGGCGATCCGAATCATCCCGAAGTTCGCGGAACGCTCAGCCACGTGCCCGGCGCGTGGTGCATCGAAACGGTCGAAGACGTCGCGAAGTTGCCGCGCGGAAGCCGCGTCGGCGTCGTCGTGCAATCGACCTATTCGCGCGACCGCTTCACCGACATCGTTAAAGCGCTGACCGAAAAATACTACGAAGTTCGCGCGGTCAACACGATCTGCACCGATACGAACAACCGCCAGAACGAAGCGCTGCGGCTGGCAAAAGAAGTGGAAGTGATGGTCGTCGTCGGCGGCAAGACGTCGGCGAACACCAAACATCTCGTGGAACTTGCCGAAACGCACGGCGCACGTTCGTATCACATCGAGGGCCCCGATGAATTGCGGGCCGAGTGGTTCGACGGCGTGTCGATTGCCGGTCTCATGTCGGGCGCTTCGACCCCCGGATGGCTCGTCGATCAAGTCACCGCGCGCATGGAGGAACTCGGCCGTCGGTACGCCTGAGCGCTTCGAAGCGCATCTGTACGAGCGAGTATCGCAGTATCGGGGATCGTCAATGATCTCCGATATGCTTTTCTACCACTTCGGTTATGGCGATTACGGGCCGGCCCGGGCCGGAAAGCGGCTGCGGCCGCAACTCGTGATGCGCGTTGCGACGAGCGAGGGCGCGTCCTTGGAATCGGCGCTCGATGCTGCGGTAGCGGTGGAACTGCTGCACAATTATTCGCTCGTGCACGACGATATCGAAGATCGCGACGAACTGCGCCGCGGCCGCCGCACGCTGTGGAGCGTCTACGGCATCGCCCAAGCGATCAACGCCGGCGACGCGATGTGCGCGGTGACGTTTCTCGCGCTGCTGCACGCCCGAAAGTACCATCCGTCCGAACGCGTCGTCGCGATGGTCGAGCGTCTGCACGAAGCGCAGCGCGTGATGTGCGACGGCCAGTCGCTGGATCTCGAATTCGAATCCGCGCGATTCGTCGATCTCGAACGCTACGACCGCATGATCGCCGCCAAAACGGCGGCGCTCTTCGAAGCGTCGTGCGTACTGGGCGCCCACTGCGCGCAGCTCGGCGACGAGGCGATTCGCACCTATGGTGCGGTGGGTCGCGCCTACGGAATGGCGTTCCAAATTCGCGACGATGTGCTGGGTATTTGGGGCAGCGCGGATGCTACGGGCAAAGTGCGCGGCAACGATTTGGTGCGCCGTAAGTGGAGCTTCCCGGTCGCGTGGGCGCTCTCGCAGCCGCCTTCGGCCGCACGCGAGGTCGTCGAGCAAACCTACGCGCTCGGGCGGCCGCTGGAGCACGCGGAAGTGTCGCGCGTCATGGATGCCCTGGAAACCTTGGGGGCGCGAGAGGCCGCGGTGCGTGCTGCCGCAGAACCTATGGCGGCCGTGGAGCGCCATGCAAACGGTGAGCTCCGCGCGTTTTTGCTCGAGACCCTGCGCGAAGCCGTCTAACCGAAAGGATCGCCGCCTGTGAAGGTCATGACGAATGGCCAGAACTCCGCTTGGGACCGCGCGACGTGGGCGCTCCCGACACTGCTCGTCGCGGGTTTTTTGGTGCGCCTGCTCTTCATTCGTTCGTCGGGATTCAGCACCGACGTTTCGACCTTCGAAGCATGGACGATGTCGATGCTGGCAAACGGCGCCGCGCATTTTTATGCGAAGACCAGTTTTGCCGATTACCCGCCGGGCTATTTCTATATCCTGTGGCTCGTCGGCATTATCTGGCAGCCGATTCGCGCGCACGATCCGGGATTCGTGTGGCTCTCCGAACTGGTGAAGCTGCCGGCGATTCTTGCGGATATCGGCGTAGCGGCACTGCTGTATGCGATCGCGCGCCGCTTTGCATCCCCCGCGATTGCGCTCGGCACCGCCGCACTCTATCTGTTCAATCCCGCGACGATCTTTATCTCGGCCGATTGGGGGCAAGTCGACTCGATCGCCGGCGGCTTGGCGCTGCTCGGCGCATACTTCCTTTTGAAGAGCGACGACGTTGCGCCCGAACGCATTTCGTGGCAAATTCCGGCGGCATGGATCGCCCTTGCCTATTCGCTGCTGATCAAACCGCAAGCGGCGGTCGTCATTCCGGTCTTTATCGCGTTCGCGTTTCTCAATCGCGAACGGATGCGCGCGCGCTTGATCGGCACGGCGGTCGGCATCCTCTGCGCGTTTGCGTTCACGATCGTGCTGGTCGAACCGTTTTATTTCGCCAACCCGGTCGCCGCGTTGATCTGGCTGATCGGACAGTTCGCGCACGGCTCGTCCGTCTATCCGTTTAACAGCGTCAATGCGTTTAATCTTTGGGTGATCCACGCGCCGTTCTGGCAGTCGGACAGCACGCCGATTCTCGGGGTGGCGCAATCCTGGTGGGGCATCGCGCTCGTCGTTGCGGCGGTCGCGCTCATCACGTGGCGTTACGTTCAGGAAAAGACGGAAGGCGGATTGCTCGAAGCCTGCGCCCTCGCGCTGCTGGGATTCTTCATGCTCGCGACGCGCATGCACGAACGATATTCGTTCGACGGCGTGCTCTTTTGCATCGCCTGCGTTCCGCTCGCCCGGCGCTATCTGTGGGGATCGATCGCGCTCTCGGTCGTGCTCTTCGCCAACCTGATCTATTCGCTGCAGTATCTGGCCGCGGTGACCGGACAAACCCCCGGCGTCGACGCGCAGAATCTGTGGGGATTGGGCACCTCGTTCTTCGCCCTGCTGGCGGTAGCAACGTTCTTCACGCTGGGCTATGCGTTTTTAGGCGGCGCGGTCTCCGAAGAGGCGCCGGTCGAACCGGTTCGGCGCGCCGTCGCCACGGCACCCGAGGTTGCGGGAGGCGGCGGCATTTCTTGGTGGCTGCGCGCGCAAAACTTCTTCGATCCGCGCGAAGGGCTCGCATCGCTGCGCGCGCCGCTCGATTATGCGATCATGGGCGTGCTCGGTGCGGCCAGTTTCGTCTTGTCGTTCGTCCGCTATTGGTATCCGCCCGAGAAGGTTTTCGACGAGATCTATTTCGCGCGCGCCGCGGAAGAGTACCTCAAAAACATGCGCATCTACGAGAACACGCATCCGCCGCTCTCGAAGCTGCTCGTGACGCTCTCGGTCCTGCTCTTCGGCGGATTGCAGCACGGCGACAATTCGTATGGTTGGCGCTCTTTGGACGTGGTCTTCGGGGCGCTCGTCGTGATGCTGCTCTTCGCGTTCGCCAAGCGTATCACGCGCTCCACGCTCTTTGCGGCCATGGCCGCCGGCTTCTTGATCTTCGACGGCATGCATTTCGTGCAGTCGCGCATTGCGACGCCGGAAGGATTCGTCGTACTCTTTTCGGTGGCGGCGGTCTATGCATTCTATCGCTTCTGGATCGCCTCGCAAGTCGAAGAGCGCCCGCACGTCACGGTCCCGCCGGTCGCATATTACGTCGCTGCCGGTGCGTCGCTGGTCGTCGGTTTGATCGTGGTGGCGCTGTGGGATTTGATCTGGCACGTCATCCCGAATCCGGGGCACCTCGACGTCGCCTCGAGCGTGATCGTCACGCTCTATGTTGCGCTCGGCGTCTATCTGCTCGTTCGTTATCGCCTCTTTGCGGCAATGTACGCCGACGGAGCGATCGAGCAAACCTACCCCGATGGATCGTACGCGCTCGTGGAGCCCGGATTGACCGCGGTCTTTGCGCCCGACGGCGGCGCGATCGAAAACGCGGCCGGCAAAGTAAAGATCCAGACCGGCGACCTTTCGCGCTCGCGTAGCGGCGCGCTGGAGTACCGCGACGGCGATCTCACGATCTCGTATGCGCCCGAACCGGCGGTCAACTACGCGACGCCCGACGGTTCTGCGACCTATGCGAACAACGAGATTCGCAGCGGCGATGCGCGCGAAAAGGGCGGCTCGGCGACGCTCTGGCTCGTGCTCTTTACGATCGCGCTCGGCGCGCTCGTGTCCAGCAAGTGGTACGGCGTCATGGGCTTCGGCGTCAGCTTTGCGGTGCTGATCTTCGTGTGGTGCCAGCGCTTTTTCTTGGCGAAGCGCCCCGCGCTTTGGGGCAATCCCCGCGGCTTCCGCTTGGACGGCGCGCTCGCGACGATTCTTTTCATTTCGGCCACCGTCTACGCGCTTGCGTGGGCGCCCGATCTCATCCGGCAATCACCCGACCCGAACGAGATCCACAACTTCAACGACGTCGTGCTTCGGCAGCAGTCGATGTTCTTGTATCACGACGAGCTCAAAGCAACGCACCCGTACTCCTCCAAGTGGTGGGAGTGGCCGCTCGACTACGTGCCGATCGCCTACTACTATCAGGATCACCGGGCGAACAAAAACGATCCCAACGGGTGCTGCGTCGAGGAGATCACCTCGATGCCCAACCCGTTCATCCTGTGGTTCGGCTTGCTTTCGGTTCCCATCGTGGGCGTGCTTGCGTGGCGAGAGCGAAACAAGGGCTACGCGCTGATCGTCCTCGACTACTTGCTGCAATGGCTGCCGTGGATGGAATCGCCGCGCATCACCTTCGCCTATCACTTTTACGTCGACATCCCCCTCATCTGTTTGAGCAATGCGATCGTCTTACAACGCCTGTGGCAGTGGGCGAAGAGCCGGGATATTCAGATGCAATGGATGGCGGGCGGCGCGATCGCGGCGGTCTGCGCGATAACGGTCGGCGGCTTCGCGTTCTTCTATCCGATCCTTTCGGCCCAAGACATTACCTGGAATGCTTGGCACGCCCGCATGTGGATCGATAAGTGGATCGTCGGTCCCGGGTAGGCTTCACGCACGGGGAAGAAGCGGGGAAGGGACAGAATCGGAACGAGAGAGTCATGGGTAGAAAATGGCAGAACATCAAGCTCGATAAGGGCAAGTCGGACCAGCAGCGGGGCGCACTCTTTACCAAGCTGAGCAAAGAGATCACGCTCGCGGTCAAGGGCGGCTCGCCCGATCCGGAATCCAACCACCGGTTGAAGATCGCCATCGAGAAAGCGCGCGAGAATAACATGCCGCAAGATAACATCAAGCGAGCGATTACGCGCGGTTCCGGAGCGAGCGGCGAAAAAGAGATCGAGGAGCTGCGCTACGAGGGATACGGTCCGCACGGCGTGGCGGTCGTGCTCGACGCCGCGACCGATAATCGCAATCGTACCGCGGGCGAACTGCGCTTTCTCTTTAGCAAACACGGCGGCACGCTCGGCGAGACGGGGTCGGTCGGATGGATGTTCGACGCCGTCGGCATCGTCGAAGTCGATCCGCAGCGAAAAACGGAAGACGCGCTGACCGAGGCGGCGCTCGTCGACGGCGTGATCGACGTGGAGTACTCGGAAGAAGAAGCGACGATTTACACCGAGCCGGCGCTTTTGGCCAGCGCGCGTGAAGGACTAGCCGCCAACGGTTTGCGCGTGACCGGTGCGTATCTGGGCGTGCGGGCGAAGCAAACGGTCGCACCCGAAGACGGTGCGCTGCGCGAAGTGCTGGGGTTTCTCGATGCGCTCGAGTCGCACGAAGACGCGCAGCACGTCTTTAGCAATCTGCACGTCTCCGACGCTGCGATGGAGGCACTCGCCTGAACCACGACGCGACCACCGGTGAAAACCGCGGGTGGCGGCAAACGCTACACGCATACATCCCGCGCGATTGGGTCTTTCCGCTCGTGCTGGCGGCCTTTGTCGCGCTCGTCACCTGGTTCGGACATCAAATCTTCGACTTCTTTCAGCCGCCGGCCGACATCATCACCCTGCCGTCCTTTGTGGGGCAGACGGTCTCGGATGCCGACGCGCAAAGTCATCGCATGCACCTCACGGCAACCGTAATCGATCACGCGACGAGCGACCGCTACCCGAAAGGCGTCGTCATGGCGCAGCGTCCCGACGCGGGAACGAAGGTGCGGCAGGGCCGGCAGATCGGCTTCGTCGTCAGCGACGGGCTCGTAACGCGATTGATGCCCGATTTGCGGTACCAGTCGATGCGCGAGGTCGGGCTGGACCTCGAACGCTCGCACTTACAGCTAGGCAACGTGCGATACGAAAAGAGCGACATCGTTCCCGCCGGCCACGTAATCTCGCAGGACCCGCAGCCGATTTCGAACGTGCTCGAAGGCGATAAAGTCGACGTCGTCGTCAGCAAGGGCGGCCAGCAGACGATCCGCGTGCCGAACTTCGTTGGGATGCCGATCGACGCGGCGCGCGCGGAAGCCTCAAAACTCGGCATCACGCTCGGGCAGCTGGTGTGGACGCCGCTCGGACGCAACGGGCCGGCTCACGGCATCGTCGCCCGTCAGAACGTCGCCGCGGGAGCGAAGATCAACGCGTACGATCCGGTTTCGCTGCAGGTGAGTGCCGGCCCGAACGAATCGGGCTACTTGCTGCGGCAAGTGCACATCCTTGCTTCCGTGCCCGTGCCGGAGACGAGCACGCCGGGACAGGCGGTGAAGGTCACGTTGCGCGTCACCGACGCGACGGGCGCATACGATGCCTATAAGGCGTACGCTCAGCCGGGACAAAAAATGGATTTCGTGATTTCGGCCTTGGGAACGTCGGTCGTCGACATGTACGTGAACGACGTGCTCGTCGGCGAAACGCGTTTGGGCGACGAGCCGAAGAACGTCTATCGCATCGCTCCGAAAAAGGGCGCCGCGCAGGCGCCGTCGAGGCACCCGTGACGCAGGTTGCGATCGCGCCGTCGCTGCTCTCCGCCGATTTCTCGCGCATCGCCGAGCAGATCGCCGAAGTCGATGAAGCGGGTGCGGAATATTTGCATCTCGACGTGATGGACGGACGTTTCGTGCCGAATATCACCTGGGGCCCGAAAATCATCGGCGACCTGCGGCACCTCAGCGCAAAAACCTTCGACTGCCATCTGATGATCGTGGAACCGGAGCGGTACGTCGGTGATTTTCGCAAAGCCGGCGCGGACATCATCACGTTTCACTACGAAGCGACGCCGCACGCGCAGCGGCTCCTGACGCACATTCGGTCGCTCGGCGCAAAGGCGGGGATTTCGCTCTGCCCCCAGACGCCGGTCGCGATGCTTCAAGACATCATCGATGACTGCGATCTGGTGTTGATCATGAGCGTCAATCCGGGATTCGGCGGTCAGAAGTTCATCCCGCGCTCGCTCGAGAAGCTGCGCGAGGCGCGTGCGCTGATCGACGCGCGCAATCCGTCGTGCATTCTCGAAGTCGACGGCGGCGTCGGCGAAGAGAACCTTCGCGACGTTGTCGAAGCCGGAGCGCGTGCGATCGTCATGGGATCGAGCATCTTCGGCAGCGGCAGCCCCGGCGAAACGACGCGTCGCATGCGGTCTTTGGCGGCCGGCGTGTGAATGAAGAAGGCCTCGTCGACGCGATCGCGGCGCTGACGCGACGCGCCGCTTCACGCGTGCTCGTCGGCATCGGCGACGACGCGGCGGTATGGCAGCCGTCGCGCTCCAACCGGAGCGTCGTAACGACCGATGCGCTGGTCGAGGGCGTGCATTTTTCGCTCGAATGGATGAGCGCGCAGGACGCCGGCTGGCGCGCGATGGCCGCGAATGCGAGTGATCTCGCAGCCAAAGGCGCGCGTCCGAGTTTGGCCACGATTGCCTTCGGCATTCCCGAAGGCGCTACGGAAAGCACGGTGCTCGATTGGTACCGCGGGATGGAAGCTTGTGCGCGGTTTGCCGACATCGAAATTGCCGGCGGAGATCTGACGCGAGCGCCGGTGTGGGTCGTCTCGATTACCGCGATCGGAGAAGTGCGTCCGTCAAATCTCAAGCTGCGTTCGGCCGCGCGTCCGGGTGATGCGATCGTCGTGACGGGTGAGCTTGGCGCGAGCCGCGCGGGTCTGCTGCATCTTGCGGGCCGCATTGGCCTCGAGGATCCCGAGCACGCCGTCGCGGCGCATCGCCGGCCGCAGCCGCGGGTCGCGGAAGGGCGCTGGCTTGCGGCGAGCGCTCACGTGCACGCGATGATGGACTGCTCCGACGGCCTCTCGACCGATCTCCACCGGTTGGTTCGGGCATCGGGCGCCGGAGCGCGCATCGAGTCGGTGCCCGTCGCGCGGGACGCGGCTGCTGCGGCCGCTCTCACCGGCGAAGATCCGGCGGCCTTTGCGCTCGAGGGCGGTGAGGATTTCGAGCTCATCGCGACCGTCGATGCGCGCGCCTACCGCCACCTGGCGCAGCGCTTCCACGCGCGCTTCGGTCGCCCGCTCTTTCGCGTTGGCACCATACAAGCGGACGCGCGCGTATGCTTGGTGAAGGATGGAATCGAAGTACCGGTTTCGCCTTCGGGATGGGACCATTTCGCAGTGAGTACGCCGCAGTGATAGACGACGAAGCTCCTTCTTACCCCCTCATCGGCAGCATCCAGAACAGCGTCGGCATGGGGTTCATCGGCAACCAAGCATCGTTTGCGATCGTGAACGCGCTCGGCGGCCGGCTGATTCACGCGTGGACGCAGTTCGCGAACGCGCATCCCGGCATCGCCGGACGCACCACCGTGACGATCGACGTCGCGCAATTCCGTCGCGACGTGCAGTTCCTCGTGCAGCAGCAGCCGCGGGTCATTCACGTCGGCTATCTGCCCAAGCCCGCGCACGTCGATGCGGTCGCCGTTGCGCTCAAGGACCACCGCGGCATCGTGCTCGTCGATCCGGTGATCGGCGACTATAAAAAGGGACTCTTCGTCTCGGAAGAAACCGCGCGCGCGATCAAAGAGTGGCTGATTCCGATGGCGCAGATCATCACGCCCAACCGCTTTGAAGCCGAAGTGCTGCTGGGGACCGGCGATCGATCGATTTCCGAGTACGGGTATCTCAACGGTCTCTTCGATCTCGGGCCGAACACGGTGATCATCACGTCGTTCGAACGCGACGAGGAGAAGCATCGGACGACCTCGCTCTTTACCAACGGATACAGCTACAACCGCGTCCACGGGCCGTACTTTCCGCGCTTCAACGCCTACGGCGTCGGCGATACTTTTGCAGCGGCGGTCGCGACGTTCGTGGCGCTGGGCGGTTCGCCGTTTGCCGGCGCGGTGCTCGGAACCGCGCTCACGTCGCGGGCGGTCGCGAATACGACGACCTACGGTGGCATGACCGTCGATCCGATCGGCGCCCTCGCGAAATGGAATCCCGTCGGGTATCAAATCGAAGACGAGCGCGCCCTTCGCTTCAGCGAGCGTTCGGGTGTGTCGATCGACGTGCTCCGTCCGACGAAGGATGACGCCGCGAGGCTCAAGTTCGCGCCGCCGAAGAACCAGATCATTTTCGGGTAGGTACCTTCGAGATCAAC
Source organism: Vulcanimicrobiota bacterium (assembly GCA_027459645.1). Lineage (GTDB taxonomy): Bacteria > Vulcanimicrobiota > Vulcanimicrobiia > Vulcanimicrobiales > Vulcanimicrobiaceae > JAMXLG01. The sequence goes on from DAIDHQ010000030.1 coordinate 167,632, forward strand.
CGATGCTCGCGCAAAGTCTGACGCTCGGCGACGGTGACGGCAAGCCGCACGTTCGCCTCGAAATCACCGGATACGAACATCCCGACACGGTCGAACCGCACGGGATGGACTTGCTCAGTTGCGTCGTCCACGCCGACGCCGCGCCCGTGCGGGCAGCCTTCGGCGTCTCGATTCGGGTCGAGGAGCTGGCGTCGCTGCGCGACTACCTGCTGCAGATCAACTCGGGTAACGGACCCGCCGAAAGCTTTTCGTTCGCGGGCGGCCTCTTCGAGTTGTCGTTCGCACCGAGCCGCCGCGGCCCGGTTCTGTGCGGCGTCCGCTTGAAGAGCATCGAAAGCTCGCACGCTCGTTTAGAGTATCTAGTAACACTAGAGCCCGAGAATATCTCTCGGGCTCTAGGAGAACTTTCGGCGCTCGACGCGCTGACGTGATTTAGACCGCGCGCGTTACCCGCTTGGAACGCATGCACTGCGTGCAGACCTTCGCCGTCCGGTGCGTGCCGTGCACGTCGACCTTCACCGACTGCAGGTTGGGCAGCCAGCGGCGCTTCGTCTTGTTCATCGCGTGGCTGACGTTGTTGCCGGCTTTCGGCCCCTTGCCACAGATCTCACAGCGCTTCGCCATCGGAATTCCCTCTAAAAAAGACAACGGAAATGGGCCCGGACTCTCGGGCAACCCGCAGATAGTACCACGGCCTCCGGGCCGTTGACAAGGATTCCGTTCGTCCTACAGCAGACTAACGCGCCCCGTGGACGTCACCACGTTCGATGGGCGAGCCTATGCCAAGTTCCTGGCAGCCGGGACCTATTTCTTGCGGAAGTACCGCCAGGTCCTCAACGACCTCAACGTCTTTCCGGTTCCCGACGGGGATACGGGTACGAACATGTACCTTACCGTCCGTTCGGCGATGCTGGAGGCGGGCAAGGTCCGCTCGTCCCGGCTGGCAGACGTGGCGGCCGCTGCGGCCCAAGGAAGCCTTATGGGCGCCCGCGGCAACTCCGGGGTCATCATCTCGCAGATGCTGCGCGGATTCGCCCACCACGTGCGTCACCGCTCCGAGATCGACACCTTCGTGCTGGCGACGGCGATGCGCGAGGCGGTCGTAGAAGCGCGCCACGCCCTGCTGCGCCCGGTCGAAGGCACCATCATCTCGGTCGCCGAGGCCGCGGCGGAGAGCGCGTACCACCTGGCCCTTCACGAACGCGACTTCTACCGGCTTGGGGCGGCGGTCGTGCGGACGGCCAACGAGGCCTTGGATCGTACCCCCGAACAGCTTCCCGTGCTCAAAGAAGCGGGGGTCGTCGATTCGGGCGGGGCGGGCTTCGTGTACTTCGTCGAGGGGATCTTGCACTTTCTGCCCGACAGCAAGGCGCGCTCCACCGCGTTTCCGCGCCGGCCGGTCCGTAAGAGCGTCTTCACCCCCGCGCAGTTCGTCGGCGAGAACAAATACTGCACGGAGTTCGTGCTCGAGGATGCGACCTGCAGCGCGCGCGAACTGCGCGAGCTGCTTGCGGCGCGCGGCGAATCGCTGCTCGTGATCGGGGATCCGCCGACGATCAAAGTGCATATCCATACCGACAGCCCCGAAGGCGTGCAAGAGCTTGCCGCTCGCCATGGCACGCTTACGAGAACCAAGGTCGACGATATGGAGCGCCAGCACACGATCCTGGTCGTCGGAACGCCGCAGGTAACGAGATCGATCGTTTCGGTGGTCCCGGGACCGGGCTTCGATCGCATCGTGCGCGAGTTGGGCACGGAAGTAACCGTCAACGGCGAGCGGAACCCGAGCGTGCGCGATCTGCTGCTCGCCGTCAATAAAGCGATCGCTCCCGACGTCTACCTTTTCGTCAACGACAAGAACGTCGCGCTTGCCGCACGCGAACTGCAGGGTCTGACGGAGAAGCGCTTGCATGTCGTTCCCACCGCGGACGTCATCGGCGGCATCGCCGGACTCTTCGCGCTGCGCGCGGGAGGAGGCGAGTCGATGCCCGCGCCCGACGAGGTGCTCGCGGAATCGAAACGCGTGCGCTCGGCACAGATCTTTTTTGCCGGCAAAGACGCGACCATCGGCGGAGTTGCCGTGGCGGCCGGAAAACCGGCTGCAACGGTCGACGGAGCGCTGTACGGTGAGGCGACGCTGGCTGCGACGGCGATTGCAGCCGTTCGGGCATTGGGTGGTGAGGGCGGCGGTCTCGTGACCCTCTACTACGGCGGCGCGCAGAAGGAACGCGACGCACAGAACCTCGCCGACGAGATTCGCGCGGTATTTCCCGATATCGACGTCGAATACTATTACGGCGGCATGAAAAACGTGGAATACTGGATGTCATTTGATGAATAAGTCACGCATCGCGGTCGACGCGATGGGCGGCGATCACGCACCGGAAGAAATCGTCGAAGGAACGCTGCTTGCGGCGGACGAGTACGATGCCGAGCTGATCCTCGTCGGGGACGAGGCGCGGATTCGTCCGATGCTGCACGGTCCGCATGCGTCGAGCATCCGCATCGTGCACGCTCCCGAAGCCGTACCGATGGATCAACATGCGTCCCAGGCGCTGCGTTCGTCGGAACGGACGTCGCTCGGTGTCGCCGTGTCGATGGTGAAGAAGGGCGAAGCCGACGCGGTTGTCTCCGCCGGAAACAGCGGCGCGTTTCTGGCCATCGCACTCATTCGTTTGCGAACGATCGAAGGCATCGCGCGACCGGCAATTGCGACCGTGTGGCCCGGATTGGACGGTCCCCTCGTGCTGCTCGATTCAGGTGCCAACGTGGATTGCCGTCCCGAATGGCTCGAGCAGTTCGGCATCATGGGCTCGGCGTATGCCAAGGCCGTGCTGGGCATCGCCTCGCCGCGCGTTGCCGTGCTTTCGCTCGGCGAAGAACGCACGAAGGGCAATCAGCTGACGCTGGAAGCGGCGGACCTGCTCGAAAAAGCGCCGGTCAATTTCATCGGTAACATCGAAGGCAAAGACATTTTCTTCAACCACGCCGACGTCATTGTCGCCGACGGGTTCGTCGGCAACGTCGTTCTTAAGACCGGCGAAGGGATGGCCGCGGCGATGGGACGCGTCGTGAAGGATATGCTTTTGGGCGGTTCGATCGTGACCAAGATGGGCACGGCGATGCTCGCTCCGGCGCTGCGCGGTTTAAGGCGTCGCTTCGATTACGAAACGTACGGCGGCGCGCCGCTGCTCGGCTTGCGCGGCAATTGCATCGTCACGCACGGCCGCGCCTCGCGTCGCGGCATCAAACATGCAATCGGCACGGCCATCGCGGAATACGAACACGACGTACTCGGAAAGATCGCCGAACTCGTACGGCCGCATCTTGCAAAAGAAGCCGAGGTCTGAGCCGCGTGGTCTCGATCGTTACCGATAGCACCTCCGACATCTCACCGGAACGCGCGCGCACTCTCGGTATAACGATCGTTCCGCTCTTCGTGCTCTTCGGCAATCGCAGCTATCGCGATTATATCGATCTTACGCGGCCGCAATTCTTCGAGATGCTCGCGCGCGAACCGATGCTGCCGACCACGTCGCAGCCGACCCCGGAGATGTTCTCGGCTGCATTTGCGCCGCTCGTCGAGCGAGGCGACGAGGTGCTCTGCCTCACCATCTCGTCGTTTCTTTCGGGCACGATCAACGCCGCGCGAGCGGGAGCCGAAATGAGCGGGGGAAGCGTCGAAATTTACGACTCGCAGAGCGCGGCGGGCGGCCTCGGCATGATGGTCTTACGCGCCCACGAGATGGCGCAGGCGGGCGCGTCAAAGGCGGAGATTTTGCGCGCGCTCGATCGCGAGCGCCAGACGCAGCGTCTCTACGCGTGCATTCCGGATCTCTCGCACATCCAACGCACCGGCCGGATCGGCAAGGCGCAGCAAGTCCTCGGGACGCTCATGCGTATCGTCCCCGTACTCTCGCTCAAAGAAGGTCAAGTCGCCGCCGAAGCGCAGGTGCGAACCTTTGCGCGCGCGCAGGAAACGATGCTGGATCTTTCGATGAAGGCCGTGACCGACATCTCAAAAGCGCGCTTTCTCGTTATGCATACGAATGCGCCGCAACTTGCAGAGGCGGCGATGCTCAAGTTACGTGACCGGCTCGGCGGCGAAGAGCCGTTGATGCTCGAAATTCTCGAGGCCGGACCGGTCATCGCGACGCATGCGGGTGCGGGCGCCGTTGGAATCTTCGCCGCGGAGGATGAGTAATTGGCTGTCACCATCGTCACCGATAGCGGGACGGATCTCGACACGGCGGAATCGGCGCGCGCCGGCATCGTCGTCGTTCCGGTCTATATTAAGTTCGGCGCCGAGAAACTGCGCGACGGGTTCGACATCGACCGGTCGACCTTCAACCGCCGCGTGAAGAGCGGCGAGAACGTCGAAACCGAGCCTGGTTCGGCCGCCGATTACCGCGCGGCGCTTGCGAAAATCGTCGATACCGGCAACGATGTGGTGCTTATCACGCTCTCGTCGCAGATGTCGAAGAGTTACGAAGCGGCCGCCGAAGCGGCAAAGAGCTTCGGCTCCAAGGTCACGGTGGTCGATTCGCGCGCGGCTGGCGGCTTGCAAACGTTGCTGGCGCTCTACGCCATCGAACGCGTAAAAGCGGGAGACAGCGCCGCGGAGATCGCCCGAAAAATCGATCCCCAGAATCTGCGCATCTCGGGTTTTTTCGCCGTGCCGAACATCAACGTGCTCGGCCGCAGCGGCCGCGTGCCGAAAGCCGTGGTCGCGCTCGGATCGATGCTCGGCGTGAGCTTGGTGTTGAAGATGAACGAGCAGGGGGCGATCGCGCCCGCCGGCCAGAGCCGCTCGTTCGAGAAAACGACCGAGATCATGGTCGATGCAATGGTTCGTGCGATCGAGCATTCGCCCACGGCGTGGGTCGCGATCTCGCACGTGCAATCGCCGCAGCTTGCGGCGGACCTTTCGAAGATGCTCGCGACGAAACTGGGTCATCCGCCGGTCAAGGAATTCGTGCACGAAACGACGCCGACGGTCGCGGCGAATCTCGGGGAAGGCGCGGTCGGAATCTTCGCGATCGTTCCGTAGACCGGTCATGAGCGAGCGGCTCTCGCTTCCCGGCGTCTATGTGCATCTGCCGTTTTGCCCGTATATCTGTCCCTATTGCGATTTCGCGAAATGGCCGCTGCGCCGCAGCTCGTCGGAACGCTATACGCGCGCGCTCTACGCCGAAATCGAAACCCACGCACCGCTCGACGCGGGGACCATCTTTCTGGGCGGCGGAACGCCGAATACGTACGACGCGTCCGTCGTTGCCGAGTTACTCGCGCGCTTGCGCGAGCGCTTCGATCGAAACGCCACGGTAGACGAAGTCTCCATCGAGGTCAATCCGGAACTCGTCGCACCGAGCGACTTCGTTCGCTACAAGGACGCGGGGGTCACGCGCTTGTCGATCGGCGTGCAATCCTTCGACCCTGCAGAGATCCGGACGCTTGGACGCAGGCATACGCCGGAGCAGGTTGCCTCGGTCGTCGCCGCCGCGCGCGCGGCCGGGATCGAGTCGGTATCGATCGATCTAATCTTTGCGGTGCCCGGGCAGACCATCGGCTCGTGGGAACGTAGTCTTGCGGCGGCAATCCAACTCGACGTCGACCACATCTCGACCTACGGATTGACGGTGGAAGAAGGCACGCCGTATGCCGGATGGCAAGCGCGCGAGCCGCGCGCGTTCTTCGACGATGCGGGCGAGGCGGAGCTCTACGACGCCGCGCTCGCGATGCTCGAAGCCGCCGGCTTCGAACATTACGAGATCAGCAACTTTGCAAAGCCCGGGCATCGCAGCCGGCACAACGTGAATTACTGGCGCAACGGCGAGTATCTTGGCTTGGGCGTGGGCGCCGCTTCGTACCGAGGCGGAGAACGCAGCGTCCATACGCGCGACCTTACCGCCTATATGAACGCCATCGAAGGGAAGAGCGCCATACCGAGCGAGCGGGAGCGCCTGGAGCCGCTCAAGGCCGTGGGCGAAGCCATCATGCTGGCGCTGCGCACGGCACAAGGGGTCGACCTCACGTATTTCAAAGAGCGCTACGGTATTGATGTGTTGGAGCGTTACGCGCCTGTCGTACGCGAGTACTCTTCGGAGGGGTTGCTCGCCGTGGAAGCGGGAACGATGGTCCTGACGCGGCGCGGAAAATTTCTAGCCAACGACGTGTGCGGAGCATTCGTAACATTCGAGTAGGAAGCAACAATTTGCCCGGGGCGATACTGCGGACGATGTTCATCGTCGTATTCGCGGTGACCGGGTTTTTGCTCGGCCGCGAAGCCTATCTGAGCGTCTTCTCGCTGCACGTTGCCAACGAAGGCGTGCAGCTGGTGCTCTCCATGGGTTCTTCGGTCGCGGGCGCTTTGATCGGCGTGCTGTTGGCGCCCCTCGCGCAAGGATTCTTCGAAGACGAACTCTCGCTCGCGGAAGGCGCGGTCGAACGTCTCTCGGCATCGGAGATCTTGGGCGGCGCGAGCGGTTTGATCGTCGGACTCGGCATCTCGTTGCTCGTCAAGTCGATTGCGTTCGATTTTGTCGCCTTCGCTGGGCGGCCGGGACACTATCTCTCGATCGTGCTCTACCTGATCCTCTCGATGTTCTTCGCGTACCTCGGCGCACGCATCGGAGCAAAGACCGGCATGATGCCGTTGCGCGAACGCGCTCGGGGTTCGGCCAAGGTGGTCGACACCTCCGTGATCGTGGACGGACGCATTTTGGAGATCGCCGAGAGCGGGTTTCTCGAAGGCCAGGTGATCGTGCCGCGTTTCGTGCTGCGCGAGCTGCAGACGATCGCCGATTCCGTCGATTCGCTCAAGCGCACGCGTGGGCGCCGGGGCCTGGAAGTGCTGAATCGACTGCAAGATCTGCGGCCGATCGAGATCAGCGAACGCGACTATGCGGATCTCGCCGGCGGTAACGTCGACGCGAAGCTGGTGCGGCTTGCAAAAGATCTCGGCGCGAAACTGCTGACGAACGATTACAATCTCAATCGCGTCGCGAGCGTCGAAGGCGTCGAGGTCATGAACATCAACGAACTCGCGAACGCCGTCAAGCCGGTGGTCTTACCAGGTGAGGAGTTGAACGTGCACGTGGTGCGAGAGGGTAAAGAAGCGCACCAAGGCGTCGCCTATTTGGACGACGGAACGATGATCGTTGTCGAGCAAGGACGCCGGTTGATCGGCGAACAATCCGACGTCGTCGTTACGAGCGTGCTGCAAACGGTCGCCGGTCGCATGATCTTCGCGCGGCCAAAAGCGGGATCACCCGTTCGATGACGTGGGCGGCGATCGTCGTTGCCGCGGGGCGCGGCACGCGCTTCGGCGGCCCGAAGCAACTGGTGGAACTCGCCGGCGTCCCGATGGTTGCGTGGTCGGTGCGAGCGTTTGCGTCGATGCCGGAGATCGCGCAGATCGTCATAGTGACGGAAGAAGAATGGGTCGAACCGATGCGCGGCCTCGCTGAGAAGTTCGCTCCGAATCGAGGCACGATCGTCGTGCGCGGCGGAGCCAGCCGTCAGGCAAGCGTGCGTTGCGGTATCGATGCGTTGCCCGCCGCATGCGACGCAGTTCTCGTGCACGACGGCGCGCGTCCGCTCGTGCGCCCGGACGACGTGCGCGCGGGGATGCGCGCGGTGCGAGTCGGACGCGGCGCCGTGCTGGCCGCGCCCGTCGTCGACACGATCAAGATCGTCGATCCGTCGACGATGCTGGTGAAATCGACGCTCGACCGCCGGGAATTATGGTCGGCCCAGACGCCGCAGTTCGCGATGCGCGGCGACCTCGAGCGCGCGCACGCGAACGCCGAACGATCGGAATTGGAGGCGACCGACGACGTGGCTTTGCTCGAAGCGATCGGCATCGAAGTGACGGTCGTGCCGGCTGCCGCGGAAAATTTCAAGGTGACGCACCCGCACGACGTCGCGCGCGCGCACGCGCTCTTGCGCGAACGGCTCGAATCACCGGTGTCGCGATGACGCGCGTCGGACACGGATTCGACGCGCACCGGCTCACGCCGGGGCGCCCGATGATTCTCGGCGGGATTCGTATTCCGCACGACCGCGGACCGCTGGGACACTCCGACGCCGACGTGCTCGCGCACGCGATCTCCGATGCGCTCTTGGGCGCCGCCGCGATGGGGGATCTGGGAGGACACTTTCCCGATAGCGACCCGCAGTGGAAGGATGCCGATTCGATCGTGTTGCTCGAAGCGTGCGCGGCTCGCGTGCGTGAGGCCGGCTATGCGATCGGCAACATCGACGCCACGATCGTCGTCGATCGGCCGAAGCTCGCGCCGTTCATCGGCGCGATGCGCGAGCATCTGGCGACGCGGCTGCAACTGCCGCTCGAATGCGTGAGCGTGAAAGCAAAAACGAGCGAAGGCATGGGATACACGGGCGACGGCACCGGTATCGCGGCCTACGCGGTGGCGGCGATCGAACGATGAGCGTAACGGTAGCGGAACTTGCAACCGCGATGCAGCGGTGGGGTTTTCTCGAATCGCCGCCGCCCGACGCGGCGATGCGTTGGATCGCGACGTTTTTGGAAGCGTACGGCGACTCGCTCGCATCGGCCGACGATGCGTTCTCGCGCGTCGCAGCGCTGCGAGCGGAGGCTTGCGTCATTCCGGCACTCGAACTCGAACGGCTGCGCACGCGCAACGTGCTCTTCTTTTTGGATGCGATCGGTCAGTATATCGACCATCAACCGGAGCTTCGCGGCTTGCCGCTCGATCACGATATTCCGGCCATCGCATCGGAGTTCGGCATAGGCGCCGAGGACGCGCGATACGCGGTGCGCATGGCGCTCACCGGCGCCCAGGAAGGACCGCCGCTGGAACTGCTCTTTCCGCTGCTCGGCCACGACCGGATGCTCATTCGCATCGGCGCCGTAAATTCGCGATTGCTCCATGGCCGCGGCCTCGAACCCATCGCATTCGGCCCCGACGGCAAGCCCTTCGAGCCCATCCCTTCGGAGAAGCCGCCGAACGAGGGGCATTAGCTTCGCATTCGTGCTGTAACGAGACTCGTTGAAGATTCCGCATGGAATGCGTTCCCTTCTCGCTTGCTCCATTCTAAAGTGGGCTGGCTCGGGTTTCATGGACACCTTCATAGGCCACAGCCACGGGCTGGGCAGAAAGGTTAAGCATAGCAGAGCAGCGGCGGAAGTATCCGCGTGAGTTCAAGATTGAGGCGGTTCCGAAGGGCGCGAAGCGGCGGCCGAGGTCGCGCGAGCGTTCGGAATCCAACCCAACATGTTGTACCGCTGGAAAAAAAGGTAGTCTGGTTTGCGAAGCACACTCGATGAGGACGCGTTCATTCAGGAGCACATCGGCACGTGGAAGCTGCGTAACCTATTCTGCGCACTCAGCGTATCGAAGTCCACCTTTTTCGCATGGCGCAAACCCCCGCCGAGCAAACGTAAGAAGCGGCATGGCACGTTGTGTCTGCATTTGGTCGCGTTTCACGCCGGGAGTAAGGGCACATACGGAAGCCGTCGCCTGATGCGAGACTTGCGCGATATCGGCGATCCCTGTAGTCGCGCTCGCGTCGTGCGGCTCATGCGTGCAGCAGATATTCGAGGCAAGCAGCGAAAGCGCTTTCGCGTTACCACGCAGTCCGATCATAACCAGCCTATTGCCGACAATCTGCTCGATAGCCACTTTTGCCCCGGCGGAGATCGAAGCCTCGAACCAAGCGTGGGCCGGCGACATCACCTATATCTGGACGGTCGAGGGATGGCTGTATCTTGCGGTCGTATAGGATTGGTACTCGCGCCGTGTCATCGGCTGGTCGATGAGTCATAGGCTGGAAACGCGGCTCGTGCTCGACGCCCTTTACATGGCGGTCGATCGTCGCCCGATGCTTGACGCAGTGCTTTTTCACTCCGACCGCGGATCGCAATACGCCGCTACCGCGATGCAGCGCTTTCATGAACGGCATTTGATCGTTCCGGGCATGAGTCGCGAGGCCAACTGCTGGGACAACGCTGTCGTCCAGCGTTTCTTCAGCACGCTCAAGCTTTAAATAATCGAGGACGTCGCCTACGAGACGCGCGAAGTCGCACGAGCAGCGATTTTCTCCTAGATCGAAATCTGTACAATCGCCGACGTCCGCACTCCACGCTCGGTTATGTCAGCCCCGAGCAGTTCGAGTTGAATCAGGCTGCATAAACTACGTGTCCGCGAAACCTAGGCCACCCCAAAGACCGCGCGAGCCCTTCGTGGACGTCTTAAGAATTTAGACGGTTGGGGCATTCATACCGTGTTTGATGTCTGAAGAAGCTTATGGTGCGTGATAAATGCGCGATTCATCTATTGAAATACGATCAGATAGGCCCAGCTCCGATATAGTTTTCCGCACGGAATGCAATGCATTCGCACAATCGTGGACCTCATCGTTATCAACGAAAACGAGATGACGCCCTTATAATGCTGTAAAAACGGCGGTCGAGGTGACCACCGATTCGATTCGGAAGATTGATTTTGCGAACACAATCTACGATCGAAAGGACGAACCGGTGGCCGATTACGATGTTACCCTATCTGAGGCGCTCGTGCCAGGGCTTCTCGAACAGCCGACGGCGCTTTCACAATTGCTGGAGAGCGCCCTGAACCAGGTCTTAGAGGCGCAGATGCGCGAGCATCTTGCTGCTGACCGATACGAGCGAAGCGACGATCGCGCAGGCTATCGCAACGGTACGCGGCTGCGTCAGCTCTTCGCGCGGGTCGGCCCGATTACCCTACAAGTTCCCCAAACCCGTGACGGCAGCTTTTCGACGGAGATCTTTGGGCGCTACCAGCGCAGCGAACAGGCCTTCGTGCTTGGGCTCATGGAAATGGTCGTGAACGGTGTGTCTACGCGCAAAGTCACGGAGATCACCGAAGCGCTCTGCGGCACCGCATTCTCGAAATCGACCGTAAGCCGCCTAACCGCGCTGCTCGATGAACGGGTGAATGCATTTCTTTCTCGTCGGCTTGATGCGGCATACCCTTTTGTTATCGTCGACGCCTTGTTCACAAAGACGCGTACGGATCAACGGGTCGTGAACAAAGCGGCGCTTATTGCATGTGGCGTACGAGCGGACGGATATCGCGACGTCCTTGGCGTCGCCATCGGTGATGCTGAGAGTTTTGCAACCTGGAATTCGCTCTTCGGCTCGCTTCGCAAACGCGGGCTGCACGGCGTCGACTTCGTTGTTTCCGACGATCATGCGGGCCTGATCGAAGCCGCTCGCAAGAACTTCGCCGGCGCAACATGGCAACGCTGCCAGGTCCATCTCATGCGCAATATTCTGGGCCAGTGTTCCAGCCGCATTCGCGGCGACGTTGCCGCCGCGCTCAAATCGATTTTTGCTACGACCACGCGAGCGGAAGCGATACAGCGCCGCGATGAAACGCTTGAACGCTTCGGGAAAAGCGCTCAGAAAGCGATGGCGTGTCTTGAAGCGGGCTTCGACGACGCGATCGCCGTCATGGATTTGCCCGAGAAATATCGCAAACGATTACGGACGAACAATATGCTTGAGCGATTGAATCAAGAGATCCGCCGGCGTGAACGCGTCATTCGCATCTTCCCCAACGACGCATCGGCGTTGCGGATGATCGGCGCCCTTCTCGCCGAGACGGCCGAGGGTTGGCAAGAGCGGCTGTATCTTTCGATGGACGAATATAACGAATGGCGGCAGCAGCGAACTCCAAGCATCGCGGCATCTCAAACTGCGGAGGCGTTTTCCTAAACGACTACACTGCCCGAATCGAATTTACAGCAAAAATGGGACTTGACTCTGCGCAAGCGCGACATAACTCAACTACAAAACTGCAAAAAGGATTGAAATATGAATAACGTAGCGAACAATGTTGTTGACCTTGAGGAACGTATCGAACCGAGCACGTACGGCGATGCGCCCTTGCCTGGAGTCATTGCCGGCCTAATCATTATGGCGCTCATGTAAAAAAACAGCGCTTCGCTGTTTTTCGGCGGGCGACTGAACTTCTAGCCCCATTATTCCACCTTCGAGGCGGCAGCCGCCCGCTTCGTTTGATCACAGCAGGTTACCAGACGATGCCAAGTACGTCGAACACACCAACTCCAAACATAGCGATTTCAAAAAATCGAGAGAGAGCGTCTTGCTGGAGTATCGGCTCTCGGCAAGCTCGTGGACGAGTGTGAAAAGCTGGTTAGGAATAGCAGCGAGAACTTCTGGCAGTGTGAGGCGCTCCTTTCGGAATTTATTAGCAGCGGGTGCGTTACCGAAGTCATTAACTACGAACTGGAAAGAATACTACGGAGTCCTCATTACGGTCAGCCGCAGGTAGCGGATGGCGTGCTCAGTCTATATTCCTCCAATTTGCTGCGGCTAAATCTGCACGTGGCGAAGCCGTTGGGCATCACACCCGGCGCTCTTTATGGGATGACCCGAAATTGCCTAGTCGCCGTGATCGGTCCGGGGGAACTGGTCGCCGATTGCTATAAGCACCCGATTTGCGATACCTCCGTGCTTGATCGGACCAAGTCATTAAACCGAATCGGAGAGATGCGGATCCGGCCAGGTGAAATTTTTCGGGCATCTTGCTTGAATGATGTATTCGAACTACGCGCGCCGACTGAATGTCTTTATCTTTCGCTTTCGTCGCCCGAAATTCGTAGCATTACTTGGGTCTTTAACAGGGAAACGCTGCTTGCCACTAAGGCCCTGTCCGACAACCTTACGAATTCGCGACTAGAATACGCTCTGAAAGTTGTGGCTCACGTCGGTGATCAGGCGTCCATCGAGCCACTCATGAAGCTTTGCGCCCATCCAGTCCACTTTGTGCGATGGGAGGCCATCAAAAATGTCGCGCGTTTGGATGCGAAAATTGGTCTCGAGTTGTTGAACCGAGCGCGTAACGACGATCATCCACATATTCGTAACGCGGCAGAGAAAAGCTTGGCGTTGATCGCGGCGGCCTCGGCCTAAAAATGCGGTCCTTTAGCTCAACGAGGAGATAAACTTGGCCTTGACCATAGATGCAACATCCGATTCGACAATAAGTATAAACGACTATCTTGATTACATGAATCGGGAAATCGCCGTCGATGATATCGATCAGATCGTTGACACGGCTCCAGTGTTTGCGTCATTGCTTCGAGACCCCACCATCGTTGCCGCTGCTATTAATAAAGAGCTTCTCAACTGGCGTGAGTTTCAACAGGAGAACAAGTACACCGCTCAGACGTTTCTGCTTGGAATTACCGACAAATTTGCCCTTCGGGCGAACGTCTGGATGCCGCCAAGCGAGGACCCAAAGATCCGGGCTTGGGAGGAAAAGCTGTATTACTATAATGTGCCTCACGATCATAATTTCTCGTTCATGACTGGTGGCTATTGTGGCTCCGGATACGAGACAATTATCTATGAGTATGATTATGAGTCAATTCTGGGGCTTGAGAACGAGACGGTGCCGCTTCGCTTTCTGGAGCGCACCACGCTCCCAAAGGGCAAAATTATGTATTATCGTGCGTCGGTAGATATCCACTCCCAGATGCCCGCAAGAGAATTCTCAATTTCGCTGAATTTGTTGCCAGTTAACCCAGCCGACCGCCTCAAGACGCAATATATATTTGATCCTGCGAATCAGCGCATTAAAGAACCTGTCCGAAACTCGACATCTTCACAGTCGACGGTATGCTGTGCCGCAGTCTATGTCGGAAATAATCGAACGAGCGAATTGCTAGACGACCTTTCAATCTCGCACCCGAACGCACGTTTTCGCAGAAACGCATTGAGGGCGCTCTCGCGGCGGGAGCCCAGCCGCGTGGAGGATTTCCTTCAGCGTGCTGCCCGAGATAATGATCCGCTGGTGCGTGGCTTATTGACGGAAGGCCAAATGTAAGTGCAGCCAGCGGGAGGTTGATGTGAACGTCTTTAGCTTATACGTGCGCCCAATCATCGGCTTACTAGCAATATTTTCGCTTTTCCGTACTTTCATGGCTGTACGCCAGGGGCGCTTAGCGGTCAGCCGCTTGTTGGTCCCTGGAGCCGTCGCGCTATTGATGATTGGCAGCTATGTGAGCATCGTGTCTCGGTCCTTGGCGATTACAATTGCCGTGCTTTTTGACTTGGCTCTCTTGTTGCTGGCATTCCTTGCAGTGAGGCAGCCGGCTAATCCGGGCCCGACGACAGTGGAGTCTCGGATTTATCGAGCCTTATGTCGATTTTTCCCCGAGGGTTTCTCGAGGATCGTCTCGGTGGAGCTAGCGGTGATGGCTGCTGCTCCGAATGCACTCAAACACTTCTTTTCCTACGAATCGCCTGCGTGGAATAGCTACACGGAAGCTGCCAAAATCAAAATGCTCGTGCTCTTTATTCCATTGGCGCTGGTCCCTGATCTCTTCTTAACCGAGCTCGTCCTTCGCTCTGAAGCGCTCTGGGTGCGATTGCTGCTAGTCGCTTTGTCCATATATGGGTGTTTCTGGATATGGGGTATTTATGCGTCGATGGTTGAGCGTCGTCATGAGATTTACGGTGATCGCCTGATTGTTCACCGGGGCCTATTGGGTTCTGTGGAATTTGTAGTAGGCGAGGTCGCTTCGTGGAACGTGTTGCCTGATAAGACAACGATCAGGAATGCTCGTCGTTCCCCAGGAAAGCCCTTTGATCTTGCCGTTGGAGGTGTGCCGGCGGTGCTTTTGCAACTCCGGCATCCTGTCTCAGGTTCATCGTTATTCGGCCTACGGAGAACCGCTACTGAGTTTATCGTCCCGACAGATCGGCCGCACGAACTCGTGAGCAAGATCTCGATGCTGCAAACCTGAAGAGCGCCTTCGCAAGCAGACAGCAAACGAACAAGTCGAGTGGCCCTTGTTGGAATAATTGCGCGCAGATAGACGCTTGTCCGTGCTTTCGGACCTGAATCGGGAGCCAAGGATTACTGTGGATTTCCGGCCTAAGCGGCTATGAAGGAGATCCACTATGCGAAAGAGCCGCTTCTCCGAGACGCAGATCGTGGCAATTCTGCGTGAGTTCGATGCCGGGGTGTCGACGGAGGAACTCGCGCGCAAGCACGGGGTTCACGCGAATACGATCCGCCTGTGGCGGTCGAAATACGCCGGCATGAGTGCGAGCGATCTGGCCCGGCTCAAGCAACTCGAAGCCGAGAACGCGCAGATGCAGCGCATCATCGCGCGCCAAACCGTGAAGATCGATGTGATCGAAGAGCTGATGCGAAAAAACTCCTGGAGGCTTCCCGGCGAGCGGAAGCCGTGAAGGCCTTGCAATCGCTCGGCTTGAGTCAACGCGAGGCTTGCAAAAGCGTGAGAGCGCGCCGACGTCCGCCCCACGAACGTCCTAGTACCAAAGCGCAATGCGATGCGTATTGGGCAGCGCGTTTGACGCAGATTGCGCAAGGGGCTTGAGCCCATTTCCTAATCCATCAGCAATTGTGGGGTGAGTTGTTTTTGCGTTTCGGCGAACTCTTTCGGTGTGAGGTAGTTTAGCGACGAGTGCGGGCGAACCTCGTTGTAGTCGATGAGCCATGCGCCGGCGCCGTCGCGCAGCTGGGGTAGAGTCCAAAAAGCTTGCGCATTGAGAAACTCGTCCCGGACGCGAGCGTTGAACGATTCGATCCAAGCATTTTGAGCGGGCTTGCCGGGATCGATGAAATGCAGCAAGACGTTATGATCTATCGACCATTGCAGCATTGCGCCGGCGACGTTCTCGGGCCCGTTGTCGACGCGAAGGCGAGTAGGATATCCCCGGATCTCTGCAATCTCGTCGAGCGTTCGAATAACGCGTCGACTGGTGAGCGAGAAGTCCGGATCGAGCGCGAGCCCTTCGCGACTGAATCGGTCCTCGATCGTCAACAGGCGGACTTTCCGTCGCGTCATTAGCAACTCGTGCATGAAGTCCAACCCCCATTCTTCGTTGAGCTTCGTCGGTGCGGGTGAGACATAACCACGGGCAAGTCGTACGCGTCGTTTCTTGCGCGGCCGGACTTGCAATCCCTCAGCGCAGTACAAACGGCGCAGGCGCTTGTGGTTCATCACGAGGCCTTCACGCTTGAGCAGAATTCTGAGCCGCCGCCATCCGAATCTCGGTCGCTCTTGCGCGATACAACGCAACCGATCGCGGATGTGGTCGTCGCCGGGCCGTTTGCGTGGTTTATATCGCATCGTTGGCCGAGGACAGGCGGCAAGCCGGCAGGCTTGCCGCTCGCTGAGCCCCTCGGCTTCGAGTGCCCTCACCGCTTCTTTTCGCGCTGAGGGCCCCACCCGTTTTTTCGAATTACCTCGGACATCGCACGGATTTCGAGCGCCTGTCGCGCGATGATCCGCTCCATCTGCGTGTTCTCGGATTCGAGTTCTTTCAGGCGCGTAAGATCGCTGACGTCGAGGCCGCCGTACTTGCTGCGCCAGAGGCGGATCGTATTTACGTGAACGCCATGCTTACGAGCGAGTTCGACGGCGGGTCGGCCTGCATCGAGCTCTTGAAGGATCGCGACGATTTGCGCCTCGGTGTAGCGTCGCTTGCGCATGCGGGTCTCCTTTGTTGGCCATCTTGGCCGGAAACCCACAATTCCCATTGGACTAGATTCCGGGGCTCAAACCCATCTGGTATATTTGTTGCGCCATGCTTTACGCATTGGTGGCGAGAAGGAAACTTTGCGGAAGCGAGAATCCAGCGCGGTGTGGTGAGCCGATCTCTCCTTACGTTATGGGAGGAAGAAGATGGCTTCGACGGGCTCTTTGAAGAGCGCCGCGATCTTTAATGCGATGGGAAGGCTCGGATAAAAACGCTCGCTTTCGATCGAAATTATGGCCTGACGCGACACGCCGAGCGCGCTGCCAAGCTCTTGTTGCGTCAGCCCTTGTTCCTGGCGCAAGGCACGCACTCGGTTCTTCATCGATTCCTTAGGCGCACAAATGCGAGCAGGGCGATCCGCCAGAATGCCGACGTCGCACGCCAGCGCAGCACGATGTTTTCTTGGCGCGGGTCCATAGGATGAGTGTAGAGTGAACCTTACATCGTGTCAAGCGAACCTTACATCAAGCGCGCCCGCATTTCTCCAAAGCGTAGGACGACCGGTCGTAACCCGCGCTTGCGCCGGGGCGTTAAGATAGACGAACATGCCGAACCCGGTCCAAACGTTTCTGAGCGATCTCCGTGCCCCACTCGACCGCGACCCCGCGGCGCGAAGCTGGGTAGACGTCGTGCTGTCCTATCCCGGGTTCCACGCGATCACGGGCTATCGCATCTTTCACGCGCTCCATCGCGCGCGGGTCCCTGTGCTGCCGCGTTGGCTCTCCCACGTCACGCGCTTTCTGACCGGCATCGAGATTCATCCGGGGGCGACGATCGGGCAGTCGGTGTTCATCGATCACGGCATGGGTGTCGTCATCGGCGAGACGGCCGAAGTCGGCGACGGCTGCACGATCTATCAGGGCGTGACGCTGGGCGGCACGAGCCTGCAACGGACCAAGCGCCATCCGACGCTCGGGAAGAACGTGACGGTGGGTGCGAACGCATCGGTCATCGGCGCGATCGTTCTCGGTGATAATTCCCGCGTCGGCAGCGGTTCCGTCGTCGTTCGCGACGTACCGGCCGATGCGACGGTTGTCGGAATTCCGGCGCACGTCGTCGCGCTGGACGGCAAACCCGTGCGGCTCGTGCCGGATCGGCCTCGCGTCGACATGCCCGATCCAAACGAAAGTGCGATCAACGAACTCTCTCGCCGCCTCGCCTCGCTCGAGAAACGCGTCGAGCAGGTTGAAGACAACGACGGCGAAGAGACGTGGTCGTGGGTAATCTAGGCTCGCTCAAACTCTATAACACGCGAACCCGCACCGTCGAGCGCTTCGTGCCGCTTCGCGACGGCGAGGTGCGCATGTACGTTTGCGGCCTCACGCCTTCCGCACAAGCGCACCTCGGTCACGCGCGGTCGTTCCTGTTCTTCGATCTGCTGCGCCGGTTGCTGATGTATCGCGGATACAAGGTCACCTACGTGCAAAACGTCACCGACATCGACGACCGCAGTATCAATCGCGCCCGGGAAACGGGCGAGTATTGGTACGACATCGTTTCGGGCTATTATGCGGAGTTCAAGACGTCGATGCGCGCGCTCGGCGTGATGGAGTTCGACGAAGAACCCTACGCGACGAAGTTCATTCCGCAAATTCAAGAGATGATTCGCGAGTTGATCGACGGCGGGTACGCCTACGTGGTCGATGACGGCATCTATTATCGCGTGAGCGCCTTCCCAAGCTACGGCAAATTGAGCAATCGTAACCTCGAGGAACTCGAGGCCGGCGCACGCATCGAAGTCGACGAGCACAAAGAAGATCCGCTCGATTTCGCGTTGTGGAAATTTGCAAAGCCCGGCGAACCCAAGTGGGAGTTCGAACCGTTCGGTGCTGGCCGGCCCGGTTGGCACATCGAATGCTCCGCCATGGCGCGCACGCTACTCGATCCGCAAGGCCAAGGGTTCGATATCCATGGCGGCGGCGCCGATTTGATCTTCCCGCATCACGAGAACGAGATCGCGCAGAGCGAGCCGTTGATGCCGCATCCGCCGATGGCGAACGTGTGGCTGCACGGTGGCCTGTTGAATTTCGAAGGCCGCAAGATGTCCAAATCGCTGGGCAACTTCGAACCGCTGGTCGATTTGCTGGCGCGTCACGATCCGCAAGCGGTGCGCATGACGTTTTTGACGACGGGCTACAGCAAGGTGATGAACTTCACCGAAGAGTCGCTTTCCGCATCGTATGCGAATCTCGAAAAGCTCAAAGCGGCCTATCGCCGGATCCACGGTGACGGTCCGCTCGAACCGCGTCACGACGTGCACGCGTCGATCGCCGAGAGCGTCGCAGCCGCACTCGACGACGACGTGAATACCTCGGCGGCGCTGGCAGCGCTGCTGGCGTTTGCAAAGGATGCGACGCCGGCCGACGCGGGCGCATTCGAAACCGCGCTCTGGCTGCTCGGCGTCGTTCCAAATGCGTCGTGGCTCGAAGAGGCGCGCGCGCAGTTGCCCGCGGACGTGCTCGAGCGGCTGCATTCGGAATTCGGCGGAGAGATCGCGTTCGACGGCGCATCGGCGGAAGAAGCGATCGGCATGGTGATCGAACGCCGCTCGCAGGCGCGCGCCGCCAAAGATTGGGCGGCTTCGGATCGCTTACGCGACGCACTCGCGCGCTGCGGCATCGCTATCAAGGATTCGAAGGAGGGCACCACGTGGACCGCCGCCGGATAAATCGCGGCCCCCGCACGCCGCAGCGGCGCCGGGAAGCGCGCCTGGATTTTGACGACGTGATGTACGGCATCCACGTCGTCGAGGAGGCGCTCAACGCAAACGAACCGCTGCGCGCAATCCACGTCTCCGACGATCGCAAGCGCGATCCGTTGCTGCGGAAAATCATCGCCGAGGCCAAGGAACGCAACATTACGGTGCGCTTCGAAGACCGCGGCTTTTTCGCGCAGCTTCCCTATAAAACGCATCAGGGCGTTATTGCCATCGCGCCGCCGTTCGAGTACGCGAGCCTGCACGACGTACTCGGGAAGCGCAAGACCGGCTTCGCGTTCTTCGTCTTGCTCGACCACCTGACCGATCCGCACAACGTGGGCGCGATCGTGCGCAGCGCCGAATGTTTTGGCGCCGATGCGGTGATCGTGCCCGAGCGGCGTTCGGCCGGAATTAACGCGACGGTGCGCAAAGCTGCGGCGGGCGCGGCCGAGCATCTGCCGATCGTGCGCGTTTCGAACATCAACGATGCGATCCGTCAATTGAAGAAGGCGGGCATCTGGGTGGCCGGCGCCGATGCGGGCGAGCGGTCCGTCGAGCTGTCGGAAGCCGATTTTCGGCGGGATATTGCGCTCGTGATCGGAGCGGAAGGCGAGGGGCTTGCCCAGCTGGTCCGCCGAGAGTGCGATTATCTGGTACGCATTCCGATGCGCGGCGTTACGGAGTCGCTCAACGCCTCGGTCGCCGGAGGCGTCCTCATGTACGAAGTCCTGCGGCAAAGGTCGCAGGCGTAGGACGCCAACAGGAACCGACGGTTCCTTTATCCTTGACGGGGGCAGGACCCCCTCCTATAATCACGTGGATGCGTCGCGCTCGACGGGCTCCGGCCCGCGTTTTTTCGGCGCATCGGACCACGAGGCGAAAAAATTCATGGCTATGACCCATCCCATCTCGGATGGTTTGGAGTACAACGAGAGAGCGGACGAAGATCTCGTTGCCATCGCGAAGTCGGGCGACAATCTCGCGATGGAGTACCTGCTCAACAAGTACAAGAATTTCGTCAGAATCAAGGCCAAGAGCTACTTCCTGATCGGCGCCGACCGTGAGGACATCATCCAAGAGGGTATGATCGGCCTCTATAAGGCTGTGCGCGACTTTAAGGCGGACAAGCTTTCGAGTTTCCGCGCGTTCGCGGAGCTGTGCATCACGCGTCAGATCATCACCGCTATTAAGACGGCGACGCGTCAAAAGCACATCCCCCTCAACCAGTACATCTCGTTGAACAAGCCGATCTACGACGAAGACAGCGAACGTACGCTCCTCGACGTGATGGCGTCGCAAAAGACGTCCGATCCCGAAGAGCTCGTCGTGACGCAAGAAGTCTCCGACGACATCCGGCAGCGGATTCGACAGAATCTTTCCGAGCTCGAATCGCAGGTGCTCGAATCGTACCTGGAAGGTAAGAGCTATCAGGAGATGGCGCGCGATTTAGGCCGCCACGTGAAATCGATCGACAACGCGCTGCAGCGCGTGAAACGCAAGATCGAAAAGAATCTCGCGGAGTTCGAGTTTCAGTAAGCCGAAGGATGGAAAGCGAGAGAGGCCCGCACGAACGTGCGGGCCCTTTTTATGTATTCACCTACTCGCCAGGCGTGAGCACCATGCGAAAGCGGGCTTTGCCGCTCATCATCTTTTCGTACGCCTCGGCCGCCCGTTCGAGCGGCATCGTTTCGATTTCCGGCCGAACGCCCGTCAAGACGCTAAAGCGAAGCGTGTCTTCGGAATCGACGTTCGTGCCCGACGGCCACGCCTTTACCGAGTGGCGTCCGCCGATCATCTGGGCCGTCTCGAGGGGCAGCGGCTCCATCGATGCGCCCACGATAAGAACCTGACCGTCGATCGCGAGCGCCTGCATGAGGGGCTGGATCGCTTTGGCGTCGGTTACGGTGGAAAGCACGAGCTTCGCGCCGCCGAGTTTGTTGAGTTCGGCAGCCAGGTCGTCGCGCGTGCTATCGAGATAGCTTGCGGCACCCAGCTTTTTCGCGTGCTCGGCTTTCTCCGCGCCGCGTGCCACGGCAACGACGTGGAATCCCATCTTCGCGGCATACTGCACGGCGAGATGGCCGAGTCCACCGACGCCGAGCACGACGACGACGTCGCCCGGCCTCGCAACGCTGTGCCGAAGCGAATTAAATGTGGTCACGCCGGCGCACATCAGCGGCGCCGCATCTTGAAACGAGAGACCTTCCGGTATGCGCGCGAGAGCGACCGCCGGAACGTTTACGTAATTCGCATATCCGCCGTCGTACGCCATGCCGGGAACTTGAAGGTTGCGGCAGGTAATGAAGTCGCCTCGCCGGCAGCGGTCGCAATGCCCGCAGTGTCCTCCATGCCAGCCGACGCCGACGCGATCGCCGACGTTCCATCCTACGACGTTCTCACCGAGCGCATCGATCGTGCCGGCAATCTCGTGCCCTGGTGCGCGCGGATAGGTGATGCCCGGAAAGGCGTTGTGAACCGTGAAGGCGTCGCTGTGACAGATCCCGCTTGCGCGAACGCGGATTCGCACCTGACCCGGCGCGGGGTCGGGAAAATCGACCGTGACGATCTCGAGAGCCGCCGCATCGGCCGTGGGAACGCGAGCCATCGTTACTTTGGTACTCATAGAACCGTAACGACACGTGAACGCGCCGGAACGTTGCTTTTACGTTCTTTGATGCAGACCGAAGACGTTGCCGTCGGGATCGAGACACCATTCCGAGAAGCACGCGCCCGGTTCGCCGGTGCCGAAACGCTTGACATAGGAGCCGCCCAGCTCGACGACGCGTTTGCCGAGCGCCTCGGCTTCATCGACGCCGAAGACGATGCCGCCCGTCGGCGTAAACTCCGTCGCCGAAGGGTCGCGTCCGATTGCAAACGTGTTGCCGTCCGGCAACTCGTATTCGACGTAGAAATCCTGGTACTCGACGCTCGCGCTGAGGTCGAGCAGCTCTTCATAGAAGGCGCGCAAGCGCTTCATGTCGCGCGTTTGTATGATGACGAAATCGAAGCCGCGGGTCTTCATCGCTAACGGAACGTTACCGTATACACGTCGACGAGCGGCTTTCCGCCCACTGAAATCGTGGCGCGCAGCCTGCACGCAGTTCCTGCCGGCCCTTCGACGTCCGCTCCGTAGGTGGCAAATGATTTGATCGTGCGCAGCCGCGCCTCGATCTTGCCCGAACAATCGCCCAGCTTCACGATTTCGTAGTGCGGTTGCCAGCGGGAATTGTACGTTCCGAACTCAAGGTAGGTAAGCTTGCCTGCCGGAGCGGTAAAAGATGTACGCGGGCCGGGGCAAAAGCTTCCGCAGGCCATTGCATAGGCCGTCGTCGCTGCAAGCGCCGCACCGAGGGCGAACGGCATCGTCCCTTTTTTCATGCTCATCACCACCGTTTCTCTTACGTTCTCTGCTCTTGGGACGCCCTGCGGGATATCCACGTTCATCCCTGCTTCCCCATCTGCTCCACGATTGCGTCATAGATCGCGTATTTTTCATCGACCGGGTCGACCACCATGACTTCCGGCGCAGCACCGGCCTTCTCGAACGCGACAGTGACTTTGCCTTTGGCGCAGACGTCCATGCAACTGGTCGAGATCACGCGAATCGGGCCCCACTCCCCGTGTTCCTTGAGTTCCGCCTTCAGCCAGTCGCGCAGGTTGAAGTCGCCGATTTTTTCCGCGACCTCCGGAGCCTCTTCGGGGATGCGTTCTTTGAAGCAGCGTTCGCAAACGAGGACGAGGCCGCTATTGGTCCATTTCGGTTTAACGGGTTGCATGGGGCCCGAGCTATTGGCGATGCAGGCTCGGTTATCCCGCGACGCGTGCGATCGCGGAGCCGGAGGTGGGATTCGAACCCACGGCCCCCTACTTACAAGGTAGGCGCTCTACCCCTGAGCTACTCCGGCTTGGTGCGCGACGGCAAGTCCGGTTCAACCAATTCGGCGAGCTTCCTTGGCAAAGGAAAGGGCGTTGCAGCAGTAATGAGACGCTTCTGCTTCGGCGCAGCACCACGAAGGGGATTCGCACGGCCACCCCAGCGATCTGCTCGCCCTTTCCCTCTGTTTAACCCACGAAAAGTCGAGGTAAGCGAATGGCAATTCGGACACAGCAACGCGAGGTTCTCAACGTTGGTGTTCTGCCAGTTTCCGTCGATGTGCTCGATCTCCACGGGTACGCGCCCGGTACGAGGATGCCGCTCTTGCCAGTTGCATCGCGAGCACTTCTCGCCATGTTTCCATATAAGATAACGTCGCAAGAACCTTGGATTATGCGATGGCGGATATAGACCACTCTCAAGCAAATGAACGCGAACCTTGAAATCATGTTCGTACATACAGGTGGTCGAACAAAACCGGCGGCCTTCTTTTGAACAACGGTTGCCGCAATTGTTCGAACACATCGGGATCGTTGGTTTCTTGGGATTCATGCCTCAAGCATGAACGATCAGTGTGCCACCTGTATGTCATTGAAAAATCGGTCGAGCGAGGTCGTGAAACGCTCGAAGCCGTCGCGATGCAGGCTGTGTCCCAAGCCTTCAAAGATTTCGATGCGAACCCTCGGTGAATGCGTGCGTTCGATCTGGTCGATCGTGGAGGCGGGAACGATCGATTCTTCGCGATCGGCTAACGCGAGCAGCATCGGTCTGTTGTAATCGGCGATGCGCGCGCGAAGATCCCACGAGCCGTCGCGATTTTCGTCGCGAAGTCCGGCGATCGGCGCCGTCGTCATGTGCCGCACGCCGAGCAGCGTGCCTTCCACGTCGTCGGGATGCCGATCGGCATAGAGCCGGCGGACGGCCGCGTCGCGATCGTTTCCCGCGGCGGAAAATTGCGCGTCGAGTTCCTCGATGTATTCGGCGTACCACTCGTCGGGTGCTTGCACGAGCATCGGATCGATCGCCACGACGCCGCGCACGTCCAGTTCTTCGCCTGCACCGATAACGACGGCGCCGCCCCACGAATGTCCTAACAGTACGTCGACCTTGCCGATCGCTGCCGCTACGTTGATCGCGTCCCACACCCCGCGCTGCAGGGACATCGGGCCGCGCACGCCGGCGCTGTCGCCGTGACCGCGCTGATCGTAGGCGACGAACTGCATGCGATCGGCATAGCGCTTTGCAAGGCGCAGCCACGACCGGCGCGAGCCCGTCATGCCGTGCACGCAGAGCACCACGGGCCCGCGGTCGCCCCAGCGCTCGACGCTCGTGACGGCGCCGTCGTCCAGCGTAACGATCATGACGCGTGCTGCGCGTGGCGCCCGGGGAAGGTCAGTTCGGAAACGCCGGATTTGTCGAGCTCGCCGAGCCCGAGACGTTTCATCAATTCGAACTGTTCGTAAGCTGCCTGCGCTAAGGGGAGCCGCAGATGTTCGTCGCGCGCGAGACCGAGCGCGATACCGGAATCCTTCGCTGCATGTTCGGCAGAAAAATATACGTCGTGTTCGCGATTTTGCATGTCGGCGCCGTCGGTTTCCAGGACGCGCGAGTTTGCGCCCGTTTGCGAGAAGACCTCGCGCAGCACGTCGAGATCGAGCCCGAGCGCGGATCCGAGCCCAAGTCCCTCCGCAAGACCCGCGGTGTTAATGTTCATGACCATATTCACGAGCGCCTTGACTTGCGCGGCGCGCCCCGCCTCGCCGATGTATTTGAGCGACGAACTCATCTTTTCGAACATCGGGCGAAGGCGATCGTAGACCTCGCGCTTGCCGCCGATCATCAGATACAGCGTACCGTTGCGCGCTTGCGGAATGGAACTTGCCATGCAGGCTTCAACCGCGTGCGCGCCCGCTGCTTCCGCCGCGCGTTCGACTTCGACGTGGACGCTCGGCGTAACGGTCGCACAGTTGACGAAGATGCGTCCCGAAGCGCCTTTGAGTAACGCGCCGCCCGAAAAGATCTCGCGCATGGCGGCATCGTCGCTGACGACCGTGACGATCACGTCGCTCAACTCGGTCACGCGCGCGAGCGAATCGGTGACCTCGCCGCCGGTCTCGCGTGCGGTCTCTTCAGCCGCTGCGCGGTTTACGTCGTAGAGCGCTGCGATCGTGTACCCGACGTCGTTGAGACGGCGAGCGATATTCGCGCCCATGCGGCCCGTGCCGACGATGCCGATTCGTTCCATGTCTTATCCCTTCAACATCTCGCGCGCGGCATTCCAGCCGGGCGCTCCCATCACGCCGCCGCCTGGATGTGCGGCCGAGCCGCACATGTAGAGGCCTTTGACCGGCGTGCGATAGTTCGCATAACCCGGCACCGGGCGAAACATATACAGATTGTGCAGCGGCATCGTCCCTTGAAAAATGTTGCCTCCGGTCAACCCGAATTTCGCTTCGATATCGACGGGCGTGAGAATCTGCCGGTCGAGCACCGAGTCCTTAAAGCCCGGCGCATAGCGCTCGACGATATCGAAGCAGCGATCGGCGAACTCGGCCTTGTTCGCGTCGGTCCAGGGACCGTCTTTACGCGCGTAGGGAGCGTACTGCACGAACATCGATGCGAGGTGTTTCCCCGGCGGAGCGATCGTGTCGTCGAGCGACGACGGCAGGCACATCTCGACGACCGGCTCGCGCGAGGGCATGCCGTATTTCGCATCGTCGTATGCGCGTTCGATAAAATCTTGGTCCGGGCAGAAGTGCACGGTGCCGTGATGCTGCAGCCCCGGCTCGTGCCCGGGAAGCGCGGTAAAACTGGGAAGCTTGTCGATCGCAACGTTGATCTTCACCGACGCGCTCTCGTACCCAATGCGCGCAACGGCGTCGCGGAACTCCGGCGGCAACGACCGCGGGTCGAGGAATTTCTCGAAGGTCAAGTGCATGTCGACGCCGCTTGCAATCTTCTTCGCGTAAAATTCGTCGCCGTTGCGCAACGCGACGCCCGTCACGGCGCCATTCTTCGTGAGGATCGTTTCGACTTCGGCTTCCGTGCGAATCTCGACGCCAAGATCCTTGGCCGCGCGCGCAATCGATTGCGTCAATCCGCCCATGCCGCCGCGCATGTACGCCCACACGCCCTTCTTGCCGTTGGTTTCACCCATCACGTGATGGAAGAGCACGTACGCCGTGCCGGGCATCGACGGCGCCATAAACGCGCCGATGATCGCGTCGGTCGCGATCGTGCCTTTGAGTTCTTCCGATTCGAACCAGCGATCGAGAATGGGACGCGCGGCGCCGCTGAGCATTTCGATCGCCTCGTTCATCGCGGGGCCCATTCTTTGCATCGAGCGTCCGAGCTTGCCCATCTCCAAGAGATCGCCGATACCCGGCTTGAGCACGTTGGGCGGAATCTGCGTGAGCGTCGGTTCGATGACCGACGCGACGCGTTCCAGCATCGCCTCGTATTTCGGGTACGCTTCCGCGTCGTGCTTGCTGAACTTCGCGATCTCTTGCGTATCTTGCGCGAGGCCGCGACCGAGCATGAGATACCGGCCGTCTAAAAAGGGCGAGAAGGACGCCGGGTTGCGCTCGATCGCCTCAA
The DNA here is from genome assembly GCA_027459645.1 of Vulcanimicrobiota bacterium. Classification (GTDB taxonomy): domain Bacteria; phylum Vulcanimicrobiota; class Vulcanimicrobiia; order Vulcanimicrobiales; family Vulcanimicrobiaceae; genus JAMXLG01. The sequence continues at coordinate 194,365 of DAIDHQ010000030.1, forward strand.
AGCCGTGCGCCTTCAAATTGAGGTCGCGGACGATCTCCGGGCGGAAGAGGCTGTTGACATAGGCCGCGGTCGAGACCTTATAGCCCGGGAAGGTCTCCTCGGTGACCGAGGCGCCGCCAACGATGTAGCGGCGCTCCAGGACGAGAACCTTCCACTTGGCTTTGGCCAGATATGCGGCGGTGACCAGGCCGTTATGGCCCCCGCCAATAATGATGGCATCGTAGGTGCTCATGACGCCCTTTCTATTCGGAGGAAGCGGGATACGCCCCGATGGATGCCTGGCCCTGCGATGTGATTTCCGAATGATTTTCGGCGCGAAAGAGAGGATCGGGTAGTGGATACGTTCGCGAAGGCCACGGTGGGCTGCGGAGCGCTCACGCTCGACCGAAGCTGGTATACCGATCCCTTCGTCTTTGCAGACGAGCGCAAGCGCATCTTCGAGCGCGATTGGATCTGCGTCGGACGCACCGACGCGATCCCCAACGCCGGCGACTATCTCTTGGCAAACGCCGCAAACGAATCGCTGATCGCCGTGCGTGGAAGCGACGGCGCCGTGCGTGCGTTCTATAACGTGTGCCGCCACCGTGGGACCCGCCTGTGCGAAGCTTCATCGGGGCATTTCAACGGATCGATTCAGTGTCCGTATCACGCGTGGACGTACGGTCTGGACGGCAATCTTCGCATCGCACGCAATATGTCGGACGTGCCGGGCTTCGACGTGACCGCTTATCCGCTGCGCGAAACGCGTCTTGCGCTTTGGGAAGGCTTCGTTTTTGTTTCGCTGGCCGAGGAGTCCCAGCCGTTCGAAGAAGCATTCGGACCGCTGCTGCATCGTTTCGACCGTTGGCAGATTGGTTCGTTGCGTACCGCAGCCTCGATAGACTACGAGGTTGAAGCGAACTGGAAGCTGATCGTGCAGAATTACTCCGAGTGCTATCATTGCCCGCTCGTGCATCCGCAACTGGAGAAGCTCTCACCCTCGGATTCCGGCCGCAACGACTTGGACGAAGGACCGTTCCTTGGCGGTTATTCAGAACTTCGCGGCGATGCAAGCCTCACGACGAGCGGGCAGAGACAACGCGCGCCGGTCGGCATGGTCAGTGGAGACGATCTGAGACGCGTGTACTACTACGCCATCTTTCCGTCGATGCTCTTGAGCCTCCATCCCGACTACGTGATGGTGCACGAGCTGCGTCCGCTCTCGACCGGCAGCACGCAGATCCGCTGTTCTTGGCTCTTCGATCCCGACGCTATGGGCGCGCCCGATTTCGATCCGAGCGATGCGGTGGATTTTTGGGACATGACGAACCGCCAAGATTGGCACGTGAACGAATTAACGCAAGCCGGAGTGCAATCGCGCTCGTATACACCAGGTCCCTATGCGAACGCGGAAGGATTGCTCGCCGCATTCGATCGCTATTATCTGAAACGGATGCAGCCGTGAACGTTCGCCGCGCAACCCCGGCGGATTTAGAAGCCCTGCTGCCGTTGGTGCACGGCTACCGCCGGTTTTACCGGCAAGAACACGATGCTCAGCGCGAGCGCGCGTTCATGGAAGCGCACCTGCGGGACGGAACGAGCGTCGTATACGTAGCCGAAGAAGACGGAACGCTCGTAGGGTTCGTGCAGCTCTTTCACACCTTTAGCACGGTGTTTCTGGCGCCGGCACTAATCTTGGAAGACCTCTTCGTCGATCCTGGCGTTCGCGGTCGCGGCGTCGGCAGCGCGCTTATCGGCGCCGCGGAGGAGTACGCGCGAGCGATCGGCGCTGCGGTGATGTTTCTCGAAACGGCGGTCGACAACGTGCCGGCGCAGGCAGTCTACGAACGCAAGGGCTGGACGCGCGAGTCACAGTTCTATAAATACAACGCTCCGCTCTAGGCGGGAACATTCTACCCTCGTCGGGGCCTCTCTCTTACGATGAACCAATTACTCTCATCCGCGCTCGCAGGCGATCCGGCTGCGCTCGAAGGCTTGATTCACGAGATTTGGCCGCGATGCTACCGTCTTGCGGCGGCGGTGATCGGGGACCGTGCGCTCGCCCAAGACGCGGCGCAAGAGTCGTGCGCCATCGTCTACGTCCGGTTACGCAGCTTGCGGGACCGCTCGGCTTTCGATGCATGGCTCTATCGCATCGTGATGCGCGAAGCAACTCGCGTACGCAGACGCATACCGGCGAACGTGCCGCTCTACGACGATGCGTCCTTCGCACCCGATGAAACGACGTCGATCGACGTGTGGCGCGCGCTCGCGCAGCTTCCGGAGGATCAACGCGATGCGGTGGTGCTCTTTTATTTTCACGATCTACGAACGGAAGATATTGCGGCCATCGTCGACGTTCCGCATGCAACCGTGCGAACTCGCCTGATGCGTGCGCGCGAGCGCTTGCGCGCGTCGCTCGGCGACTACGCGAACGATCTTCACGTGCAGCAAGGAGAGGTACAACACTATGCCGTCTGAGTTTTCGAATGCCGGAAAGGCATCGCTACGTGCCATTGCGGTGCCGCCGCTCGTGATGAATGCCGTTCGCGCCCGAGCGCAGGAACGGCGTTCGCGTACGGGACTACGCCGCATCATCGTGGGCGCGACGCTTGCGATCGGCATCCTTGGTGCGGCAACGGTTGCCGTGGTCAAGAATGCCGGCGTAGACCTTTGGGTGAGCGGCAATAAGGGTGCGTTCATGATGCATTCGCTCGAATGGATCCGCTCTCCGCAGGCATCGGAATTCCGCGCTGCCGTCGCAAACGCGACCTTCCCAGTGGTATATCCCGTCGGTTTGCCGGCTGGAGCGAAACTCGTGGACATGCAGGTTGCGCCGCAAGGTGCTCCGTCGACCGTCATGCTCGCTTATCGAGGCCCGGGCGAATTTCACGCCGATTTCATCCTGGCAAATCCCAAAATCGTGAATGCAGCCAAGTTCGGTCCCGGCGGCGCTCAACCGCACTTCGGTCACATCGACACGTGGCGCGTCGGTGACGAGGTCGTCGTCGTGCCAAAAGGTCTGCTGAGTGCTGCTGCAATCGATCGCATCGAGAGCGCCATGCGGAAGACGTCGCCGGCCGCAAGCGCTGCCGATGCGCAGAGCCGTCTGCTGCCGTTCATCGTCCTGGGCGGTATCGACCGCGTGGTAACTGCCGCGCGTTATGCTCCATCCACGGGGTCGAGCGTGCTTATAGAGGATTCGCAGGTGCGTTCGCTTCCCCGGCGCATCGCGGCGCGCGATCCGTTCGTCGACAACCGCGTTCAGTCACTCTCCGGGTTCATCTACGAGAAAGGAAAACTCTCCGGTGCTCGTTCTAAACCGGTGCCCGGCGTCTCCTCGAAAAAGGTGGTCATCAATCTCGACGGCATGAAAGCCATCGAATCCGCGCTGCGAGCACACGGAATGCTGCAATGCCGGTGTGACGTGCTCTTCCACCGCGGTGCGGCAGCATATACGATCTGGGCCCTTCCGCTCGGTCACGGCGCCGTGAGCAAGTACGTCGTGCCTGCGACCTAAGACGGTTCGGGCGCCCTTGCGAGGACTCGCGGCCTTTGGTATCGTACCGAGGTTAGCCGCCGCCGTTGCGGAGGCTCGCGGCACCTGGATGGTGCCGGGAGATTCCGAGCACACGACGTGCGGTCGCACCGAAAGGTGCGACGGGATCCGGGTAGGTGGTCGAGTGGTTAAAGGCACCGGACTGTAAATTCGGCGCGCGAAAGCGCTACGCTGGTTCGAATCCAGCCCTGCCCACCATTTCGGGGGTCGCATTGCGGCCCCCATTCACGCGGGCGTTGCATAGTGGTAGTGCCTCTGCCTTCCAAGCAGATAGCGCGAGTTCGATTCTCGCCGCCCGCTCCAACGATGCTGCCAGACGTATGGCACGATCGCTCGGTACGCTTGTTTCATGAAGCGGAACACGAAGCTGGTCGGCGATATCTCCGAAGCAAACGTCATGGCGGCTCTTCTGGAGGCCGGGTACTCGATAGCGGTACCGTTCGGCGAAAATCAGCGCTACGACCTCATCGCCGAACGGGACGGAATGTTTCTGCGCGTGCAAGTAAAGACTGGCAGACTTCGAAACGGCGTGATCCTTTTCAATGGTTATAGTTCGCACAGCCATCGGAAAGGAGTGTCCTGTCGGCGATACGCCGGCGATGTCGATCTTTTCGGCATCTACTGCCGGCAGAACGAGACAGTCTATCTCGTCCCCATCGCCGACGTTCGCTTGAAAGGATCGCTTCGAGTGGTGCCGACCGCGAACGCTCAGCGGGAGAAGATTCGATGGGCGGACCAGTATCGGGTCGGAGCGGCTTCCTCGAAGGCAGTAGGGCCCGAGGGCGCAGGTGGAGTATCGTTGTTCGGTTCGCCGCCGTAGCTTAGTGGTAAAGCATCACTTTGGTAAAGTGAAGAGCACCAGTTCAATCCTGGTCGGCGGCTCCAGAATAGTCAAAGAGCCCCGCGTTTTCGCGGGGCTCTTTGTATTTTGCGGCGTGCGCGCTAGCCTTCGATGTGCGCGTCGTTCGCGGTAAAGCGCATCCGTTTGTTGCCGGGACCGAAAAGCGTCCCGGTGATGACGCCGTCGTGTATTCTTCCGGTCAAGCGAGAATTGCCCGCGCGGCCGAAGTCGATCCAGACGCGGCTTCCGTCGATCCCGCCAGTTACGGCGACGAAGTCGTTGTTGTCGGCGGGACGGTAGTATCCGGTGATGATTCCCTCTTTCGAGGTACGGATCTGCAAGCGGCCGGTATACGGTACCGCAAAGCCGGCAACCGGCTGAATGTCGGTGGAATACACGACCGTTTTGTTGGTATGGATCTCGGCTGCGAATGCATACGCCGGTACGGCAGACGCAAGCACGATCGCGGCGACGATCCGCTGGTAAGAGCTCAGAATATGCTTCACATTGTGTATAACGCTCGGACCCGGTGATCTGTTTCGTGCCCCGGAAGTCCCAATCGGCGCGCGGACACCTAGCCCTGGTTGTAAGTTCGATATTCCCATAGCATCCGCAGTATGCCAAATTCCGTACTTCGTTTGAACGTTGCGGCCGCTGCAGCCGCGCTATCACTGGCTGCATGCGGCGGCGGTGGAGCAGGCGGCGGCACAACGCCGGGCGCTCCGATGCCGCAACCCAGTGCGAGCGCGCCGGTTCCATCTCCCACGCCGACGCCGCCGGTTGCGGGGTCGAACACCATCGAAACGTCGCAGGGGGCGACGATCGGGCAGCCGGGCGGGTTTACGCCGATGCTGGGAAATACGGCGAGCGGCGGAACCGGGCAGCCGGTCGACGGAACGACGTGCGACACGCAAATGTCGGACAACTACCACGTCCACGTATATTTGGGCGTGATCGCGAATGGCCAGCAGATGGCCTTACCCGCGGGCGCCGGAATGGTCAACCCGCAACCGCCAGTGAACGGCTTTGTGAATCTCGCGACGTGCTTCTATCATCTGCATACGCATGATTCCAGCGGCATCGTGCACATCGAAGATCCCGATCCGCAAAATCTCCCGGTGACGCAGTCGCTGTACACGTTGAAAACGTTTCTCGACATTTGGGGCGTCACCGCCGACGCCAATCATTTCGGCCCATTCCAAGGACCCGTCGAGGTTTTTACCTCCGGGCAAACCTACCAGGGCAACAGCAACGGCAGCACGGTTAACGCGTCGTCCTACACGTACTACGGCGACGATCCCACGAACATTCCGCTCTACTCGCACGAAGTAATTTGGGTGGAAGTCGGCCCGACGTATCCGACTTCGCTGCCGAGCGTGCATTTCTACATGCCGCAATAACGCAAGAGCGCTCGATGCCTTGCTTCGGCATCGAGCGCTCTTCGTTCATCCTTCAGCGAATCGTGGTGCGGTCGCTGCCGCCGCGCAGGCCGAAGAGCCCAATAAGACCGATCAATCCAAGCCAACCCCAGGCGCCATACCCGCCGCTCGTTCCGGTCGTCGTCGTGTCCGTCGTCGAACCGGTCGTACTCGTGCCGGTACCCGTACCCGTCGTTCCCGTGTCGGTGCCCGGCGACGCCGTCGTAGTAGCGCCGGCCGGCGACGTGGCGGTCGCCTGTGCCGATGCGTGAAGCGGGACGAATGTCGCGGCAAGCGCGAAGATCGTCGCGGAAGCGATTTTCGAAAAACCTCTCATAGCATCTCCCCGTGTGTGTTGCTAGAGAGGTTCTACCCTCAACCGTTACGCTTGAGAATCTCCACGACTTCAGCGATCACTCGGTCGGCATCTTGCGGCGCGACCTGCACGGTTCCCGCGCCAACGTGGCCGCCGCCGCCATAGGCGGCAAGCATGTCGCCGATCGACGTGTTGCAGTCTCGCTTGAGAATGCTGTGACCGACTTGGATCGACGTGAATTCACCGTTGCGGCCGTCGGCGATGCGGATCGACACGTTTGCTGCCGGAAAGAGATCGTAGATGATGAAGCGATTGCCGCTGGGAAGATCTTTCAGACCGCGAACGTCGGTTAATACCACATTACCGTCTTCGCGTGAGGTCGCTTTGAGGTGTTCCCGGAACGCTCGTTCCTCGGCTTTAAGGCGTTCGACGTGTTTGGCGACCTGCGGATCGTTCAAAATCTGATCGACGGTGCGTTCTTTGGCCAACTGCATGAGATGGCGGAAGTAATCTTTGAAGGCTCCCAGGCCGCTACGGGGATCGAGCGTATACCCGACGAGAATCCATCCTTGCGGATCGTTGATGTCATCGCGCGTGAGCAACGCAGCGTCGAGCTTGTCCGTCGCTTCGAGCAATTCCGCATAGCGCGCGAAACGATCGGATTTATAGTGATGGGCGATGACGCGCGCCGCACTGGGCGCGATCTCGAAACCGCCCTTCATCTCCGGATTCCACGCCGCGTCGGCTTGGCTCGCGTGGTGGTCGAACCAAAGCGCGGCGCGCGAGTCGTAAGGAAGATTGGCGAGGATGTCGTTCGCCGTCACCGCAACCTTGCCGTCCTGCACGTCTTTGGGGTGAGCGAAATCGACTTCGTCGATCGCTTCGACCTCTTGGAGTAAAATCGCGGACGTCAAACCGTCAAGATCCGCGCGTGTAATCAAACGCATCGTCTGGGGTCCTCCGAAGGCGCCTCTTCGATGAAGCGAGGGGGCGCTCCCACGCGGCCGCATCCGGCCGCCCTCCGCTGGCGTTGGTATGAGCGTATGAACGACAATACGCTACGAAAGAGCGAAGCCGAATGGCTCGCAGAACTGGGTCCGGAACGCTATCGGATTCTCCGCCAAGCCGGAACGGAGCGCCCATTTACCGGGTCGCTGCTGGACGTCCGGGAGGACGGCACCTACGTTTGCGGCGCCTGCGGAAACGAACTCTTTACCGCCGATGCAAAGTTCGAATCACACTGTGGGTGGCCGTCCTTCACGCAGCCGGAGGAGCAGAAGAACGTGCGGCTACTCGAGGACCGAAGCCACGGCATGCTGCGCACGGAAGTACGCTGCGCCCGCTGCGATTCGCACCTCGGGCACGTTTTCGACGATGGCCCCGGTCCGTTGGGAACGCGTTACTGCATCAACTCGCTCTCGCTGAATTTCCGGCCGAAGTCGCCGTAGTTTCGTGAAAGGCGCGGGCCGTAGAATTCCACGCGTTCGAAATCTCTTGACGGCTGCGGTCGACGGCAGCCGTATCGACCTCGACGCCAGGCGTCACGTTCAACTCGCGAAGCACGATCGAAGGAATGCAGTCCCCGATTCGCATGATCGCGTTCGCGTAATCGGTCAAGTGGCGCTGGGCGAGGCCGGCAACGTCGTCGTCGGACATGCCGACCGCCGTCGCGAGCAACTCAGAATAGCTCGCGCAGCACAGGGCGAGCGCCGTATAGTCGTCGCGAAGCGCCTTCGAAACTTTGGTCTTACGCACTTTGTCGATCGCGCCCGCGACGACGCCTTCGATTTCGGTGACGGCGCTCTTGATCGGCGAGGTTTCTTGGCCGCCCAAGCGGTCGAGCTGCACTTTGAGCGCGTCGGCGTGCATTTCGGAGAGCGCCGCCAGGCGATTCACGACGCTTGCGGCATCGACGTATTCCTGCACGTCGGCATCGTTGCGCTGCGTCTCGAAAGGGATGCGAACGTGGCGCTCCACGGCCAACATATCGCTCACGTAGGTTGCAAGGCTGTGCTGATCGGACATGAAGACCTCTCTAATCTTGAAGCGTGCGTCGTAGCTGCATCGGGTCGTACCCAAAGGAGGGCAGCCGGCTGCAGATCGACGCAAAGGCGTGTTCGTCGATCTGCGGCGTGCGGGAAAGAATCCAAAGAAAGCGACGCTTCGGTTCGCCAACTACGGCATACGAATAATCGCCGGCAAGGTCTACGATCCAATAATCTCCGCGCGCGAGCGGGCCGAACGAGACGCGAAGTTTTGCGTTCGTTTCCGGATCGCTCACCGTCGCCCAGCCTTCGATCGCGCGAAGCTTGCCGCGGCTCGTCACGCAGGAATTGACGACGCGCACGCGTTTGCCGCGCAACGTATAATTCGCGGTAGCATTTTTTGCGCAATCGCCTTCGAACGGCGTAGGATAACGAGCGATTTCGAACCAACGCCCCTCGTATCGCGCGAGATCGACGTACGGAACCGTGTCGAGCGAGCGTCTTCGATGACGCATCCGTTTTATTCCGATGCCGGTTGCCAGGCCGACGAACAAGCCGGCGCTTGCGCTAAGCCAACGCGCATTTTCCATATGCGCGGTGTACCCAACAATTGTCGTCCTTCGAACGAACTGCGTACGCCTTCCGGCGTTCGCTTGCTACAATTGCACGAGAGTCCAGATCGTAAGGAGGCTCGGGATATGCTCGTTAAGGACCGTGTGGGCGTACTCGATATCGAACGACGCGAAGAGATGGCATTCCAGCTCGCCGTTCTCCAAGATGCAAGCCAGCAAGCGGACGAATACTGGGGGAACTGGTTGTGGCAGCGCGAGCAGCCACATTTCGGACCGAGCGGGGCCTTGATCGACGCCTTGTGCGATCGCTACGACGTGGGTACCGTCAAGGGCGCGTGGCGCAAGTGGTTCGACGTCCTGACGAGTTGGGAGTTCGTCGACGCGCTTATCGGACGAGACGCGCGAGGAATTGTGGCCGATGCCCAACGTGTTCGTTGAAGGCGCGCACCAGCGATTCGATTCCCTGGCGGTCTTCCACCGAGAACCGCGCCTTGTCCGGACTATCGATGTCAAAGACGCCGTAGCATCCGCGTTCGTCGCCGACCGGCACGACGATCTCGGAGGCGGACGCGCTGTCGCACACGATGTGATCCGCAAAGGCCCCGACGTCGTCGACCACCAGCGTTGAGCCTGCCGTAAACGCTGCTCCGCAGACGCCTCGGCCCGAGGGTAAGCGCGTACACGCGGGCTTGCCGTTGAAGGGACCGAGGACCAGATCTCCCGCGTCGTCCGCGAAATAAAAACCGGCCCAGTTCAGGCGTGGGATTTCGTGGTAGACGAAGGCGGCGAAGTTTGCGGCGCTGGCGAGAAAATCGGATTCTCCGGAGAGCAACGCTTGTACCTGAGCGGTAAGCAACGGATAGTCGGGCATAACGGAGGTTTCTCCCAGACGGTGGTGTTTGCTTTTTACCTCGCTGAGGTACAAAGCGGGTACGACGGGAGAGGTGTATGTTCGAGGTCCAGAAAGGATCGTCGCGCAGCATTGTCGGGTCCACGCTACCGGCCGTCCACGCCGTATTCGGGAACCGCCTGCTCGACGCATTAGCGCGGGAAGACGTCAATCGTCTCTCGCCGCACATCAGACGGGTGTTTTTGCATCGCGGGCAAGTGCTCAACGCGCCCGGCGAGCCTCCGGAATTCGTGTACTTTCCGATCGACGCGCTGGTCTGGAGTTGGACGGCGACGACCGGGGCGGAACGGCCGACGTCCTTATTTGCCTCCGGACGCCGCGGCGCTGCGCCGCTGGCGGAATTGTTGGGGGTTCGATCGATTCCGGTCGAGGTTGCGGTGCTCTCTCCCGGGAGCGCGTGGCGGTTGCCGCTCTCCGCGCTGGGGGGTGCGGGACGAAGCGTCGAGTCGTCGATGCAGGCGTTGCTCTCGCGGTATGCCTACGCGTCGTTCGCCGCCAGCAGTTTTCATTTGGCGTGCAACTCCGAACACAATGTCGACCGGCGTCTTGCACGTTGGCTGCTCTTTATCATGGATGAAACCGGAAAGCCGGAAGCATCGCTGACGCACCAGCAGATTGCCGACGTTGCCGCGATCCGCCGTCCTTCCGTTTCGCTCGCGTTTTCGGATTTACAACGCCGCGGAATCATTCGCGTTCATCACGGGCTCGTGCAGATTCTGGATCGCGAGCGCCTCGAACGAGAAACCTGCCCCTGCTACACCGCCGTGCGTGACCTCATGGAGGAAACGTTCTCCGACGAAAGCGCGTCCTAATGCCAGCGGATAAAGGCGAGTGACGCCGCGGTAATGATACCGGTGATGACCCAGCCTGCCGTGGAGAGCCAGGCGGGCGCAATTTCGCCGTGCATCATCTTTCGATCGCGGCTGAGCAAGACGAGCAGCGAGAGCGTTACCGGCGTACCGATCCCGCCGGCTATAGAAGCGATGAAGAGCAGTTTGAGCGGCGGAATCGCAAGCAGCGTGAACGCCGTACCCGTCGCGACGCAGACGAACAGCGTTGCATAGAATCGCTTTGCGTCCCGCGGATGCTTGTCGAGCGATCCGCCCCAGCGAAACGTCGAGCTGACCGCGTTCGCGGTTCCGGCTGCAAGCACCGGCAGCACGAGCATTGACGAGCCGAAGAGGCCGATGCCGAAGACCATGGAGGCCCATTTACCCGCGATCGGTGCGAGCGCTTGCGCCGCTTCCTGTGCGGTGTTAATGCTTTTATGATGCACGCCCAGCGTCGCGGCCGTTCCGACGAGGATGAACCACAGCACCAGCCCCGTGATAAGCGTTCCCGGTAAGGCTGCGAGCTGAATCGCCCACACCGCTCGCTTCGGCGGCGCTTCGTCGGCGATCTCGACCGTCTGCCAATAATACGAATACGTGGTGAGCGCCGTTCCGATGAGGGCGATGATGGTCGAAACGTAGAGGTTGTCGTTTTTGAAGTGCGGGATGAAGCCGAGCGCGACCGCATGCCAATTGGGACGCGCGAGAAACGTGGTTGCGACGTAGGCGAGAAACGCCAACGGCAGCACGATGAGCACGCGCCGCATGCGTTCCATGTTGCTAAAGATGAGTAGCACCACGATCCCGAGCGAGATCGGCACGAGCCACCATTCATACGGGATGGGCGTCAGCAGATGCAGTGCCGCGGCGCCGGCTTCCAAATCGGCCGCATACGTGACGATATTGACGCCGAGGATGCAGACGAGCGAAAGAAGTGCGATCCACAGTCCGTAGCGGCGCCGAATCGCCGATTGCAGACCTTCGCGGCAAACGGTGGCTACTTGCGTTCCGATCGCTTGGACGATCGTGAACATCGGAATGATGAGAACGAGCAGCCACTCGAGGCCGTAGACGATCGTCGCGCCGGCGATTGCGAGCGTTCCGACCGTCGTGGGATCGTTGTCCGAGGCGGCGCTGATGAGACCCGAGACGAACGAGGCTTTCGACGCCTCGACCGCCTCGGTGTCGTTGAGCAGTTCGCCGACGGTCTCTTGCGCGTCGTCGCTACGCAGTTACCAGTCGCTCCGCATGCGCAGTCCCGTTCCCATGCCCCTGGAGTTGTGCCGGTGGAAGCAGTTCGACCTTCAGCCAACCCGGCTCGTGTTTCGAGAACGACTGGTATGCTGAGACGGCATCCTCGATGGGCTCTTGCTTGGTCAGAAGCTTCGACGGCGAGATCGTGCCGTCGGCGGCGAGGCGTACGAGCATCGGAAGGTAGCGGCGGTGAGGGCAGTCGCCCATGCGCAGCGTGACGTTCTTGCCAAAAGCTTTGCCGATCGGGAACGTCGTCTGTGCCGGCGGATACACGCCTACCAGGCTGATGTGTCCGGCTTTAGCGACGATCTCCACCGCCCATTCCAGCGCCTGCGAAGGTTTGTCGCCCGGTGCGAATCCGTCGTTTGGCGGGCCGCCGCGGCCGTAGGCGTCGATGCCGACCGCATCGATCACGCAATCCGCACCCGTCCCGCCGGTAAGCGAGGCGATGGCTTCGACGGGGTCTTCGCTCATGAAATTGATGGTTTCCGCGCCTTGCTTGGCGGCCATCTCCAAGCGGTTTTCGACGCAATCGATCGCGATGATCCGCCCCGCGTCGAAAAGCTTCGCGCTTGCGATCACGAGTTGCCCGACGGACCCGCATCCGAGCACGACGACGAGGTGGCCCGGTTTGATCGACGCCATGTCCGCCGCAAAATAGGCCGTCGGAAAGATATCGGAGAGCACGATCGCGTCGTCGTCGCTCACCGAATCGGGCAGTTTCACCGCGCCGACGTTGGCGAACGGAATGCGGGCGTATTCGGCTTGGAGACCTTTGATGTTTCCGGAATCTTTCGGCCCTCCGAAAAACGCCGTGTTCTTCGGATTGACGGGATTGGCGTCGTTGCATTTCGAGTAGTAGGATGCGCGGCAGTAGGAACACGTTCCGCAACCGATGGTCGATCCGACGACGACGCGATCGCCTGCTTTGAGATTACGGCAGTCCCGGCCGGTCTCTTCGACGATGCCGACCGCTTCGTGTCCGACGGTTTGGCCTTCTTGCATGCCTTCGAACGAACCGCGTACGAAGTGAAGATCCGTGCCGCAGATCGCGCTCGCCGTCGTGCGTACGATGGCGTCGTTCGGCGCCTCGATCTTCGGTTCGGGGACGTCGTCGATCCGGACGTCCCCGATGCCGTGATACACGACCGCTTTCATGTAAAATACCTCGTTCTGCTCAAGGATGCTGATTCGTAAAGGGGGTGTTCTGATCGTAGATCAGCTTCCAGTTGTCCCCATCTTTGACGAAAAGCAAAAACAAGAGAAAGCGCGTGAGTCCTTGAGTTGTGGAGTAGCGAACGTTCGTCAGCGCCCATGCAGCGCCGTCGCGTTCCTCACTCCACACCACCGACGGCTCGAATACCCAGCCGCCCTCCGCGAACCACCCGCGATGTGCGGCCACGGCGTCGTCGTATCCGTGAATGATCGAACCGGTCGGTCCGATCAGGCGCACGTCGTGATGCAGCGTGCGCGCGAAGCGCTCGACGTCGCGACGCGCAATCGCATCGAGATGTTCGGTGAGTGCGTTCGAGAATGCGGTTTGGCGATCGATCACGGCCAGGACGTCTCCTCGTTCGGGCAAATCAACAGCTCGCGCACGTCGCAACCCTTCGGTTGCGCGAGTGCGAAAACGACCGCCGCAGCAACGTCCGAAGGCGCGTTGAGCCGGGCGTCGGGTCCCGGCTTGTACTGCGGATCGCGTCCGTCGAAGAACGACGTCGCCATGCCGCCGGGAAGCAAGAGCGTTACGCCGACGCGCCCGCGCAGTTCGGCCGAGAGCGCGCGCGTGAAGCCGACCACGCCGAATTTGCTCGCGCAATAGGCGGTCGCATCGGAGAGCGCCCGCAGCCCGAGGGTCGAAGCGACCGTCACGATACGTCCTTCGTGCTTTTCCAGATACGGTAGTGCGGCGCGAACGAGCGCGGCCGTTCCGATCAGATTGACGCCGATCACGCGCTGCCACTGGTCGAACGGAACCTTGTCGAACGGTCCGCATGCGTCGATGCCGGCGTTTGCGACGACGCCTCGCAGATTGCCGTGTTTTGCGGCGGCTTCCGTGACGGCGCGTTCGACTGCCGCGGCATCGCTTACATCCACCCGCACGTAATCGCGGCTCCCGCGCGCGTCGCGAACGTCGAAGACGACGGGCGTACCGCCGGCCTCGGCGATTGCGTCGGAGATCGCTGCCCCGAGCCCCGACGCGCCCCCCGTAACGACGTACGTTCCGGAAAGTCTGGGCGCCGTCGTTGCGGCTGCCGATTCACGAATGACCGTTTCCATTCTGGTATGCTCCTATGCGTGTGTCGTTGATAAAGCCGTTTTGAACCACGCGAGCGTCTGCGCGAGGCCTTCGGCCATCGGTGTGTGCGCGCGCCACTGCAGCACGTCGCGAACGCGCGTGAGATCAGGGCGGCGCTGTTTCGGATCGTCTTCCGGAAGGGGTAGCGACCGCACGCGCAACGGTACGCCGGCAAGTTCGGCGATCGTTCGCGCAATCGTCATTACCGTGACCTCCTCGTCGCTCCCGAGATTCACGAGCCAGTGTGCGGGCGAGTCGACTGAGGCAAAGCGCAGAATCCCTTCCACGAGATCGTTTACGTAACACAGCGAGCGCGTTTGGGACCCGTCGCCGAAAACCGTAAACGGTTCGCCCGAAAGCGCTTGTGTGATAAACGCCGGCACGACGCGGCCGTCGCGGCGCCGCATGTGAGGTCCGTACGTATTAAAGATGCGCACGATGCGCGCGTCCAAAGCAAACGCGCGCCGGAACGTCGCGACGAGCGCTTCCCCGTAACGCTTTGCCTCGTCGTAGCACGAACGCGGTCCGATGGGATTGACGTTGCCCCAATAAGTTTCCCGCTGGGGATGTTCCAGGGGGTCACCGTAGGTTTCCGACGTGGAAGCGTAGATCAAGCGCGCGCCCTTTGCGAGCGCGAGCGACGCGCAACGTTCGGTTCCAAGGGAGTTCACCCGTAGCGTCTCGAGCGGTCGTTCCGCATAATCGATCGGGCTTGCGGGCGACGCGAAATGAAAGACCGCATGAAGCGCGTCGAAGGCGGGAAGCCCCGCGCACACGTCGGCCTCCACGAAGCGAAAGCGTTCCGATTCGAGCAATGGTGCGACGTTCGCGAGGTCGCCGGTGGATAGATCGTCGATTCCCGTCACCGTATGTCCCTCGGCGACGAGCGCCTTCGCAAGATGCGAGCCGAGAAAGCCCGCCGCGCCCGTGACGAGCGCAATCATGCGGTCACCGCGTGCGAGCGGGGGCGCGCGATGCCGACATAGCGATACCCGAGAGCGCGCATGCGCGCGGCATCGAGTGCGTTTCGAAAATCGAAGATCAGCGGAGTTCGCATCCGTGTTCGCTGTTCTTCCCAATTCATCGCGACGTATTCGTGCCAGCCGGTCGCGAGCACGGCGAAGTCTGCGCCGAGAAGGGCGTCGCTTGCATGTTGGGCGTACTGCGCCTTGTCGCGCAACGCGGCTCGCCCCGCACCGAGCGCGAAGGGGTCGTGAACGCACACGTTCGCGCCGCGATTGTGAAGCGAACGCACGAGCGGAAGAGCGGGCGATTCCCGCACGTCGTCGGTATTGGCTTTAAAGCTCAAACCCAGGACGGCCGCGCGGCTGCCCTCGACGTCACCGTGATGCGCTTCGATCGACGCGAGCGCCCGCTCGATCTGACGACGGTTGACGTCCAGCACCGCTTGCAGTAACGCCGGCTCGATCGCGTGCGAGCGCGCGACGTGGGCGAGCGCGCTTACGTCTTTAGGCAAGCAGGACCCCCCGAAGCCAAGGCCCGGCTGCATATACCCCCGACCGATGCGACGATCGTATGCAATGCCTTCGAGAACGTCGTCGACGTCGGCGCCCGTCGCCTCGCAGATGTTCGAAAGTTCGTTTGCGTAGGAGATCTTCATCGCGAGAAACGCGTTTGCCGCGTACTTGATCATCTCGGCCGTGTGCGGTTGCACGACGAGGACGGGCGCATCGATGGCCCGGTAGAGATCCCTCAACAACGATGCGGCCGTTTCGTCGGCGGTTCCGATCACGATGCGATCGGGATGCATGAAATCGGCGATGGCGCTGCCCTCGCGTAAGAATTCGGGATTGCTCGCTACCGCGAAGGTTCGGGCGCCTCCCTCGCGTTCGAGAATGCGTGCGACCAAATCGGCGGTCTCAACGGGGACCGTCGATTTATTAACGACGAGCAGACCGGAAGCTGCATGATGCGCGATCGCGCGCGCGGCTTGGCGAACGTACGTCAGATCGGCATCGCCCAACGGACCGACGGGCGTACCGACCGCTATAAACGCGATCTCTCGTGCGCGCAATGCTTCTTCGATTGCGGATGTAAAACGCAGGTGGCCTTCGCGCGTGACGCGCACGACGAGCGGCGCCAAGCCCGGCTCGTAGAAGGGCAAGCGGCCTTCGCGCAGTTGCGCGATCTTCGTAGTGTCGGTGTCATACGCGACGACGTCGTTGCCGAACGACGCGAGGCATGCTGCGGTAACGAGTCCGACGTATCCAGTTCCGCAAACGGCGACGGTATGCATGCACGCTTCGTTGCCATTCGTGCGTGCGATTCAACGCGCGCAACATGTTATGTTGCGAACAGCACGTGCGCATAACAACGCGCTTATTGGGAATCGTTTTGGGCGTGCCCCCTTTTGTGAAGGACGAGTAAGCGGAGTGAACGTTCTCGGTATCAACGCAGTTTTTCATGACAGCAGTGCGACGCTCGTTCGCGACGGTGAGATCGTCGCTGCTGCGGAAGAAGAACGTTTTACGCGCCGCAAACATGCTAAGCCGTGCGTACCGTTTAGCGCCTGGGAGCTTCCCGTGCAATCCGCCCGCTGGGCGCTTGAGTTCGCGGGTCTTTCGCCCGAAGACGTCGATGCGGTCGCCTACTCGTACGATCCGGATCTCGCGCCGGGCGATCACGCTACGGACGTGACCCAAGATGCATGGGAGCCTTTGCGGACGCTCTACGCGCGTCGCTTTCCGCTTTTTCTCAAGACGGCGCTTCCGGGAATCGAAGGGGCACGCGTCGAGTTCGTGCCGCACCACGTCGCTCACGCGGCTTCGGCATATCTTGCCGCTCCATTCGAACGATGTGCGGTGCTCGTCCTCGACGGGCGCGGTGAATCCGCATCGGGACTGCTCGGCGTCGCGCGCGGGGGCGACTTGGAAATGCTCGCCTCGGCATCGTTGCCGCATTCGCTCGGCTTCGTTTATGAGGAACTCACCGAGCACCTCGGGTTTCATCGCTCGTCGGATGAGTACAAGGTCATGGGCTTGGCGGGATACGGAAAGCCTCGTTACATCGAACGCTTTCGCGAGATCGTGCGCGTGGAAGGGCCGCAGTTCTTTGTGGACGGACTCGATTATCGGCAGTTCGTTGCACCACGCCGCGACGGTGAAGCGTTCTCGTCGGAACATGCCGACCTGGCATGCAGCGTGCAGCAGCGCTTGGAAGAGGTCGTTCTCGAGCTCGCGCGCTGGTTGCACGCGCAGACGGGCGAGCGCAACATCGCAATGGCCGGCGGCGTGGCGCTCAATTGCGTGGCCAACGCAAGGCTTGCGGCAGAAGGACCGTTCGAGCGCGTCTGGGTGCAGCCGGCCGCCGGAGATGCGGGGACGTCGCTCGGCGCGGCGCTCTTTGTCGCTCGTGCCGACGGCGATCGCGTGCAGCCGATGCGCAGCGCCGCGCTCGGCCGTCAATGGGACGACGATGCGATCGAGCGGTGGTTGCAAACCGCGGGCATTGCCTACGAACGCTCGAGCGATATCGCGAAGCTCGTCGCGCAAACGATTGCCGACGACGGCATCGTGGCCTGGTTTCAGGGGCGCAGCGAGTTTGGGCCGCGGGCGCTCGGGCACCGCAGCTTGCTCGCCAACCCGCGTTACGCGCGAAATCTCGAACGGCTCAACGACGTCAAAGGGCGCGAACAGTTTCGGCCCGTCGCACCCATGGTGCTCGAGGAACGCGCCGGCGAGATCTTTATCGGAGCGTTGCCGAGCCCGTTCATGCTCTTCACGCATCGGGTTCGAGAGGAATGGAAAGAGCGCATTGCGGCAGCAGTCCACGTCGACGGAAGCGCTCGGATACAGACGGTGAATCGCGAACGCGAGCCTCTGGTCGCCCGCATGCTCGACGAGGTGGACCGGCTGACGGGGACGCCCGTCGTCATTAACACGAGTTTGAATACCGCCGGGCGTCCGATGGTCGACGACGTTCGCGACGCTCTCGAATGCTTCGGTTCCGCGCCGATCGACCTGCTTGCCATCGGTTCGTTCGCGATTCGGCGTTGGAACGCGTTTGCATCGCGCGCGGAGCGCACTATGGTCGCGGCGCGATGATCGAATACGCGATCGTCGTGCCGACCATCGGCAGACCGAGCCTACGCGCGCTACTGGACTCACTTGCTGCGGGAACGGAGGCGTTGCCGGAACGCATCCTGATCGTCGACGATCGCCGTAGCGGCGATCCGCTCGATGCGCGGGCGCTCGCTCCGCAGCTCGCCGGCCGTATTACGTTGCTCCGAAGCGGAGGACGCGGACCCGCTGCTGCCCGCAATTGCGGGTGGCGTAGCACGCAAACGCCGTGGGTCGTGTTCGTCGACGACGACGTCGTGCTCACCCGGCGGTGGTGCGCCGACCTGCAGCGGGATCTCGCGAACGCAGAAGCTTCGACGGGCGGAATTCAAGGGTGCGTCGAGGTGCCGATGCCGGCGTCGCGCGCGGCAACCGATTGGGAACGCAACGTGCGCGGATTGATGGATTCGATGTGGATCACCGCGGACATGGCGTATCGCCGCGAAGTGCTCGAGCGTACGGGCGGCTTCGACGAGCGTTTTAAACGCGCGTATCGCGAGGACGCGGATCTCGCGATTCGCGCGCGTGCGGCCGGCTTTTCGCTGACGGCGGGCGTGCGCCGGAGCGTGCATCCCGTCCGCGAGGCCGACCGGTGGATCAGCGTGCGTCTGCAACGCGGGAACGCCGACGACGTGCTCATGCGCGCGCTTCACGGTCCGCAATGGCGCGAGCGGGCAGGGTCTCCGCGCGGACGCTTCCCGTTCCATGCTGCCACCGTTGCGGCGGCCGGGTTCGCACTCGCCGGCGCGCTCGAGCGCCGCAGCACGATCGCGCTTGCGGGAGCGGCAGTATGGCTTGCATTGACCGCGGACTTCGCGTGGCACCGCATCGCGCCCGGTCCAAAGACCCGCGCGGAGATCGCAACGATGGCTGTTACGAGCGTGGTCATTCCTTTTGCGGCCGTCTATCATAAACTTCGCGGCGCGGTGATGCTTCGCTCGCTGATCTCCCGTGAGGCGGCGTGAAGGAGCGCGCGATACTCTTCGACCGCGACGGGACGCTGATCGTGGACGTGCCGGGAAATCGCGATCCGGAACGCGTCGAACTGATGCCCCACGCGGCCGATGCGCTGGCGCTCGCGCGCGAGTGGGATTACGCCGTCGCCGTCGTTACCAACCAACCGGCGATCGCGGATGGCACCATCGATCATAGGAGCATGTTCGCCATTCACGCGCGCATCGAAGAACTCGCCGGTCCGATCGACGGTTGGTTCGTCTGCATTCACGGTACCGATGGCGGCTGCGAGTGCCGTAAACCCGAACCAGGTTTGATCGTCGCGGCGTCGGCGCGTTTGGGTATTCCGACGTCGCGCTGCACCGTGATCGGCGACATCGGTGCGGACATGGAAGCGGCACACGCCGCCGGTGCCGCGTGCGTGCTCGTTCCGACGCGCGTCACGCGCACGGAAGAAATCGCTGCGGCGCCGCGCGTGGCGCACGACGTCTTGGATGCGGTGCGGCTGGTCGTTTCCGGCGGAGTGACGCCGTGAAGCGCGTTCTTGCCGTCCGTCAAGACAACAACGGCGACGTGGTGTTGATCGGTCCCGCGCTGCGAGCGATGTCCGCGTCGGCGCACGTCGACCTTTTGTGCGGGCCGCGTGGTTCCGCAGCCGGTACATTGCTTCCGGGCGTGCGTGAAGTGTTCGTATGGGAAGCGGCATGGATCGATGCGGAACCGCGTACATGCACGCGCGGTGACGTCGACGGCTTCGTGGATGCTCTCGCCGGGCGTTACGACGAAGCGGTGATCTTTACGTCGTTTCATCAGAGCCCGCTTCCGATGGCGTTGCTGCTTCGCATGGCCGGAGTAGCGCGTATCGGTGCGATTAGCGTCGATTACGCGGGGGCATTGCTCGACGTGCGCCATCGCATCTCCGAGGACGTGCACGAAGTCGAGCGCGCGCTCTCGCTTGCGGCGTCGATGGGCTATACACTGCCCACCGGGGACGACGGCCGCCTTCGTTTGCGGGAACTTCCGGCCATATCGGCGTTCGGGGGACCGTTCGTCGTCGTGCATCCGGGCTGTACGATGCCGGCCCGGACGTGGCATGCCGACGGTTTCCGCGAAACGGTTCGCGCGCTGGGCGATGCCGGATTTACGGTCGTAGTGACCGGTTCGCGCGACGAACGCGAACTCACGTCGTTTGTTGCAGGCGGCCATCGGCGGGCGCGCGATGCCGGCGGAACGACGACGTTTGCCGAATTTGCGGCGATCGTGCGGGACGCGAGCGTGGCTATCTGCGGGAACACCGCAACGACCCACGTGGCGGCTGCCGTAGGTACGCCCGTCGTCGAGATTTTTCCGCCGACGATTCCATTTGCGCGCTTCCGGCCATGGCGCGTGCCCTTCGAAGTCTTCGGCGACGGTGGCATCGTCTGCGCCGGCTGCCGCGCACGCATCTGCCCGCACGCGGGGCATCCGTGTCTGCGCGACGTGCATCCCTCGGAGCTCGTTGCTGCGGTTCGGCGTCTCGCCGGCGTTCGCGAGCTTGCGTCGTGAAGATCGTCATGTGGCACGTGCACGGTTCCTACATGACCGCATTCGTGCGGGGCAAACATACATACCTCATACCGACCTTGCCCGAACGCGGCGCGGACGGACGAGGGCGCGCCGAAACTTGGGAGTGGCCGGAGAACGTCGTGGAGTGCGAACCCGAACGGCTCTACGACGAACGTCCGGACCTCGTCATCTTGCA
This sequence comes from Vulcanimicrobiota bacterium, assembly GCA_027459645.1. GTDB lineage: Bacteria > Vulcanimicrobiota > Vulcanimicrobiia > Vulcanimicrobiales > Vulcanimicrobiaceae > JAMXLG01. The sequence goes on from DAIDHQ010000030.1 coordinate 215,102, forward strand.
GCGTCCGCACGAGTTCGAGCTCTTCACGCAATGGACGGGCTTGGTTCCGGGACGCGACGTACCGGCCGTCTATCTAGAACACAACGCGCCGCAAGGACGCATCAACGACATGCGTCATCCGATGGCGGAACGCGACTCGATTTCCGTCGTGCACGTTACGCACTTCAACCACTTGTTTTGGGACTGCGGTACCGCGCGCACGTTCGTCGTCGAACACGGCGTGGTCGATCCCGGACACCGCTATACGGGCGAATTCCCGCGTGCGGCGGTCGTTATTAATGAAGCGCGCCGGCGCGCGCGCGTAACGGGAACGGACCTCTTGCCGCGTTTTAATGCCGCGGTCCCGGTGGATGTATTCGGTATGGATGCCGGGCCGATCGGTGGATACGAAAATTTACCGCAAGAGCGGATGCACGACGAAATCGCGCGCCGCCGTTTATACATACATCCGATCCGTTGGACGTCGCTCGGTCTTGCGCTGATCGAGGCGATGCATTTAGGTATGCCGGTCGTAGCCGTCGCCGCAACGGAAGTGCCGGATGCCGTTCCCTCCGATGCCGGCGTCGTTTCCACCGACGTCGGCGCGCTGGTCGACGCCAGCGTTTCCCTGCTCAACGATCCCGACCGGTGTATAGAGATGGGCCGCCGCGGACGCGCGTACGCGTGCGAGCGTTTCGGCCTCGAGCGTTTCCTTGCCGATTGGGATCGCGTCTTCGAGGAGGCCGTCTCATGAAAATCGCTTTCGTTTCCGAACATGCGAGCCCGCTCGCGGTTCTCGGGGGCGTCGATGCCGGCGGACAGAACGTTCACGTTGCGGCGCTGGCCGAGGCGCTAGCTCGTAACGGGGACGAAGTCCGCGTCTACACGCGGCGCGACGATGGCCGTTTGCCGGCGACCGTGCCGTTCTGCACGGGCGTTCTCGTCGATCACGTCGACGCCGGGCCGGCGACGCCGATCGAAAAAGATCGTTTGCTTCAATATATGCCCGCGTTCGCTCGGGAACTCGAAACGCGTTGGGGCGATTGGCGTCCCGACGTGGTGCACGCGCATTTTTGGATGTCCGGCCTTGCGTCGCTGCAAGCGGCAGGCGTTCTCGATCTTCCGGTGATTCAAACGTTCCACGCCTTGGGAATCGAAAAGCGCCGCCATCAAGGCTCGAAGGACACGAGTCCGAAGGCGCGCCTGCGGGTGGAAGAGCGCATCGCGCGCGAGGCGACGCACATCGTCGCCACGGCTACGGCGGAGGCGTTCGAGCTGGTGCGCATGGGTGCGCGCCGCAGCGACATCACCGTCGTGCCGTGCGGCGTCGATCTCTCGCAGTTTGCGGCGCTCGGGCCGAGCGAACCGCGCTCGAACCGCCGTAACCGCCTGCTGTGTTTGAGCCGGCTGGTGGAGCGCAAAGGTATCGCGGACGTCATTAGTGCGCTCAAGCTCTTGCCGAACACCGAACTCGTCATCGCGGGCGGTCCCGATCGCGAAGCGTTGTGGGAAGATGTGGAGGCCCGGCGCCTTCGTGAGATCGCGCGCGGACTCGGCGTGGAAGATCGGGTCGAGTTTCGCGGACGCGTCGAGCGGATCGACGTCCCGCGCCTGCTTCGTTCTGCGGACGTCGTCGTGTGCTATCCGTGGTACGAACCGTTCGGCATCGTGCCGCTCGAAGCCATGGCATGCGGGGTTCCCGTCGTGGTTTCGACGGTTGGCGGTCTGGTCGACAGCGTGGTCGACGGCGTGACGGGATTGCACGTGGAGCCCCGTTCTCCGATCGCGCTCGCGCAAGCTATCCGTACGCTGTTGGAAAACGAAAAGATGCGCTACGCGCTCGGAGTGGCGGGCGCTAGGCGCGCGAACGAACGCTACGGATGGCCGCGCATCGCTTCCGACACGCGTTCGGTCTACGCGCGCGCCATCACCGAGAAGCAGTTCGCAGCGCAAGCATCGTGAGGTCGGCTATGACGACCGGGCGCCCGCGGCTGATCATGCTGCGGGCGCTCGGCCTCGGCGATTTTCTCACCGGCGTGCCCGCCTATCGCGCGATCGCGCGCGCGTTTCCGGGGCACCATCGCATCCTGGCCGCGCCGGTGGCGTTCGCGCCGCTTGCCGAATTGTGTGGCGACATCGACGAAGTGGTCGATACGCGTGGCCTTGAAGCGCTCGATCCGGAGTTGCACGGCGCCGATATCGCCGTCAACCTCCACGGCCGTGGGCCGCAAAGCCACCGGCTGTTGCTCGAAACCGAGCCGCGGCGATTGATCGCCTTTGCGAATCCGGACGTCGGCGTACCGGCCGGCGCTCCGCGGTTCGAGCAACACGAGCACGAGGTGCACCGCTGGTGCAGAATGCTTTCGGAGTCGGGCGTTGCCGCCGATGCGGCCGATCTCGGATTGGAGCCCCGGCCCTATCTCGGACGTTTCCGCGGTGCCGTCGTATTGCATTGCGGCGCGTCGAGCGAATCGCGCTGCTGGCCCGTTGCGCGGTGGATCGAATTGGCACGCTCGTTGCAGCGAGACGGTTACGCGGTCGTACTGACCGGGAGCGCGGCGGAGTTTCGCCGTTGCCGCATCATTGCCCGTAACGCGGAGATACCGATCGATCGCGTCCTCGCCGGAAAGACGCGCTTGGACGAGCTGGCATCGCTCGTTCGCGCGTCGCTTGCGGTCGTATGCGGCGATACCGGTCTCGCACATTTTGCAACGGCGGTCGGCACGCCGTCGGTCGTGCTTTTCGGTCCGGTCAGCCCGGAGCAATGGGGACCTCCGCCGGAGCGACGCCAGCATCGCGTGCTTTGGCGCGGTACTACCGGCGATCCGCACGCGGACCGGGTGGATCCGGGACTCGCATCGATCGGCGTGAGGGAGGTTCGCGCAGAATTAGACGCGCTTTTCGCGACGCGTCGAGCCGGGTAAACACGCGAAGAGACATTCCATTGTAGGAGGCTGCCGTGGCAACTGCACGCCGCACGACGGATCACGACGAAATTCGCCGCTGGATAGAAGAGCGTGGGGGACGTCCCGCGCAGGTCGAGGGAACCGGCGGAATGCTTCGCGTCGATTTCGGCGAGGACGATCCCGGGCTGCAAGCGATTGACTGGGACACGTTTTTTCGCATCTTCGACGATAGCGGTCTCGGATTTCTCTACGATCCCGACGGTCACATGAACAAGTTCATTCAAGTCGGCGAAGACCAGACGGGGATCGGCAAGACCGAGCCCCGCGAGGCAGATCGACGCCGGCAAAAGGGAGGGCGCAAGGCCGTGGCTGCAAGAAAAAAATCGACGTCCCGCAAGAAGACGTCTTCGCGCAAAAAGACGTCGTCCAGAACCTCGACGTCGTCACGCAAGAAAGCATCGTCACGAAAGACGACGTCGTCACGCAAGAAGACCTCGCCGCGAAAGAAGCGTTCGTCGGGCAAGACGAGCGCACCGCGCAAAACGAGCACGACTCGGAAGAAGAGCTCCGCGAAGAGATCGAGTGGATCGAAGAAGAGCGGCGGACGTAAATACTCGCGCAAGTCCGGCAAAAAGGTCGAACGTGCAATGCACGAGATGAAAGAAGGCAAATTGCGTTCGGGAACCAAGGGGCCGAAGGTCAAGAGTCGCAAACAAGCGATCGCCATCGGTCTTTCCGAAGCGCGCCGTGAGGGCGCGCGCGTTCCGGCGCGACGCAAAGGCCGCAAGTCGAGCCCGCGGAAAAAACGGTAGCGTTAGAGCGTTTGCGCCGGCCGTTGATGCAGCGGCCGGTGCAGAACCGTGAGGCGATCGAGTCCGGCGATCGAAATCAAGCGTCCGACCGGATCGTCGTCGCATTCGAACGTGCAAGGAATGCGGCGATCTTCGCATTCGCCGGCGAACTCGGTCATCGCGCCCAAGGTGGCCGGATCGATCAGCGTGACGCGGCGGCAGTCGACGTTGACCTTTCCCGCGAGTTGCGGCATGCGGTGCAGCACGGCGACCAACTGAGTTCGCGTTTCGAGACCCCACGATCCCGAGAGCCAGATTCTAAAGCCGAAGGGCGCGTTTTCGTCGAGAACGCACAGCGCGCGGGGTGTTTTGAACGACTGCATGCCTGCCTATCGTACAACGACCAGTCTGGGAAGCCGTCGAGAGTGTACGCAAGCGCACGGAATCTAGCGGGCGCTACGCGAACTACCGTAGCTTCCGGGGAAATGGAGTTATCGTTGTGTCGGATCCGTTGCTAAGCGAGCGCACGGCAAACAGCGATCGCTCGCTCATGAAGCGCGCGGCTACGTTGTTGGCTACCGACTTGTCGCTCGGCGAGCTGTTCGAGCGGCTAACGCGGATGCTGGCCGAATATATCGACTCTTCCGTCGTGTTTATCGCGCTCGCCAGGCCGGATCAGCGCCATTCCATCGAATACTTTTACGATCATGGCGAGATAAGGCGATATCCACATATAGAGTTAGGGCCCTCATCCCGGGCGCGCGAGGTCATCCGCACCGGAGAGATCGTGTGGGGGCCGCGCCCCGAGGTCTGGGCGCCGATGGGAACCACCCCCATACATCACGACCGCCCCTGGACCAACGACACCGTCTCGGCGATCTTCGTGCCGATGAAGTCCGGCGGCGACGTCGTCGGGGCCCTGAGCGTCCAAAGCATACGCGAAAATGCCTATACCGAGGACGACGTCGAGATGATTGCTGCGATCGGCCATTATCTCGGTGTGGCCGTGCAAAACCAGCGCATGTATCAAGCGCTGCAGCGCACGGCGGAATACGATCCGTTGACGGGTCTTGCGAATCATTCGCGCATGTTGCGTGAGTTGGATTCCGCGCTCAACGAAGCGACGTCGACGCGCCCCGCCGTCGCGGTCATGCTAAACATCGTGAACTTCGGCATGTTCAACGAAACGTACGGCTATGCCGAAGGCGACGAGGTGCTGCGCCGCATCGCCGATGCGTTACGCGAATTCGAAGACGCCGACGACAGTATTACCGTCGGGCGCTTCGGCGGCGACATGTTCATGGTGCTGCTTCGCGACACCGTCGCCGATTTGGTTCCGCATTTCGTCGCTCGTCTCAGCGCGCGGCTGAATGAAATTGCTTACGTCGCTCGCACGCAGACGCTCCCGGTTTCCATCGCCTGCGGTTACGGCATCGCCCCGGTCGATGCGGGAACTCGTCCGGAACTCATCGCGTTGTGCGTCCACCGCACGCGGTTGAGCCGTAAGCAGGGCTGCCGTCCCGTCGGAGAAGACGACGTCGACGCCTATACCGTCCACGGCTCCTTTGCGGGCATCGAAACGATCGTCGAAGCGCTGCTCGATCGCGACCCGTTCACGCGCGTCCATCTGCTTCAAGTCAATACGATGGCGAAGATGTGGTCGGAATTCAATCTGGATCTCGACCGCGCGGCGCTTGCAAAATTCCTTCAAGCCAGCCTGCTCCACGACGTCGGAAAGCTGCTCGTCTCCGACAAAATTCTCGTCAAGCCGGGACGGCTCTCGCCGCTGGAATACGAAGCGGCAATGCAGCACGCGTCGTTCGGCTTCAATATCCTCGCGCAGTACCCGGGTTACGAAGACGTCGCGCGGATCGTTTCACAGCATCACGAGCGGTGGGACGGCACCGGCTATCCGAACGGTCTCGCCGGCGATGCCATCGATCCGATCGCGCGCGCCGTTTCGATTTTGGACGTGTTCTCGGCGATGGTCGCCGATCGCCCCTACCATCGCGGCATCACCGAAGATGCCGCACTCGCCGAGTTGCAACGCTGCGCCGGCACGCAGTTCGATCCGGTCCTCGTCGACCGCTTTATCGTATGGCGTGAGGACGCGCGGCCGCCGAGACTCGCCTAAGGCGAAATCGTCACCGGTAAGGTCGCGATGTTGTCGTTGATGTCGCGAACGGTGATCGTGCAACTCCCCGGCGCCTTCGCCGCGATCTTGAGACTGAGCTCGTTGCCCGTCGTGGCGAGAATTTGCACGTCGGCGACCTTGCCGCAATCGCTATTGAGTGCGAGCGATCCGCCGCCGCGCGCGAGAACCAGTTGCGAGTTTCCGGGCGCACTCAACCGCAATTCGAGCGTTGCCGGGGTCACCGAAATCGCCGATGGATTGGATGGCTGCGTCGCCTGGGCGGACGTCGCGTTTCCGGCTTGCGGCCAGCGGGTTCCGTCGGTGAATTCTACCGAGTCGACATCGCATCGGACCGACGGCTTACCGAAGAGGCTGTTGAGAATCATCGGCAGCGCGAACTGGCCGCGCGCGACGCGGTAGCGGTGGTCGATCTCGATGCCGGGCGAAAACGTGCCTTCGTCGCGAATGATCTGCGAGGTCCCGTTGATATCCGCGCGGATATTCACCACGCGGGCAACCTTGCTGGAGTTATTCGTAAACTTCGCTGCCAGCCCGCTGACCTGCGCCGCGAGGCTGCTGGTGTTGTCGTAGAGCAAGCTGCACATGTTCAACTGCACCGGAGGGGCCGGTGCCTGCGCGACGTCGTTGCCGAGCGCCGCGGCGAGCAGTGGGGCTAAAAGGACCGAAAGCAACATGCCGCACGGTTCTGGGCGCTTGGAGGCGCCCCTTTGAGGCGCGGCAAAACTTGCCGCCACGCGCTCGTAGCTCAATTGGATAGAGCAAGGCACTCCTAAGGCCGAGGTTGGCGGTTCGATTCCGCCCGAGCGCAATGCGCCTTCTTCAAATGCTCATTGCGGCGTAAAGGGAGTTTCCTACGCTCTGGCAATGAAAGGCTTACGAGTGGACGGCTTGGGCAACGGTCTCGCCACCGACCTTTTGGTGGCTTTGTGTGACCGCGCGCCAGATGCGGTCTGCGTGATGGAACGGCACAACGACGACGACTATCGTTTTGCTTACCTCAATGCCGCGTTCGAACGGCTCTACGTGTGCAGGCGCAGCGCGACGCTCGGTAGCGACGTTCGCGCGTTCATGCGCGAGCGAAGCGAACCCGAGGACCAGGAGCGGGTCGCGGAGGGGCTTGCGCGCGACGAGCCGTTTCGCGTCAGGCGGCAGCTCCGCCGACCCGACGGCACCCGCGTTGCCTTGGAGGCCAATTTTCAGCCGCTTCCCTGGACGGGCGGACGGCGCTGGCTCTTTACCAGCCGGGAAGTGACCGCCGAATTCAGGCGGCACGTGCGCATGACGCAGTTGGCCGCAGCCGTCGAGCGCGGCTTCGACGGCGTTTCGATCAGCGTGCGCGAGGGCGACGACTGGGCGTTTAGCTACCTGAACGAAGCCTTCACGCATATGACCGGTTACACGATCGAAGATCTTGAAGGCCGGCACTGGAGCGCCTTGATTCCGGATCGCCTGAAGCTCGAGAACCTGCGCGCCGCCCTGTTGTCGGGTCAGCAAGTACGCGTCGAGATGGAACTGCGCAAGAAAGACGGCACCGAGGCAACTTTTGAGGCCGCCATTCAGCCGCTCAAAGGCACCGGCAGCGACTATGAATCGATGGTGACCGTCCTTCGAGACGTGACCGAGGTGAGGCGGCGCGAGGAACAATTGAGCTACGAGGCTCAACACGACTCGCTGACCGGGCTGTTGAACCGACGCGCGTTCGAACGAATGGTGAGCGTGGCGATCGATATGACCAGGCAGGGGCCCGTTCACGCGCTGATCTTTGCCGACCTGGACGGTTTCAAAGACGTCAACGACCGGTTCGGCCACGAGGCGGGGGACGACGTGCTCAAGTGGGCTGCGGCCGCGTTTAAGCACGTGCTCTTCGATACCGACGAGGTCGCGCGATGGGGAGGGGACGAGTTCGCGGCGCTACTTCTTCACTGCTCCGTGGAGAACGCCGTTACCAGCGCGAATTCGATCCTCGAGAGCTTCCTGCAAGCTCCGCAGCGCCGCAACACCGGGATGAGCTTGGGCGTTGTCGCCGTCCTGCCGGGGGAGACCCCGGCTCAGGCGATCCAGCGTGCCGATGCCGCCTGCTACCTTGCCAAGGCCGCCGGCGGCGGACGGGTCTGCGCCGGGGTCGCAGAGGAGGCGTGAGCCCTTGCGCCGGTTCGTTCGCCTGTGATACAGTCTGTTAGCGCAAAACGCCTCGTCGGGGCGTTTATTTCATGTGTGGTAGACTGAGATGGCAAAAAAAGAGAACCGCGTGATGGTGGTCCTGGCTTGCACGGAGTGCAAGCGTCGCAACTATAACACGCAAAAAAATAAGCAGAAGACTACGGACCGGTTGGAGTTGAGCAAGTACTGCCGCTTTTGCCGTTGCCATCGCTCGCATCGAGAGACCAAGTAGCAGTACTATCAAGGCCCTCGCCGCACGAATGTGGCGATGGTCGGAGATTTTTGGGTCTGGCGAGCTAACGAGGCCAGGCACAAAAAGATAGGGCGGTAGCTCAATTGGTAGAGTAGCGGTCTCCAAAATCGCCGGTTGCAGGTTCGAGTCCTGTCCGCCCTGCCAAAACCCCGGGAGTTAATGTGTGGTGAACGAGCAAAAGAAGAATTCGGTTCAACGGAGCGGCGCGGCTGCTGCGGCGGGACAACCTGCCAGCGGCGATTTCGTCCGCGGCGTGATGACCGAGCTTCGTCGCGTGACGTGGCCGACCCGCGATGAGTGGGTGTCGGCAACCGTTCTGACGATCGCGCTAGTGGTCGGGATCGGGTTGTTCACGTGGGCGCTCGATCAGTTCTTCACGTGGCTCTTCAACATCATTCACCCGATCAATCTGTAGCGATGACCGAATACGAACAGGATGTCGACGCTTCCGTCGACGTCGAATCCGACGAACTCCACGACGCCGTCGCCGAACCGGCCGAGTCCGAACGTCCCGCGGCCAAAGCCAAGGACAACCGCAACTGGTTCGTGATCCACACGTATTCCGGTTACGAAAACAAGGTCAAGGCGAATCTCGAGCGTCGCATCCATTCGATGGGCATGCAGGACAAAATTTTCCGCGTGCTCGTGCCGATGGAAGACGAAGTCGAATTCAAAGACGGCAAGCGGAAGATCACGCCGAAGAAAGTTTTCCCCGGCTACGTTCTGGTCGAGATGATCATGGACGACCAGTCCTGGTACGTCGTGCGCAACACGCAAGGCGTCACCGGATTCGTCGGCAGCCCAGGCCCCGGTGAAAAACCGGTGCCGCTGCAAGATAAAGAAGTCAAGACGATTCTCAAGCAGATGGGCATCGAGGCTCCCAAGCTCAAGATCGATTTCCGCAAGGGCGACCGCGTCAAGGTTACCTCGGGCCCGTTCTTCGACTTCACCGGTGTCGTCGACGAAATTCAGCCCGAGAAGGAGCGCTTGCGCGCCCTCATCTCGATCTTCGGCCGCGAAACGCCTGTCGAGTTGGAGTTCTTCCAAGTGGAGAAAGTGTAACGCAGGCATCCTGACGCTGGGCGTCGTGCCGGCGCGGCTCTGAACGAGCTGCGGAGCCAGGATGGCGAGAGCAGCGAGGAAGTGCAGCAGGAGCGATTCCACGATGGAATCGCGAGGAGCGGCGCGCAGGCACGATGGCCAGCGTTGGAGGCCGGAATTGCGCGAACGTAGCGCGATAGGGTAGTATCTAACGGTTTCTTGCGGGAGCGACCCCGGCTCGCAAGATTTATGAGGGGAAGGCTTGCTTCGCTGTCGCGAAGCGCGCCGCAGACGAGAAGCCTCGCGACGAGCGCCGGAGCCAGGATTGGCGAGAGGCGCGAGCGCGGGAACAGGAGCGCGACACGACGTCGCGCGACGAGTGTCTTCGAGTCGCGGTGCGCGTGCGAACAGCAGCAAAACCGTACACGAAGAGGACACATCATGGCCAAGAAGGTCGTCGGAAAAATCGGGCTGCAACTGCCCGCCGGCAAAGCGACCCCGGCTCCGCCGGTCGGTCCCGCGCTCGGACCGTACTCCCTGAATATCATGGACTTCTGCAAGCAGTACAACGAACGTACGCAATCGCAGGCGGGCATGATCATTCCGGTCGAGATCACCGTATTCGAAGATCGCACGTTTACGTTTATCACGAAGACGCCGCCGGCGTCGTTCCTGATCAAACAGGCGCTGAAGCTCGAGTCCGGATCGAAAGAACCCAATCGCAACAAAGTCGGCAAACTGACGAACGCGCAACTGGAAGAGATCGCGAAGGTGAAGATGCCGGACATCAACGCCAACGACATCGATGCAGCGAAGAAGATCATCGCCGGCACCGCTCGTTCGATGGGCGTGGAGGTGGAAGCCTAATGCCGCAGCATCACGGAAAACGCTACAAGAACCTGGTTGCGAACTACGACAAGAAGACGCTCTACGCGCCGGCCGAAGCGATCGAGCTCGTGAAGAAGAACGCGAACGCGAAATTCAACGAGACGGTCGAGATTCACATTCGCCTGGGCGTCGATCCGAAGAAGAGCGATCAAAACGTGCGCGGCACGGTTCTGCTTCCGCACGGCACCGGCCGTACGGTCCGCGTGATTGCCTTCGCGAAGGGCGACAACGCAAAGGCCGCACAAGAAGCAGGCGCCGATCTCGTCGGCGATCAGGATCTGATCGACAAGCTCAAAGCCGGGTTCACCGATTTCGACGTCGCGGTTGCAACGCCGGACATGATGGCGCAAGTCGGTAAGGAACTCGGCCGTATCCTGGCACAGAAGATGCCGAATCCTAAAGCCGGTACGGTCTCGCCCAATATCGCGGGCGCTATTCGCGACATCAAGGCCGGTAAGGTCGAATATCGCCTCGACAAGAGCGCGATCATCCACACCATCGTCGGCAAGTCTCAGTTCGAAGCGAACCAGCTCGTCGAGAACGTGATGGCGCTCGTCGATGCGATCGTTCGCGCCAAACCGGCTGCGGCGAAAGGCACCTACCTCAAGAGCGTGACGCTTACGAGCACGATGGGGCCGGGCGTGAAGATCGATCCGAATCGCATCAAAGCCACCGTGTAATCCATCTAGAAAACGCAAAGAAAACCTCAAGAGCAAGCAGCGCCCTTCTTACTGGGGGCGCTGCTTTATCGTTCATCCGGGGTACAAGTGTACGGCTTGTAATTTGAGGAGGCGTTTTACCTGGGATGGATCTGAAGGCCCGCAATTCTAACCAAGGCGCTACCGATGTGGATGCCCACGCCCGCGCGATGTCGCTGCCGATCGGCCGCGTCGTGGCCGCACTCGTGGATGTCCTGGGGGCGACGGCGGTTTCGCAGATAGGCGGAGTCGGCGAAACGCGCGCCGTCACGCAATGGACCGACGGCCGGACGCCGCAGCGCGCGAACGTCTTGCGCTTTGCCTTTCAGCTGCTGATGACGATTGCGGTAGACGGCGAGCGGGACGTCGCCCGCGCATGGTTTTCCGGGAGCAATCCGCACCTGCGCGATCAGGTACCCATCTTGATGCTGCGCGATCAGCCCCTCACCGAGATCGCCGCGACGATGATGGCGGCTGCGCGGGCCTTCGCCGCGCGCTAAAACCGTTCGAAGAACGCGACGCGCCCGGTTTCCAAATCGTAGACCGCCGCTACGACGGCAACGTCACCGCGCGCTACGGCGTCGCGTACGATCCCGGAGCGATCGATGACCGCGCGCGCGTTCAGACGCGCGTTTTCTTCGACCGCGCGTTCCCACCATCGTCCGTTGCTCGTGCGCGTCTCGAGCGCGGCAGGAATGATGGCATCGGCGAGACGCTGCATATGGCCTTCGAGGCGCGTGCCGCGTTCGACGTGATCGAGCGCGGCTTGCACGGCACCGCATTTGGTGTGTCCGAGCACCACCACGAGCATGGTTTTTAAAACGGTGATTCCATACTCGATCGTTGCCAGGACGTCGTCGTTGACGATGTTCCCCGCCAGACGCGTGACGAACAGATTACCCGGCTGCTGATCGAAGATCGTTTCGATCGGTACGCGTGAATCGGAACAGCCGAGAATCGTTGCGAAGGGGGCTTGACCGCTCGAGAGCTGCACCCGTTCGGCGGAAGGCGCCGGCGCGAGCGGACGCTCTTCGACGAAGCGGCGGTTCCCTTCGATGAGGCGCGCCACCGCTGCGTCGAGCGTCGCCGGACGGGTGAACGGCATCTACTAAACGATGGTTACGCGGCCGCTCTGCAAATCGTACATCCCCGCGGCGATCGAAAGCGTGTTGGCTTCGACGGCCTTTGCGACGATGCTCGAGCGCGTATGCAGCGACGCGGCGTTCATCTTGACGTTTTGCACGGTGGCATTGTGCACCCAATCGCCGGCGCTTCCCTTCGAACTTTTTGCGGCCGGTAGGAGCGCGTCGACGAGCCCTTGGATGTGCGACGGTTGCGCTTTGCCGTCTTTGGCGTATTGAACGGTCGCTTTGATCGCGCCGCAGGAGGTGTGCCCGAGAACCAAGATCAGCGACGACTTGAGTACCGCGACGCTATATTCGATCGAGCCCAGGCCGTGATCGTCGACGAAATTGCCGGCGACGCGAACCCCGAAGACGTTACCCGGAATTTGATCGAAGACCGTTTCCACCGGAACGCGGGAATCCGAGCAGCTGACGATGATCGCAAAGGGGCTTTGCCCGTGCGCGAGTTCGAGGCGCCGTGCCGTGAGCGGCGGGCATGTCGGCTTGCCGGCTACGAAGCGGGCGTTGCCCGCCATGAGTTCGTGGAGAGCCTTTGCTGCAGCCGGATGCAGGGGGGCGGCATCGAGCCGGGTGGCCGCCGAGAGGGCGGCAAGGGTGCCGCCGGCCAGGAAGGCCGACCGGCTGAACGAGCGGTCATTCATTAGAGGGGCTCCTTTCCGAACGAGTGGTTCGCGAGCGCCTTGCGTGGACCCGCCGCGCTGTGGTAGTCTAGGCGACGGCTCCGAAGACCGTAGCTGATCCTTTGGATCTTAAGTTTCGAGTTCCTCAACGTGAGGGATCGAAGGGCTACCGAGGTGCGTTGATAGGGATTTCCGCTTTTGGCGGCTTTCTTCAAGCGCCCTCCGGACGGATGGAGCGCTTTTTTAGTTCCAAGAAAGCGACTAAACGTCAATGCCAACCGCAAAAAAAGAAGCAGCGGTAGAAGAGTTACGCGAACGGCTCGCCGGCTCGCAGAACTTGTTCCTGACCGACTTTGCGGGCCTCACCGTCGAAGAGATAACCAAACTTCGCGGCGAGCTTCGTAAGGACGGCAGCACGTATGCGGTCGTCAAGAATACGCTTTTCAAGATTGCCGCCGGCGAAGATATCGCCAAGCAGCTTGATGCGTTTCTGGCCGGTCCGACCGGCATCGTTTTCGCAGGCACCGATCCGGTTGCCCCCGCGAAGGCGATCAAACAGTTCGCAGACGACAGCAAGAAACTCGGGATCAAGGCCGCGATCGTCGACGGTAAATTCGCCGACAAATCGCAGATCGAAGCGCTCGCTTCGCTCCCGCCCAAGGCCGAGCTCATCGCCAAACTCGTCGGTTCGCTTGCAAGCCCCCTGCGCGGTCTCGTCACCGTTCTTTCGGGCAACCAGAGCGGACTCGTCCGTGTGCTTAACGCTATCCGCGAGCAAAAAGACGCCGCGGGTTCGAACGCTTAATTTTAGGAGATCCGATCAATCATGGCAGTTGCCGAACTCATCGAACAAATCGATAAACTCACCGTGCTCGAGCTCGCGGACCTCGTCAAGCAGCTCGAAGAGAAGTATGGCGTCAGCGCGGCCGCGCCGGTCGCAATGATGGCGGCTCCGGGTGCCGGCGGCGGCGCCGCGGCTCCGGCGGCCGAGAAGACCGAATTCGACGTGATTCTCGCGAATGCGGGCGCGGAGAAGATCAAGGTCATCAAGGCGGTTCGCGAGATCACGAACCTGGGCCTGACCGAAGCCAAATCGTTCGTCGAAAGCGCGCCCAAAGCCGTCAAGGAAGGCGTTCCGAAAGACGAAGCCGAGTCGATCAAGAAGAAGCTGGAAGAAGCCGGCGCCACCGTCGAAATCAAGTAATTTCGTCGCCATTTTCCGCCGGCTGTCGTTGCCGGCATACTCGTGGTCGCTTTGACCACTTCGTATGCCGTCGCCTAAGCCGACGGAAAATCGCTCGAAATTCCCAACGGACGGATTCGGTAGGATAAAGCAAGCGGGGATGCAAACAGCGTCCCCGTTTTGTTTACGCATCAGCAAATCGTCGCGGCGCTCATGTGGGTCGCCATCATCGCACTAATCCTCTATCGTTCGGCGCGTCCTCAGCGCACGACGGTTTCGAGGATGTGGACCTACGCGATACTCTTAATGGCACTCGGCGCCTTCGCGATCTATGGGTACGAGCGGCTGAGCCCCGCACCCGCATGGCAGATCGTTCTGGCGGTGATACTCGGAATAGCGGCCGGTATTCCGGTCGGGATGCTTCGCGGGCACCACACGACCGTCAGTGCAACGGACCAGCACGGCGTCATGCAACTCGGACCTTCCTGGATCACGGCGCTCATCTACATCGCGGCCTTCGGCGCTCGCTCCGTTCTGCGTTTGGCCTTTCCGTTGCATAGCGCGCTCGGAACGGTCGTCGGCGACGGAGCCCTCGTCTTTGCGATCGCGATCATCGGCACCACGTATTGGGTCGTCTACCGCAAGTATGAAGCGCTCGATCACGCAACGGAGGCGGCGTCGTGATCGACCGCGTCGCGACGATCGAGTACCGGAGGCCTTCGGGTGCGCGGGTGTCGCTCGCGCTCGACAAGTACGAAAACGAACCCGACTTTCAGACCTACGCGCTGACGCGCTTCGTCGACCCGCACGACCCCGGTTTTGCAACCTTCTCGGGTTTCGACGTGCGCGACGAACTGCTGGCGCTGCTCGGCTCCAGCTTCGCCGATAACGAATCGCCGGAATTTACGGACGCACGCGACCGATTGATCTCGAGCTTCGACCGGCTTTAACGGTTCGTGCCGCTCGCATCGCCGTTTTACGTCGCGGCCTAAGGCCGGGCTGGCCTCGCATGAATCGCTAGCGTATTGAAACGACTGTTTCACATGTGTTAGCATCGGCGGGTGGCTCGTCCTTCCGTCGATGATCTCTCCCGTCGCGAACAGCTGCTCGAAGCGATCGTCGATTACGTGTTCGAACACGGCCTGAGCGATCTATCGCTCCGGCCGCTCGCCGACGCCGTAGGAAGCAGTCCCCGCGTGCTGCTCTATTACTGGGGATCGAAGGCCGAACTGATTCAAGCGATCGTCGAAGGCGTTCGCGCTCGTCAGCTCGTCACGTTCGCGTCGATGAGAGAGACGTACTACGCGAGCCCTCGCGAGGCGTGCCTCGATGCTTGGAAGCTCATGACGCAGCCGAAGCACGAGCCGCTCTTTCGCTTGTTCTTCGAACTCTTCGGGCTCGCACTGCAAGACCGGACCACGTATGCGTCCTTTCTGCATCACGCGATCGAGGACTGGATCGTCTTTTTCTCGCGTCCGCTGATCGACGGGGGCAGTTCCGAAGCCGACGCCCGCGCATACGCCACGATGCTGCTCGCCGGCTTCCGGGGATTCATGATGGATTTCTGCGCGACCCGCGATCGACGGCGGGTCGAGCGCGCGCTGACGCTGTGGCTCGACTCCGTGAAAAACGTAGAGGGAAAGGATTCACGCCGTGCCCGCTAAGCGAAGGGCCGCAATGACGTTTATCTTCGTTACCGTGCTGCTCGACATGATCGCGCTCGGGATCATCATCCCGGTCTTTCAGCCGCTGATCATCAGCTTCGAACACGGTAACTTCGCCTACGCGTCAATTGCGACCGGCATCTTCGCGACCGTATTCGCGATCGTTCAATTCTTTGCATCGCCGGTTCTCGGCACGCTCTCCGACCGCGTGGGGCGCCGCCCCGTCGTGCTGCTCTCGAATCTTGGAACCAGCTTCGACTACGTCATTCTCGCGCTCGCACCGAACCTGTGGTGGCTCTTTCTGGGCCGCATCGTGTCGGGCGCGACGACCGCAAGCATTACCGTCGCGAGCGCATACGTAGCCGACGTGACGCCGGCCGACAAGCGGGCGGGCGCGTACGGATTGATCAGTGCCGCTTTCGGCGTCGGCTTCGTGATCGGACCGGCCATCGGCGGATTTCTCGGGGCGCACGATCCGCGTCTGCCGTTTTGGGTGGCGGCCGCGTTGAGCCTGATGAACTTTTTCTACGGGTTCTTCGTCCTGCCGGAATCGCTCGCGCCCGAACATCGCAACGCGTTTTCGTGGAAACGCGCGAATCCGCTCGGATCGCTGAAACTCCTCCGGCGTCATCGCGAACTTTCCGGACTCGCGCTCGTCGTACAGATCGGCTACGTCGCGCACGAAGCGCTTCCGCAGCTCTTTATACTGTACACGATGTTCGCCTATGCCTGGACGATGCGCACGATCGGCGTCTCGCTCGCCGTCGTCGGTATTCTGACGATCTTGATTTCGGCGTTTCTGATTCAACCGCTCGTCGATCGCCTCGGCGAACGCAAAGCGATGCTCTTCGGATTGTTTTTCGGCGCGGTCGGATTCTTCATGTACGGCGGAAATCAGATACTCTTCTGGATTGCAATCGCCGTCAATATGCTCTGGATGATCGCGGCGTCGGCTTCGCAGGCAATCATGACGCGGCGCGTGGAAAAATTCGAACAAGGCGAACTTCAGGGTGCGATCAGCATGCTGCGCAGCATCGGCATGATCGTCGGCCCGGCTATATTCACGGGCATCTTCGCGTTTTCGATCGGCGGCGGCCATGCGTGGAAATTGCCGAGCCTCGGCTGGGACGCCGGCGGTGTCCTGCTTTTCGTGTCGCTCGTGGTGGCCTATTATGTCACGAGCCCGCGCGATAACGTGCGCGAGCTCGTGGACGTGGCTGGGGCCGTGGAAGCGGCACTCCCCTCGGAAGTGCCGCTCGCGGAGTAACTTACCAGATCGCGCAGCGTTGCTTTGCCGGACGAACCATCGGGCTTCCGGCTTTACAGCCCCACGCTTTCGCGAATGCCGGCATGTTGGAGACGGTCGCGTTCACGCGGAACTTGTCGTAAGCGTGCACGTCGGTCTTCGCGCGTAACGCGATGGTTTGCGCGCGTTGGCTGCTGGCCCATACGTGCGCCCATCCTAGGAAGAAGCGCTGTTCGGGCGTGTAGCCGTCGATGATCTTACGCGGATGCTTCGCCTGCCAGCGTTCGAACGCCTTATAGGCGATCGTCAAGCCGCCAAGGTCCGCCGTCGCTTCACCGACGACGAGCTTGCCGTTTTCCTTCACGCCCTTTTCGGGAGAGAGCGCGTCGTACTGGTTGATGATGCACTGTTCGCGGGCGTTGAACTTGGCTTTGTCCGACGGCGTCCACCAGTTCGCAAGGTTGCCCTTCGCATCGAACTGGCTACCTTCGTCGTCGAATCCGTGCGTCGACTCGTGTCCGATCACCGCACCGATGCCGCCGAAGTTCATCGCCATGTCGCCGGTTGCCGAGAAGAACGGCGGTTGCAGAATGCCGGCGGGGAAGACGATTTCGTTCACCGTCGGGTCGTAATAGGCGTTGACGGTCGGCGGCGTCATACCCCACAACGAGCGGTCGACGGGCTTATTGATGTGCGCGTAATCGAACTTGTTGTTGAACTGGTAGGCCGCGATCAGATTGCTCGCGTAAGCGCCGTTCGTGACGTCGAGTCCCGCGTAGCTGCGCCACTTATCCGGATAGCCGATCTTGAGCATGAACGCGTCGAGTTTCGCCTGCGCCTTCGCCTTGGTCGCCGGCGACATCCACGAGAGCTGGCCCATGTCGCTGCGCAGCGTCGACTTCACGTATTTCACCATTTCGAGCGCTTGCGCTTTTGCCGACGGCGGGAAGACCTTGGCGACGTAGACTTGGCCGAGCGCTTCGCCGAGGTTGCGGTCGACGGAGGCGGTACAGCGCTTCCAGCGGTCCAGCTGCTGCTTTGCGCCCGTCAGCGTTTGTCCGTAGAACGCGAAGTTCGCCTGCTCGAACGCATGGGGAAGGGCGCTGGCAAACGTATGGATCGTCTGCCATTTGAGGTAGGTCTTGATCTGCGCCGGCGTCCACGTCGCGAGATCCGACGACAGCGCCGCAAAATACTTCGGTTGCGCGACGTTGATCGCTTCGGGCGTAATGCCCGAGTCTTTGAAGAAGGTCGCCCAGTCGAAGTTGGGCGCGAGTTTCTGGAGTCCCGCGAGGTCCATCTTGTTGTAGACCTTCTGCGGATCGCGTTCTTCGACGCGCGACATCTGGGCCTTCGCCAGCGTCGTTTCCATCGTCATGACGGTTTGCGCGTCGGCCGCCGCTTGCGCCGGCGTCTCACCCAGCAGCGCGAACATCTGCGTGACGTGCGCGACGTACCGTTGCTGCAGTTTCTTGCTGGCTGCGTCGGTCTTCAAGTAATAATCGCGATCGGGAAGTCCCAGGCCGCCTTGACCGATTTGGGTGATGCTCATCGAGCTGTTTTTAAAGTCGGCGCCGGAACCGATTCCGAAGAATGCGTTGACGTTTGCAAGCAGCAGTTGCGCGAGCGCCGGTGCGAGCGTCCGAGAACTCGCGACGCCGTCGATGGCGTTCATCAACGGTTGCAGCGGCGCGGTCCCCGCTTTGTCGATCTCGGCCGTATTCATGCACGAACCGTAGAACGATCCGATTTTCTGCTCGTTACTGCCCGGCGCGGCGTTGGCTTTATTCGCCGCTTCGAGAATCGAGTGCAGAACGTCCTGATTGTGGTTATAGAGGATGTTGAACGAGCCCCAGGTCGAGTATTGGGGCGGAATCGGATTGTGTTTGATCCAGTTGCCGTTGGCAAACTGATAGAAATCCGTGCACGGCTTGCACGTCTTGTCCATCCAGGAAAGACCGATGCCGGTCTTGGCGCCCATGGCCGCGCGAACGGAACCGTTGG
This sequence comes from Vulcanimicrobiota bacterium, assembly GCA_027459645.1. Lineage (GTDB taxonomy): Bacteria > Vulcanimicrobiota > Vulcanimicrobiia > Vulcanimicrobiales > Vulcanimicrobiaceae > JAMXLG01. Next base: position 233,835 of record DAIDHQ010000030.1, read on the forward strand.
TCGCGACGAGCGCAGCGATGGCGAGGACTGCGCACGAGCGCAGCGCAGATGAAAACGTGAATCGCATCAGGGGTAGTACGCCCGGTGCCGGGCGCCTCCCCCTGCGCGTTATCGAAGCGGCGTTCCCGACGACGGGTTCGGATTGAAGCGGCCGAAGGTCGACGGATCGGCGCGGAATTCGTTTTCGAGATCGGTGATGCGGTGGTTGTCGTCGGGATGGTCTGAGAGCATCTCCATCGGCGGGGCCGGTTGCCCCTGGAAGCGCTTGAAGAGCCAGACCATGCCCCACGGATTCTCACCCGCTTGGGCGCAGATGTAGGCGCCCGTGTGATCGGCCGCGCTTTCGACCGGGCGCGAGAAGCTCAGGCTCTCGAGTTGTGCGCCCGTTCCCAGGACGAATTGTCCGAGCCGGCTGTTGCCGACGAGTAGGCTCGCCAAGCCCGCAAGAAGCGAGAGATTCTGGTTCTTGCGCGCGAGATTATACACGTCGTGATGGATATCGTGCGAGACCTCGTGGCAGAGCACGCCGGCGAGTTCCTGCTGGTTTTGCGCGAAGGTCATCATCGCGGTCGTGACATAGACGTGACCGCCCGGAACGCTAAACGCATTGGGCGATTTGTCCCGAACCAAATAAAACTGGAAGGGCATGAAGTACTGCTTGTCCGCCACGCCGGCGATCCGATGCGCGATCGGATCCAAGATGCGGTAGCGCGGGTCGGACTGCGGAACGATCTTCCCCGCGCTGCTGAGTTTCTGCCATTCTTGCTGGCCGACTTGCAGTTCCCACTGCTGCTCCTGGGTGTATGCATAAGCGGGCAGCGCCGCCGCAACAACGAGAGCGGCGAGAACGGCGGAGGTCAATCGGGCAAGCGTTCGCATTAATCGTGTTATTCCCACATTGGTAACAACGACTCCGGCACCCGCAAGAGTTGCCCGGTAGCCCGCGCTCACCGTTTATTAACGAAAAGGGCCGCCTTGCGGCGGCCCTTTGGTCTCTCTAGATCGCTGCTGCTAGTGGACGAGGAATGCCACGAGGAGCAACGCGACGATGTTGAGGACCTTGATCATGGGGTTGATCGCCGGTCCCGCGGTGTCTTTGTACGGATCGCCGACCGTGTCGCCGGTGACGGCGGCTTGGTGAGCGATCGAACCTTTACCGCCGAACTGGCCGTCTTCGATGTACTTCTTCGCGTTGTCCCACGCGCCGCCGCCCGTCGTCATCGAGATCGCGAGGAACAGCCCCGTGACGATCGATCCGACGAGGATGCCACCCATGATCTGCGCGCCCGTATTTCCGGGGAGCACGTTGAAGTAGCTCAGGAGCACGACAATGACGGGAACGCCGACCGGGATGAGCGCGGGAACGATCATCTCTTTGAGCGCCGCCGTCGTTACGATGCCTACGGTCGTACCGTAATCGGGCCTTGCCGTGCCTTCCATGATGCCGGGAATCTCGCGGAACTGACGGCGCACCTCTTCTACGACCGCACCGCCGGCGCGGCCGACGGCCTGCATCGAAAGCGACGCAAAGAGATACGGCAGCAAACCGCCGATGAACAATCCGCACAGCACGTACGGATCGCCGATCGCAAAGGATACCGGGTTCGTCGCGCAAGCGGCGCCCGATGCTTTGCAATGATTCGTTAGCTCTTGCAGAAAGGATGCGAAGAGCACGACCGCTGCGAGCGCTGCCGAACCGATCGCGTAGCCTTTGGTAACGGCCTTGGTCGTGTTGCCGACGGCGTCGAGCGGATCGGTGACGTTGCGAACGTCTTCGGGCATCTCGGCCATTTCCGCGATGCCGCCAGCATTGTCGGTGATCGGTCCGAAGGAGTCGATCGCGACGACGATACCGGCGAGCGAGAGCATCGCCATGACGGCGATACCAACGCCGTACACGCCGGCGAGTCCGTAGCTGACGAGAATGCCGATGACGATGACGATCGCGGGAAGCGCGGTGCCTTGCATCGAGACGGCAAGCCCCGCGATAATATTCGTCGCGTGACCGGTAACGGACGCTTTCGCGATGCTGCGCACCGGCCCGAATTGCGTGCCGGTGTAGTACTCGGTAATGACGGTGATCAAGCCGGTGATTACGACGCCCACCAGCGCGCAGAAGAATATCGACGTTGCGCTCACGTCGGTCGAAGCGCCGAACACGTTCTGCGCGGCAAACCAGAAGCCGACCAGCGCGAGAACCGAGGCAACGATCATGCCGTTGTAGAGCGATCCCATGATGCGCGTCTTCGAGACTTTGCCGAGTCCGACGATCCACGATCCGATGATCGACGCGACGATCGAGAGTGCGCCGAGGATTAGCGGGAACGTCGTTGCTCCGGGAACCTTGTCGCCGAAGATCAAGTTGCCCAGCAACATTGCGGCAACCGTCGTGACGCAATAGGTCTCGAAGAGATCGGCCGCCATACCGGCGCAGTCTCCGACGTTGTCGCCCACGTTGTCAGCGATGACCGCCGGATTGCGCGGATCGTCTTCGGGGATGCCGGCCTCCACTTTGCCGACGAGATCCGCACCGACGTCTGCAGCCTTCGTATAAATGCCGCCGCCCAGGCGCGCGAAGACCGAGATCAGCGAGCAGCCGAATGCGAGGCCGACCATGGCGCCGAGCGATTTGCCTGCGTCGCCGCCGTTGACGCCGAGCAGGATCCAATAGTATCCCGACACCGCCACGAGGCCCAGGCCGACGACCAGCATGCCGGTCACCGTGCCGCCGCGGAAGGCTACGTTGAGCGCCGGACCCAAGCCGCCGCGGGCCGCTTCGGCCGTCCGAACGTTCGCGCGCACCGAGACGATCATGCCGAGAAAGCCGGCGGCGCCCGAGAGTATCGCGCCGATGAGGAAGCCTACCGCGGCCTCCCAGGCCAGCGCTTTGTCAAAATAGATGAGGATGGCGAGAATGACTGCGACGATCGCGATCGTCGTATATTGGCGTTGCAGAAAGGCCATCGCGCCTTCCTGAATGGCTGCGGCGATCGTTTTCATGCGCTCGTTGCCGTCCGGCTGCCGGATCACCCAAAAGGTGAGGATGAAGCCATAGACCACGGCGAGCAAGCCACCGATCAAGCCGGCCCAAATTGCGGGTTGTGCCGTCACGTGTTTAGGTCCTTAACGAGAGGAGATGCAGCAATACGGCGCCCATCCAGGGGGCGCCACTGACCCGTCCGGTTCCCCCGGCTTCTTAGGTATCCTGCTGTTTGAAGCGCTCGTAGGCTTCCGAGATAATGCGACGGGCGTACGCACCGTCACGCCAGGCGCCGACGGCGGTCTTCTTGCCTTCGAGGGCCTTGTAGGTCTCGAAGAAATGCGAGATCTTGCGCAGCAAGTGCGGGAAGATCTGCGAGTAGTTGTAGATCTCTTCGAAGGCCGGCTCACCGACGGGAACCGCCAGGATCTTGTCGTCTTCCTTGCCGCCGTCGGTCATCTCGAGCAGCCCGATGGGACGCGCCGAGACCAGGCATCCGGGGAACGTCGGTTCGATGACCAGGACCAGCACGTCGAGCGGGTCGCCGTCGAGCGCGAGCGTCTGCGGGGCAAAGCCGTAGTCGCCGGGGTAGTGGATGGCGGAATGCAGCGCCCGGTCCAGCCGGAAGATGTCCAGCGTCTTGTCGTACTCGTACTTGTTGCGCGACTTCTCCGGAATCTCGACGATGACGTTGATCTCATCGGGATGATTGTCGCCAAGCGGCAAATTGAGATAGTTGCGCGAGCCGGGTTCGGACATGGTCAGACAAGCGTACCACAGGCCCGCTGCCGGAAATGTTGTAAAGGTGGAGGCGATGGAAGAGGTCGACGTTTTGATCGTCGGGGCCGGACCGGCGGGTACCACCGCGGCGCGCGAGCTCGCTCGCGCGGGCATTGCGGCGGTGGTGCTGGAGAAGGACGCCGTGGTCGGCGAAAAACGCGTCTGCGCGGCTGGATTGCGGCCCGGCTTTTGCGAGACGTTCGACCTTCCGCGCAGCGTCGTCCATTGCGATACGCCGCGGCTCGCGCTTTTCGATGAAGACGCGCGCGAATACGAAGTGATTTTTGGTCCCGGCCACACGAGTACGCGAGAGCAGCTCGACGGCACGATGGCGCGTCTTGCGAGCGACGAAGGGGCGGAGATTCGCACCCGGTCGCTTCTGCGTTCGTTTCAGTCCGACGGCAACGCCACGATCGTAGAATACGCCGACACGCGCGTGGGCGAACGGCGTCGCATTCGCGCCCGTTCGCTCTTTCTCGCGCAAGGCGCGACCGCGCGTTTCGACGCGCTCGATCCTGCGCGGCGTTTCGACGATCGGCGGTGGAACGACGGATTGATGACGACCTTGCAGTACCGCGTGTATCTCGATCGTCCCGCCGACCCGGTCGCATACCGCACGCTCGAACTTCACTATTACCGCGCGCCGGACGGACGGCAGATCGTCGCGTGGATGTTTCCCAAGCGCGATCATCTTGCGATCGGCCTCGGACTGACCGGCAAGCTCGGCGGCTCGGCGCTTCGCGAGGAACTCGATCGCTTCACCGAACGCGTCGGCAGTCGTCTGTATCCGGCCGCGAAGACGCTGCGTGTAAAGGAAGAAGGGCATCTGCTCTACGGCGGATGGCCGCGTCAACCCGTTGCCGAGGGAAGCGCGATGGTGGGCGGGACAGCAGCCGGTCTCGTGGACGCGACCAACGGCGAAGGCATCTACGAAGCGGCGATGAGCGGACGAATCGCCGCCGAAACGATCCAAGCGTCGCGCAACGACCGTACGCGCGCCGCGCAGATGTACGCATCGCGGCTCAACGCGCGTTTCAAGCGCCGTCTGGAGCATCGGGTGAAGCTGATGCGCTTCCTCGAAGCGCGCCCGGCGCGATACGGCATGCTCTTCGAACAATTGGCGTCCAGCCGGCGGTTCTCGGACGCGCTCTATCGAGAGCAGCACGAGCGAACGGCGTTCGACCGGGTCCTCCTCTACGCGCACGCTTTACGCTTCGGGGTGAGGGCTTCGTTCGTCTAGGCGGCGAAGCGTCGCCAAGGCGTGTCGACGATCGTTATTTCGGAGGCCGAGTTCCAATCGCTTCGCGATATCATTCGCGAGCGTTTTGGCATTTTCTACGACGATACGAAACAGTTCTTGCTGCAGAGCCGTCTTCAGACGCGACTGCTGAAGGTGCGCGCGCAAGACTTCGGCGCGTACTACCGTTACCTGATCTCTTCGCCGGATCGTGAGACGGAATGGGCCGAGCTCGCGTCGGTCCTTTCGAACAACGAGACGTATTTTTTCCGCGAGCGGGCTCAGTTGGAAGTACTGGCGACCGAAGTTCTCGACGGGGCGCTCAAGAGCGGCGGCAAGTTGCGGGTCTGGTCGTCGGCCAGCTCCACGGGCGAAGAGCCGTACACCATCGCGATGATGCTGATGGAAACGCATCGCATCTCCCCCGCGTCGATCACCCTTCACGCAACGGATCTGTCGCCGCGGGCGCTGGAGAAGGCCACGACCGGCTTCTATCGCGAGTTGTCGTTCCGCGCGACGCCGCCGGAAATGGTCCAAAAGTACTTCCGCCCGTTCCAAGGTGGTTTCTTCATCAGCGACGACATTAAAAAGATGGTCGAGTTCTCGCGCCTGAACCTGCTGGATGCAAAAGCGGTGGCCGCAATGGGGCAACACGATGCGATTTTTTGCCGCAACGTGCTGATCTATTTCGACAAGCCGACGCAGAAGCGCGTGGTGGAGGCCTTTGCGGCGGCGCTGCGCCCCGGAGGATATCTGTTCTTGGGGCATGCGGAGTCCATCATGCGGTTGACGGATCTCTACGAACCTCTCGTTACACCCAAAGCGATCTACTACAAGCGGAAGTAAAGACCGCATTTTCAGGATGATAACGGCATGATCAACGTACTGGTAACCGACGATTCGGCGTTCATGCGGCGCGCGATCACGATGATGATCGACAAGGAAGCCGACATGAAAGTCGTCGCGACCGCACGCAGCGGTGAAGAAGCGATCACGAAAGCGCTGCAGATCAATCCCGACGTGATTACCATGGACGTCGAGATGCCCGGAATGGGCGGACTCGAAGCGGTGCGGCAGATCGTCGCGGATCACAGGATTCCGATCATCATGTGCAGTTCGCTCACGCGCGAAGGCGCCGAGACCACGTTCCGCGCGCTCGAGTTGGGCGCCGTCGACTTTATTCCGAAACCCGATGCCGCCTACGTCAACATTCAAGACGTCGCGCGCGATTTGGTCGCGAAGATTCGCGCCGTGTCGCGGCGCGGCGCGCAACCGGCGCAGCCGATCGTTCATGCGCCGCACCCGGCGGCCGAGCCCGAACGAATCGTCGTCTCCCCGCCGCTGCGTCCCGCCGTTCGCCGGCCCTCGACCTCTCAATACGAATGCATTGCGATCGGAACGTCGACGGGCGGTCCCGTCGCGCTCTCGCACGTCGTGCCGTTGCTGCCGGCCGATTTCCCGCTGCCCGTCTTGATCGTGCAGCACATGCCGATGGGCTTTACTCGTCCCTTGGCCGACAGGCTCAACGCACAGAGCAAGATCACGGTGCACGAAGCGGCCAACGGCATGATTCTGGAACCGGGCGCGGCGCTCGTCGTCCCGTCGGGCAAGCAGCTGGTGCTGCGTCGCAGCGGCATCGAGACGGCCGTCGGTCTGACCGATGACGACGGCAGCTCGCTGCACGTACCGAGCGTCGATGCGATGATGGAGCAAGTCGGTGAAGCGTACCGTCGCGCGGCAATCGGCGTCATTCTCACGGGAATGGGCCAAGATGGGGTAAAGGGTTTACGTAAGCTTAAGGAACTCGGCGGTTACGTTATTGGGCAGAATGAGGCAACGTGCGTGGTGTACGGTATGCCGCGCGCAGCACAAAAAGAAGGGCTCGTCGACCGCGAGATCCCGCTCGACGATATCGCCGGTACGTTGTGCGAGATGTCCGGTGTGGCGAAGTCTTAACGCGCGACGGGCGCACGAATCTTGGCCTGCAGTAGGAGCCTGCTTTAGAATTGTGAATAGGGGCAGAGACGCGCACGGCGCGCGTCGTTCGGGGTTGCATGAAGCTGGGCCGTAGTCAACGTAGCTACGTCATCGGCGGCGTCGAACTCTCACGAGAAGAGATCGTTCACAAGTACTTACACCTGGTGAAGTATGTGGCTGGTCGAATCTCGGTCAACCTCCCGCCGAACGTCGAGATCAACGATCTCATTAACGACGGGATTTTGGGTTTGATCGACGCCATCGAAAAATACGACGACGCGCGTGGCGTGAAGTTCGAGACCTACGCAATCACCCGCATCAACGGGGCGATCTTGGATGCCCTGCGCTCGCTCGACTGGGTTCCCCGCGCCGTACGCCAGCGCGCGCGAGAGCTCGAGCGCACGTATCAAGAACTCGAAATCGAGCTCGGCCGCGCCCCCAAAGAAGACGAAGTCGCCAAGCGGCTCGGGCTCTCGATCAAAGAACTCGATCAGTTGGTTCAACGCGTGCGCGGTACGGCCGTGCTTTCGCTCGAAGAGTTTCTCCCCAACGAAAAGGGCTACGAGATTCCGCTCGTCGATACGCTGCGCGACGACGAGAACGACGTCATGAGCGAGGTCGAAGCGCGCGAGGTTCGTTCGGAACTCGTCGAAGCGGTCGAAAGCCTTCCGCCGCAAGAGCGTACCGTCATCAAGCTCTATTATTTCGACGGGCAGACGCTCAAAGAGATCAAGGGCGCCTTGGGCGTTTCCGAATCGCGCGTGTCGCAGATCCACGCGCAAGCCGTGATCCATCTGCGCCAGCGCCTGCGCGAGCTTCGCAACGATCTGGGGTATCGGGAAGACGACCCCAACATCAAGCAAAAGTATCTCAGGAAGCCTCAGCCCGGGGCCGATATTAAAGTAGAACGAACGTTGCGCGGGGAAGTAACTGGCCATGGCGATACGTCCCGTGGATCTGCAACTCGCCTACCTGGCCGCACCGCAGAACGCGGCCCAGGTTAATAGCGCCCAGCAGGGCCCTCAAGCCGCGCAAGCCGCGGCGCAGAATGCCTTCGTGGCTCAGCTCCAGCAGCGCGAAGAGAGCATCGCCGAAACCACGCACGCCGAAGGTACCAAGATTCGAACGAATCCCGACGGGAGCGGAAATTCGGGCGGCTATACGCCGCAGGAGCGGCGCCGACAGCATGCTGCCCCGGACGAATCGAGCATCGATTTTGCCGGCAGTGATGGCGAACATTTTATCGACGTCACGGCGTAGGCGCTAAGCGATGGGCAGCTTGGACCCCCTTGCCGCCTTCGCTCTGCAGGCGGTTGCCAACGCGCAAGCATCGATCGATGAAGCGATCCTCAACCTCGGTACGCTCGTCGAAAGCATCCGCGCCCAGGTCTCGGTGGGAGAGATACTCAACGCAACGGTCCTTCCGCCTGAGAACGGCTCCGACCGTTTGCAGCTGCTCGGTCAAACCGTCTCCGCCCAACTGCCGCCCGGTATCTTTCCGGGCGAAAACGTCGCACTTCAGGTAACCGGCTTTACGCCCAACGCCGTCTTGGTGCGCAACTTGGGGACGAGCTTACCCGCACAATCGCCCTCACCGCCGCAGCCCGCCGTACCCTCGGGACAAATGCCGCCGCCTGCTGCAGCTGCGCCGTCTGCACCCGGCGTCCAGCGCCCCGGGGCCCAGCTGCCGCCGTCCCAACCGGCTTCTACGTCGCCCGCACCGGCGCAGCCCTCGCCGGGGAGTGCCCCAGGCCGGTCTACGAGCGTGCCCGTTCCGTCGGGAACCCAGACGCCGGCGCCCCCCTCCGTCGCGCCGCCGCGCGAAATCTTCGTGGCTGCTTCCGTTCGCGACGCCGAAGGGCTGCCGCCAGCCGCGCTGGGCGACCAGCCCGCTCCGACCCCCGAACTGGAGGCGCGCATCGCCGCAATGCGAGCGGCTCCGCCCCTCGGCAAGCCGGCGCCGCCGGCGCCTTCGGGCGTGCCGGCGCGTGCGACGCCGAACCTGCCTCAGCGCGGCGCGCCGCCCGTCCCGCCGTTGAATCCCGGTGACGTGGCCCTGGCGGTACAACGTGCCACGATCGAACGCAGCGCGCTCTCGCGAACGGCGATACCGAACGACGCGCTCCCGCAACCGTCGGCGTCAGCGCCCGTCGCAAGCGCCCGGCCGACCCCCGAAGCGGCGTTACTCGCACGGCTGGGCGTTCCGGTTTCCGCGACCACGCTCGCCGCTGCGCGCATCGTCGAGAACGCCACGCAGTCGTTGACGAGTGCGTTTGAAAAACTCGATGCGATACTCGCGCGGCAGGCGCCGAACGAAACGCTCGTATCGTTGCGGTCGCTCCTCTCGTTCGTCGGCCGCCTCGACCTGCGCAATACGACCGCGCTTCCCGAACAGATCGCGGCCTACGTCTCCAACGTCGTTACCGGAGCGGAATCCAAGCTCGCGCAAATCGTTCGCGCGTGGAGCGCGTCGGCGGACCTCAACGGCGGCACTAGTCTCCCCTTTGCGGAGCAAGCTTCGCAAACGGCGGAAGCGCCGGCGGCGCTGGCCGCGCGCGCAGCAGAACGCGGGATCGCCTTGCAGCACGACGTAAAAACCGCATTGCTCGCGCTGAGCGCGAATCCGCCCCAAGGCTCGCCGCCGCAGGTCGCCGCCGCGCTACGCGACGCGCTCTCCGCGACGACCGCCGTGCAGTTGAACGCGCTGCAACAGCAGATGAACGAACCCAACGCCATCACGATCGCGCTGCCGGCGTATTATCACCAAAACGGCGCACCGGCGCGCCTGCGAATCGCTAAAGATGCGCCCGACGGCAAGAACCGGCTCGACGCCGATAATTTCCACATCGCTTTCGTGCTGGATACGGCATCGCTTGGAACCGTAGCGATCGATTTGCAAACGGCCGGGCGAAGCGTGAGCGTCGACGTCAAAACGGAAACGCCGCGTGCGGCCGATCGATTCCGCAGTTCGCTCGGCGATCTGCGCGGGCGGCTCGAAGATCTGCACTATCGGGTTGCGTCGATCGGCGCGGCGATCGCGCCGCGCGGCACGGGTGCGCTCGCGCCGGCGCCGGCACCAACGGCGAAACGCTCCGACTCAAACGTGGACGCCCAAGCATGAGCTTCTTCGATTTTCGTAAACGCCAGGCGAAGCGGCCCGCGGCGGCGGCGCTGCAGTACGATCCGCTCAAACCCGAACCGCCGCAGGTGCTCGCGGTGGGCCGCGGGGTAACCGCGGAAGAGATCGTGCGCATCGCACACGAACACGACGTTCCGCTCTACGAAGATGCGGGATTAGTGGAAGCGCTCGCGCGGCTCGACGTTTCGGAGTTCGTTCCGCGCGAGCTCTATGCGGTCGTCGCGCACGTGCTCGCCTATGTCTATCGTGTCGACGCCGAAGCGAAAGGTAAGACGGGATAGCGTGGCCTGGAAACGGCAGTGGTGGTCGAAGACGATGCGCGATCAACGCGATTGGATCAAAGAACGCCGCGACACGCAAATCGGGGGACACCTCGAGATGCACTTGAGCGGACGGCAGTATACGGTCGAGTTCGTCAACGGCCTCGCACCGGCGAGATACGCCATCGATCGGGAACACGCGTTCAACGAAGACAACGGGCGGGTGGACGATGCGGAGTTCTCGCAGATCGTCGCCGCGCTCAAGATGGCGACGCACGACTGCTTCGGCGCCACGGTGCACGCGTACGCCCCGTCGTCTTCGGTATTCGAGATTCACTTTCGGCCGGGGATGTCGCCGTTCGGCAACGGTCGCCGCGTCTTTATCGAAGGGCGGCTTGCCGATTTGATGCAGCCCGAACTGGGCGACGGCAGCGTGGTCTTCGAATATCCCGTTCGGGTGGATGGCGCGGCGCCCCAGTGGGTTCGCATGCGCGCCGACACGATTACCGGCCTCGACCCGGTCGCTTAAAAAGCCGTCCGTATCGAACAGGAGTTCGATACTTTCCCTCGGAAGGTAGAGTTCCGTGAGCTGGTTTCAACGGTTGCGCGCGTCCCTCGGGAAGGCCCGCGACAGCTTTACGGCAGTCCAGAACCTCGGCCGCGCCAAGGCGCCGCTGACCGAAGCGTTCTGGGACGATCTCGAAGATCTGCTGATCATGGGCGACTTCGGCGTTCCCACCACGGCCAAGATTCTCGAAGGCCTGCGCACCGTCGCCAAACAGGAAGCGTGGAAGACCACCGATCAGCCGGTGGCGCGCTTCCACAAAGACGTCGAACGTTTCCTGACGCTCCCCGGCGGCGAATTGCACCTCACCGGAACTCCCGCGGTGGTGCTCGTCGTGGGCGTCAACGGCAGCGGCAAGACCACGACGATCGGCAAGTTGGCGGCGCGGCTTCACGACGAGGGAAAACGCGTGCTGCTCGTTGCCGGCGATACGTTCCGCGCCGCCGCGACGGAGCAGTTATCGATTTGGGCGGATCGCAGCAAGAGCGAAATCGTCCGCGGTAACGAAGGCGCCGACCCGGCGTCGGTCGTGTTCGACGGGGTTGCGGCGGGTAAGGCGCGCAACGTCGACGTGATCTTAATCGATACCGCCGGACGGTTGCAGACCAAAGCCAACCTGATGGAAGAACTCAAGAAAATTCGCCGCGTGATCGAACGCGAGCTCGGGCGCGCACCCGATGAAACGCTGCTCGTCGTCGACGGAACGACCGGGCAAAACGCGATCTCTCAAGCAAAGCTCTTTCACGAGGCGACGCAGCTCACGGGCGTGGTCGTCACCAAGCTCGACTCGACGGCGAAAGGTGGCGTACTCGTCGCAATCGTCGACGAACTCGAGATTCCGATCAAGTTCATCGGCCTCGGCGAGACCGTCGATGCGCTGCGGCCCTTCCATCCCGCCGAGTTCACGGCCGCGTTGTTCGAAGACGCCCCGGACTCCCTTTCCGTGTGACCCTCTTCCAGAATGCCAACCATGTGGCATATAGCGATGATGTACTAACCGCGTGAACGTGATAGCAGAAACAGCAAAACGAGTGAAGCGAGAGGATAAAACGATGGCAGCGCAAGACGAACGTCAAGTCGCCCTGAGCAACGCCCTAGCCCAGATCGAGCGCCAGTTCGGCAAAGGCTCGATCATGAAGATGGGCGACTTCCAGGAACGCATGGCGTTTGAAGTCGTCCCGAGCGGATCGATCGCACTCGATCTTGCGCTCGGCGTGGGCGGTTTCCCGCGCGGACGCATCGTCGAGATCTACGGCCCGGAATCGAGCGGTAAGACGACGCTTGCACTGCACGCGATCGCCGAAGCGCAAAAGGGCGGCGGCACGGCGGCATTCATCGACGTAGAACACGCGCTCGATCCGAATTACGCGGCGGCGCTCGGCGTGGATCTCGACAACCTGCTGGTCTCGCAACCAGATACCGGCGAACAAGCGCTCGAGATCGCGGAAATGCTCACGCGCAGTAACGCCGTCGACGTCATCGTCATCGACTCGGTCGCAGCGCTCGTAACTAAGGCCGAACTCGAAGGTGACATGGGCGACGCGCACGTCGGTTTGCAGGCGCGCTTGATGTCGCAGGCGTTGCGTAAACTCACCGCCGCGATCTCGCGGAGCAAAGCCGTGATGATCTTCATCAACCAGCTGCGCGAAAAAGTCGGCGTGATGTTCGGCAACCCCGAAACGACCTCCGGCGGACGGGCCCTGAAGTTTTACGCCTCGGTGCGGCTCGACGTGCGCAAACTGGAGCAGATCAAGATCGGGCAAGACGTCGTCGGATCTCGCACGCGCGTCAAAGTCGTGAAAAATAAGGTCGCGCCGCCGTTCCGTCAAGCGGAGTTCGATATCACCTACGGGCACGGCATTTCGAAGATGGGCTCGATCCTCGACGTCGCGCTGGAACAGAATATCGTCGGTAAGAGCGGATCGTGGTATACCTACGGCGATCAGCGCATCGGTCAAGGCCGCGAGAACGCGAAGGCGTTCCTCGAAGAACACGGCGACGTCGCGGGTGAGATCGAAACGAAGATCCGCGAAGCGTTGGCAAAAACCGTTTCGAAGAACGGTCACGCCGCAACGCCCGTTGCTGCCGCTTCCGAAGAGTAACGCATGGCGTCGGCCTATGCGGCGGCGCTCGGCATGCTCGCGCGTCAGCGGCTGACGGAAGCGCAGCTCTGGCAGCGTTTGGCCAGAAAAGGCTACGACGACGACACCGTTGCCGGTGTCGTCGCTCGTTGTCGTGAGGAGCGTTTCCTGGACGATCGCCTCTTCGCACAGTTGTACGTCGAGCGCAAGCGTAAAGCCGTCGGCGACACGCGTTTGGTAGGAGAGCTCGTCCGCAAAGGCATCGATCGCGACGCGGCGCACGATGCGGTCCGCGCCCTTGAAGACGACGAACGCGCCCGCTGCTCGCGCGCGCTCGAATCGATCCTTGCGAAAAAACCCGAAACGTCCTATCCGATGGCTGCACGACGGCTGGAGCGTCTCGGCTTCCCGGCTTCAACCATCTATCGTGCGTTGCGCGAACGCGCCTCAGTCGTCGGCTTCGGCCTCGGCGTTTTCGGGAGCGACCTGCGCGTAGTTGAGGATTGAAACCAGGAGCACGCCGCCCAAAGAGTTGCCGATAAAGACCGGCAGCAGAAAATCTCGCAGGTAGTGTATCCACGACGCCGAGCCGTGCACGACCGCGTAGAGGCCTTCGACCGATCCGGCGATGATGTGCGAGAGTCCGGCAGCACCGACGACGTACGTAATGATCAAGACGACCCAAAGGCGCGAATGTGCGGCTGCCGGCAAGAGCCACACCATGAGCGCGATTAGCCAGCCCGCAAAAATGCCTTTGACCAACGTCGCATTAAAACCGTACGAGAGCGTCTGCATACCGATGTGCAGGAACGCGCGCTTTACGTCGGGTTCGAACGCACCACTGCGATCGACGAAAAAAGCAAAGAAGAGCGCACCCAATAGATTGGTCGCAAGCACGATCGACCACAAACGCACCACGTTGCCGAACGTGTGCCATTTATCTTTACTGTCGAGGAGCGGGATGATCGCCGTAACGGTGTTCTCGGTGAAGAGCTGTTGACGGCCGGCGACGACGATCATGAACCCGAGGGTATATCCCGCGTTCTCGACGATCGGCCGCCATGGCGCGGCAGGCAACGCGGCGTGCAGCATCCCGGTGGCGACGAGCGAAAATCCCATCGACAGGCCGGCTGCGAGCCCCGAAAAGGCGAGCGCGGCATTGGGACGTTCGAGTTCTTGTTGCCCTTCGCGACGCACCGTTTCAAAAACGACGGCAGCGCGCGGGCTGGCGCGGCGTTCGGCTTCTTCGACTTCGCGTTCGGATAATTGCTTCGTCGTCTCGCCTTGCGCCGAATCCGGCGGGCGGACGATTAGTCGCTCATCATTCACTGACGGTTCGTACCCCGCGCGGGTCCGCGCCTATCAAGCCTATGTCGCCGGCGGCGCGGCTGCGGGCACTCCCGCGGATATGGCTTCACCCACGGTCGTCGTCGCCGAAGACGATTCCGCGATCCGCGAACTGCTCACGCATCACCTCTCCCGTGAAGGGTATACCGTCATCGCCGCCTCCGACGGGCACAGCGCACTGCGCTATGCGCGCCGCGCTGCGGATCTGCTGATTTTGGACATTGGGCTTCCGGGGATCGACGGATTCGACGTGGCGCGTTCGCTTCAGCGCGATCGCCGCGGCGTGCCGATCCTGATGCTAACCGCGCGCGCCGACGAGATCGACCGGGTCGTCGGGTTTGAAGTGGGTGCGGACGACTACGTGTGTAAGCCGTTCTCGCCACGCGAGGTGATGAGCCGCGTTCGCGCGATCCTGAGGCGGACGGGCCGCGCAATTGAAGCGCCGCCGACGCTCTTGAGTTTCGGGCGGCTCGAGATCGACGAACGCGCGCGCGAAGCGCGCGTCGACGGCAACGATCTCTGCCTGAAACCCCGCGAGTTCTCGTTGTTGCTCGAACTGGCATCGAATGCGGGCATCGCACTCTCACGCGAGCGTTTGCTCGAACGCGTCTGGGGTTACGACTTTAACGGCGACGCACGAACCGTCGACGTGCACATCCATCGCTTGCGTTTGCGAATCGAAGAGGACGGCACGCTACCCCACTTCGTGCAGACGATCCATGGGTTCGGTTATAAATTCGTGAGGTCGTAATGCCTCGCCGGTTGCTCCGCGGAAGCGAATTTACCGCGCGGTTGTCGGCGGCTCTCACGCGGGTCGGCGGCGCGGTCCCTTTGTTATTATTCCGCTTGCCGGAGTTCGCGGAGCGGGCGTGGAGCGACGGAAAGAATACCGCGCGAAAGCTGGAGCGCGCGACCGCACGCGTCTTTACGGCGACGGCCGCACGCGTCGTTCGAGAACCGGATCTGCTCGCGCACGATCCCGGCAGCGATTGGTTTTGCGTCGCCATGCTCGCTCCGGCTC
Organism: Vulcanimicrobiota bacterium; assembly: GCA_027459645.1. GTDB lineage: Bacteria > Vulcanimicrobiota > Vulcanimicrobiia > Vulcanimicrobiales > Vulcanimicrobiaceae > JAMXLG01. The sequence goes on from DAIDHQ010000030.1 coordinate 249,222, forward strand.
GCGCGGACTCCGCCTTTGCCTCGCTCGATGCACGCGCCGCGCTCGAAAGGATTTCGGCGACCATGGCGCTTGAGACCGGACGGCGGTTCGAGTCGGGATGGTGGTGCGTCGAGAAACCGTTGACGGTGCGCGAGTTTGCGGACGTGCGAACGCGTGCTCTAGAACGCGGTGCGCGCGAGCGCGAGCGTTACGAGTTTCTTGCGACGGTGGGCCACGAACTGCGCACGCCGTTGACGTCCATCCGCGGGTATCTCGAAACGCTGCTCGACGATCGCGTCGACGCGCAGACCTCTCGACGCTTCCTTGAGACGGCGCGGCGGGAAGCGTTGCGCCTAACACGGCTGGTCGACGGCATCTTGGATTTCTCGCTGCTCGATCTGCACGCTCCCCAGCGCCGTAGCGAGTGCGATGCGCTCGACGTGGCGCGCGCGGCCGTTGAAGCGCTGTTGCCCATCGCGGCCGATGCGGGCGTCGTGCTCGAAGGACCTGAGGGCGACGCGATGTTCGCACGCATCGACCCCGATGCGTGCATGCACGCACTGCTCAACGTCGCGGAAAATGCGATCAAGTATGCCAGCCGTCCCGGCCGCGTGCGCGTGTCGCTAAGACGCGTGGATCCGTATCTTACGATTGCCGTCGACGACGACGGTCCCGGCGTCGCGCCCGGTGACCGGGAGCGCATTTTTTCCTACGGCGACCGGGGCAGCGCTCCGCCCAACTTGCGCGGCCGAGGCGTCGGCCTGGCGATCGTGAGGACGATCGTCGAGCGGGCGGGCGGAGCCGTTCGCGTCGATGCCTCCGTTTTCGGGGGCGCGCGTTTCTCGATCGATGTGCTTGCGACAGAGGCAGAAACGGCGTCCGTGTCGTAGGTAACAGCCCGTGGCTATGTCACGGGTTTCCTTTGCACACGAGAGCGAAGCATCGCTCGCACGGCTCTTCGATTTTTATCACATTGCCTGGGAATACGAACCTCGGTCGTTTCCCATCGAATGGAACGGCGACGGTAAACCTGTCGCCTTTTTTACGCCCGATTTTTATCTCCCCGATTACGACGTGTATATCGAACTCACCGTGGCAAAGCCCGCGCTCAATACCCGCAAGAACCGCAAGGTGCGGCTGTTGCGCGAACATCATCCCGGCGTTCGCATCAAACTGTTCACGCGGCGCGACGTGGAACGCGTGTTCGGGCGGTTGCGAGCGGCATGATCGGCGAGTTGCTTTTCGACGCGCAAACCATCGCCGGTCGCGTTCGCGAACTCGGCGCCGAGATCTCGCGCGATTACGCCGGGAAGGTTCCCGTGCTTCTGGGCATCCTGAATGCCGCTGCGCCGTTCCTCGCCGATCTCTCGCGCGCGGTCTCGATCCCCTGCGAGTTCGACGCCATCGCGGTGACGAAGTTCAGCGACGTGGCCGGGATCAGTTTTCAGAAGGACACCTCAGCGTCCATTGAGGGGCGTCACATACTCTTAGTGGACGACAGCGTCGACACCGGCTTGACGCTGCAGTACGTGGTGCGGACGCTCTCCGCTCGGAATCCGGCGTCGCTCGCCGTTTGCACGTTACTGGACCGGCCGGCTCGAAGAATTGCCGATATACAGATTCAGTACCGGGGATTTGAGATCCCCGACGTCTATGTCGTAGGTTACGGACTTGATTATTTGGGACGTTATCGCGAGCTCCAGGCGTTATACGCGCATGGAGCTTGGCCATGAGTAAACTGCTACGCGCACTCGCGCTCGTTTCGGCGGTTGCAATCGCCGGCGTCCCGATGCCCGCTCCCTCGCTCGAACTCCAATCGATCCAGCGCGCGGCCGCCAGCTATCAAAATCCGAATCCGCATCTGCAGGAAATGTTCCGCGCGGCGCTGCTCGACACGGGCAAGCTCGCGCAATACGCCCCCGACGGCACGGCCTACATCAAGACGGGCGACATTCCGGCTGAGTGGCTCCGCGACGCAAGCGCGCAGGCGCGGCCGTATTTGTTCTTCGCAAAGGACGATCCCGACACGCGAGCGCTGCTTCGCGCCATCATCGCGCGCATGGCAAAGTATCTGCAGATCGACCCGTACGCGAACGCCTTTACCTTCGACTATCGAGTCTGGGAAGAAAAATTCGAGCTCGATTCGCTCGCCTATCCGATCACGTTGAGCTGGAGCTATTGGAAGACGACGGGTGACACCAGCATCTTCACGCCGGAATTCCAAAAGGCGCTCGATGCGGTGCTCGCGACGATGCAGCGCGAGCAAGATCACCCGCGCAACTCGCGCTACACGCATAAAGAGCTTGCCGACGACGGCAAGGGGCGCCCGACCGGTTATACCGGGATGATCTGGACCGGCTTCCGTCCCTCCGACGACGCGTGCTATTACAACTTCCTGATTCCCTCGGAGATGTTCGCCGTCGTGGCGCTCGGGGACATGGCCGAGATCGAACGCACCGTCTATCACAACGTCGTAAAGGCGAGCGAAGCGACGGCATTGCGCGACGAAGTGCAACGCGGAATCCAGACCTACGGCTTGGTGCTCGTGCCGAAGTACGGCTACATCTATGCCTACGAAGTCGACGGTCTCGGCCACGCCATTCTCACCGACGACGCGAATATTCCTAGCCTGCTCTCGGCGCCGTACATCGGCTACACCGTGCCGAACGACCGGTACTACGAAAACACGCGGCGCTTCTTGCTATCGCAAGACAATCCGTCGTTCTACCAGGGCACGGTCGCGCAAGGCATCGGCAGTTTCCACACGCCCGATCATTGGATCTGGCCCCTCGCGCTCATCATGCAGGGCCTAACGGCCTCGAGCGAGGCGGAAAAGCAAGACGTCCTCAAGCAATTGCTCGCGAGCGATCCCGGCGATCATCTGCTGCACGAATCGTTCGATCCGAACGACCCCAAGCGTTTCACGCGCCAAGACTTCGGCTGGCCGAACGCGCTCTTCAGCGAATTCGTGATGACGCAGTTCCAAGGCGTGAGTGAAATCCCGATGGGCGATACGTCGGACCTGGAATTCCGCTCCGAGTAGCGACTCTGTTCACGGTTCTCATGCGTAATGAAAGAGCGCTGCTTCCTGCGGCGTTCTTGGCGTTCGTGCCGCTAACGGCGGCTCTGAACGAGCCGCGGAGCCAGGATGGCGAGAGCGGCGAGAAAGGCAGCAGGAGCGATTCCACGGATGGAATCGCGACGAGCGGCGCCGGTGCGGCATGAATGGCAAGAACGCCGAAGGAATGAAGCGCGAGTGAGTAAGGCAGATATCATCGTAGGGATTCAATGGGGAGACGAGGGCAAAGGGCGCATCGTCGATTTATACGCGCAGGACTATGACGTCGTGGCGCGTTTCGGCGGAGGCGATAACGCCGGCCATCAGATCAAGGTCGGTGATACCGACATTGCCTTGCGCATCGTTCCTTCGGGCGTGCTCAATCCGAGCGTAGAGCTCTTTATCGGCGGTGGAACGGTCGTGTCGCTTTCCGGCTTGCTCGACGAACTCGAGCGCTTGGGCAAGATCGGCGTCGACGTTTCGCGCGTGAAGATCTCCGATCGCGCGCACGTCGTGTTTCCGTACCACGCGGCGGCGGATCGTGCGAACGAACGCGCGCGTGGCGGCGACGCGATAGGCACGACGGGGCGCGGCATCGGACCGGCGTATACCGACAAAGTTGCGAGAACGGGAATCACGTTTGCGGATCTGCGCGACGCGGACGGTCTCGCGGCGAAGGTCCGGCGCAATCTGGATTCGCGGCGCGCCTTGCTCGCAGCCGAGGAGCTTCCCTTCCCCGACGAGATCGTGCGTTCCGCAAGCGAGGCGGCCGCCCGTCTTGCACCTCACGTCGTCGACGGCGTCGGCTATATGCACGACGCGCTCGAGAGCGGCCGGCGGGTCCTGATCGAAGGCGCGCAGGGCTCGCTGCTCGACGTCGGCTATGGGACCTACCCCTTCGTCACAAGCTCGCACACGATCGCGGGGGGCGCGTGCACGGGGCTCGGTTTGGGGCCCACGGCGATCGGGCGCGTGGTCGGTGTCGTCAAAGCGTACTGCACGCGCGTCGGTGCCGGTCCGTTCCCCTCGGAGCTGCTCGATCAGCAGGGCGAGCGTTTGCGCGTTGCAGGCGGCGAGTTCGGAACGGTGACGGGAAGGCCGCGCCGCTGCGGCTGGTTCGACGCCGTCGCCGGGCGCTACGCCGTCCGGCTCAACGGGCTTTCCGCGCTCGCCATCACCAAGCTGGACGTGTTAAGCGGGCTCGACCGGATCGGCATCGTGACCGGCTATTCCGTGGACGGGAGCAGAGTTGGCTTTGCGCAGGCCGCCAATCCCCGGCTACGCGTCGAGATCGAAGAGATGGATGGATGGAGCGAGCCGATCTCTCACGTCCGCCGCGTCGCCGATCTGCCGAAAGCAGCCCAGCGATATGTCGCCCGAATAGAAGAGTTACTCGCGACGCCGGTCGAACTCGTCTCGGTAGGTAGGGAACGGTCTGAGCTCGCTCGTTAATGGAAGGGCTGCATGAACTTTTCTCTCATTGGGCGCTTCAACCTTAAAGCGGATGGTGGCGTGACCGATAGTGTGGATAGTGGTTCGCCGATTTCGGTGGACGTCTCCGTCGTCGTGCATGGAAGTCCGGCGTCGTCTCCAGCCAAGGCCGGCTCGGGAAAAATTAGGGTAACCAACGCGTGGATCGTTTTACGACCATATTGACCGGGATTGCGGGCCGTCTCCGGATGATTTGGGAAAACCAAAATCGTCAGACGCGCATCGCATCGGTCCTGGGTCTGGTGCTGGCCGTGGTAGCCATAGGCTATTTGTCGTGGCTCTATTTCGGCCGTCAGCCGACCTACGACACGCTCTTCTCGAACCTCTCGAGCGAAGATGCCAACACGGTTATCGCGCATCTGAAGGCCGACAAGGTTCCCTATCACCTTTCCGACGACGGCAAGACGGTCTTCGTGCCCGCCGCGGACGTGAGCAACGAGCGCGTGTCGATCGCCGGTTCCGGCCAGCTCAAGGGCGGCGGTACCGGCTACGAGCTCTTCGATCGCACCAACTTCGGGATGACCGATTTCCAGGAGAAGATCGCCAAGACGCGCGCCATCGAAGGTGAGCTTCAGCGGACGATCGACGGTTTGAATCCCGTCGAATCTTCGAAGGTCAATATTGCGACGCCCGATCAGACGCTCTACACCTCGACGCAGCAGCCGACGACCGCATCGGTCGCGGTAAAGACGAAGCCCGGCCAAGCCCTGTCGCCATCCCAGGTCAAGGGCATCACGATGCTCGTCTCCAACGCGGTGGTCGGTCTCAAGCCTGAAAACGTCACCATCGTCAACCAAGACGGTCAGATTCTGCTTCCCGGTGCGGGTCAAACGGGCAATGGGAACGATTCCAATTCCCCGGATGCGCTCAAGCTGACGCAAGAGCAGTTACTCGCAAAGGAACGCTACGAAGACGCGGTTCAGCAGAGCGTTCAAACGATGCTCGACCAAACGCTCGGACCGAAGCACGCCGTAGCGCGCGTTTCGACGAAGATGGATTTCGACGCGCAGTCGAGCGACAGCAAAGTGTACGCTCCGCAGGGCACGGTGCTTTCGTCGCAGAGCGAACGCGAGTCGTACAACGGTACGACGCCGTTGCGTAATCCCGCCGTCGGCGTTCCTGGCACGACGAGCAACATCGGCACCTATCAAGCGCAACAGCAGCAAACGGCGAACGGCCGTTACAACAAATCGAAGAATACGACGAATTACGACGTTTCGATCCAGAACGTCAAACACATTAACGCGCCTGGCAAGGTGCTCTCGACCAGCGTCGCGGTGCTCGTCGACTCTTCCGTGCAGCAGACGTCGCCCAGCGGCTCCCCGCTTCCGGCCGGCGCGGCTGCGTATCAGCTCACCCCCGCCAACGTGGCGCAGATTCGCAACGCGGTCGTAGCGGCGGCGGGCTTGAATCTCGCGCAAGGCGATCAAGTCTCCGTCGAAGCGATTCCGTTCAATCCGTCGGTAACGAGTCCGGCGGTGCCCACTGCGGTTACGACGACGGTTCTCGGCATTCCGATCTGGGCGCTGGTCGTAGTCGGCGGCATCGCGGCCCTGGCCGGGATAGGCTTCTTCGCGATGCGTGCGCGACGCCGTGGCTTCGCTCCGACGACCGAACTTCCGTCGTTCGATACCTCGCTCGCAGAAGAGCTGCCGCCCTTTGAAGAGCATCCGATCCTGGAAGGTGCGCCGGGCATTGCGGCGCCGATCCGTTCCGCAGCCGATTTGACGCGCGAACAGATGATCGAGTACGTAACTACCGTCGCTCAGGAGAATCCGGATTCGATTGCAAAGCTCGTCAAGCTCTGGTTGGCCGAATAGGTGAACTTCGACATGGAATCGCCAATCGTCAACCTCTCCGGGTTCGAAGCCATGCCGGAAGCGCCGTTCGGCAATCTTCCCGAGCAGCCGCAGATCGAGATCTCCGGGCCGGAAAAAGCCGGCATTCTGCTGATCACGCTGGGCCTCGAACTCTCCGCGACGATCTTCAAGTTCTTGCGGCAGGACGAAGTCGAACGCATCGTTCTGGAGATCGCGAAGATCACGACGGTGCCGCTCGAGAAGCGCGACGCCGTCATCCAGGAAGCCTACCAGCGCGCGATCGCCCTCAAGTACATCAACGAGGGCGGCATCGAGTACGCGAAGGAGATACTGGAACGCAGCTTCGGGGCGGGCCAAGCGGACGACATGACGTCGCGCCTCTTTGCGGCGCTCAAGCACGGCAATCCGCTCGAACTGATCAAGAAAACCGAGCCGGCGCAATTGTTGCAGTTCATTCAAGACGAACATCCGCAGACGATCGCGCTGATTCTCGTGTACATGGTTCCCGAGCAAGCCGGTGCGGTGATTTCGGCACTGCCGCCGGATCTGCAGGCGGAAGTCGCGATGCGTATCGCCATCCTGCAAAAGACGGCGCCCGAAGTTCTCGAGCAGCTCGACGAACTGCTCGGCCGTCGCCTCCTCGTGAGCGGCGCGGATTTTGCGAAGGCCGGCGGCGTTCAGTCGCTCGCCAACGTCATGAACTTCGTCGATCGCGAGACCGAAAAAAACATTCTGGACGGCCTCGCCAAACGCGATCCGGAATTGGCGCAAGAAGTCAAGAACCTGCTCTTCGTCTTCGAAGACATCATCAACCTGGACGACCGCTCGATTCAACGCATCCTCAAGGAAGTGGACGGCAAAGATCTGGCGCTCGCACTCAAAGCCGCAAACGAAGAACTGCTCGCGCGCGTCTACAAGAACATGTCCTCGCGCGCGGCCGCCATGCTCAAGGAAGAGATCGAACTGCTCGGACCGACGCGTATGCGCGACGTCGGAAAAGCGCAGCAGCAGATCGTCGACGTCATTCGCACCCTCGAAGAGAATGGGCAGATCGTCATCGCCCGCGGTGCGAAGGACGAACGACTTGTATGACGCAGTTGCGTCGGTTTGCGGGGTTCCCGGCGGCATCGCCGACGGGAGGCGCTCTTCGTCTTTGCTCGGGACGGCCTGCGCGTAGCACCGCACCCGTAGGACTCGTTTCGGACCCGCGTGCGCGGAGCGGTCATGGGTAAAGTCGTAAAAGCCGCGCGCTTCGTCGAGAAGAAGTACGTCGTCGGCGTTCCCGCCGCGCCGGTTCCCGACGCGCCGCACGAGCAAGAGTCTGACGATCTCTTTGCCGGATTTACCGGGCCTTCCACAAACGGCGCCTACGTCGACGAGCAACCTGCGGCTCGAGAAGCGCCGCCCGCGCGTGAGGTCGATTGGGACGCGCTCAAAGCCGATGCGGAAGCGATCGTGGATCGCGCTGCGAGCGACGCCGAATCGCTGCTGCTGCAAGCCGAAACGACCGCGCTCGAACTGGTCGCCCGGGCCGAAGCGCGCGCGAGAGAGATCGAAGAAGAAGCCCGCGCAAAAGCGCATGCCGAAGGCTTGGAGCTCGGTCGCGACGAGGCCAAACAAGAACTCGATCCGGTTATCGCGACGTTCCGCGAACTCATCGAAAGCATCGGCTCTCAGCGCGCCCAGGTCATCTCGACCGCCGAACCCGAGCTCGTCCGCCTGGCGATGGCCATCGCGGAACGAATCGTCCACACGGAAGTCGCCAACAACCGCGAAGTCATCGTCGAAAACGTGCGTAGCGCGCTCACGCGCTTGGTCAGCCGAGAAGTCGTGACGCTGCGTTTGAATCCCGTCGATCACGAAACGATCCGGCAATTTCGCGACGCGATCGTCGCGGCGAGCGACGTCGCGCACCTGCGCATCGTCGAAGATCAACGGGTCGATCGCGGCGGCGTGATGGTGGAAACCGATGCCGGAACGATCGACGCGAAGATCTCGACGCAGTTGCGCGAAGCCAAACGTGCGATTCTTTCCGAAGAAGCGATCGCGCTCGATTCCTCACCCGATGAGGAGTTGCTGCACCCCTCGGCCCAAGTAAGTTGATGTCGACTTCCGTGCCGCAATTTTCCGCGGAACCCTACCTTGAAGTGCTGCGCGGCGCAGATTTGGTGCGCCAGTACGGCAAGGTGCGTCAGGTGATCGGCGTCGTGATCGAAAGCCTTGGCCCCAATATGGCGGTCGGCGAAACGTGCGAAATTTCGTATAAGCGCACGGCGGAGCCCGTGTTGGCCGAGGTCGTCGGCTTCCGCGACAACAAAGTGTTGATCATGCCGCTCGGCGAGCTGATGGGCATCGGTGCCGGAAGCGACGTCGTCGCGCACGGTGCGCCGCTCGAAATCGGCGTGACCGATCATTTGCTCGGACGCGTTCTCAACGGCCTCGGTCGTCCGATGGACGGCAAAGGCACGATCGTCGCCGACAATCGCGCGGTCGTTACCGCCGCACCGCCTCCACCGCTCTCGCGCAAACGCGTCACCGAGCCGTTATCGCTCGGCATTCGCGCGATCGACGGAATGTTGACGTGCGGCAAGGGCCAGCGCGTCGGCGTTTTTGCCGGCTCGGGCGTAGGAAAATCGACGATTCTCGGCATGATCGCGCGGAACACCACGGCGGACGTCAATGTGATCGCACTCGTGGGTGAACGCGGTAAAGAGGTGCGCGATTTCATCGAACGCGATCTCGGCGAGGAGGGACTGCGGCGCAGCGTCGTCGTCGTTTCGACCAGCGACCAGCCGGCACTCGTGCGCATCAAGGCCGCGTTCGTCGCCATGACGATCGCGGAGTTTTTCCGCGACCAAGGCCTCGACGTCATGTTCATGATGGACTCGGTCACGCGCTTTGCGATGGCGCAACGCGAGGTCGGTCTCGCGATCGGCGAACCGACGACCACGCGCGGCTATACGCCCTCGGTATTTGCGTTGCTGCCGAAGCTGCTCGAACGTGCGGGCACGTCGGAGCGCGGAACGATCACCGGTCTTTTCTCGGTCTTGGTCGACGGCGACGACATGAACGAGCCGGTCGCCGATGCCGTTCGCTCGATCCTGGACGGGCATATCGTCCTCTCGCGCCAGCTCGCATCGGCAAATCACTATCCGGCCATCGACGTGCTGCAGAGCGTGAGCCGCGTGATGCCCGACGTTACGGATGCCAATCATTACTCGGCGGCTTCCGCGATTCGCGACGTTCTCGCGACGTACCGCGAAGCCGAAGATCTGATCAACATCGGCGCCTACGTCCCCGGCAGCAACCCGCGCGTCGATCACGCTCTTGCCAAGATCGAAGCGGTCCGGCATTTCTTGAAGCAGGGCATCTATGAGACGACCTCCTACGAGCAGACGCTCGCGCAATTGATGAGCGTCGCATGAAGAAGTTCCGGTTCGCCCTGCAGCCCGTGCTCCAACAGCGCGAGCGCGTCGAAGATCAAAAGCAGCAGGTCGTCGCTCAGCGCAAACGCGCGGTCGACCAGGCCGAGGCGGAGCTCAAACGCTTGAACGAAGAATTTCGCGAAAGCGCCCTCGCGCTGCGTTCCAAACACAAGGGCTTCGACGCCGAAGAGCTGCGCTTGCACTACGCGCACCTGCAGTTTCTCGATCGCACGATCGTCGCGCAGATCGCCGTCGTTGCCGAGCGCCGCGTCGCCCTCGACCGCGCGCGGCAGGAACTGCTGGAAGCGAGCAAAGACCGCAAGGTGGTCGAGAAGCTGAAGGAGCGCCGCCGCGAAGCCTTTGTCGCAGAGGAAGCGCGCGTCGAACAAAACGAACTCGATGACGGAAATGCTCGCCGCTACGGCCGGGCAAGCGTTGGAGGTACGCCGTGATTGTCACCCGCCAACGGCGTAAGCCGTTTCCTTGGCGCCGTTTGATTCTGCCGCTGGTCGCACTCGCGCTCGTCGCGTTTGCACTGGTATGGCAGCCGTCGCGAAACTTTATCGCGAGCGGACCGCTCGCCCCGGTGTGGCGTTCGACGGCGCCGGCGGTCTCGACGATCGCCCAACCGTTCCATTTTGCAGCGCAAAACCAAATCATCACCGAGCGAAACGCGCGGATTCTCGCGCTCCAGAACCAACTCGCGGCGCTGCAGAAACAGGATGCCGCAAAAGACAAGACGATCTCGAACCTAAAGACGCAGTTGCAGCAGATGCAGCTTCAGGCAACGCAAGCTGCGCCGCAACCGTCGGCAGCGCCCGGGAAAATCGCGAGCGCCGGCGGTGCGTCGAGCGCGCTCGCGACCTCCGGTTCGGCTGCGAACGACCTGGCCGCCGGTGCGACGCCCGACATGCGCAGAACCGCGCAATATTGGGCGAACATGGAGCCCTCGAACGCAGCGAAGGTCATCGAAAAATTGCCGATCGGCTATAGCGCGCGCATTCTCGCGCTGATGTCGCCCGACGCCGTCGGTTCGATTCTCGATGCGTTGCCGGCCGCGTATGCTGCGAAGCTCACGCAGGATCATCCCGAACTGAGAAAGTAAACGCGGGGCCATTTGAGGCCCACGGTCGTTCGCTCGCTCTCGATTCCCGCCGACGTGCTCACGCCGATCGGCGCCTATCTCGCGCTCTCGCGTGCCGGTCAGTCGTGCCTGCTCGAAAGCGTCGAGCACGGCGGCAAACTCTCGCGCTATTCGTTCGTGGGTCTGGACATGGAAGACGCTCGCGCCTTCGACGCCACGCCCGATCTCTTCGACCGGATCCGCAGCTTCGTCGACGAACGCCGGCCCCCGGTCGCCGGTGATAACGCGCTGGGCGGCGCACTCGTCGTTTTTGCCTACGACGCCGCACGGCCCGATGCGATGCTCGGGCCGCGCGCTGCCGACGCACCCGCGATGCCGCCGGCGTACGTTGCCGTCCCGTCGACGTGGCTGATCTTCGACCATCTCACGCACACGCTCGTGCTCTGGGGAAGCGGCGCGGACGCCGCCGCCGTGGACCTGCGTTTGCGCGAGTATCGAGAGCGTTTGCTGCGGTGGACCGCATCGTTGCCCGGCGAGGTGCGCGCGGCGTCGCCGATGAGCGCGGGCATGGATCGCGAAGAGTATCTGGCGAAGGTCGCGCGGGTCAAGCGTCACATTTACGACGGCGACGTCTATCAATTGCAACTCGGTATTCGGTTCTCGGCGGATCTGGAGGGAACGCCCTTCGATCTCTACCGCGCCCTGCGCCGGCGTAATCCGTCGCCCTATATGTTTTTCGTCGACACCGCATTCGGATCGCTCTTGGGCGCGTCGCCGGAATTCCTCGTGCGGCTGGAGGGACGCAATGCACGGATTCGTCCGCTCGCGGGCACGCGATCGCGCGGAGCCGATGCGGCGAGCGACGATGCGATCGCGCGCGAATTGCTGGAGAACGAAAAGGAGCGCGCCGAGCACGTCATGCTCGTCGATTTGGGGCGTAACGATCTGGGCATGGTCTGCGACTACGGATCCGTCGCGGTCGACGAATTGCTGCAAATCGAACGATACAGCCACGTCATGCACATCGTTTCGGACGTCGTCGGCGCTTTGAGCGACGGCCGGGACGGCCTCGATCTCTTTCGCGCAGGCTTTCCCGCCGGAACCGTTACCGGCACGCCGAAGGTTCGCGCGATGCAGCTAATCGACGAACTGGAACCGGTCACGCGCGGGTTTTACGCAGGCAGCATCGGCTTGTGGAAGTGGAACGGCGACTTCGATTCGTGCATCACGCTGCGCAGCATTCACGTTCAAGAGGGGCGCGCGTACTGGCAGGCGTCCGCGGGAATCGTGGCCGACAGCGATCCGCAAGCGGAGTACGAAGAAGTGCTGCACAAGACGCGCGTCGCGCGCGCGGTTCTGGGGATCGAATGACGGATCTGCTCTTCGTCGACAATTACGACAGCTTTGCCTATAACGTCGTGCATCTGCTGGCGTCGCAAGGGGCGACGCTGGAGGTCGTGCGCAGCGACGAGACGCGGGTTGCGCCGGCGCTGCTCGACGCATACCGCGGTATCGTGATCGGGCCCGGACCCGGCAACCCGTCGCAGCAGCCGCGCATGATGGCGCTGCTCGCGGCGGCGATCGAGCGCGGCGTGCCGGTGCTCGGGATTTGCCTGGGCCTGCAGGCCATCGGCGAAGCCTCCGGCGCGCGCGTGATTCATGCGCCCTCGCAAATGCATGGCAAGACCTCGCCCATCGAGCACGACGGCGACGGCCTTTTTGCCGGAATGCCCTCGCCGTTTCTCGCCACGCGCTATCATTCGCTCTGTCTGGACGAAGCGTCGCTTCCGGCGTCGCTGCGCGTGACGGCTCGCAGCCCTGACGGCGTCATTCAAGGGATCGCGCACCGCAGCGGCCGCGCCGCCGGCGTGCAGTTTCATCCCGAGTCGGTCCTCAGCGAGCACGGCGAACGGCTCGCGAAAAATTTCCTTGACATGCTGGACTGACGATGGTAAGCTCCTGCAACAATGACGTTACATGCTCGCGCATGGTGGTGCTGGACCCTGACCGCAGTTTCTGCCGGTGAGGCGAGCGTGCCATTGTCATTACCGCGTACGTAACGTACGCAGCGTACGAATCGACGAGGCCGCCCGGATTACCGGGCGGCCTTTTTTATTTGACTTTTAGGGAGAGGGTATCGTGTACGAATTGGCTCGCCGCGAATCGAGTACAAACACCGTCGTCGACGTCGACGGCGTCCGGATCGGTGAGGGCTTTTGCGTCATCGCCGGCCCGTGTGCGATCGAAGACGAACTGCAGATGGAAACGGCGGCGCGCGGCGTTGCGGCGGCCGGCGCCGATCTGTTGCGCGGCGGGGCGTATAAGCCGCGCACGTCGCCGTACTCGTTTCAGGGTCTGGGCGACCGGGGCGTCGCGCTTATTGCCGCCGCAAGCCGGCGCCACCGGCTGGGCGCGGTCGTCGAAGCGCTCGACGCCGAACACGTTCCGCTCCTTGCCCGCGAGGTCGCGATGCTGCAGATCGGCGCCCGCAATATGCAAAACTTCGCGCTGATCAAGGTTGCGGCGCGGACCGGGCGCCCACTCTTACTCAAGCGGGGGCCGGCCGCCACCCTCGACGAGCTGCTCTTTGCAGCCGAGTACGCGCTGCTCGAGGGCAATCCAAACGTTGTGCTCTGCGAACGGGGGGTCCGCGGCTTCGACCCGCACACCCGCAATCTGTTCGACCTCGCGGGCGCCCTGCGGTTGAAGGAGCTCACGCATCTCCCGGTCATCGTCGATCCCAGCCACGCGACCGGGCGCCGTAGCCTGGTACCGCCGCTCGTGTTGGCGGCAGCCGCGGCCGGCTTGGACGGCGCGATCCTCGAGGTCCATCCAGAACCCGCCCGCGCCTGCTGCGACGCCGAACAGGCCCTGGACTTGGAGAGCTTCTCGGAGCTCATGAACCGCCTGGAGGCGCTACGCCCCTCTAAGGTGGCTACCGCAGCCAGCCGATGAAGCAGTTAGGGACTAACGGCACAGTTCGTCGGGGTCCCGTGCGCATCGTGCGCACGGGGGCGCGCAGTCCCGTTTCCGCCGCACCGTGGCGGAAGGGGGACGAAGTGCCGGCGCTTCGCGCAAGGTGCGAAGCGCTTTAAAACAAGGGAGGTGAAAATATAGAGTGACCCCTCTACAACTGAATATACAAGCCGTTCACGGGCCGGCGTTTAGCGCGAAGAACCTCGATTGGTTCTCGCTCTCACTCGGTGGCGTGGCGGGCGCAGGCGGAGCACTGTTTTCGAGCATCCTTGGATCGATCGATGGCGGAAACGGCGCAGCAGCGGGTTCGGCGGCCGGTACGGCCCCAAAGACGGATCCGGTTTCGCAACTGATAGCGCTCGTACAAAGCGGCGTACCGCCGTCGATGATCGCAGGCAAGATCGCTGCGCGAATCGTGGACAACCTCCAGCACAAGCTCGGAACGTTGTCGCGAACGCAGCAAGACCGAATGCGAACGTCGATCCAACGATCGGTAGAACGCGAACTCGAAGCAGCGGTTTCGAATAACTCGCCACCTCTACCAACAAGCCTCGGGCAGCAGAACGAACTCTCGGGAAATCTCTTGGACGCCATTCCGGCGAAAGACATCCCGGCCCAAGCACCAGACAAAGGAACGCCGAGCACGCTCGACGTCTCTTCGCTCGTGCGTTCGTCGATTGCCCAAGTGCTTGCATCCCTACAGCAAACGACGCCGGGTTCGTTAAGCGCGAACTCCGGTACCCTCGGCGCTCTTCAAAAGAAGGCGAACGAGCCGTCGTCGCTTCCGCTCGGTCTTGCTTCGAGCATGGCCACGCAGCCGACGGCGTCGGCTACGCCCCTGCCGCAGCACCCCGTGCCGCCAAACGCACCGCAGTCGTCGTCGCTTTTCGAAGCGCAGGCGATCGCGATGAAGAACGCACCGGATCTTCTCGCGCGCATGCTCGTGCGCGCGTCGTCGACCGATGCCCGGATGAACGGCAACGCACTCACGGCTGCGCCGCAAACGCCGCAGATGCCGAGTGCGCCGCAAAGCCCGCAGGAACTCGCCGCGCGCTTCGAAGCCGCCATTGCAACGATCGTCAATAACGCCGTTGCTTCTGACGGATCGTCGGGCTCGTCGAACGGCCGCAGCGGCAATCCGCTCGATCAACAGCTCTCGTCCTCACCGACGCTTTCGACGCACGACAATGCGTCGCCGGAGTTCGGTTTGGCGACGGCCGACGTTTCGTTCGCGAATCAGGTGCAGACGATCGCGCAGCACGCGCCTTTGCACGCACCCCTCGTGGACGCAAACGCCGTCATCGAGCAAATGATGAAGAGTCTCGTGATGCGCACCGACGAGCAAGGCTCCTCGACGATCCGCCTGCACTTGCAGCCGGAGAATCTGGGAGACATGACGATGCACATCACCGTCTCCGGATCGCAGATTTCGGCCAACGTCGTCACGGCGAACGCCGACGTGCGCAGCACGCTGCTCTCCAATCATCAGCAACTCGCCCGCTCGTTGCAGAACGCAGGATTGACCCTTTCGGGTTTTTCCGTCGACGTTTCGGGCGGTAACGCAGGTCGCGACCAAAATCGCGACCGTACGGCCGGATTCGGGCGCCGTTACGTCGTGCACGAATTGCACGGCGCGCCGACGCAAGAAACGCCGGCACTCTCCACGCTCGCGCCGTCCATCATGAACGGTTCGAACTTGGAGCTCTTCAACTACCTGGTCTAAGAAAGAGGAACGTTATGCCTTCGGCATTCGTAGCTGGGACCGCCCCGCAGTCGGTCAGTTCGCTGACCACGCCGCCGTCGACCTCGTCGACGACGACGCCTAACAATGCGGCCGTCGATCCCAACATGTTTCTCACGTTGTTGACCACGGAATTGCAGAATCAGGATCCGACGCAGCCGCAAGACCCGACGCAATCGGTCTCGCAGCTCGCGCAGTTCTCGGCGCTGCAGTACCAACAGCAGCTCGCGTCGTCGTTCGCGGCGTTCCAGAGCAACTTCGGCATCATGCAAGCGGCTTCGCTCATCGGCAAGACCGCGACCGTGGACGTCGGAAGCTCGACGAATGCATCGGGCAACGGCTCGACCGTGACGGGCACCATCAACTCGATCACCGTGCAGAACGGACAACCGTACTTCACGATGACCGACAGTAACGGGAAAGTCTACACGGATAACAACGGCAACCCGCTGCTCTTTTCGACGTCGGAGATCACCGGCATCGGAACGGGTACCGCGGGCAGCACCGGTACGAGCCCCGGTACGGGCACCGGCGTCGGCACGTCGCCGACGACCAATTCGCCCGCGGCGCCCGGAACCGGAGTCTCGCCGGGCGGCTAACGCATGGACAACAACAACGAGATCAATCGGATATCGCAACCCGGGATTATTCCGGGCCCAGGGCCGCGTCCGGCCGGACGCCCCGTCGATATTCCGCCGGCCGGTGCTCCGAGCTTCCGTTCGGTTCTCGATGCCGCATCAGCGACGCAGCCTGCTGCGCCCGCGAACGGCGTGGAACCGCTCAAGTTCTCGGCGCACGCCATGCAGCGTTTGCAATCGCGCAACATTAGCTTGACGTCGGACGACGTCAGCCGAATGAACGCGATGGCGGATAAGGCCGCTGCAAAAGGTGCGAAAAACTCGCTCTTCATCGTTCGCGACGTCGCAATGGTGGTGAGCATCAAGAATCGCACCGTGATCACCGCCGTCGATTCGGATTCGATGAAAGAGAACGTCTTCACGAACATCGATTCGGCCGCGATTATTTAATACCACAAAACAACTCAACCGGGGCGGACCGCATGCGGAGCCTCGGCGCGACGCGGAAAGATTGAAGCGTCGCGATCCATGTGAGGTCACTACATGGCGTTCAATGCACTGTTCACGGGCATATCCGGTCTCGATTCGTATCAGAGCTGGATCGACATGCTCTCGAACAATATCGCCAACACGGCGACGGTCGGCTTTAAGGGCCAACGGATGACCTTCGCCGATCAGTTCTATCAGGAAATGCAAGCGCCGTCGGGTGCTTCCAACACCCGCGGTGGTACCAATCCGCAAGACATGGGCCTTGGCGTCAAGGTTAACTCGGTCGATACGATGTTCGCGCAGGGCGGACTCGAGACGACGGGCGTGAACACCGATCTCGCGCTCAGCGGCGATGGGTTCTTCATCATGCGCAACGTCGACGGCTCGAGTGCACCGGTCTATACCCGCGACGGCGCGTTCCAGTTCAACTCCAACGGTCTGCTGTGGGATCCGGCCTCGGGTCTTGCGGTGCAAGGCTACATGGCCGATCAAACCGGAGCGATCACCAACACCGGTACGCCCGGCGACATCAACATCCCGGTCGGGCTCGCCGAGCAGGCGACCGCGACGGGTTCCGGCGTCAAAACCGGCCCCGCCCTCAACGATCAGGTCTTCGATATGTCGATGGGCGGCAATCTGGATCAGACCCAATGGTCGCAGCAATTCCTCAACGCCGTCGGCGCGTCGATCAATCCCGGTAAACCGACGACGATCTCGACGACGATCTACGACTCGCTCGGTAACGCGCATCAGGCGAACATCACCTACACCCCCGACGCCGCCGGTTCGACGGCGGCAACGGTGGCAAGTGCGGGCGCGGCCGATACGGCAGGCCCTCCGACCGTGAATACGGCGACCAGTCAAAACGACACGATCACCATCACCGCCAATGCCACCGGTACGTCTGCGACGATCACCGACACGCTCGGCAACACCCAGACGGCTACGCCGGGATCGACGGTGACGATGGGGGGAGCGACGTTTACGCTCGCAAGTCCCACCATGCCGGCCAACGGCATTCAAACGATCACCGTTACCTCGGCAACGAACGGTCTTCCGGCGACCGTGCAAAACGCGCAGGGTACGGCGGCATCGGTCGGATCGCGCTGGAAGGTCAGCGTCTCGTTCACCGACGGCACGCAGTTCGCAACGATCGCCACGCCGGGTTCCATCGGCCCCGGCGGCGCGGTGACGGCTCCGACCTTCGGGACGGGCTCGAGCGGTACGGTCGGGTATCTGTACTTCGATAAGAACGGCCAGTTCATCAACACGTCGTCGATCGAGACGGTCGCCAACGGCCAATCCATCCTGCCCGCCGATGCGACGTATCTGCACTCGGCCGGCGGAACCGCACCGAACACCAACCAGGGCAATCAGCTCAACGTCACCGTCTGGGGACCGGGCGTCGGCAATCCGTCGAGCGCACCGACCGCCGGAGGCGGCGCACCGACGCCGGGACCGATCGCGCTCGACTTCTCGAAGAACGCGAGCCTTGCCGGCAATTACACCGCGAACGTTCTCTCGCAGAACGGCTATGCGGCGGGAACGCTCTCGAACGTCACGATCGGTCAGGACGGCACCATCAACGGCTCGTTCACGAACGGCCAGACGAAGGTGCTCGCGCAGATCGCCCTTGCGACGTTCCAAAACGAGGGCGGCCTCCAGCGGCTCGGCGGCAACCAATTTGCCGCATCGACCGCTTCGGGTCTGCCGCTCCTCGGCTTCGGCACGCAAGGACGGTTCGGCAACATTATCGCCGGATCGCTCGAGCAGTCGAACGTCGATTTGGCGGATCAGTTCACGAAGCTCATCGTAGCGCAGCGCGCGTTCGAAGCGAACTCGCGCGGCATCACGACGGCCGACCAGAACCTGATCACGCTGATCAACCTCCGCGCCAGCGAGAATTAATCTCTAGCTAGAGCGGGGCCGGGGCGGCGGAACGGAGGCTGCCGCCCCAAAATCCAGGAGTATGAAGTGATCCAACTGACGCGTCTGAACGGGCATCCGGTCATGGTAAATTCGGACCTCATCGAACAGATCGAAGAGACGCCCGATACGGTCGTTACGCTCACGTCGGGAAACCGCCTGATCGTGCGCGACAGCATGGCCGACGTCCAGCGAAAAATCATCGAATTCAAGAGGAAGATCTACGGGCCGGCTGAAGGCAACGAAAAATAGGCGAAGTGCTGTGGCCGGCGTTCTCGCGGCTTGGGAGCGAGCGGCCCCTTACACAAGCTTGATTCAGTGCCTGGGGCGGCCGATACCCGGATAAGACGCTAGTCACCAGCGGAGATCGACATTGGATTTTGCGACCCTCATCGGCCTGTTCATCGGGTTCGGTGCCGTTATTTTAGCCGGTTTCGTCGGCGGTATCGACGTGAGGATTTTCTTCGGCCGGTGGGACGCCTTCGTGCTCATCATCGGCGGAACGATTGGCGCGACGATCATGTCGTTCCCGATGCGAACCTTCACCCGCGGTTTCTTCGGCGGTTTGCGCACCGCGTTCACCGAGGTGAACTACCACGAGCGCGACATCATTTCGACGCTCGTTTCATTCGCGGAAAAGGCACGGCGCGAAGGCCTGCTCGCACTCGAAAACGAGGCGGCAGCGCTCGACGACGACTTTATGCGCAAAGGCATCCAGTTGGTGATCGACGGGCGCGATACCGAGATCATCCGCAAAGTGCTCGAAACCGAGGTCAGCAACTCCCAAGAACAAGGCGCTAAAGCCGAACAAGTCTTCATGAGCCTCGGCGGCTACTCTCCGACGCTGGGCATCATCGGTACGGTGCTCGGCCTGATCGGCATGTTGAAAGGTTTGGGCGCGGCGGCGAACTCCACGAACGTTGCTGGATCGATCGGCGGCGAGACGGCCGTCGCGTTCGTGGCGACGTTTTTCGGCATCATGTTCGCCAATCTGCTGTGGCTGCCGATCGGCACGAAGATCAAAGAGCGCAGCGGGCAGATGCTCTTGATGCGCGAGATCATGATCGAAGGCATCCTCGCGATTCAAGCCGGCGACAATCCACGTTTGCTCGAAGAAAAGCTGCTGGCGTTCTTGGATCCGAAGGAGCGCGAAACCGAGATCGAAGAAGGCGGCGCCATGGCGGGCGAAGCCGGTTATTCGGCATCGTCGGCATAACGGCGCGAGCGTAGTACATGGCTCAACCCATCAAGAGCGCTGCCAGGGCCGCCGAGTCCAGCCTTCACAAGAAGAAGAACGCCGAAAAGCTCGAGACGGCCGGTATGATGCGCTGGCTGCTGACCTATGCCGACATGATCACGCTGATGTTGGCGCTCTTCATCATCCTCTTTGCCATGTCGACGATCAGCAAAGTCAAGGTCCAGCAATTCGCCAAGCAGGTTTCGGGCGGATTCGACAACCCGTGGTCGATCAATCAGCCGCCCAACGGCGGAGCCAACGGCCAGCAATCGTTCCAAGCGAGCTCCAGCATTCCCGCCATACAAAAAGAGCTGGAGAAATACGTCAAAGAGAACCATCTGCAAAACCAAGTCCTGGTGCACAACGAGGCCCGCGGCCTCGTCATCACGCTGCTCTCCGACAAGTCGTACTACGACAGCGGAAGCGCGGTCATGCGTCCGCAAACGCTGAAGGTCTTGCACGGGATTGGGCCGATCATCAAACGAAGCAACGACGAAGTCGTGGTTGAAGGCAACACGGACAACGTACCGATTTCGACGGCGCAATTCCCGACGAACTGGGAGTTGTCGGCCGCGCGTGCGGTCGGGGTCGCGCGGTACCTCGTCGAAGACGGCCGTTTGAATCCAACCCACATCGAAGCGGTGGCCAACGGACAGTACCACCCACGCAACGATAACTCGACGCCGCAGAAACGCCAGCAGAATCGCCGCGTCGACATCGTCTTGCTGCACGGAAGCGGCGACTTGACCGCCAGCTCAGCCGAACAGAAAGGGCCGTAAGCGCTCCGACATGTCAAGCCTCTCACAAGAAGAGATTGATGCCCTAATCAATCAACTCTCCGGCCAGGGTGGTGCGCCGGCGAAGGAAGCGATCGACGGCCGGCGGGTCAAGTCGTTTGATTTCCGTTTCAACAAGCGGCTCGACAAGTTCACGAACAATCAACTCCAGACGCTGCGGACGCTGCACGAGAACTTCACCCGCCTGCTCAACAATTCGCTCTCCGTATACCTGCGTACGCGCGTCGAAGCCTCGATCGTCTCGATCGAACAGATCAGCTACGGCGACTTCATCGCTTCCATCGGCATCCCGTCGATCCTCGCGATCTTCTCGATGGATCCGTTGCCGGGAAGCGGCATCGTTCAGGTCGATCTCAACCTCGTCTTCTCGATCATCGACCGGCTTCTCGGCGGTCCCGGCTGGTTTCCGAACAAGCTGCGCGATCTGACCGATATCGAACGGACCCTGATGCAGCGCTTCATGGCGCGCATGCTCAACAGCTATCGCGAGTCGTGGAACTACCTGCTGACGCTCTCGCTGAAGATCGAAGCCCTCGATTCCAACCCGCAGTTCATCCCTCGCATCATTCCGCTCGATCAGATCGTCGCGTACGTTTCGATGGAGCTGAAGATCGGCGACATGTCGGGCGTGATGAACTTCTGTCTGCCCTATCTGGTCCTGCAGTCGATCAGCCAGCAATTGACCGATTTCCAGTGGTCGCCCACGGTCATCGCCGGGCGCGGCATGACGGAAGAAGACATCGCGCAGTTGACGCGAAACGTCGAGCGCGCGGGGGTCGAGGTGGAAGTCGAACTCGGACGTACGATGGTCTCGCTGCGCGATCTCGTCGCATTACGCGAGGGCGACGTCGTCGTGTTCGATAAGCTCACCACCGACCCGCTCACGGCAAAGGTCAACGACAAGGAAAAGTTTCGCGTGTTTCCCGGTCTGAACAAAGATCACTTGGCGGTGCAGGTCGCACACGTCGTGACCAACGAGGACGAGTAACCGATGCCCGATTTGCAGCAGCTCGCCGACTCGATGCTGGCCGCGGCCGGCGTCGTGCTCGGGCGTCTGGTCGAGCAAGATTCGGCCGCTATGGCGGCGACGCGCAACGATCACGAAGGCTCGATTCGAACCGACGGTGACCAACTGGTCACGATCGCGGAGATTCCGTCGCTCGGCGCGCAGGTCGTCGTCCGGTTTCCGACCGCCGATCTGCAGCAGATCGTCGGCGTGATGCTCGGCGGCGTCGACGACGTCGGCGAGATGGGGCCCATGCAGCTTTCGATCGCATCCGAAACGGTATCGCAAATTGCGACGGCGATGGTCGAGCAGCTCGCCAAAGATCTTGGGGTTTCGGCGGAAGGCACCCACGCGGCGCTCTGCAACGACGCAACGCTGCTGCCGCCGCCGCCGTTCGAATCCTACGAAGGCTCGGTTCAGGTCGGCGCCGATCTCTCGCCGCACCTCAGCATCGATTTTGCGGCAATCACGCTTTCGAAGCTCGGCCTGAGCGGAAGCGGTCCGGCCGGCGCGGCGCCCGAGCCGGCACGGGAACCGGAACCGGCGGCCGCCGCGGCGGCACCCGCGCGCGCGCCGCAGGCCCCGCAGCCCGATGCGCAGAGCGTCGAATACACCCGGATGGCGCCGACGCCCGTGCGAACCGCGCAGCCCGGCCAGGCAAATCTGGATCTGGTCCACGACGTTCCGCTGCAGATCAGCGCGGTATTGGGCAAAACGGTAATGCCTCTGCGTGAGGTGGTTTCACTGCAGTCGGGCACCGTCTTCGAATTGGACAAGCTTGCGGCGGAACCGATCGATCTCTACGTCAACAACATCTTGATCGCGCGCGGCGAAGTCGTCGTCGTCGACGACAAATACGCCGTTAAAATATCCGAGCTCAATCCGCAGGTAGGAACGTAACGGGCGCCGATCGCTCCGAACGTTCCGGGTAGTCGCATGGCTGGGAATTTTTGGTTCAACTACATCATGGCGCTCGTGGTCGTCGCGCTCATGCTCGGCGGGCTATATGCTTTGACGCGCGGTCTAGCGCGCGGACGATTGTTGCTCTCGACCAAGCGCAGGCTCGTCACCGTGCTGGAATCGACGCCGCTCGCGCAACACGCTGCGATGCACGTCGTGAAGGCCGGTAACCGATACTATCTGATCGGGGCGAGCAACGGGCAACTGAATTCGTTGGCCGAGCTGCCGGCGGAAGAAGTCGACGCCTGGCTCTCCGAACAGCGCACGAGCCTCGATGCACAGCGTCTGCCGTTCGTGGAAGCGATGCGCTTCCTTCGGCGCCGCCCGTGACGCTCGCCAAAACGCTACTCGCCGTGCTTAAGCGGCACGCCCCATTCTTTCTGTGTGCCGTCGTGGCCGTCTTGACGTTGTGGGTGATTCCCGCAATCGCGACGGCGCAGACGGCGCCGACCGCACCGACGATTCCGATCCCGCAGGTCAATATCGGCGTCGGACAAGCGAAGAACCCGCAGCAGGTCGTCGCCGCGCTGCAGATTCTGCTCCTTCTGACCGTGCTCACGCTGGCGCCGACCTTGCTCGTGATGGTGACGTCGTTCACGCGCATCATCGTCGTCTTGTCGTTCGTGCGTCAGGCGATCGGCACGCAACAGGTTCCGCCGAACCAGGTGCTGGTCGGTCTCGCGCTGCTCTTGACGTTCTTCATCATGAATCCGGTCATCCAGGACGTGAACAAGAACGCCTTGCAGCCGTATCTGCACAACAAGATTTCGCAATCGGTCGCGCTCGACCGGGCGGCGAAGCCGTTGCGAGCGTTCATGTTCAAGCAGACGCGCGAGAAGGACATCCAACTGTTCTATTCGATCAGCAAGACGCCGCGGCCGGTCGCGCAAAAGGACGTGCCGACCTACCTGCTGATTCCCGCCTTTGTGCTCTCCGAGCTCAAGACGGCGTTCGAGATCGGCTTTGCCATCTATATTCCGTTCATCGTGATCGACATGGTCGTCGCCAGTATCTTGCTCAGCATGGGCATGATGATGATTCCGCCGGTCATTATCTCGCTACCGTTCAAAATTCTCATCTTCATTCTCGTCGACGGGTGGGATTTGACGGTAAGCGCCCTTTTCCAGAGCTTTCACCCGCGGTGAACGGAGTTTAGCCGATGAATTATGCCGACGCGATTTCCCTCGGGCGGGAAGCGGTATTCGTGGCTCTCGTTACGGCGGCGCCGGTGCTGTTGTTGAGCATGGTCGTGGGTTTGATCGTATCGTTGTTTCAATCGGTGACGCAAATCCAAGAGCCGACCCTTGCGTTCATCCCGAAGATCGTGATTTCCGCGCTCGCGATCCTGTTCTTCGGACCGTTCATGCTCGCCATGCTGACCGACTTCACGAGCCGCGTGTTCTCCGGCCTGCCAAACTTCGTCAGGTAGGCGCGCGTGGTCGATATCTTCGGCCTCTCCGGCGCGCAGTTCGAGACGTTCCTACTGGTCTTTTTTCGCGTAACGAGCATGCTCTACGCGTTTCCGGTGTTCTCTGCGCCGCAGATTCCTACGCTCGTGCGTTTGGGCCTGGGGGCGATACTCTCGTTCATCCTTTGGCGCATCGTGCCCGTCGTGCACCTCGCTCCGGGAATCTACGAGCTTGGGCTCGCCGTCGTGAGCCAAGTCGTTCTCGGCATTTTGATCGGCTACGTCGCTTCTTTGGTCTTCACCGGCATCCAATTCGCGGGCGAGTTGATCGATTTGATGATCGGCTTTGCCGTCGCAAACGTCATTAATCCGCAAACCCAGCAGAGCATCACCGTGATCGGGGAATTTCAGTTGGCGATCGCGACGTTGATCTTCCTCGTCACCGACTCGCACTTCTTCCTGATCGAAGGCATAGCGGGGTCGTTCACGCTGGTGCCGCTGCCGTACATCTCCTTGAACCCAAGCCTGGCGGGGAACGTCGCGCTCTTTTTCTCGCAGGCGTTTCTCGTCGTATTTCGGATCGCGGCACCGGTCGTCGTGGCGCTCTTCCTCACGAACATCGTGCTGGCGTTCATGGCGCGCGTCGCGCCGCAGATGAACGTATTCGTGGTAGGCTTGCCGATTCAAGTCGGGGTGGGCTTAATCATGATGGCCATCAGCTTGCCGCTGATGGCCACCGTTGGTCCCGAACTCTTCCAATCCGTCGCCCACGAAATGGACGCGGTGATGCGCGGCCTGCGCGTTTAGAAGTAGCGGAATTGTGCGATCTTGTTGACCGCCTGTTCCGAGAAGTAGATTTCGTTGTCGGGGCCGAGCGCGACCCAGTACGGCGATGCAGCGGGCGAGAGCGTCTTGAAGAGCGCGATGGCGCCGGTGCTCGGAGCGTACTGCGCGATTTGGCTTCCTTGCGTGTCGCCGATGTAGAAGTTGCCGTCGCCGCCGAGAGCGATGCCGAACGGGGCGATCATGCCTTTGAGCGGCGTCTCCGAACTCAGCACGCCGCTCGTGAGCATGCGGCCGATCTTGTCGGACTTTGTCTCCGTGAACCAGAGCGCGTTATCGGGTCCCGAGACGATCGCACCCAGGCCCGAGCCGGGGGTGACCGGGTATTCCGCCGGTGAGGATCCGGCCGGGGCGCCCGGAGCGATCGATCCGATCTTGTCGACGTTGGCCTCGAGGAACCAGAGCGCGCCGTTGGGGCCGGTCGTGATCGCCGTCGGGCCGGCATTTGCCGTCGCCAGCGGATAGAACGTCGCCTGCCCGTTGGTCTGTACGCGCCACAGCCCGTTCGAGCCGGGATCGGTCACCCACATGGCGCCGTCCGGTCCGCTCGTGATGCCCCAGGGGCGCGCGAGCGGGTTGGGCAGGATGAATTCGGTCGGGTTCTTGCCGGTGGCCGTCAATCGGCCGATCTGCGGCACGGCCGACTCGGTGAACCAAAGGTTCCCGTCGACGCCCAGGGTGATCATCAGGGGGGCGGCACCGGCGGTCGGGACCGCGTATTCCGCCACGGCCGCGACGGCGTTGATGGAACCGATCTTATCGCCAGCCGTCTCGGTGAACCAGACGCTATTGGGCGCCTGGGTCACGCCGCTGGGCTGGGAGTTCGACGTGGGAATCGCGTACTCGGCCGAAGCAAAGGGCGTGATTGTGGGCGAGGGGGTGGGTGTACCGCTCGTGATGGGGGTCGCATTGCCGCAGCCTGCCAGAACGACGGCCGCGAGCGCGCCAGCGAACGATGCCAGCGTAAGTTTCAAGATTCTCTCCTAAGGGCGGTTTTCGGTCAGCCTCCCTAATATCGCATGGCACCCTGTGCTTCCCGCTAGAACAGCCCAGAAGCAACCTTCTCATGCTTGCGGGCGGCACACCCGAATACTCGTATGAGCATGCTCGCAGCGGTCTCCCATGGCTAAGCCGGAACAAACCGAGAAGCCAACACCGAAGCGACGCTCGGAAGCCCGAAGCCGAGGCCAGGTCCCCCGAAGTACGGACCTTGCCGGGGCCGTGATCTTCCTTGCAGTCGTGCTGGTGCTGCACGCGTTCTTCGTCCCGGTCATGAATGGCCTGGGTCATTCGCTGCGCGCCTACATCGAGCACGTCGGATCGCACGGGGATCTGAATTACAGCGTTCTGGGCGTCCTCTTCGCGCAAGCCGGGGCCGGCATCGTCCTAGCGGTCCTTGGCGTATTCGCCGTCGCGTTCGTGGTCGGCATCATCGCCAACATCGCGCAATTCGGCTTTCTCTTCACGTTCCAATCGATCAAGCCGTCTTTCGGAAAACTCAATCCGATCAATGGTTTCAAGACGCTCTTCAGCAAGCGTTCGTTGGTGCAACTCGGCAAACAGCTGCTGAAGCTCACTGTGGTCAGCATCATCCTGTACACCGAGATCTCGAGCAACATGTATGTCTTTGCCGAGGTGGGACAGATGGCGCCGATCGCCATCGTCGGCCTGATGATGAACCTGATCTTCGACATCTCGTGGAAGTTCGGTTTGATGCTGATCGTCATCGGTCTGCTCGACTACGCCTACGAACGCTGGCAGCTCGAAGAGAACCTGAAGATGACCAAGCAAGAGGTCAAGGACGAGTTCCGTCAGTCCGAAGGTAACCCCGAAGCAAAAGCCGCCATGAAGCGACGCCAGCGCGAGACGGCGCGGCGACGCATGATGCAGGCGGTGCCTCGGGCGACCGTCGTGGTGACGAACCCGACGCACTTCGCGGTGGCACTCGAATGGGACGACGTCGAGATGGACGCGCCGGTCGTCATCGCCAAGGGCGCCGATTTGCTGGCGAAACGAATTCGCGACATCGCCCGCGAACACAACATTCCGATCATGGAGAATCCGCCGCTGGCGAGAACACTCTATGATCGCGTCGACCTCGACCAAGCGATTCCGCCAAACCTCTATGCGGCGGTCGCACAGGTCATTGCCTTCGTCTACCAGCTCAAGAGAAAGACCATCGCGTAATGGCTGTTCAGGGAACGGCGTCAGCGCCGCAAGGCGGATCGTGGGTTCAGCGGCTGAGCGCCGCCGGTCCGGTGTTAATCGCCGGCGCGTCGGTGATGCTCGTGCTCTTGATGATCGTGCCGATCCCGACCTGGCTGCTCGACCTGTTGCTGACGTTCAACATCGTCGTCGCGCTGATCATCATCGGCACCGCGCTCTATGCCGAAAACGCGCTCGCCTTTTCCGCGTTCCCGACCCTGCTGCTGATCGTCACGCTCTTCCGGCTCTCGCTCAATATCACCGCGACGCGTTCGATTCTCTTGACCGGATATGCCGGACACGTCATCGAGTTCTTCGGGCAGATCGTCGTCGGCGATAATCCGGCGGTCGGCTTCGTGATCTTCCTCATCCTGATCATCATTCAGTTCGTCGTCATCACCAACGGCGCGGGGCGCGTGGCGGAAGTCGCGGCCCGCTTTACGTTGGATGCGATGCCCGGCAAGCAGCTCGCGATCGACGCCGATTTAAACGCGGGATTGATCACCGAGGCAGAAGCGCGACAGCGGCGCAAAGATATTCAGCGCTCCGCGGACTTTTACGGCGCGATGGACGGCGCCAGCAAGTTCGTCCGCGGCGATGCGATCGCGGCCGTCATTATCGTCGCGATTAATACCGTCGGCGGCTTCGTCGTCGGCATGCTGCAGCAAGGCTTGAGTCCGGTTGAGTCGCTGCAGAAATTTACGCTGCTGACCGTCGGCGAAGGCATCGTCACGCAAGTGCCGGCGCTCTTGATCTCGACGGCGACCGGCATTATCGTCACGCGCGCCGCGTCGGAGTCGGACTTCGGCAGCGATATCACCAAGCAGTTGACGTCGCAGCCGCGCGCCATCCTCATCGCGGCGATCCTGACGGCGCTCTTCGGACTGGCGAACCTCGACCGCTGGCTGCTTTGGACTGCCTCGGCGGTGCTCTTCGTCATATATTTCTACCGGCGGAACATGAAGCCGGAAGCCATGACGGCCACGGCTCCGGGCGGTGGTCCGGCGATCGCCGGCGCGCCGGGGCAGCCGGCGGCCAAACCGGCCGAGACCGTGGTGCCGCTGCTCTCCTACGACCCGATGGAGCTCGAGATCGGCTTCGGCCTCATCCCGCTGGTCGACGTCAATCAGGGCGGCGATCTGCTGGAGCGGATCACGCTCATCCGGCGCCACGCCGCGCGCGATCTGGGCATCGTCATTCCGCCGGTCCGCGTCCGCGACAACCTACAGCTTCGTCCGAACACCTACGTGGTCAAGATCTACGGGCTCGAAGTCGCGCAGGCCGAGGTCATGGTCAGCCGTCTGCTCGCGATGAATCCCGGTACCGCGACGGCACCGATCGACGGAATCCCCACGACCGAGCCGGCGTTCGGGCTGCCCGCGCTCTGGATTCCGGAAACCGCGCGCGCGGAGGCCGAGATGGCGGGCTATACCGTCATCGACCCGACGAGCGTGGTTGCCACCCACCTCACCGAGCTGATCAAGTCGCACGCCCCCGATCTCTTGGGGCGCCAAGAGACCTCCGCGTTGCTGGACAACATCAAGTCGCACTACCCCGTCGTGGTGGACGAACTCGTCCCGGGGCTGCTCACGGTCGGCGAAGTACAGCGCGTTCTGCAAAACCTCTTGCGCGAGCGCATACCCGTCCGCAATCTCGTATTGATTCTGGAAACGCTCGCCGACGCCGGGCGCGTGAGCAAAGACATAGACTTCCTCACGGAGAAGGTCAGGGCAGCGCTCGCTCGGCACATTTCGGCCGAGTACGCTGAGAACGGACTACTCTCGGTTATCACGGTCGATCCGCGTTTGGAGTCACTTCTTTCGGAAGCGGTGCGTCGCGGAGAAGACGCGTATGCGCTGCTCGACCCGAACACGGTCGGCCGCGTCTATACGTCGCTCACGCGACAGATCGCCGTCGCGCAGAATGCCGGCCTCCAGCCGATCGTTCTGTGTTCGCCGTCGGTTCGGCTTGCGCTCAAACGATTGACGGAGCGCGCGGCACCGCAACTGGTCGTTCTCTCGTATTCGGAGATTGCGCCGGGTCTGCGCGTCGAATCGATCGGACAAATTTCAACGACCGATGACAACCCTGATTCTATGGAACCGACGCGAAGCTGATGTTGAAGTCACTTTTTAGCAAGTCGGCAGGGATACCGCCGGCAAAGCTCCCCCAGCTGAACGCCTTCGTCGATGTGATCGTCGGCGGACGTCCCGCGCGCTCGGTCACGGTCGAATCGATCGGCGCGAAAGGCATCGTCACGAAGGAAGTTCTCGGCAAACCCGGCGAGCCTGCGGTCTTCGTCTATCAGGCGGCGTCGGGCCGCTATCGCGCTCAAACGAAGATCGCGAGCGTTGCCGCAGCCTCCACGGTCTTCGAGATGCCGAAGAAGGTTTCGCTGATCGGCGCCGCCGCGGCAGGCGGGGCGCAGAAGCGCCAAAGCGTGCGCCTCGACGCCCTCGTGAACGGGCAGTGGCGTTTCGCGCCCAACGGCATGGGCAGCGGCGAGTGGATAAAGTGCACCTTCCGGGACATCAGCCGGGGCGGGTGCTCGCTCATTATCGACCGTCCCCTCAAGACGCACGCGCAAGTCGAGGTTCGCATGCAGCTCAAGAACGGGGCGGAACCGCTCGCGCTTCTTGGCGAGGTCATGCGCCACGACGTGATCGCGGCCTCTGGAAAGCATTCCCACGGCCTGCGCTTTCACGGCATACGGCCGGCGGAAGACCAGGCAATCGTCGAGTTCATCAATCGGCGTCAGGCCGATCTGCGAAGCCGTGGGCTCGCATGATTTTTCGGATCGTTCTCCAAAAGGTGAGCTTCGTAAAGTACCGCTTTTCTTTGGCCGATGAGGTTCAAAGGATTGCACTTCGCATTGGGAGCAACGGATGAGCAAGAGAGTCCTCATCGTCGACGATGCCGTCGTCATGCGGATGATGATCAAGGGAATTCTCTCCAAGAACGGCTTCGAGGTCGTGGGAGAAGCCCAGAACGGTGTTGAGGCGGTGGAGAAGTACAAGCAGCTCCAGCCGGACCTCGTGACGATGGACATGGTCATGCCCGAGATGGATGGCATAACGGCCGTGAAGCAAATCGTCGCGTCGGATCCCAACGCGAAGATCATCATGTGTACGTCGATGGGTCAACAGGCACTGGTCGTCGAGGCGATCCAGGCCGGCGCGAAATCGTTTATCACCAAGCCGTTCCAGCCGCCGAAGATTCTGGAAACGATTCAGAAGGTGCTCTCATGAGCGGCGGCGGCATGCAACTCAACGATCTGCAGAAAGACGCGCTGAAGGAAGTCGGCAACATCGGTGCCGGCCACGCCGCCACCGCGCTTTCGCAGTTGCTGAACACGAAGATCAATCTCAGCGAGCCGCGCATCGACGTCATCAAGTTTCGCGACTTGGCCTCGCGCGTCGGCCACGAAAATCGCACGGTCGCCGCGCTGCACATGTACGTGCGCGGTGAAGCGCCGGGTCAGATGGTCGTACTCTTCGATCGCGAACAAGCGCTCGACTTCGTCAGCCAGTTCTTGCACCGCGTGATCGGCGACATTCAGATCTTCGATTCGATCGCCGATTCGACGCTGAAAGAACTCGGCAACATCATCGCCGGATCGTATTTGACGGCGATCATCCAGCTCACCGGCTCGAATCTGCTCCCGTCGGTACCGACGCTTTCGTACGGCACGGTGCAGGCCGCGTTCCGCACGCTGATGTCGATTCTGCCGGATCAGGACGTCTTCTTGATCGAGTCGTCGTTCCTGGATAAAGAAAAAGAAGTGGCCGGCCAGTTCATCCTCATACCGGAGACGGGCTCGCTCGGACCGCTGCTCTCCGTTTTCGGAGTCGAGTGATTTTGCGGGCGGCGCCGGCGCATTCGCGTTTCGGAGCCGCTCGCGATTTCGCCCTCGTGGCGAAATCGCTGCTGCTCGTCGTGGTCCCGACCAATGAAGGCTAACGCGAAAATGCCGTTTAGGCGCGCCCCAGGGGAATCAATGCTCACCAATACGCGTATGCGCGCCATGGTTTCGGGGCCCCACGAAGTGGGGGGCGCCCTTCGACTTCGCTCAGGACAGGCTCCGCCTAGGGCGGAGTGCCGTTAAAATGTCTGACGAGCTGTTTAACAGAGAAGAGTTTATCAGCTACTTTCGCGATGAAGCGGAAGAGCTGTTGCAGCAGATCGATGGTGATTTGCTCAAGCTCGAAGAGAGCGTCTCCGCCGGGCTCGATCCCGAAATCATCAACTCGCTCTTTCGCGCGCTGCACACGGTCAAGGGCAGCTCGGGCATGTTGGGATTCACCGACGTGCAGTCGCTCGCGCACAAACTGGAAAATTTAGCCGACCTGCTTCGCAAAGAGCGCATGCCGCTGAGCGAAAGCTCGGTCGACATTCTCTTTACCGGTCGCGACTTGCTCACCGGCTTGGTGCAAGCGGCGATCGGAGAAGAAGTGGCGCCTACCGGCGTCGACGAGTATATCCGCAAGCTCGATCAGTTCACGTCGATTTACGAAGAGACGTCACACGTTATCGAAGGTCGCACCGGCCCCGAACTGCACTTCGAAGAGGCTGCCGCACACGAGGAACAGGCAAGTCCCTCCGACGTCGCCGCCTTTGAGGCGGAGGTCGAACGGCTGTTGGCGCAGGCCCAGGGCAAGAAGCCGGACGAGCCGTCTGCCGCGGCACCCCCCGCATTCGCTCCGGTCGAACCCGCGCCCGCGCCCCCCGAACCCTTCATCCAAGATTTGCCGGCGCAGCCCGTCGGCGCGGTGACGCCGCCGATCCAGCCGGTCACGAAACCGGCTCCGGCGGGCGCGCCCAAACAACCCAACGGCGATCAAAAGCGCTCGTCGATTCATCAGACGATTCGCGTCGACATCGAACGGCTCGACGCCCTGCTGAACCTGGTCGGCGAACTGGTCATCAATCGCACCCGCATCTCGGATATCGCTAATACGCTCGAGCGCCTGATGAGCGACAAGGTCAACGCCGCGGGCGGAAGTTCGCAAGCGATCATCGCGCCGCTGGCCAAAGATCTGGCCGATTCGGCGGCGTTGCTCGCGCGCACGACCAACGAGATTCAAGAGTCGATCATGAAGGTCCGCATGGTTCCCATCGGCCAGGTGTTCGATCGTTTCCCGCGTCTGGTGCGCGACGTGGCGAAGGCGCGCGGAAAAGAAGTGCAACTCGTGATCTCCGGCGCGGAGACCGATCTGGACAAAACGATCGTCGACGAAGTCGGCGAACCGCTGATGCACTTGTTGCGCAACAACGTCGATCACGGCATCGAACCGCCCGACGAGCGCGAGCGGATGGGCAAACCGCGTGCGGGCACGATCACGCTCAACGCCTATCACGAAGGCAATCAGATCATCATCGAAGTGGCCGACGACGGCGCCGGCATCAACATCGAAAAGGTGCGCGCGCGCGGCATCAAGCAAGGACTGATCTCCGCCGACGACCGGCTGAGCGACCGCGAGATCGTCGATTTAATCTTCACGCCCGGCTTTTCGACCGCCGAAGTCGTCTCCGACGTCAGCGGGCGCGGCGTCGGCATGGACGTCGTCAAGCGCAACATTACGCGCTTGAAGGGCGTTTTCGACGTCGAATCGATCACGGGACAAGGCACGCGCTTTACGATCAAGCTGCCGCTGACGCTCGCCATCATTCAAGCGCTGCTCGTTCGGGTCGTCGACGAACTCTACGCCATTCCGCTCGATTCCGTCATCGAATCCCAGCGCGTCGAAATGGTCGATCTGCGAACGGTGCACGGCAACGAAGTCATCACGCTGCGCGGACAGGTCGTCCCGCTCGTGCGCATCTCGGAGTTCTTCGAATTGGGCGGCGAGCGCGACCCCGACAAGGTGATGATCGTCATCGTCGGCTTGCAAGGCCGTCAAGTCGGCCTCGTCGTCGACTCGTTCGAAGGCGAGCAAGAAATCGTCATCAAGCCGCTCTCCGATGTCGTGGGTCGAATCCCCGGCATCTCCGGTGCGACGATCCTCGGCAACGGGTCGATCTCACTCATCATCGACGTTCATTCGTTGGTCAACGAAGCGCGTGTGAGCGGTAAAATCGCACGCGTAGAATTCTCGGGAGTCTAACATCGCTATGGCAGACGTCAAAGAAGATAAAAAGCAGCAGCTCTCCGGCGAAGTCGTTCAGGTCGTCTCGTTCAAGCTGGGCAGCGAAGAGTACGGTGTCGATATCTCGCAAGTGCAGGAAATCATCCGCATGGTCGAGATCACGCACGTTCCGCGCGCGCCGCGCTTCATGGAAGGCGTCATTAACCTGCGCGGTCAGTTGATTCCCATCATCGACTTGCGAACGCGCTTCGGCATGCCGCGCATCGACGCGACCAAGAGCACGCGCATCATCGTGACCGAGATCGGCAACAAACGCGTGGGCATCGTCGTCGACAGCGTCAGCGAAGTACTCAACATCCCGATCGAAAACGTCGAAGACGCCCCCGAGATGATCGCGGGCGTGGGTACCGAGTACATCCAGGGCGTCGGCAAGATGAACGAGCGGCTCATCATCATGTTGGACCTGACGATGGTCATCTCGGGCGAAGAGAAGCAGCAACTCGAGCAGATCGGCGAACAGACCGCGGCGGTATAAGGCCTCTGGCTGGGCCATGGCGCCCGGCCACCGACGCCGTAGGCAACCCTTGAGCCGAACCCTCAGCCTTACTATTGCGTTAATGTTGTAAAATGAGGACCATGTTTCGATCGATGCGTTCGTTTGTTCTTTGCATTGCCGTTGGCGCGGTTACGCCGCTCGGCGTTCTTGGCGCGTCGCCGGCGCCTTCGGGGACGATGCCGCCGGAGATCGAGCATACGTACACGCGTCCCGTTTGCAGTGCTCTGCAGACCGTCGTCGGCCCGGCAATCGGTATGCTCAAGCAGAACGACCAGACGATCGCGAAAAGCCCGAAATTCTTTAAAGACTACTCCGCCGCGCAGTTCAACGGCAGCAGAGCTCAGCAAGATATCTCCGTCTTGCGTTTGGAAAATCTCGTTTCGCCGCTCGCCAACAACGTGCTGGCGATTCAAAAGCTGCTTTCCAACAAAGAAATCTTCCCCGTGACGCCGCAAACCAACGACGATCGCCGCAAGCTCCAACTCAAGCGGCAATTGGAAGAGACGCTGGCGCAACAGCAGGGCGCGCTCGATATCATCAACGGTTTCGTCGACACGCAGCAAATGGGGTCGCTGCAGCACGCCGGCATGGGGTACATCAGCTCGATCGCATCGTCGGAAGTCCAAAGCCCCGGAGGACATATGCCCAACGGGCTCGCGAACATCAGCAACACGCCGGCGCCGGACATTCCTCAGCCTTTCGACAACACGATCATCAACGCCGGACTCCCGACCAATCCGTACGAAATCGATCTGACGCGCATTCCCGGGCTCGCGCTCGGATACAACCCGGTGAACAATCTCAAAAAAGGCATTGAGTACACCCAGAAAGAGGGCAAGAAAAAAGAGGCCGCCCTCGCAAAGACGGTGATTGAAACCGTTCGCTACTGTCACGGAAGCGAGCCGGCAGCGCCCTCGAAACCCTAAGCCTGCGGAGGTATCTCCGAGCCATTGACATCGAACATATGTTCGATTAGGATGATGGCCCATGCTTCCCGCAGCCGCCCTTGCCGCCCCTCGCAATAGCGCCTTCGCCGAGCTCAAAGCCCGGCTTTCGCAGCCCGCGGCCCCCTCTGGGATTCCCCTCGATCGTCTCTTCTCGACCGGCGTTACCGAACTCGACACGCTGCTCGGTGGCGGTATGCCGCTCGGTTCGGTCGTTACGTTCGAAGGGCCGTGCAGTTCCGGACGCTGGAGCTTGGCGGCGGCAATTCTGGCCCGGGCCACCGCGCGAGGCCTGGGGGCCGTCATCGACGACGGGCACCTCTACCCGCCGTCACTGGAAGAGGCCGGCGTGCGTCTTGACCGGTTGTTGGTCGTTCCGGCCAAGGGTCCCGTAGGTGTTGCGCGTGCCGTCGATATGATTTTGCGTTCGCGAGTCGCTCGGGTCGTCGTGATGGCGGCGCCGGTTCTGCGGGCGGCCGTCTGGGCGCGTCTGGCGGGGCTGGCTCATCGCGCGGGGGCCCTGCTCGTGGTGATTGCCGCACGGGCGGCGGCCGAACTCGCCGGAGCCGCGACCGTTCGCATCGATTGCGCGCTCGAACGCGCGATCGTGGCGGGCACGCACGGCGTGTGGGGCGTCTTTCACGGCCTCGATCTGCGTGCCAACGTGCGTAAGCATAAACAGCCGCTACGCGGCGGATGGTACGGCGTCGCACCGGTTCGCTCGTTACGCCGCCTTTCGGTCGAGGGGTGAACGATGTTGCTCGGCATTCGCGTTCCTGATTATCCGCTTGCCGTTGCTTTGCGCGGTCACGCCTATGCCGGCGACGTGCCGCTGCTCGTCGCCGATCGCTTCGATCGGGGCCGCGTCATCGCGCTCGACGATCGCGCGCGTTCCTGCGGTGCGCGGGTCGGTCAAACCGTCACTCAGGCTGCGGCCGTTGCCGCGCGCGCGCGCGTGGCCGTTCATGACGCACCAGCCGCGACGGCGCTATGGAACGACATGCTCGATGCGCTCGACGCGGTCACGCCGCTCGTCGAAGACGTTCGGGAGGGCATCGCGTTTCTCGACATGCGCGGGATCGCGGGCGATGCAGAACAATGGTTTGCTCGAGTGCACGGCGCGCTCGACCGTTTCGGCGTTCCTCTCGTGACGGGACTCGGTCCCAACCGTTTTTGCGCCTATGCCGCCGGATGGATCGGCGATCGTACGTGCATCGACGGCGACGCGAGCGAACGGCTCGCACCCCTACCGCTCGATGTGTTGGATCTCGACGGCGATGCGCGAGCGCGCCTGCACTTGCTCGGCGTTACGACCCTCGGCGAACTCGCGCGTCTGCCGCACGGCCCGTTCGTGCGCCGGTTCGGGCGCCCTGCCGCGCGTTGGCACGAGTGGGCGCGCGGTATCGATCGCACGCCGTTTCTTCCCCGCGGACATGCCGTCACGATCGAAGCCTCGATGTTCGGCGAAGGAGCGGCAGAAAGCGAAGAAGCGGTACTCTTCGCCATTCGCGTTTTGCTTGCGCGCATCTGCAGCGATTTAGAACGTTGCGGCCGGCGTGCGAGCGTTCTCGAACTGACCGTCGAACTCGAAAACGCACGAACCGAAACGGTCGAAATTCTGCTCGCTGCGGCAACTGCAAGCGAACGCGACATGCTCGACGTCGTGCGCGCCAAGCTCGAAGGGCTCGCGTTCGACGCTCCGCTGTGCGGGCTGCGCATGCGTGCGTTGCGTTTAGAAGAAGGCGGTGAAGCGCTTCCGCTCGTGCGCAACGACGAGATCGACCCTCAGAACGTTGCCGTCGTGCTCGCGCGTTTGGAGGCGATGTTGGGCGAACCGGTACGGCGCGCGCGTGCATGCGCGGCTCATCCGCTCGAAGAGCGTTTCACCTACGAACCGTTCACCGTCTCGATGCTCGGCGGCGAAAATACGGCCGCCGATCCTCATCCCGTGCCGCAACTGCGCTTGCTGGAGGTCAAGGAAATCGACGTTCGGCTCGCTCGCGGCGAACCTTCGATCGTCGACGGCCGAAACGTCGTCACATGCACCGGGCCCTGGCGCATCAACGACGGTTGGTTCTCCGCTCCGGTC
The DNA here is from genome assembly GCA_027459645.1 of Vulcanimicrobiota bacterium. GTDB lineage: Bacteria > Vulcanimicrobiota > Vulcanimicrobiia > Vulcanimicrobiales > Vulcanimicrobiaceae > JAMXLG01. The sequence goes on from DAIDHQ010000030.1 coordinate 285,920, forward strand.
GAGCGCGACGAATACGACGTCGTGCTGAACGACGGAAACGCGTATCGCATCTATCACCAAGGAACGCACTGGTATCTGCGGGGTGCTTATGATTGACGTCGAGAGGGCTTCTTGCGCGGCGTTTCAACGCGTTGCGGCGGCATGGCTTCGCAGCGGGCAGATCACGAGGACGAACCACTTGCTCTCGCCGCTCGAAGAACTGGGCGGGTTCAATTACGGATTCGTCTATCTGCTCGAGCTGCGGGACCGAACGATGCCGGCCGTCAAGATCGGCTATTCGGATAACCCGATGCGGCGCATCCGCGAGATCAAGCAAAACTACCGCTATGGAACGGAATTACGCCTGCGCGCGTGCTTCGTCGGCGAGCAAGCCAAGGAACGCGAGTTGCACAAACGCTTCGCACACCTACACGTCGAAAACGAGCGCTTTTTCGATTCCGCGGCGATCGATGCAACCTTTGCCGAAGAACGGGAACGCGTGCGCGCGCGTCTACGCGCGTTGCACCTCTGCGGAACGGAGTGCGAGCAATTGGTCAAGCATCTCGATTTACGCATGCTCGCGACATGGCTGCGGCGGTAAACGGCTACGCCGAACTTCACTGCTGGTCCAACTTCACGTTCCTGGCCGGTGCCTCGCATCCGGAAGAACTCGTCGGACGCGCGTGCGAGCTTGGGCTGCAAGCGATCGCGCTCACCGATCGCGACGGCCTCTACGGCAGCGTCCGCTTTGCAAGCGCCGCCCGTCGCGCCGGCCTCGCCGCCATTATCGGCGCCGAACTCACCTTCGCCGATGCGAGCCGCATCGTACTTCTCGCCGAAAACGCGGCCGGGTATGCACATTGCTGTGAGCTGATCTCCCGCGCACAGATGCGCGGCAGCAAGGGCGATGCGCGGCTGTTGTTCGAGGATCTCGACGGACGCAGCGCCGGCTTGATCGCGTTGACGCGCGAGAGCGACCGCGAACGCCTAGCGTCGTTGCGTGAGATCTTTCGCGAACGGCTGTATCTAGAGTTACAGCAGCACCTCAACCCGGCCGATACGCTGCAGAACGATCGGTTGCTGGCGCTCGCCCGCGAGTTGCACCTGCCCTACGTCGCCACCAACGGGGCCGTCTACGCGCGGCGTGAAGATGCCCCCCTCGCCGACGTTCTGGCGTGCGTGAAAGAAACGACGACGCTCGAGCAAGCGCGGATCGATCACCGGTTGCGACCGAATGCCGAATACCATCTCAAATCCGCCGCGGCGATGCGCAGACTCTTCGCCTCGCATCCCGAGGCGGTCGATGCGTCTCTTGAAATCGCCCACCGCTGTGCGTTTCGTCTGGAGCGCCTAACCGGGCAATTTCCGCTCTTTACGGTGCCTGACGGATATACGCGCCAGACGTATCTGCGCGAGCTCGTATATCGCGGGGCGGCCGAGCGTTACGGCAAACCGCTCGCGAACGGCGTCGAACGCCAACTCGATTACGAACTCGGCATCATCGCCAAAATGGATCTTGCCGGATACTTTTTGATCGTCTGGGATATCGTCCAAGCGGCGCAACGTTTGGGCGTGCTTTGCCAGGGACGCGGGTCGGCGGCGAATTCGGCAGTCTGTTACGCGCTCGGCATCACCGCCGTCGATCCGATCGGTATGAATCTGCTCTTCGAACGCTTTATGTCGGAAGAGCGGCAAGAGATTCCCGATATCGACATCGATTTCGCGCATCAAGATCGCGAGAAGGTGATTCAATACGTCTATGAACGGTACGGTCGAAGCAATGCGGCAATGGCGGCGGAGGTCATCACGTATCGCACGCGTTCGGCCTTGCGCGACGTCGGAAAGGCGCTCGGGCTTTCACTCGCGCAGGTCGACGCCGTCGTGCGAGAGTTCGACGCGCGTGAATCGCTCTCTGGGGCGACCGGCCAAAACGACGACGCCGAAGCACGCCAGCCCGACTCGGTGCAAAAACGGCGCGATCTCGACGCGAGTTCCAACGTCCGCCAGTCGCGTACGCCGCTAACGCCGGGGTTTCGCGGCAAGGACAGTGCCGCCGACCCGGATCCTCACGTCGCATCTGCAGTCGCCGGCGAACTCGGACGGCGTCTATACGCGTTCTGCCGCCGCATCGACGGTTTCCCGCGCCACATGGGCATTCATTCCGGAGGCATGGTTCTCACGCGCGATCCCCTGGTGCGCGTGGCGCCGGTGGAATGGGCGAGCATGCGTGATCGTAGCGTGTTGCAGTGGGATAAGGATGATCTTCAAGAACTTGGACTCATCAAGATCGATTTGTTGGGGTTAGGGATGCTTTCGCTCTTGCGTGAGGCGTTTGCCATCCACGCGCGCGTGCATGGCGGGGAGCATCCCTTGGCGCTACACACCATTCCGGCAGATGATCCGCCGACGTACGCGATGATGACGCGCGCCGATACGATCGGCGTCTTTCAGATCGAATCGCGGGCGCAGCAATCGATGCTCCCGCGGATGAAGCCGCGATGTTTTTACGATATCGTCATGCAGGTGGCGATCATTCGCCCGGGACCGATTCAAGGGCAGATGATTCATCCGTTTTTGCGTCGTCGCGAAGGGCTTGAGGCCGTGGAGTATCCGCATCCGCGCTTGCGCCCGATTCTCGAACGCACCTTGGGCGTGCCGCTCTTTCAGGAGCAGGGCATGCGACTGGCCATTGAGGCTGCGGGATTTTCTGCCGGAGAAGCGGATCGCTTACGACGCGCGATGGGCCATAAGCGCTCGCATGAACGGATGGATGAAATTCATGCGTCGCTAGTGGAGGGGATGGTGCGAAACGATATCGATCGCGAGGCGGCCGAACGGCTTTTTGCAATGCTCGAAGGCTTTGCCGATTACGGCTTTCCCGAATCGCATGCGGCGAGTTTTGCGTTGCTGGCGTATGCATCGGCGTATGTGAAGTGCCACTTCCCCGCCATTTTCGCCGCTGCGATTCTCAATGTGCAACCGATGGGCTTTTATTCCACGGAAGTGCTTGTCAACGATGCTAAGCGGCATGATGTCACGATCAAATCCGTTGCGGTGAATGCGAGTGAGTTTCTTTCGCATGTCGATGCCGATGGGGCATTACGTTTGGGTTATCATCTCGTGCGCGATATCGGTTCGGTCCAGCGCGAGCGTATCGAACGTGCGCTAGCTGGCGGAATGCCGTTTCGCGATCTCGATGAGTTCATTGCGCGAACGCAACTCGATCTTCCGGCCTTGGAATCCCTTGCGGCGGCCGGGGCGTTCCAACCGTGGTATGCGGCGCGACGCGATGCACTCTGGGCTCTGCGCGCCGCGTGCGAGCGACGTGAACGCGGGGCATTAGCGGCGCGTATGGACGTTGCCGAACCGCAGGCCGTTTTCTCGGCGTTACCGGCCAAGACGACGACGGCATTGGATCTTTGGTCGATCGGCCTCACGCCTGGCGTGCATGCAATCTCGCATTTTCGGACCCAACTCGATGCGCAGCGCGTGCTCGCAGCACAGCAGTTGCCGGCAATGCCGAATAATCTCATCTGTCGCGTCGGCGGGATGGTGATTACGCGCCAGAAACCGGCGACAGCCAAAGGCTTTGTC
>DAIDHQ010000031.1 GCA_027459645.1 Vulcanimicrobiota bacterium
GAACAAGATCCACGTGGACGGGATCGACAAGCAACAGGTCGGTCAGGTCGCCGCGAAGATTCGCTCGCTGCGCGCGCCGGAGCCCTACAAGGGCAAAGGCGTCCGGTACGAAGGCGAAGTCATTCGCAAGAAACTCGGTAAGGCCGGAAAGGCTGGTAAGAAGTAATGGCGCGCATCTCCAAAGACGACACGCGTCGCGCACGCCATCAGCGTCTGCGCAAGAAGCTCGAGGGCACGACCGCGTGCCCCCGGCTGATGGTGCGCCGCACGCTGCATCACATCTACGCCACGCTCGTCGACGACAGCAAGGGCCATACGCTCGTTGCCGCCTCGACGCGCGACAAGTCCGTCGCGGATGCGCTCGGATCGAATACCAACACCGATGCGGCCAAGGCCGTCGGTGCGGCCATTGCGGCGAAAGCCAAGGCGGCCGGCATCACCGACGTGGTCTTCGATCGCGGCGGATACAAATATCACGGACGTGTGCAAGCGCTCGCCGATGCGGCGCGTGAAGCGGGGCTGAACTTCTAATGAACTATCGTAGTGGTGGTCGCGATCGCGACAACAGCGGATTCGAAGAGACCGTCGTTCGCGTGAATCGCGTGGCGAAGGTCGTCAAAGGCGGTAAGCGTTTTAGCTTCAGCGCCCTCGTCGTCGTCGGCGATCGCAAGGGAAAGGTCGGCTTCGCCATCGGCAAAGCGGGTGAAGTTCCCGAAGCGATTCGAAAAGCGGTCGAAGCGGCGAAGAAAAACCTCGTGACGGTGCCGATGGTCGAGAAGACGATTCCGCATCAGGTCAATATGACGGTCGGATCGGCGAAAGTGCTCCTGAAGCCCGCGGCACCCGGTACCGGCGTCATCGCCGGCGGCTCGATGCGCGCCGTGCTGGAACTCGCCGGCATTCACGACATCCTCACGAAATCGCTCGGCAGCAACAACCCGATCAACGTCGTGCTCGCAACCATCGAAGGCTTGCGTTCGCTCAAGACCGCCGAGCAAGTTGCAACCTTGCGCGGAAAAACCGTCAAAGACATTTTTGCAGCATAGACGGTTCGGCCGGCCTGCGGCCGGCCGAACCTCACGTGCCGTTAGGAAAGAACCATGGCAGAAAAGAAAACGACATCTAAAAAAGCAGCTAGTGCAAAGTCCAGCGCGAAGGCTGCTCCGGCAATCGCGACGCCGTCGAGCGGAATGACGCTCGGCGCGCTCAAGCCCGCTAAGGGCTCGTGGCCGAAGCGTCAGCGCATCGGTCGCGGACACGGTTCGGGCATGGTGAAGACCGGCGGCGAAGGCGGCAAGGGTCAAACCGTGCGTTCGGGCGGTGGTAAAGGACCCGCGTTCGAAGGCGGCCAGACGCCCTGGGCGCGCCGTCTCCCGCACAAGCGTGGATATTCGCAGAAGGCCCGCGACATCGGTCACTTCCGCACGCGTTACGCGGTCGTCAACCTGCATCAGCTCGACGGATGGGACGTATCGGTCGAAGTTTCACCCGAATCGCTGGTGGCGCGCGGCGTGCTCAAGAACACCGAAGACGGCGTGAAGATTCTCGGCGGCGCGCGCACGGGCAAGAGCCTGCCGCAAGGTCTGAAGTTCCGCGACATCGTGTTCTCGGCCAGCGCGCGCGAAGCGCTCGCGGCCGCCGGCGCGCAACTCCCCGCCGAAACGACCGAAGGCTAAGCTCGAGTGTTCGACAATCTCCGCGCAGCACTCTTAGTTCCCGAGATCCGCAAGCGTCTCGGGTACGTCTTTTTCGCGTTTGCCTGGTTCGTGTTCATGATTCACGTCCAGCTCCCGAACGTGAACGAGCAAGCGTGGCAGAACGTGCTCAAGAGCGGCACGTTTTACAATCTGCTCGGATTTCTCTCGGGCGGCGCCTTGCAGAAGCTCTCGATCATCGCCATGGGAATCACGCCGTACATCAACGCGTCGATCATCATGCAGCTGATGACGGTGGTACTGCCGCAGCTCGAAGAGATGGCGAAGAAAGGCGGCGAGGAAGGCCGCAAGAAGATCAGCCAGTACACGCGCTGGCTCACGATCGTACTCGGAGTCGTGCAGGCCACGTTCATGACCAACGCCATGAAGGCGTCGGGCGTCTTCTACGATACGTCGATCTTCTATCAGCTTTTCGCGATTCTCGCGATGGTATCCGGCACGCTCTTCCTGATGTGGCTCGGCGAACAGATCACCGACAAGGGCATCGGCAACGGCGTCTCGCTGATCATCTTCATCGGCATCGTCCTGCGATACCCGACCTACGTCTCGCAGACGTACTCGAGCGCCGCGCAAGGCGGCGAATCGCTGCTCAACTTGGTGCTCTACATCTTGGTCGCCGTCGCGATCATCATCGGCATCGTCTTCATGTATCAAGGCCAGCGCCGGGTTCCCGTACAGCAAGCCCGCCGCGTGGTCGGCCGCAAGATGTTCGCGGGGCGTTCGACCTACATTCCGCTGCGTTTGAACAACGCCGGCGTCATCTCGATCATCTTTGCGATCTCGATCCTGCTGCTGCCGCAGCAGGCCCTCACGTGGTTCTCGGGTCACGCCGGCGCGACGGCGACGTGGGCTCATCTCTTCTGGAAGGTCGAGTTCCCGACCAACATCGCGGCGCTCTCCGAGTCGCTCAACGTTTGGTTCAGCCCCAACGGCTTCGTCTACAACATCGCGTACTTCTTGCTGGTCGTGATCTTCACGTTCTTCTACAGTTCGATCGTGATAAACACGCGCGACATCGCGGACAACCTGAAGAAGACCGGCGCGTTCATTCCGGGCATTCGTCCTGGACAACCGACGGTGGACTACCTTAACAAGATTCTCTTCCGTCTCACGTGGGCGGCGGCAATCTTCCTCGGTATCCTCGCCGTGCTTCCGGGCGCGTTGCAGCGCGGACTTTCCGTTACGACGTTCTACCTCGGTTCGACGTCGCTGCTGATCGTCGTCGGCGTCGCGCTCGACACGATCACGCAGATCGAAGCTCGCCTTGCAATGCGAGACTATCGCGGGTTCATCAAGCGCTGATGCAAGACGTCGTCCTTCTTGGCGGCCCCGGTGCCGGCAAGGGAACGCAGGCGCAGATCCTGATGAGGAGCTTCGGCTATCGCCAGCTCTCCACCGGCGATCTCTTGCGCGAACATCGCAATCAAGGAACCGAACTCGGGAAAGCCGCGGAAGGCTATATGAAGCGCGGCGAACTGGTCCCCGACGAACTCATCATCAAGATGGTCGAAGGCGAACTGCGCGGCGATTCCGCGGTCCTCTTCGACGGTTTTCCGCGCACGGTCGCGCAAGCCGAGGCACTCGATGCGCTGCTGCAGTCGCGCGAACGCGGCTTGCCTAAAGCGGTGTACTTCGAAATCTCGCGCGCGTTGCTCGAAGAGCGCATGCTCGGACGCTGGACGAACCCGCGCACCGGACGCGTCTATCACGAGAAGTTCGACCCGCCGAAGGTCCACGGTATCGACGACCAAGACGGCGGCCCGCTCGTGCAGCGCGAAGACGACAAACCTGAAACGATCAAGAAGCGCCTCGACGTGTTTGAAGCACAGACGATGCCGCTCGTCGCCTATTACAAGCAGAGCGGACGGCTCGCCGCCATTGACGCGACGCAGGGCGTCGATGCGGTGACGCACGCGCTCCTGCACGCAATCGACGTGGATCACGGGCACTAGCATGGTCACCTTGAAGTCGGCGCGCGAGATCGAAACGATCCGCCGCAGCGGAAAGATCACCGCGAAGGTGCTGACCGACCTGATGAAGGCGGCGCGCCCGGGTATCTCGACCGCATATCTCGACGAGATGGCGGAGAAAGGCATCCGCGGGCTCGGCGGGATTCCGACGTTCAAAGGCTATCACGGCTATACCGCGTCGATCTGCACCTCGGTGAACGACGAGGTCGTCCACGGCATCCCGGGCGACTACGTCTTGCGCGAAGGGGATCTGCTCTCGATCGATATCGGGACGACCTTCGAGGGCTACGTGAGCGACAGCGCCGTCACGGTGGCCGTCGGAAACATCGGGCAGAACGCCCAGCGGCTGCTCGAGGTCACCCAAGAGTGCCTAATGGTCGGCATCGCCCAGATGCAGCGCGGCAAGCGCGTCGGCGACATTGGCGCGGCCGTTCAGAAGCACGCCGAAGGCCACGGCTACGGCGTGGTCCGCGAGCTCGTCGGACATGGGGTCGGAACCGCCATGCACGAGGAGCCGCAGGTTCCCAACTATGGCAAGGCCGGGACCGGGGTAGAAATGCGCCCCGGGCTGGTTTTGGCCATCGAACCGATGATCACCGAGGGCGGTCATCAAGTCGAGATCCTCAAGGACGGCTGGACAGTCGTCACGGCAGATGGTAAACTCGCAGCGCACTTCGAGCACACGATCGCCGTGACCGAGGACGGCCCGAAGATCCTGACGCTCCGGAGTTTCGGAGAGCATCCGGAGGTCGAAAAGTATCGGCCGAAAGAGGAAGCGATTGTTTGATACTTAGGGGAGTGCAGAACTAATGGCTCGCCGGGGAGGTCGGCGCCCGCAACGCGCGCGCAAGAACTCTGACAAAGCCATAAAGACCGCGACACCTAAAGAAGAGGCGATCGAGGTCGAAGGAACGATCGTCGAGCCGTTGCCGAACGCCATGTTCCGCGTCGAGCTCGCGAACGGCCACCGAGTGCTGGCCCACGTGTCGGGCAAGATCCGGATGAATTACATCCGCATTCTTCCCGGAGATCGCGTGCTGGTCGAGCTCTCGCCGTATGACTTGTCACACGGCAGAATTACATACCGGTATAAATAGCCTTTCGACAGGCTCAAGACTAAAGGGTCTAGGGGAATATGAAAGTTCGTCCGTCAGTCAAGAAAATTTGTGAGGCCTGCAAGGTCATTCGCCGCGAAGGAAAAGTTCGGGTGATTTGCAGCGTCAACGCCAAACATAAACAGGTGCAAGGATAAACATGGCCCGTATTGCTGGTATCGATCTGCCGCGCGAGAAGCGCATCGAAATCGGTCTGACGTATATTTACGGCATCGGCCCGACGACCGCGAAGAAGCTCCTGGAGCACACGGGCATCAATCCCGACACGCGCGTCAAAGAGCTTTCCGAAGATGACGAGAAGCGTCTGCGCGACGCGCTCGACACGCTGCAAGTGCGCGTCGAAGGCGATCTGCGCCGCGAAGTCCAGGGCAACATCAAGCGCCTGATGGACATCGGCTGCTATCGCGGCCTGCGTCACCGCCGTGGCCTTCCGGTTCGCGGGCAGCGGACCAAGACCAACGCGCGCACCCGCAAGGGTCCCAAACGTACGGTGGCCGGCAAGAAGAAGGTCGCCAAGAAGTAAGATCGATCGAGCCCGGCAAAAGCCGGGCTCGATGCTTTTTAGGGGCGATGGATCGTGTGCGGGCGCCTTACGCTGACGTTTCCAAAGAGGTTGGAGGCCGTCTTTCCGCGGTACCGCTTTCCGAAGATCGCGCCACGCTATAACATCGCGCCGTCGCAGCCCGTCCTCGCACTCGCAAGCGGCGGCGAAGCCGCGGCCGAGGAGATGCTGTGGGGCATGGGCGGCAACATTAACGCGCGGGCGGAAACGATCACGGAGAAACCGAGCTTCCGCGAAGCGGCACGCATTCGGCGAGCGATTGTGTTCGCGGACGGATACTACGAGTGGCGAGCGATGGGCGACGGCAAGCAGCCGTATTATATCCGCCGGATCGACGGCGAGCCGTTTACCTTTGCGGCGCTGTGGGACGAAGAGCGCGTGAGCGGCGAGGGCCCGATAAAGACGTGCACGTTGATCACGACCAAAGCGACCGCGCCGTTGCAAGAGATCCATCATCGCATGCCGGTGATTCTTTCCTCCGGCGCTCGCGAGCGCTGGCTCGTACCGGAAGCGCTCGAACCCGAAGCGATCCACGCTGTCTTAAACGACGGCGCGTACGAGTTGGAGAGTTATCCCGTTTCCCTTGCCGTCAATAAGGTGAGCAACGACGATGCGCGGATGATAGAGCGCGTCGAACCGCCCCATCAAGGATCGTTCTTTTAGATGAACGCCGTCGTTACCGCGGGCGCTCCGATCGACGGCGAATACGCAGCGCTTTCCGGGACGAGGCTGAAGGCACTGGCTCCGGTGCGCGGCCGGACGATGCTCGAGCGCACGCTCGATGCGTTGCGGGGAGTCGGCGTCGAGCGCATCGCGGTCGTCGGAAACGACGCGATACGTGCCGGCGTCGGCGATCGCGTCGATCGGATGGTCGACGACACCGGCACCGGCGCAGGCAATATCCTCGCGGCGCTCGGCGCGTGGCGCGAGCAGTGCGAACCACTGCTCTACGTGACGTGCGATATGCCGTACGTGACGGCGCGATCGCTCGATACCTTCATCGGCGCGGTTCCACCACACGCGCTTGCGATGCCGCTCTGTGAGATGACCGATTTCGAACGCCGTTTTCCGGACGCGCCGCCTTTCGGGATCACGCTCGCGGGCGAGCGCGTTGCAAACGGCGGAGCGTTTTACGTTCCGCCCGAGGCAATCGACCGTATTGCTTCGCTGGCTGCGGCGCTTTTCGACGCGCGCAAAGCCCCGTGGCGCATGGCTGCCATCGCCGGCCCCGGGCTGTTCCTGAAATTCCTTGCCAAGCGTCTGTCGGTTGCAGCACTCGAAGAACGCGCGCGCACGCTGCTTTCGCTCGACGTCGTTGCCGTACGAAACGCGCCCCCCGAACTTGCCTTCGATGCCGATACCGCCGATGAATACGCGTACGCACTCGCCCACGAATGACGGCGCGAGCGCGGCGCGCTTGACCGTGATGTGGTTCGGCATCCAGCTCGCCTGGGGCGCGGTGCTCGGCATCTCGCTGCAGGCGCGATGCGAGCAACTCGGCGGCTCGGCGCCGCTCGCGCTCTTCGGCATCGTCTCGACGAGCGGGGCGATTGCTGCAGCCGCCGTGCAATTGCTCGTCGGCCCATGGAGCGATGCGCGCCGGCGAGCCGGCGACAAGCGCATCGGATTTTACGCCGCCGGTACGGCGCTCGCGGCAATCGCGCTCGTGGCGTTCTATCTCGCCCCGTCGGTGCCGCTCTTTCTCGTGTCGTTCGTCGCGTTACAAGGCGGCATGAATCTTGCGATCGGTCCCTACCAGGCGATTCTTCCCGACGTGGTTCCCCCATCGCGTATCGGCGCCGCTTCGGGATGGATGGCCGCGATGCAGAGCGCGGGAAATGCCGCGGGCGCGATCGCTGCAACCGTGCTGGGGAATACGCTTGCGCTCGGGGTGACGATTGCCGTCGTGCTGCTCGCATGCGCCCAGGTGAGCATCGCGCACCTTCGGCGGGTCGCGTTGCAGCCGCTCGCAGCCGGCGCGACGATTCGTTTTACGCGCACGCTGGCCGATCTCTTCGTATCGCGTGCGCTCGTCTATGTTGGCTTCTACACGCTGCTCGGCTATTTTTTCTTCTACGTCCGCGCGGCGCTGCCGCCGCATTTTCCGGTGAACGCGACGACCGCGAGCGGCCTGGGCATCCTGATCTTCACGATCGTCGGCGCGGCGGGGGCTTCGCTCGCTGCGGGGCCGGCCGACCGGATCGACGAGCGCATCGTCGTGACCTTGGGAGGGACCGTGATTGCCGCAAGCACCGCCTGGCTAGCGCTTGGAACGACGCTCTGGGGTGCCGGGGTCGCGATCGCCGCCGCCGGCATCGGCTGGGGGGTTTTCCTCTGCGCGGACTGGGCGTTTGCTTGCCGGCTGCTCCCGCCGGGTGCGCTTGCGACCAGTATGGCGGTCTGGAATATCGCGGTGGTCGGCCCGCAGATCGCCGCGCCGGCTCTGGCGACGCTGGTTCTGGTACGGCTGCAGGCTTTGTCGGCCTCGAGCGGGCCTCGGGACGCCTTTATCCTGGCCTGCCTGGAAATGGCCCTCGGGACCCTGTGGATTTGGCGTTTACCGAAGCAAGCAAAAGGGAATTAAGGCCCAAGGTTCTGTTGCACGGGAACCAAGTTGGCGTGCCGTGCGTTAGAATCAAATGAGAGGCCGGTTATGCCGCCTCCCAGCCAAAGCAAAAACCTAAGGAGGGTTTTTAGTGAAACGACTGAGCACCGGAGTCCTGGCAGCACTGATCGCAGTGTCATGCGGGCTCACTGCGGTGGCAGCGCCGACGGTTTCGCAATCACAGGGCAACACTGGACAAGCTGTGGTCGCGCAAGCGCCGAATGCCCCAGCAGCGAACTTCGGCTCTCCGCCGTCCGGACAAATCCCGATCCTCTTCAACGACCATCACGTCTACAGCAAGCCCGACGTCCTCAAACAGGGCCGCGTGCTTTCTGCGCTCGTGCGTGGCGGTACCGTTCTCATTCCGCTTCGTTCTATGTTCGAACAAATGGGCGCAACGGTCTCGTACAACGCGAGCACCAAGACGGTGACGGTTACCAAGCCCGGCGCCACGGTGAAAGTCACGGTCGGTAAACCCGAAGTCGTGATCAATGGTGAATCGCGTCCGCTCGACGTTCCCCCGATGATCTATCAGGGTAACGTCCTCGTGCCGATTCGCGTCATCTCCGAAGGCATGGGTGCCTACGTGCAGTGGGTTCCGAGCCAACGCGTCGTCGTGGTTCGTTATCTGCCGCCGACGCCGCCGCCGACGGCTCCGCCGGCGACTGCGCCTCCGACCACTGCACCGACGATTGCTCCGACGCCGACCCCGGCGCCCGTTGCAACGCCGTACAACGACATCTTCATCGCCGGCGACTATATCTTCTCGCCGAAGGTGTACAACGAGTTCTCACCCGGTAACACCGGCAAGAGCGGCTCGTACGCCGTTCGCGGCGCGATCGAATTCAGCGCGCTGAACCTGCCGTGGATGCTCGAAGGCAGCTACGAGCAGTTCCAGTATCCGCACAACTGCGCGGGTGCAGGCGATCCCGCTTGTAACGTGACGGTTATCGGTGGCGCCGGTCAGACGGCCGTCCCCGCCTTTACCGCACGCGACCAAGACTTCGATGGGCGGTTAGGACTTCGCGTTGCGAACCCGCGCATCTACGTCGGCGTCGGCTATCTCTACCGGACGGGCAACTACGGCTATCCGAAGGAGACCGCGTTCGGCTACGGTGCCGAGAAGCTGCCTGATCTCAACCAGAACTTCTCGCTCTACGGCAGCGTCTGGTACTACCCGAATGCGAAAGGTACGTTTACCGATCCGTCGGGCGTCAACTACACGCTCGGCTACAACATCCTGAAGTACCAAATCGGCGGAACGATCGCGTTCGGCAACAGCCCGGTCTTCCTCGACCTCGGCTTCATGGGTGCGAGCGGAAACAACAAGACCAACGCCCCGATCGGCTTCTCGGAAGCCGGCCCGTACGTCGGTCTCGGCATCAAGTTCTAGGATGGTTCGTCCGGGCTAACGCCCGGGCGCCCCTCCGGGGCTACGAACCTTCAGCCGCATCCCGTGGCTATGGTTCGGAATGTGAGGAGTCCAGCTACGGCTGGGCTCCTTTTCGTTGCCGAAGAAGGCGTTGCGTTCGGGGGGCGCTCCGCCCTACGCTCTAGATCAGTATGTCGAAGCAGGTAGACCTCGTCCTCGTCGGCGCCGGGATCATGAGCGCCACCATGGCAGCCATCCTCAAAGAAGTCGCGCCGGAAATGACGCTCGAGATCGTCGAGATGCGTCCGCAAGCGGCCGAAGAGAGTTCGAATGCGTGGAACAACGCGGGCACCGGCCACGCGGCGCTCTGCGAGTTGAACTACACGCCGCAGCAGCCCGACGGCACCGTGACGATCGATCGCGCGCTCAAAGTCAACACGCAGTTCGATCTCTCCGGACAGTTTTGGTCGTCGATGGTTCGCAAAGGCGCGCTCGGTGCGCCCGAGTCGTTCATCCATGACGTTCCGCACATCAGCTTCGTCTGGGGTGACGATAACGTCGCGTTCCTTCGTAAGCGCTACGAAGCGATGAGCGCGCATCATTGTTTCGCGGGCATGGAATACAGCGAGGATCACGCCACGCTGCGCGAATGGATGCCGCTGATCATGGAAGGCCGCGATCCTTCACAACACGTCGCGGCGACGCGTATGCTCACCGGGACCGACGTCGATTTCGGGGCGGTAACGCGGCAGTTGCTCGCGCACCTTCGCACGCAAGACGGCGTGAAGATTTCCTACTCGACGCAGGTCGAAGACGTCCATCGCGCCGCCGACGGCGCGTGGAACGTCGTCGTAAAAGATCAGACGACGGGCACGAAGCGCACGATCGAAACCGGCTCGGTATTCTTGGGCGCGGGCGGCGGCGCGTTGCCGCTATTGCAGAAATCCGGGATCGAAGAAGGCAAAGGCTTCGGCGGCTTTCCGGTGAGCGGTATCTTCCTGCGCTGCAACGATCCGGCCGTCGTCGAGCAGCATCTCGCCAAGGTCTACGGCAAAGCTTCCGTCGGCGCGCCGCCGATGTCGGTACCGCATTTGGATACGCGTTACGTGGACGGAAAGCGTTCGCTGCTCTTCGGACCGTACGCCGGTTTCTCGACGAAGTTCCTCAAGCACGGTTCGGCGGCAGATCTCTTCACGTCAATCAAGGGCGACAACCTTGGCTCGTTGCTCGCCGTCGGTCGCGACAACTTCGACCTGACGAAGTACTTGGTCGGTCAAGTGCTGCAGTCCAAGGAGCACAAGTACGACGCGCTTCGCGAGTACTTCCCGGAGGCCAATCCCGACGACTGGAACTTCATCGTGGCGGGCCAGCGCGTGCAGGTCATCATGCCCGATGCCAAGACCGGCGGCAAGCTGCAGTTCGGGACCGAGGTCGTCTCATCGGCCGACGGGTCGCTGGGAGCGGTCCTGGGGGCCTCGCCGGGGGCGTCCGTCGCCGTTTCCGTGATGCTGGACGTGATGGGACGGCTCTACAAAGACCGGATGGCCGGCTGGGCGCCGAAGCTCAAGGAGCTCATCCCGTCCTACGGTCAGGATATCTCGAAGGACCCGGCTCTGTGCGCCTCCGTGCGCGGCCAGGTGGCCGAGACGCTGCACCTTCGCAAGCAGCCCGTCCCCGCCGGCGCCTAGCGCTGTTGACCCCTGCCCCGGCTTTGCGGTAAGATACCGGCTTGGCGCCGTCCACTTCTCTCTTGACGGCGCACGCGGCGTGCTCACGCAAGGGCACCTTCGGGCAATCGCCGAGTCCGAAGACACGAGATCGGGCCTCCCACGCGAGTGGGACTGCACCGGTTGAGGCGACGACAGCCCCATCGTTTGGGGTCTAGGAAAAACGTCACCCTAAGCCTGGCGAAGGGTGGTTCGGAGTTCTCGTTTGGCTGCCAAGAAGCAAACCAAGACGCGCAAAAAGCGTGAAGTTAAGAACGTCCAATCGGGCGTTACGCACGTGCACGCGTCGTTCAACAACACCATCGTGACCATCACCGATCCGCACGGCAACGTCGTGTCGTGGGCCTCCGCCGGCAATCTCGGCTTCAAGGGCTCGAAGAAATCGACGCCGTTCGCCGCGCAGATGGCCGCCGAGTCGGCCGCGCGCAAAGCGATCGATCACGGCATGAAGAGCACCGAAGTGCTCGTCAAAGGCCCGGGCGCGGGACGCGAAGCGGCGATTCGTTCGCTGCAAGCCGCCGGCCTCGAGATCACGATGATCAAAGATGTTACCCCCATTCCGCATAACGGTTGCCGCCCGCCGAAGCGGCGCCGCGTGTAATCGAAGAGAGAAACGATGTCGCGATATATTGGTCCGGTCTGCCGGCTCTGCCGCCGCGAAACCGCAGCGAGCAAGACGGGCGAAAAGATCAAACTGTTCCTCAAAGGCGATCGCTGCCTTTCGAAAAAGTGCGCCGTCGAGCGCCGCGGTACCGCGCCCGGTCAAAAGACCGCGGGCAAAACCCGTACGAAGATTTCGGAGTACGGCCGTCAGCTGCGCGAGAAGCAGAAGATGCGCCGTTACTACGGCGTTCACGAGACGCAGTTCGAGAACTACTTCCGCGAGGCGGCGCGCGTTCCGGGTCAGACCGGCCGCACGTTCTTGCAGATGCTCGAACGTCGCCTCGACAATGTCGTCTATCGCTTGAACCTGGCGACGAGCCGCGCGCAGGCGCGTCAGCTCGTTACCCATCGCCACTTCCGTTTGAACGGAAAGATCGTCAACGTTCCGTCGATCATCGTGAAGCCCGGCGACGTGCTTTCGATCGGCGAGCGTTCGCTCAAGGCGCCGGTTTTCGAAGCGAATCTGGAAGTCGCGCGTTCGCGCCGTCCTCCGGAGTGGCTCGAATGGAACGACGCCGACAACACCGGCAAGGTCCTGCAACTGCCCTCGCGCGAGCAGATCGATACGCCGGTTGACGAACAACTCATCGTCGAATTCTATTCTCGCTAGCGAGAAGTCGTGAAATTACAACCACAGCCGCTATTAGGCGTCCGATCGGGAGCCGTCGGGGACGGCGACCGGATAACGTAAATAGCAACAAAGGACAGAAACGAACCACATGAATACCCTCGAAACGCCCACCGGGGCGACGATCGAAGTCCGCGAGCGTCGCGAGAACTTTGCGAAATTCGTGGTCGAGCCGCTGGAGCGCGGCTTCGGCATCACGCTCGGAAACGCGCTGCGCCGCATTCTGCTCAGCTCGGTTCCCGGCGCGGCCGTCACGTATATGAAGATCGACGGCGTGCTGCACGAGTTCTCGACGATCCCGGGCATGGTCGAAGATACGATCGCGCTGATGCTCAACCTTAAGGGGTTGCCGGTCAAGCTCAACAGCGACGAGCCGCGCGTGTTGACGCTCTCGGTTCAAGGACCGAAGGACGTCACGGCTGCGGACATCGCCCAAGATGCCGACGTCGAGATCCTCGATCCGAACTACCACCTCGCGACGCTTTCGTCCAAGGACGCGAAGCTCACGATGGAGATCGGCGTGGAAAAGGGCCGCGGCTACGTCATGGCCGACAAGCAGCGCAACATCGAGCACATGATCGGTTTGATTCCGCTCGATTCGATCTTCTCGCCGATTCGCAAGGTGAACTTCACCGTCGACGACACGCGCGTCGGCCAGAGCGTCGATTTCGACCGTCTCACGATCGAGATCGAGACGAACGGTTCGATCACGCCGGACGAAGCGCTCGCGACGGCCGCCACGATCATGCAGGAGCAGCTCGACCTCTTCGTCGGGTTCACCAATCGCTCGGAGCCGCTCACCGAAGCGCCGCCGAACGAGTGGGACGTACCGGTCGAAACGCTCAATCTGTCGGTTCGTTCGTTCAACTGCCTCAAGCGTGCGGGCATCTCGAAGGTTTCCGAACTTCTCGATCTCACCGAAGACGAGATCATGAAGATGCGCAACTTCGGGCGCAAGTCGCTGGACGAAATCAAACAAGTTCTTGCAGAGAGGGGGCTCTCGCTGCGTCAGTAGCGAGAATCGACATGCCGCATCAAATCGCTTATAAACGGCTTTCGCGCACCGACGGTCACCGCAAGGCGCTCTTGCGCAACCTTGCGACGTCGTTCTTCAAACACGAGAAGATCGAAACGACCTCGACCAAGGCCAAAGAGATCAGCAAGGTCGTGGAACGCTTGATCACGACCGCCATGGAAGGCGACCTTCACGCGCGCCGTCAGGTTTCGGAATTCATCACCGAACCGGCCGTCGCGAAGAAGCTCGTCGAGCAGATCGCGCCGTCGCTCAAGGGCCGCACCGGCGGCTATACGCGCATCACGAAAACGCGCGTGCGTCACGGCGACGCGGCGGAGCTGAGCCTCCTCGAACTCGTCCGCTAACGATCGCGATTGAGTAGCAGTACCGACTCCATCCCGTCTATGCAAGGCGACCCGAAACGCTTTCGGGTCGCCTTGTGTTTTCTGTAACTCATGCAGTACGCGCCACTTCTCCGGCGGCTGATCGCCGGCGAGCACCTGAGCCAGGACGAAAGCGGCGAGTTGATCGGCGCCATCATGGACGGCGAGTTCTCGCCGGTTCAAGGCGCGGGATTGCTCGTTGCATTGGCGGCAAAGGGCGAAGCGAACGACGAGATCGTCGGCGCCGCGCGAGCGATGCGCGATCGCGCGTTACGAGTCGATCATGGTTTGGAGACCGTGGTGGATGTCGTCGGCACGGGCGGCGACGGCGCGAACACGATCAACGTCTCGACGATGGCGGCGCTGGTGGTAGCGGCGGCGGGGCTTCCCGTCGCAAAGCACGGAAATCGCGCCGCCTCGAGTGCCTGCGGAAGCGCCGACGTGCTGGAGGCGACCGGCTTGCCGCTCGAGCTCACCCCCGAACGCGCCGCTGCCATGCTGCGTGCCAGCAACTTTACGTTCATGTTTGCGCCGCGCTACCATCCGGCGATGCGCAACGTCGGGCCGATCCGCCGCGAACTGGGCGTACGCACCGTGTTTAACGTGCTCGGTCCCCTTACGAACCCTGCTTTTGCGACCGTGCAGGTGGTAGGCGTGGCGCGCGCGCAATTGCTGGAGATCATGGGCGACGTTTTGCGCTCGCTCGGCGTGCGCCGGGGCGCGATCGTGTACGGCGAAAACGGCATCGACGAGGTTGCGGGCGATTCACTCACGCGCGTCTACTCCTTCGACGAGCGTGGGAGTCGCACGTGGAACATCGACCCCGTCGACTATAACGTCCGAACGCCGCTTGCCTCGATCGTCGGTGAGAGCGTCGATGCATGTCGCGACGCATTTTTCTCGATTCTCGGCGGCGAACGGTCGCCGCGCGCCGACGTCGTCGCGCTCAACGCGGCACTCGTGCTGCACACTGCCGATTTGGAACCGACCCTACGTTCGGCGTACGATCGCGCGCAAGACGTCCTGGCTTCAGGCGACGCATTGCGCACCTACGATCGCGCCAAGGAGCTTGCCCTCGATGGCTGAGAACGACGTCCTCAAGAAGATCTACGCGGCCAAAGCGCTGCATCTCGAAGAAGAGATGGCTCGCGAGCCCTACGCGGCCATACGCGAACGAGCAAAAGCGAGCGTCGCGGGGCGGCGCCCGTTTCTGGAAACGCTCAAAGGACAATCCGGCTACGCGCTGATCACCGAGATCAAACGGGCATCGCCCTCTGCCGGGTTGATCGCGCGGGATTTCGATGCCGTGCGTATCGGCCGGATGTACGAAAGCGCCGGCGCCGACGCGATCAGCATCTTGACCGAGAGCGATCACTTCCTGGGCGACATCAGCTACGTCACCGAAGTGCGTGCCGCGACGAAACTGCCGCTGCTGCGCAAAGACTTTATCACGCATCCCTACCAAGTGGCGCAGTCGGCCGCCTATGGTGCGGACTGCATCCTGTTGATCGTCGGCGGCTTGCGCGACGAGCAGATTCAGTCTTGCCTGGAGGAAGCGCGCCAATACCGGCTCGACGTGCTGGTCGAGGTTCACGACACGAAACACCTCCATCGCGCGCTCGAATTCGAGGTCGACTTCATCGGCGTCAACAACCGCAACCTTCGCACGATGATCACCGATCTTGCCGTCGGCGAACATATCTTGCCGCAAGTGCCCTCGCGCATCTTTGCGATCAGCGAGAGCGGGGTTTCGAACGTCGAAGAGATGGACCGGCTGCGCAAAGCGGGCGCGAAGGGATTTCTGATCGGGGAAGCATTGATGAAGTCGGAGAGCCCGGGGGATTTGATCGCTTCGTTCAAACGTGTCTACGCGCATTAAATTCTGCGGCTGCACTTCGTGGGCGGATCTCGAACTGGCGTTAGAGGCCGGAGCGGATGCGGCGGGCATGATCTTTGCGGAATCGCCGCGCCGCATCACGTGGGAGGCGGCGGGCGAAATTGCCGGTCGCATTCCCTCGCAGATTTCGCCGGTCGGCGTATTCGTCAATCCCACGCGCGACGAGATCGCACGCTTTCGCGAACTCTTTCCGGACGGGCTCGTGCAGCTTTCGGGCGACGAACTGCCGGGCTTCGCACACGGCGTCGCCGGCACGGTGATTAAAGCGATTCACGTGGGCGACGAGTCGCCGCAAGAAATGGAGCGCATCTGCGAGCGGTATGCGCCCTCGCTCGTGCTCTTCGATACCCACGTCGCTGGACGCTATGGCGGCACGGGGCTTGCGTTCGACTGGAGCAACGTCGCAAAGATCGCGCGCTGGCGTCCCGTGATCGTCGCCGGCGGCCTCACGCCGGAAAACGTGGGCGCATGCGTGCGCAAGGTGCGTCCGTTCGGAGTGGACGTGCGGAGCGGAATTGAAAGCGAAGGACGAAAGGATATCGAGAAGATGCGTGCGTTCGTACGTGCGGTAAGAGAGAACGATGCAGCGGCCTGACGCGCGAGGATACTTCGGAGAGTTCGGCGGCCGCTTCGTCCCCGAAGTGCTGATTGACGCGCTCGAGGCGCTCGAACGCGAAGTGGATGCCGCGTTTGCCGAGCCGGCGTTTTGGGACGAGTATCACGCCGTGCTCCGCGATTTCGTCGGGCGCCCCTCTCCGCTCTACGCGGCGGAGCGTTTTGCACCGCAACTGATTCTCAAGCGCGAGGATACCAATCACACGGGCGCGCACAAGATCAATAACACCGTCGGCCAAGCACTGCTCGCGCGGCGCATGGGAAAGAAACGGCTGATCGCGGAGACGGGCGCGGGGCAACATGGCGTCGCAACCGCGACGGTCGGGGCGAAATTCGGTTTTCCGGTCGACGTGTACATGGGCGCGCTCGACGTCGAACGGCAAGCGCCAAACGTCTACCTGATGAATCTGCTCGGCGCGAAGGTGCACGCCGTGCACAGCGGGACGCGGACGTTGAAGGACGCGACGAACGAGGCGTTCCGGGTTTGGGCGGCCGAAGTCGACGAGACGTTCTACGTGATCGGAAGCGTCGTCGGTGCCCACCCCTATCCGTTCATGGTCCGCGAATTCCAGAAAGTCATCGGTATCGAATCGCGCCGGCAATGTCTCGAGCGGTACGGCAGACTGCCCAGCGACGTGATCGCGTGCGTAGGCGGCGGCAGCAACGCGATGGGGATCTTCGCCGGTTTCGTAGACGATCCGCAGGTGCGCTTGTGGGGCGTTGAAGCGGCGGGAGAAGGGTTGGAGAGCGGAAAGACTGCGGCGGCGCTCGGTGCCGGAAGCGTCGGCGTCCTACACGGTTCGCGTTCGTATCTGCTTCAGACCACAAACGGACAGGTGAGCGATACCCACTCGATCAGCGCCGGTTTGGATTATCCCGGCATCGGTCCCGAGCATGCGTTTCTCAAAGAAACGGGGCGCGCGCAATACGTCGGCGTGACCGACGCGCAGGCCCTGGAAGCATTTTTCGATTTCGCGCGGTTCGAAGGTATCGTGCCGGCACTCGAAAGCGCGCATGCGCTGGCGTTCGCGCGCGAACTCGCCAAGAAGGCGCGACCCGACGATCTGATCCTCGTGAATCTGTCCGGGCGCGGCGATAAAGATATCGCGCACGTGCGCGCATCGGTAGAACGCCAATGATGGAGGCACTTTTCGAACGCGCGCGCAGCGATCACCGCGCCGCGTTCGTGCCGTACGTGATGGCGGGTGATCCCGACATAAAAACGACGGAAGCGATTCTGCGCGAACTCACCGCTCTGGGCGTCGCGGCGATCGAACTCGGTATTCCCTATGGCGACCCGCTGGCCGACGGACCGACGATCGCGCAGGCGGCACAGCGCGCGCTCGCCGGCGGTACGACCGCGAGCGAGGTACTGGCACTCGTGCACCGGCACAAGATGAACGCCGGCGCGCCGATCGTCCTCTTCACATACTACAACCCGATCTACCAGTACGGGCTCGAACGCTTTGCAGCCGACGCCGCAACGGCCGGGACCTCCGGCGTGATCGTTCCCGACATTCCGCTCGAAGAGGGCGCCGAGGTGGCGCGCGTACTCGGACTGCACGGGATCGACATGCCGCTGCTCGTCGCGCCGTCCACCACGCGCGAACGTGCCGCAAAGATAGCCTCGCAAAGTACGGGCTTTATCTACGTCGTTTCACGGCTCGGCGTGACCGGCGCAGGAACGACGCCAGCGACGCAGCGCGCGCGCGAACAGGTGGCGATGTTGCGGTCGATCACGGATAAACCGCTCGCGGTTGGGTTCGGCGTGAGCACGGCGGAGCACGTGCGCGAGGTTGCGTCTTTCGCCGACGGGATCATCATCGGAAGCGCCCTGATCGACGCGTATGCCGGGACGCGCGGAAACGAGGCGGCGTCGCGCGTGCGCGCGTTCATGGAACCGCTACTGGGCGCGGCTAGCCGAAGAACAGAAACGCCAATCCCGTAACCGCGGAAAGCGCCATCAGCGCGGTCGTCGCGCGCGGCCGACGGTAGAGTAGGTGCGCGGCAACGCCGAGCGCGGTTGCCGCGATCAGCAGCGACAAGCGAAACTCATGGTGTTGCAGATAACCGCCGGCGATCGTCGCGACCATTGCGAGTGCGCCGACGAACTTTCCCGATCGCGTTACGAGGGCGCAAATGACTGCGGCGGCGAATATGCCGATTGCCTCGAGCGGAGTTCCGGCCATCCCTACGGCCAGAAAAAACGCCGCGATCGAGATCTCGATTTGCGGCGTCATAGGACCTTTCGCATCAAGATCGTGTCCCATACCGCGCCATCGGCGCGCGTCACGTCGTTCGGATAGCGCTCGACCTCCACGAAGCCCATCGAAGTATAGAGCCGCAAGGCGCGTTCGTTGTGCGGAAATACCAAGAGCGAGAGACGGGGAACGCCGTGTTCCCTGGCCCACCCGAAGAGCGCGTCCATCAATTGCCGGCCGAGTCCCCTCCCGCGGTAGCGCGCGTCGACGAGCATGCCGAGAGTCCAGCCATATTCCTCGTACTCACGGCTCGAAAGCAATCCGACGACGGTGCCGTCGCTCGCTTGTGCGACGAACATGCCGTGCCCGCGCGAAAGCGAGCGGGCGAGCATCTCGCGATAGCGTTCGCGGTCGTATCCCGGCTCGGTCCCGATCCAGAGCCGCTCCTCGGCCACCGCATCGAAGAGCTGCAGGGCTCCCTCGACGTCCTCGAGCGACATTGCTCGGACCGCGGGCAACCCTTGCGTCTCCGGCGACGGTTCCATCTCAACGGAATACTCCATCGCGAAGCGGGGTTCTCGGCTCTCGAAGGCCCACCCGCTTGCGGCCCCTAAAAAGGACAGCATGACCAGTACGATCGAGCGCATCGCGCCCTTTAAAAACGAAGTAATCAAGACGTTCAGCGATCCGGCGGACGCTGAGAAGATGAAGGCGGCACTCGCCGCCGTTCGCGCCCGCTTCGGCGAGCACTATCCGCTGGTCATCGACGGCCAGAAGGTCGAGACCGAGAAGAAGATCCGCTCGCTCAATCCGGCCAACCCGGATGACGTCGTCGGCCTCACCAGCTCGGCTTCGAAAGAGCAAGCCAACGCTGCGGTCGAGGCTGCCGCGCGCGCCTTCGAAAGCTGGAAGCGTACGACGCCGCAAGAGCGCGCCAACTATCTCTTTAAAGCGGCGGAGATGATGCGCACGCGCCGTTTCGATTACGACGCGTTGCTGGTCCTGGAGGTCGGCAAAAGCTGGCCGGAAGCCGACGGCGATATCGCCGAAGCGATCGATTTCCTCGAGTTCTACGCGCGCGAAGCGCTGCGATACGCGGAGCCGCATCCGGTCGTACCGATGGAAGGCGAACAGAACGAGATGGTCTACATCCCGCTCGGCGTCGGTGCGGTCATTCCGCCATGGAACTTTGCCGGCGCGATCATGGTCGGCATGACCGCTGCCGCGATCGTGACGGGGAACACCGTCGTGCTCAAGCCCTCGAGCGATTCGGCAATTATCGCCGCGTGGTTCGTCGATCTGCTGCATGAAATCGGCGTGCCAAAAGGCGTCGTGAACTTCATTCCCGGCTCGGGCAGCGTCATCGGCGATCTGATCGTCTCGCATCCTCAGGTGCGTTTCATCTCGTTCACGGGTTCGAAAGAAGTCGGCTTGCATATCAACGAGCTGGCTGCCAAACCGCAACCGGGACAAAAGTGGATCAAGCGCGTCGTTGCCGAGATGGGCGGCAAAGATTCGATCGTCGTGGCGGCCGACGCCGACATCGATGCGGCGGTAGAAGGTGTAGCGGTCTCTGCGTTTGGCTTCCAAGGACAGAAGTGTTCGGCGTGTTCGCGCGCGATCGTCGACGAGAAAATCTACGACGAATTCCTCGATAAGCTCAAAGCGCGCGTTGCCAAAATCACCGTTGGCGACCCAAGCGATCAAAAGACCTACATGGGGCCGGTCGTCAACGAAGGCGCCTTGAAGTCGATCGGCGAGTACATCGAGATCGGCAAGAAAGAGGGCCGTTTGATCGCCGGCGGCAAGCGCGTCGGCGAGAAGGGGTATTTCCTCGAGCCGACCGTCATCGCCGACGTCGCACCCGATGCGCGCATCTCGCAGGAAGAAATTTTCGGCCCGGTGCTTGCCGTCATTAAAGCGAAGAACTTCGATCACGCGATGGAGATCGCGAACAATACGGAGTTCGGACTGACGGGTTCGCTGTATACCACGGACGACAAGAAGATCGAGCGTGCCAAGGAAGATTTCTTCGTTGGGAATCTCTACTTCAATCGCAAGAGCACGGGTGCGTTCGTGGGCGCGCATCCCTTCGGCGGCTTTAATATGTCGGGTACCGATAGTAAGGCCGGCGGCCGCGACTATCTGTTGCTCTTCATGCAAGCCAAAACGATGTCGCGCAAACTCTAACTTCACGTCGAGTAATGCGAGAACTTCGACTCATGGCCAAGGCGGACAAACGTGTCCGCCTTGGTCATAATTGGATCTTTTCGAACGAGGTCGACACGCAGGCGACGTCGCTTTCGGCCTTCCGTCCGGGCGAAATCGCGCGCGTCGTGGATGACGGCAGGCATCCCGTCGGGCTGGCCTACGTCAATCCTAACGCGTTGATTTGCGCGCGCCTGCTCACGCGCGACGTGCGCGCGCACATCGACTCAACGTGGTTCGCGAATCGCATTCGTCGCGCGCTAGATCTGCGCGCGCGCCTCTACGATGCGCCGTTCTACCGGCTGGTGTACGGCGAGTCCGACGGACTGCCCGGATTCGTCGTCGATCGCTACGGAGACATATGCGTCGCGCAACTCAACACCGCCGGCGCGCTCGAGCTGCGGGAGCCCTTTATTACCGCATTGGCCGAGACGATCGCACCGAAAGGCGTGCTGCTGCGCAATGCCGGTTCTACCCGTGCGCTCGAAGGCGTGGAGGCGCTCGATCAAGCGATCGGCGACGTGCCGGAGATCATCGACATACGCGAAGGCGACATGACGGTCTGGGCGCCGCTTCGCGCGGGACAAAAGACGGGATATTTCTACGATCAACGCGATAACCGGCTACGCTTGCGCCGCTACGTGAAGCCGGGCGACAACGTACTCGACGTCTTTTCCTACGTCGGCGCTTGGGCGCTCTCCGCGTTTCTCGCGGGTGCGGCGAACGTTACGTGTATCGATCAATCGGAGTTGGCGCTCGAATTTGCCGACCGCAATGCGTCGGGAATCGATCGTTCGATCGACGGGCTTGTCGGCGACGCGCTCGAGGTGCTGCGCGGCTTGCACCAAGAGCGGCGCCGCTACGACGTCGTGATTCTCGATCCGCCGGCGCTCATCAAGCGCCGCAAAGACGCGGCGGCGGGCGAGCGGCATTATCAACGCTTGCACGATGCAGCGTTGAAGGTGCTCAAGGAAGACGGCTTTCTGATCAGCGCGTCGTGTTCGCATCATCTCGCCGCCGAGCGGCTGCAGCGCGTTGCTCTGGACGCCGCGCGCGACGCAGGCCGGCGCTTGCAGGTTCTGGAGCGCCACGGTCATGGGCCGGATCATCCCGTTCATCCGGCCATGCCCGAAACCGAGTATCTGAAGGCGCTCTTTACTCGCTGCTGACGCGGACCTCGAACGCGGTGCCGCCGGACGCGATACCCGAGGCGCGCCGGCCTTTAGCCGCTGAACTCACCGTCGTGGGTAACGAGCGAAACGCTATCCCGGCGATAGTAACTTGCCAATCGGTTTTGATGGTGATACGGTCGGCATAGGTATGAGCAAGGCCTACGCGGCGCCAGGGGGCCTGGAACTCGTGCGCGTCTTCGTGAACTCCCTCGATCTCCACCGCATAGAGGCCGATCCGCTGGCTTCGGCGGCCGGCGCGTGCGCCTGGCTAACCGAGGCAGGCTTTCGCGTTGGAGCCCTTTCCGAAGAAGAGGCAGCCGAGGTCCGCGAGATCCGCGAGGTTCTGCGCCGCGAGCTGCTGGCGCACACGGACAAAGCCGGATGCGAGGAGAGGGAAACTTGGACCGCCTTAGCAACCACATTGGCCGGTAGCGGGTTGGAAGTGGTGTTCGAGGCACCGGGGAAGCTGCGGCTCGAACCCGGCCGCGCGGGCGTTGCGGGCCTCCGAAGCCTCCTCGCCGCCCGGATCTACGATGCGGTGCGGGGCGGAGAGTGGCGCCGGCTGAAAGCCTGCCGCAACGCGAGCTGCCAATTCGCCTTTTACGACCGGTCGAAGAACGGATCGGGGGCTTGGTGCGATATGGCGCTCTGCGGGAACCGGGTCAAGGCACGACGCAGGCGCGCCAGAACGCGCACTTCTTGAAGTCCTTGGGGGCTCCGACTAGCGTCGCAACGCTCGTTGTGGTACTCTGATAGTCCGGGCCTGAGGCGTCTGCGACGTTTCCGACTATGCGAAAAAATGTTCGAAGTTTCGCTTGACACCGCATACCCGCGGCGATATTATAGCCGTCGTGGCTCGAGCGCCCCACCGTGAAATACGATCGAAAGATGCGTATGTAACGATTGAGGCGGCCGAGTTCGCTCCTTGAAAACTGAACAGTGCAGCAGCAAATAAGTCTGTGGGTCTCCGACCTCTAAGACAAGGTCTATTTCTATAGGTCAAGTCTTTTGAGAATCGCGAGAACGTACAATTCTAGCTGTAATAGTCGCAAGACTGTTGCGTTACGATTCGCAGTCGTAACTGAAAAAGCACAGCGAAATTTGAGAGCCATGTTAATCATGTCTCCATAAAAATTTTTATGGAGAGTTTGATCCTGGCTCAGGACTAACGCTGGCGGCGTGCCTAACACATGCAAGTCGAACGAGGTAGCAATACCTAGTGGCAGACGGGTGAGTAACACGTAGTCAACCTACCTTTAAGTGGGGGATAACTAGCCGAAAGGTTAGCTAATACCGCATGTGATCTCCGAGAGGCATCTCTTGGCGATCAAAGCAGCAATGCGCTTAGAGACGGGACTGCGTCCCATTAGTTAGTTGGTGGGGTAACGGCCTACCAAGACTCCGATGGGTAGCTGGCTTGAGAGAGCGACCAGCCACACTGGAACTGAGACACGGTCCAGACTCCTACGGGAGGCAGCAGTGAGGAATTTTCCGCAATGGGGGCAACCCTGACGGAGCGACGCCGCGTGTGGGAAGAAGG
>DAIDHQ010000032.1 GCA_027459645.1 Vulcanimicrobiota bacterium
AATTGCAACGCCGATATATGCAACTCGAAGGACTCAACGCGATCAGCGACAATCAGGCCACGAGGCTGTCAGCGGTGATCACCGACTGATCGCCCACTTCGCCGAGCCGCGGCTCATACACCACGCGCTGGGACACGATCCTCGCAGCCGGCGGCCCCGAGCACGTTGCGGTGGAACTCGTGTACGGTGAATTGCTTGCAAATGCGGCGATGCACACGCCGGGTTCCGCCGTCGTGACGCTCGAAGAGCGCGACGGTCAAGCGATTCTCACCTTCGAGGGCCCCGGCGAACCGTTCTCGCTCAACGGCGCCGGACGGCCGGACGTGTATGCCGAAGGCGGCCGCGGCTTTTGGATGATCTCGCAAGTGGCAACATCGACGACGCTCGAACGCGTCGGCGACCGCAACCGCATCTCGGTGACGATTCCGTTACGCTAAGGACGCGGGCGCTTAGAACTCCGCGCTCCATAGGATTGGCTACCCTCCGGGCGCTTACCAGCCGGATTGAGGGCTACACGTCTGCAAGGGCTCGGCGTGGCGCGACGCGTGCCGGAAGAGCAGCGTGGCGAGTGCACCCGCGGCGCGCGTCGGCGTCAAGGTATAGCGCCCCACGCGCAAGCGCACGGTGACCGTGCGGCACTGCATCGGCATCAGGCTTCTCACGAGCGAGAGCCGGATGGTCTGAAGCTGCTGGGGCTGCGTCGCACAGGGCAGATTCACGATCGCGTGCACCGTGCAGGCGGTGAAGCCGGCATCGGGCACGACCATCCCCGTGGCTTGCGCCGGAAGTACCGCGCCCGCCAAGACCATCGCCGCTATTGCCGCTCGTACCATGTCCGTAGATGGAGTTTTCCCATCTACGCGGTTCTCAAAAGAACAAAGCCCGCGCGGCGAGGCAACGGGCTTTGTCTTGATACGTTCCGGATTCGGTCGCCTGTCTGGATCCTTTTCAGAACCCCTACTGACGTTCGTTTCTCGGTTTGGCGGGTGACCGCCGCGGTTCGTACCTTCCGCGCTTCGGCTTTCGGCGAAGTGTATGCATCGTAACAAGGCACACGGACGCTTGCAAGCGCGAAAACCGCTTCTGCACAACATCTCCACAAGAAATTCCAGTTATGCACATAATCTACACGCAATGGCCAAAAACATCGGCGATGTGGTGCGTGCGGCGCTCGAAAACACCGTCGGAGGGTACGTGCGGACGGAGCCGATGCTCAAGGCGTCGGACGACGTGGAGACGGTCCATAAAGCGCGCGTGGCGATCCGCAAGCTGCGGTCGCATCTCAAGACGTTCGAGCCGGTGCTCGAGCCGGTCTGGGCGCGCACGCTGCGCGAACGGTTGCGCAGACTGCAAGACGTGCTCGCGCCCGTGCGTGACGGCGACGTCTTTGCAGCACGCATCGCGGAACTCGCGAAAACGCTGCCCTCCGCCGATGCGGCGTGCGCGCACGAAGTCGTTCTCGCTCTGCGCGAGCGCGTCCGCAACCAGCACGCTGCGCTGCACGACGCGCTTCGGGAAGATTGGTATGCGCCGCTCGTCGACGATGCGATCGAAGCGGCGCATGCTCCGCACCTGCGCTCCGACGAGGCCGCCCGCGATGCAATGCACGCCATCTTAAAGCGCGTCTATAAGAAGCTTCGCAAAGCCGTGAAGCGCGCCGCCGATACGCCCTCGGACCGTGAGCTGCATCGCATTCGCATCAAGACCAAGCATCTGCGCTATGCAGTGGAAGCCTTCGCATGCACCTGCGGCCGCGCGGCGCGGCGCTATGCGCGCCGTGTCGAAGCGCTACAAATGGCTCTCGGCGACCTGCACGACGGCGCCGTCGCAGCAAACCGCCTGCGCGAGCTCGCGGCGTCGCCGCAGGCCCGCTTTGCCTCCGGCGAGCTTGCCGTGCTGGTGCGAGGCGACGCCACGTGCCCGCAATGGAGGCGGCTCTGGCACGACGTGGAGCGCAAGAAGCACCGCTTCTGGTAGCGAATCGCACCGAAATGGCATCGCTTCTCGAGCGCCCGCTTCGCGCCGCGATACTCGCCGCTGCAGAAAACGGCGCGGTTCAGCGCGCCGTCGCCCGCCACGGTATGCGCCTGGGCGCACGCCGCTTCGTTGCGGGTGAGAGCGACGCCGAGTTCATCGACGTAGCGAAGCAGGTCAACGCCGGCGGCTTCGCCGTCGCCTGCGGCATTCTCGGTGAGGGCGTCCGTAACGCCGGTGAGGCCAACGACGCCGCGCGGCGTTACTGCGCGATGCTCGATCGTTTTGCGGCGGAACATATCGACGCAAACGTCGCCTTTAAACTCACGCACGTCGGTTTGGACGTCGATCCCGAACTCGCATATGAAAATGCGGCACGTATCGCCGAAACGGCGCGTTCGCACGGCAACACGATGCGGCTGGACATGGAGCAATCGCGTTACGTCGACGCCACGCTTGCCGTCTACCGGCGCCTGCGCGAGCGCTTCGACAACGTCGGCTTCGTGCTGCAATCGTACCTGTTCCGCAGCGCCGACGATCTGCGCGCGCACCTGAATCTGGCGCCGAACGTGCGTTTCGTAAAAGGCGCGTATCTCGAGTCGCCGGCGATTGCTTATGCGGCCAAGAGCGATGTGGATGCAAACTACCTGCGGCTGGTCGAAACCTCGCTGACGAACGAGGGCTATACCGCGATTGCGACGCACGATCCGAAGATCATCGCAGCCGTCGAACGCATCGTCGAGCGCGAGCATCTCCCGCTGCGCGGGCGCTTTGAATTCCAAATGCTTTATGGCATCTCGGCGCCGCTCGCGAAGCGCCTCGTCGAACGCGGGTACCGCGTGAGACTGGCCGTGCCGTTCGGCGACTATTGGTTTCCGTATCTGATGCGCCGGCTCGCGGAGCGTCCCGCGAATCTGGCCTTCTTCCTCAAAGGAGCGTTGTCGCGCCCGTGATTGCTGCATCGGTTCTCGAAGGCATCTGGTCGGCTACGGTAACGCCGCTCGACGAAACGTTCACGCCCGACGTCGGACGCGCCGCCGAGTTCTACCTAGAATTGCTGCACGGCGGTTGTCACGGGCTCAACGTACTGGGCACCACCGGCGAAGCGATGTCGCTCGGCGTCTCGCAGCGGATCGCCTTCATGGAAGGGCTTTTCGCACACGGCATTCCGCGCGCGCGCACGATGTTCGGTACGGGTGCGTGCGCACTGGCAGATGCAATTGCGCTCACGAAAGCCGCGCGCGAACTCGGAGCGGCGGCCGCACTCATCATGCCGCCGTTCTTTTACCGCGATGCAGACGACGACGGCATGCTACGCTGGTTCGACGAATTGATCTCGCGCGCGCAGCCGCCGCCGATCCTGCTCTACAACTTCCCGCGCATGAGCGGCATCACGTTTCACGCAGCGCTCGTCGACAAGTTGATCGCCGCGTTTCCCGGCGCAATCGCGGGAATGAAAGATAGCTCGAACGACGTACCGTTGCAGCGTGAACTCCTCGCTCGGCATCCGTCGCTTCGCATCTTCACCGGATCGGAAGAGTACTTGAGCGACGTGCTCGAACTTGGCGGCGCGGGCTGCATTTCGGGAAGCGTCTGCCTATGGCCTCAAGATGCGGCGCACGTGTTTCGCACGCGCGATGCGCACGCGCAAGAGCGCATCACGCAACGGCGGCGCGCCTTGGCAGGCGCGCCGCTCATCGCTACCGTTCGCGAACACCTCGCAGCCGCGCGCAACGACGACGCATGGCTGCGCGCGATGCCGCCGCTATAAGGCGCGGGCCTTCCCGCCGATCCACCGGTACAGCAGGTACGGTACGCCCACGAACGCGACGATCGCCAGAATGTTCGGAACCATGCCGCTTCCGTCACCGAAGAACGCGAACGGCGCGCCGGGATCGACCGCGGGAATCATCTTGTTTTGTGCGAGCACGATAATGCCGGCGTAGAGAACACCCCAGAGGCTTTCGCCGACGATCATGCCCGATGCAATGAGAACGCCCAAGCGCCGCGCGGATTCGGCGTTGGGTTTCGATGCGACCCAGCGGTTATAGAGCGCGCCGAAGATTGCGCCGACGACGGCCGGTGCCGTTGCGCTGGTGGGAAGGTAGATGCCTAGGCCTACGGCGAGCGGCGGAAATTGGAAGCGCTTCGTCGCGCGTCCGATTTCGTCGATGATGATGACGACGACGCCGATCAACGCGCCCAGACCAATCAGATTCCAATCGATGCTGCCGCCGATCACGCCCTTTGCGAGCGTCGAGATCAGCGTCGCTTGCGGCGCCGGCAATCCCGTCCCGCCGAACCCGTACGCTTTGTTCAGCACGTCGAGCACCGGCGGAATGACGATCGAACCAAACAGCACGCCGATCACGAGCGCGACCTGCTGGCGCCATGGCGTCGCGCCGACCAACTGGCCGGTCTTGAGATCTTGCAAGTTATCGTTCGAGATCGTCGCTACGTTCAAGAGCAGCGCGGTGACAAAGAGCGCATAGGCGATCAGCGCGTTCGACGCGGCCGGCACGGCGGTCTTGGCCACGATCAGCAGCAAGATGGAAGCACCGATTACCGTCAAGATCGCCATGCCGGATACGGGCGAATTCGAGGCGCCGATCAGTCCCGCCATATAGCCCGTTGCCGCAGCGATAAAGAACCCGACGATGACGATGTACACCATCGCTGCGATCAAGAGCGGAACGATCATTCCCGAAAGTACCGTGCCCGAAAGAAACGACCAGAGCACGATCGCAAGCGGCACCAAACAGATCAGCGAGATGATCAGCACGACGTTGAACGGCAGATCTTGCTCGGTGATATCGACCTCGGCGCCTTGCGCGCGTAGGCGCGACGAACGAAGCGACGATGCGATCCCGTTCCAGACCGGCATCGCTAAGCGCAACAGCGTCCAAATGCCCGCGATGCCGATCGTGCCGGCGCCGATGAAGCGCACGTAATGCGCCCACGCGTAGGTCGCTTGTCCTTCAAAGGTGCCGGGCGTCGGATGTATCGCGGTGAGAATCGGCACCAGAACGGCCCAGGCAATCAGCAGGCCGCCGAAGATCGCAAAGCCGACGGTCAAGCCGATCAGGTGACCGACGCCGACGAGCGCGAGCGAGGTCGAGAAGCCCATTCCGGTCGCGGAGGCGCCGAATTTCAAGTAGCCTTTGAATTCCGATGCAAACGCGCCGATCGCGGTGCCGACTTGCACGAGCGCCGATGCGATGGAACTCACGAGTAGCGCAAGCAATCCGAGTTTGTTTTCCTCGACCGCTTCGCCCGCGCGTTCTCCCGCGCCGACCTGCAAAACTTCCGCCGCCGCAACGCCTTCGGGATACGGCAAATCGGAATTCGTGACGAGCGCGCGGCGTAGCGGCACGCTGTACATCACGCCGAGCGTTCCGCCGACCGCGCAGATTGCGAAACTCTGCCAGAAGGGAAAATGCGTCCACCAACTGATCATCACGAGGCCCGGCAACACGAAGATTACCGCGGAGAGCGTACCGGCAGCCGATGCAACGGTCTGCACGATGTTGTTCTCCCAAATCGTCGCGTTGCGGAACGCACGAAGAACCGCCATTGAAATAACGGCGGCTGGAATCGACGTTGCGAACGTGAGGCCGACCTTCAGGCCCAGGTAGACATTAGCGGCGGTAAAGACGAGGGTGATGAGTCCGCCGAGGACGATGCCGCGAACGGTGAGTTCGAGGGCACCGGGTTGTCGTTTGGCTAGGTTGGTTTGCACCCGCCGTCGATTCGTTGCACGAACACCGCTATCCGCCGGCCTTCGTAGCCGTGGAGCGGGGCAACGGTGACGTGGAGATTCGAGATCGCGGCGGTGGCTGGCGCAGCGGTTCGAGGTGTCCGCCAAGCGGCGGTCAGGGCGCGAACGACCCGATCGATGGGGCTGGGCAGGACGTCGATTTCGCCGTCCGCCACATAGAGCCCGGCAAGGGGGTCTTCGGTACTGGACGGGCCGGCCATGATCACGTGATAGGCGTCGTCCAGAATGAAGCAGTAGGGGACGGCCCCCGTAAAGCGCTCGGGACGGTCGGCAACTTCCTGGTCGATCGCTAGGGCGTACATGGCATGATCCTCCATGCCCCTATCCTACGCATCCACGCCCCTCGCCAAATCCGGGGAAACCCCTGATTTTCGCGGAACGAGGGAGCGCGTGGGTACCTTATTTGGGCGAACGGGCGAGCTCGAATTCTTGGCAAAGGTCCTGCGGTCGTCCCAGCACGGCAGGCTCGTGCGGGGGGTCCGGATCGTGGGCAGCAGCGGGGTCGGAAAGACCGCGCTCGTCAGTGAGAGCGCGGCTCGGGCGTCCGTGGACGGCTGGCTCGTTGGGAACGTCGGCGCCTTCCGCATTCACGCCTCGTTGCAACTCTTCACGGCGCGACGGCTCGTGCGCGCGATCGTCGACGGGTTGGGCGAGAAGGCCGAACGCTACGTTTCCGGACTCGACCTCGAGACGGAAGTGCCCGAAAGATTTGAAGAGTCGTTCTTTCGGTTCGTCGAAGGCGTCACGCTCGACCGGATGCTGCTGCTCGTCATCGACGACGCGCAGTGGTCCGATGCCGCGAGCCGCGCGCTCATCGTCCGCGTCGTGTCGGAGTTTGCGGACCGGCCCATCGTCGTACTTTCGACGGAGCGGACGGACGAAACGCTCGCGATGCCGCTTCTGAGCGACGAAGCGATCGCGCTTTCCGAGCTCTCGGATGAATCGGTCGCGGAGATCTCGCGCGACCGGTATCCCGATGCCAATCCGGATGTCATCGCCGCGATCGTCGATGCGTCCCGCGGCCGCGCCGTGGACGCGGTCGCGCTCGCGGACTCCGCCCACGTGTCGCGCGCGACGAATGCCGCCGACGTTGCCGCCGGCACCAGACGCGTCATCGCGCGCGACCTCGCATTGCTCGATCCCGCCACGCGGACGTTTCTCCAAACCTGCGCGTTGATCGACGAGCCGATCGACGTCGCCCTGCTGCGAGAAATGTGGCCGGCACCGGAACTCTTCGAATTGATCGATCGCGTCTCGGGGCGCTACTTGGTCGAAGACGAAGCCGGAATCCGCTTCGTGCACGCTGCGGTCATGCAAAGCGTGCAAGAGACGATCGCCATCGAAATCCCGTTGCGACAGCGCGTCATCGCGGCGCTGCAGCGCCTGCCGTCACCGCGACTCGAAGATTTGGAGCGTATCGCCGAACAAGCCAAGGCGTGCTCGGACCGTAAACTCGAGCGAGAAACGCGGCTGCGGCTGGCCGATGCCGCAGCGAAAACATCGCTCTACACTCTCGCCTCGGAGGCGACCGAACGCGCTTTGACGTTGGCGCCCGTATCTCCGGAAGAGATCGTTCCGCTCTATACGCGTCTCTCGCAAATGTACAACGCTATTGGCCGCGTGTCCGACACGATTCGCGTCTGTCGCGCCGGCCTGCGCGCGGCCCGTGAAGCCGGCATGAACGAAGGCCTCGGCGGACTCGCCGCCTCCCTCGTCATCGCCCATTGGCACGCAGGCGACGCCGATATCGCATGGGCCGAGCACCGAAGATATAGCGGCGTTCTGACGTCGCCCGCCGATCAAGCGCTGCTCTTTACGACGGGCGAGTACCTGGCGATGGACCGCGCGGACGAGACCGAAGCGCAACGATACGCGCAGCGATTCGAGGCCGTCCGCGATCACGCGCATCCAAGCGTCGTATTGCGCCACCACACCGCGCAGGCGTTCCTATGGCAACGTCTGGGCAACGAAGCGAAGGCGCTCGATCACACGGAAGCCTCCGAGCGCGTGGCGGAAGCACTACCGCCGGTATTTTCGACGATGCCTCGTGCCTTACGGCTGCTGCATGCGCTGAGGTTCAGAGGCGTCGTTGCAACGGAACGACTCTTGGACGATACCAACAACGAATTGAGCGACGGCTTGATCGGCACCCTTCGGCCGCAGCTTTTTCTGGTTAGCGGCCGGTTCGAGGATGCGCTCGAGTTCAGCATAGAGACGCTCGCGCGATACAACGATACGATGTCGCGAAGGATCCTGCTCTCGTGCGCGGCGACGGCAGCCGCGTTCTTCGACGGGGAATCACCGTCGGTCGTCACGGATTTGATCGCCAAGGAGGTCGAGCGTTTCGAATCCGGAGATCGATCGCCGGCGCTGCTGCCGCTCTTGAGCGCCGTCGCCCTGCAACGAAGCAGCAAGCCGACGCCGCCGACGCACGCCATGCTCGAGGAGCTGGTTACGATGCATGGGACGGCGTGGGACAACAGCATCTACGTCTACCCCGTCGTCCTCGCCCTTGCGGCCCGGACGCTTCGAGCGGCCGACGTATTGAAGCGCCTCGCGCGCGAAGGCACCCTATGGACCGATGCGCAGCCGTGGAATCAGGGGCACGCGCTGCTCGCGCGCGCGGTCGCGGCAAAGGCGGTCGGCGCTTCCGATGCGCACAAGCTCTTCTCGGACGCTCGCGAACGGCTCTACGCACTCGGGCATCAATACTTCGTTCGGTTCATCGACTCGGAGTTGAGCGCGCAACAAAAGACGGCGCCTGCCGAAGGGACGCTCGGAAAGACGACGCGGCGCGAACGCGAGATCGCCGCGCTCGTGGCCGACGGCTTGTCAAACCGCCAGATCGCCGAAAAGCTCGTGTTGAGCGAGCGCACCGTCGAGGGCCACATCGCGAACCTTTTTGCTAAGGTCAACGTCAGTTCGCGAACGCAGCTCGCGTCGTGGTATTTGAAATCTACAAATTCTGTTGCATGAGGAAGACGAGCCCGACGTGCCGCGGAGCGTTTGGGTTGCTCTGCTGGAAACTCGCGACTTGGGATTGTAAGTGCGAATCGATGTAGGACGCCATTGCATGCAAGTCGTCGTGATCCGGCGCTTGGGCTAAGCCCAGCGTTCGCTGCACGAGCGCCCCAATCGCCTTGTCGTCGTCCTTTTTGATCGCCATCCACTCGTTGTACAGTTCCGGCGAATTCTGCAGAGCGTGGAGAAATGCGACGGCGGTCGAGCGATGTTGAAGATCGTTCATACTAACAATTAGGCTCCTAAGCGGCTTCCGGCTGCGGAGCCTATTAGCTCCTGGGCGCTTGCTTCCTAGCGACGATCTGTTTTAATGGGAGCAAAGTCCCATCATCGCGACGATTCGCAAGAGCTAGTACTCCGGGTAACTCCTCGAGCAATCCGAACGGATAAGATCGTCGAATCACTTCGCTCAGCATGCCCCGCTGGTCCGTTCGAACATCGAAGTCCCGCACGGTTTCGAGATGCAAGCCTTCAGAAGCGTACATTTCGCGCAAGCCTTCGTCCGACGCGGCGCGCGGATCGGTCGTAACCATCAAGCCGAATGCCGGATGCCGCACGCGCAGCGAAGCGAGCGCTTCCGCCATCGTCTCGGTGAACGATGATGACTTGCGCATGTGAGGCATGACCGCCACGAACGCTCCCCCGGGCACGAGCAATTGCGAGACCATCTCGAGCATCCGCTGCGGATCGAACACGCCGGGAAACACCAGATGCGATGCGATCGCATCAAATCGCATCTGACCAAAACTTTCCGGCGTAAAGGAGGCGCATCGAATATACGCGCTCGGTACCCGATCGCGAGCGCGCGCGACATCGCAAGCGACGACGTCGATGCCGTATAGCGAAAGATCGGGACGCCGATGCGCGACCTCTCGGAGCAAGAGCGCGTCACCACAGCCGACTTCCAGCACGCGAGCGCCCTGCGGTAGAAGTGCCGCGAGCGTTGCCGCCGCGACGTCGTACGAATTTTCTCCCTCCGCCGTTCTCAACCGCGCGACGACGGAACTGGTCGCTCCCGGATACCGTTCGTGAAAGCTCTCGAGAAACTCAAACCACTCCGCTTCGTCGGGACGGCGGCCCGTGAATAAAAAGTGATCGGAAGGTAGCGTCACGAGGCCGCCCGTGCAAACGGATTGAGCAGCGCGCGCGCTTTCGCACCAAAGTGTCCGCTGAAAACGAGCGTTTCGAGTTGCGGAACGATCGCGCGAACGACCGCAACGGGCAGATCGGAAGGCGAGATATCGACGGCGATCGCCGAATCGACGCCGTCGCGTCGCAGCGCGTCCAGCGTTCGCGTGACGTCGACCGCCAAATCGTTCGTGGAGCGATCCTCGAAGGAGTCAAACGTGACGCGCGTAGCGGGAAGGTCGTAATACCATTGCTCGCTCGGAATAGCGCGCAAACGCCGCGCGTGATCGCCCATGACGCCCGCGGTTTCGTCAACGCGCAAAATATCCTCGCGCGCGGCTTGGATATCCACCGCGCGGCTCTGCACTGCTTCGGTCAATGCGCGGACGATCGCATGAGCCGGCGAAAGCGAACAGCCCAAACCCATGTGAGCCATCGGCAATGACGCATCGGTTTCGGTGATCGCCGCAGTCGCGGTAAACGGAAGATGGCCTTCGGGAAGCGCGAGAACGCGAACGTGCAAGCCCGCTGCGCGTATCCGCTCGACCAGATCGTCAACGACGGAATCGCCCGATGGTAAGACGATCTCGGGCGCAAGCACGACGTCGCGCGCTTGCGGACCGCCGAAGAATCGTGGCGCTACCGAACAGCGTACGTGATAGAGCGACCACACGTGCCGTTCAACGAGTTCGCAGAGCGCGTGATAGATCGCCTCGGTAAGATTATTGCCAGACGCAAGCCCGTTGGTCGTCGTCTGATCGAACAGTTTTTCACCGAACCACGGGCATTGCACCATGGCGAGCGGCACCGGGATAGCGTCGCCTCGAAGCAGGTCGGTTCCGAGCACGCAATCGACGACGAGGTCGCGTGCTTGCGCGCGCAGATTCAACGCTTCGAGATCGATGCGTTCGCCCACCACGCGCAACGATTCTTGAAAGGTGCGCAGGCCGATCGCCGCGCCCACCTGCCGCTCCGTGGCCTCCATCACCGCACTTGCCGTCGCCGCTTCCGGCGTCAAGCCTTTGCCGTTATAGACGCCGAGCAGATCGGGCGATTGAGGCACGAACGCCGAAAACGTAGGAATGCCGATGCGATCCAGGCGCGTCGTATCCGCGACGCGCGTGATGCCGTAGCGATCGCGCAATGCCGGCAGTACTTCGAGCGTCTGCGCAAAGCGCACCGCGCGATCGTACGTGTTCGGCACCTTCGGAACGGCCTGCGGAAGCACGATCGGGGATGTGTCGCGCGGGCTCGGTGACACAGGGTTTCGCGGCGCGCTCTGTCGCGGTAGCGGTCGCGCGTTACCACGCGACATCGATCTGATCGCGGTTCGCAGAGCGAAGCGCGCATCGAGCCGTTTGAGATCGCCTTCCTCGCCGGCAATTGACGCGACCGCGAGTCGCGCATCCTCGGGTAGGCGTGCTAACACGTCGTCCCACGTGCGATCCATATAGAAGATCGCTCGCGCGGATTCGACGAGGGCGATAGCTTGTGCGGCGGTGAGAATGCCGCGCCGGCGTGCGAGCCGGGCGACGTGGCGCACGTTGACGAGCGGAACGCTCAGCGCTTCGTGCGTCAGCGGGTTTGTCGACACCGCAACTTCGTCGTCGCCGTCGATCGCACCGCAAGCATACCAGCGCGCGATCGCACCGAGGGGCGTAAAGCCGTACGGCGCACATTCCGCCGAGCGCAGTGCGCCCATGCTCGCAGCGCCGAACATACGAGCGTGTTCGAGCGCGGCGTAACATTCTTTCGGCGACGGCGCGAGATCGTGATGGAAGACGCCGTCGATCAGCACCACGGCATCGTAGGTTTGCGCCGCGGCAAGCACGTCATGACGCGCGGCGGGCGGAAGATAGACGATATCTTCGCCGTCAATACGGTCGGCGAATGGGAGAGACGGCCCCGCAAAAACGGCGATCGGCATGACGAACCGAGGGCTTCTTCGCCCTCGGTTCGCGCGCGCCTATGCAGTAGCGGTTACGGCGTCATCGACGGATGCGGCGATGCGCTTGGCATGGGACTTTCGCACCCCGTGCTGCCGACGTTTGCCGAGGCTCCCGGTTCGCCCGGTCGCATCGTACTCGTCGCCGTCGTGCCGCCGACGGCAGCCGTCGTATCGCCAGCCGGCGTTGGGTTGCCGCACGGCGAAGGCGTTATCAGCGGATGCGCCGTCGATAACGGCGCGAGCGTTGCAGGCGGTTGGATCGTCATCATTGGAGCTATCGTCGGCGCGGTCATCGTTCCCGGTGCGCTGCTTCCGGGAGCCGTCGTCTTCGTTTGTGCGTTCGCGGCAAGCGACGCAATCAAGACGAGCAATGCCGCAATGCCGGTTACAAGTCGCGGTCTCATGTGCGCGGAGTACCCGGCGTCTCCGCGCCTAAAACGCGCTAATCGAGTGCTTCTTCGTCGGGCGATTCGTTCAGCACGCGCTCGATTGCCGCTTCGATTCGATCGAAGCTCTTGGCACCCGCTTGAAAATGCCGCAATTGATGGTTCCGGTTGAACACGTAAAACGCCGGCACGAATTGATTCTGAAACCGATCGACGATCGTGTGGGCGTTATCGATCGCAACCGGCTGCGTCAGATGCATTTCTTCTTTTGCATCTTTCGCGACGGCGTCGATATCCAGTTCGTCTTCCGAACGCGGCTGATGCACCGAAACAAACGCCACGCCGCGCTTGGCGAAAGTATCCCGCCACTGCGCGAACTGCTGCGCCGTGTCGTGGCACTGATAGCAGCTCTTGGACCAAAATGAAACGACCACGGGTAGACCGCGGAGTTCATCGGGGTTGACTGCCCCGTTGACCCACGCGGCAGCCCCCTCCAGCGAGGGGAGGGGGCTACGCATGCGCAGTGCCATTTATGCCTTCTGCAGCAGCTGCTTGCCGGGCTTCCACTCGGCAGGGCAAAGACCGCCGGTTTGCAACGCCTGCAGAACGCGCAACGTCTCTTCGACGCTACGGCCGACGTTGTCGTCGGTGACGACGGCGTACTTCAAGACGCCTTCGGGATCGATGATGAACAGGCCGCGTTGCGCGACGCCCGATATTTCATCGAGCACGCCGTAGGCGCGCGCCGTTTCTTTCGTCATGTCGGAGACGAGCGGGAACTTCGTGCCGGAAATACCGTTCTTTTCGCGCGGCGTGTTCAACCACGCCCAGTGCGAGAAGACCGAGTCGACCGACGCGCCGAGAATTTCGGTGTCGAATTCCTTGAACTCGTCGTAACGGTCCGAGAGGGCCGTGATCTCCGTCGGGCAGACGAACGTGAAATCGAGCGGATAAAAAAAGAAGACAAGCCACTTTCCGCGGTAGTCCGAGAGCTTGATCTCCTTGCCGAGATCCTTCGCTCCGGTTGCGTCCTTGGTGCTCGCAAGTTTGAAATCGGGCGCGGGTTTACCGACTTGGGCCAACATGAAAGAACATTCACCTCAATTGAGTCGATTGGAACAAATGGAAACCGGACGGCTTCCCTCCGTCAGACTACCCGCGGCCGGCCGGAATGAAAATGACTTTCACCGCAGCACAAGCCACAGGGCGAGCCATTGCTTGCCGCCGAACTCTGGGCATCGTGTTATTTCGCCGCGTGCTGCTTGCTTTGGCGCTCGCCGGATTGTGTATTCCGGCTCCTCTTCGTGCTGCCGAACCGGAACTGATCGCCTACCGGGAAACCCCGGCCGCCGACGGGAGCGTGCTGCTCGAACTCGACTTCGACACCTTCGCGCCGCAATGGCAGATCATCCATGCGCAGCGCCGCGACGTGAAAATCGTCCTGGGCGGCGTGGAGCGCGGCAGAAATCTTCCCGGCATCCTGACGCCTGCCGGAACGATCTCCGGCGGCAAGATCGGACCGTTCGCCGGCGTTGGTCTTGTCGTCGACGTCGCGCTCAACGCCGACGTTCGGCCGCGGGGTGAAACGGTCGGCAGCCGTCTCATCTTCCATTTTCCATCGAAAAAGGGCGACGAAGAGGCGCATCTGCAAATCGCCGCGGTCCAAGAAGCGCCCGGCGTCAAGATGATTCGGCTTTCCTATGCAGACGTGAGCGAGATCGCCGGCCTCATCAAAAACGGCGTAGCGGTGCCGTCGGTCGATCAATTCACCGCGCAATCACCCTTCGCGCAAGCAACGCCGGCGTCGGGTTCGTACAGCAGTAGCAGTAGCGCTAGCAGTAGCGTCGGACAGACGCCGAACTACGTGACGCTGCCGACCAGCGCGTTGATTCCGAAGGATTCCGCACAAGGCGTCTACGTCAACGATAACGTGTCGGTCGACCGCCGCTTGAACGCCGTCATCCTGCGCGGCACGCCCGACCAAATCGCGCCCTACGAAGCGATGATCAAACTCGTCGATACGCCGCGTCGTAGCGTGCTGCTCGATACGCAAATCGTCGAACTGACGCAAACTGCATCGAGGGATCTCGGCTTCAACTATTCGCCAAACGGCTCTATGGCGACGGCGACCTTTAATGCCGGAAATAACGTACCCGCTGGGACCGACACGCGGCCCCGAACCGGCGTATCGATTTCCGCAACGCTCGACGCGCTGGAATCGAGCGGGCAAGCCAAGATTCTCGCCCAGCCGCGCATCCTCGCGACGGACAATCGCATTGCGGCGATTCTTTCCGGCGAAGCGGTCCCGATCTTTACGACGGTAACGATCCCTTCCGGCGGAACGACGATCGTAACGCAGCAATTGCAGTACATCAACGTCGGCGTCAGCCTCGAAATTCTGCCCCGCATTGCTTCGAGCGGTACCGTCACGGCCGATCTCTTCTCGGAAGTTTCGAGCATCATCGACTACGTGCAGACCGCGCCGCGCATCGCCGTGCGTCAGGAGCTCACGCAAGTCACCGTAGGCGACGGACAGTCGGTGCTCATCGGCGGTTTGCTGCAAGACCAAGAGATCAAGAATTTCTCGAAGGTCCCCGGCTTGGGCGACATCCCGCTGCTCGGCGCGCTGTTCCGGGAAACGACGGTCTCGCACCAAAAGACGAACCTGTATCTCGTCATCACGCCGCACGTGTTGACGAAGACGAGCGGCCCCCCGAAGCCGCCCTCAGGGGGATAGCGACTCCGACTCCGACCCCGAGTGGTTTGTATTAAGCGTTGACACAATGCCGACTTTGTGTTACTCGTTAATACAATGCACTACCAACCGACAATCGCCATCATCGTTATTGACGCCTTCGCCCTCCTGGCGGCAGTAAGCTACGGACGCTCCGGCTGGAGGGAGCTGCGCTGCGATCCCCCGTTTGCGCCCGGCCGTTTTGCGGTTTCTTTCGTCGCAGTCGCCATCGCTGTGCTCGTCGGATTTCGGGTGCTCTTGCCGGTGGTCGGCTATGCGATCTTGTGCTTGGCGCTCGTGAGCGTGTATGTCTACGATGCGGTCCTCGAAGAACGGACCCGTCGCCGCCGCGTCGCGTCCCTGACGCCGCGTTCTGGCATCGATTGGCAGTTAATCGTGTGGATTGCGGTGTCGACGCTTTCGATCGCGTTACTCTCGCCTTACATCGTTCTCGACGAATACCGCGTTCCGGCACTAATCGTTGCTTTGTGCTCGCTCG
This sequence comes from Vulcanimicrobiota bacterium, assembly GCA_027459645.1. GTDB lineage: Bacteria > Vulcanimicrobiota > Vulcanimicrobiia > Vulcanimicrobiales > Vulcanimicrobiaceae > JAMXLG01. The sequence continues at coordinate 15,469 of DAIDHQ010000032.1, forward strand.
TGATGTCAGGAATAGCGTGGCGAATTGCAACAGCGCCCGTGCAATTGGAAGGCGATGATATTGCCGCCGAGCGGCGGCGCGATCGCTTCCGTCGCATTCGTAAAACGGGGCTCGCGTCCGGTCTCGCGATCGGGATCATCTTCGTCTTCACGAGCTTCGTAAATGCCGATCTGAGATCACCGATGCAAATACAATTCACCGTTCAATCGATCGCATTCTTCGCATCGTTCGGAATTTATGGATGGATGCTGCTCGCCGGACGCATCGTGATCTGGCGTTTTCCGTCCGCATCGTGAAGGAACTCTTTCTCGCCGTCGATCCGGACCAAGCGCCGTTCCAGCAAATCATGGATCAGTTTCGCGGGTTGATCGAACGCGGCGACCTGCGCGCCGGCGATCGATTGCCGACCGTGCGTCAACTCGCAGGCGATCTGAGCGTCGCACCCAACACCGTCGCACGCGCGTATGCGGAACTCGAAGCGGAAGGGTGGATCACGTGCGACGGGCGCCGCGGAACGCACGTATCGTCGCGCGCCGCTGCAAGCGATCGGCGCGACGCCATGGACACGCTGCAAAGCGAGGTCGAGGCATTCGTCGCCTCGCTACAACGCCGCGGCTATTCCCCCGAGCAGATCGCGAAGGCGCTGGCCCAGGGCCTAAAACGCGCGTCTCTATCATCCTGAGCGGAAACGACACTGCGCACTGTGTCCTGAGCGGAGCGGGCGAAGTATTCCCACTCTACGATGAACCGGGTTACGGCTGCGGATCGAAATTCACACCAGCGGCAGCCAGCAGCCCTTAGTCGGCACACGCCCCACGCCCCGGACCAAATCAAAAGCCGCCTCGGTTTCAACGCCGGGGCGGCTTTTTTGCATTTAATGCGTCTATCTCTATCGGTGCGGTGTTATTTCAATGCGGCGATGCTAAAGCTATGCGGCTGATTTTTCCCCGATCGCTCGAGCGAGAGCGACGGAGACAAACTGGTTGAGGCTTACGCCATCGATTTCCGCGCGACGAGCGAGCTCACGGTGCAGCCCTTTCGGTACGCGTACAACAAATTTTCCTGAGTAGGCGTCGGTTGATGCTGGTTCCGGGATGGAATCGCCATCTTCAAGTTTGACTTCAATCCAAGACGCCATGGCGTCCTCCAGATTCGACAATGCTTCCTCGGCAGTGTCGCCTTCAGTCATGCATCCTGGAAATTCGACGACGCGAGCGAACCACGTGCCGTCGGCGTTTCTGATGATCTCTCTCGTGTACGAAAGCGCTTGTAGGCGCGTGACCTCCTCGTGAATTCTTACTGCGGTGCTCATAAATCGGAATCCATTCTCCTCCTAGGGTCCAAGACAGTCGGTTCCTTTACCCCGTGTTCAGTAGCTCAATCGTTAGGCGGATGACTTCCTCAACGTAGTGTTCCTTGACGGGGCGGTGGTTTGGGACGCTGATCGTTTTGTCGCCACGTTTGAAGATGACGTGCGAGCCGCCGCTTTTGCGGACAACGAAGCCGAGCGCTAGTAACAGGCGTTCAATGTCCTCGAACCGGCAATTCTTCCGGGTCTTGACGACTTGCTCGTACAGTCTCTCGGTGCGCTTGGACTCGATCAGCCCCACGCCTAGATAGTATCATATACGGTACTAGACGCACAATACTATATACGATACTATGCCCGAAGAAGTTCCGGCCGGTCCTGGCTGAGCATAGCGCCTTAGCCGGTTATGGTGTGTCAAGTATATAATGTCGCCTGTACTTGACATTATGTCGCTCATAGCGTACATTTTGTCCTGTGAAAGCGACACAGAACCCCACCACCGTCGCCATGCGGCGCTACATCATTGAGTTCACCCTGGCCATGGGGGCCTATTTCGTGGTCCTGTTCGGAACGCGATACGCCTTCGCGACCTATCACGGACCCTGGTATATCGCAATCGCCCTCGCGCCGGCCGTGCCGATCTACTTCGTCTTTGTCGCGGGTTATCGGCTCTTCCGCGGAACCGACGAGTTCGCTCAACGGCTGATCGTCGAATCGCTCGCAATCGCCGGCGTCGTCGTCGCGCTGGTTGCCGCAACCTACGGTTTTCTGGAATCCGACATCTTGCCGCGTCCGTCGGCGTGGTGGGTTTGGATGCTTTTCATGACCACGTGGGGCGGCACATCGATTTTTTTACGGATCCGCTATCGGTGAAGAACCGCATCAAGCTCTTGCGGGTCGAACGCGATCTCTCGCAAGCGCAACTTGCCGACGAACTCGGCATCGCCCGGCAAACGGTAGTCGCACTGGAAGCCGGCAAATATGCACCCAGTCTTCCGCTCGCATTCAAAATCTCGCGTTTGTTTAACACGACCGTCGAAGACGTCTTCGACGCCGATTCAATCGAGTAAGGAGCACTCATGATTCGTCCGGTTCAGCTGCTGCTTGCCGCAGCGCTCTGTTTGGCGCTGCTCGCCTTCCCCCTCGAAGCGCTCTCCGACACGCAATTGCCGGCGTTGCCGGCCCCGTCTCAATCCTTCGATGCCGGTACGATTCACGTGGATCGGTACGGTAACGGCGCCAAAGCACTCGTGTTTATTCCGGGACTGAGCTGCGGTCCGTGGAGCTGGGCCGAGCAAATCACGCGGTTTTCTAAAGACTACAGCGTGTACGCGCTCACCTTGAACGGATTCGACGGCCGTCCGTACGTGCCGCAACAGGATCCGTTCGGATCGTTCCAGCGCGATTTTTGGAAACTCCTGAACGAACGAAACATCGTGAAGCCAGTCGTGATCGGACACAGTCTTGGAGCAACGCTCGCACTTGCGCTCGCGGCAACGCATCCCGAGCGGCTCGGCGGCGTCGTCGCCCTCGATGGGCTTCCGGTCTTTCCGTCGGTTGCCATGTCATCTCCAGCGAAACGCATGGCCGCTGCCAACGCTCTGCGCGCGCAAGTTTCGGCGCAGACGCCCGCCCAATTTACCGCTTACGAACGCGCCTTCATGGCGAACATCGGCACGATTCATAAAAGCCTCGTCGTGCCGACGGCCGCTCTGGAGGCAAAGAGCGCTGTTGCGGCCGTCGCCGACTGGGTCTACGCGGACGTGGCCACCGATTTGCGCCCCCAACTCCCACACGCGAACGTGCGCATCCTCGAACTCATGCCGTACTCAACATCCAATCCGTACAGCGAAGGGCAAACGCTCGCGTTCTATCGCATGCTGCTGATCGACGCGCCCGAAGCTACCGTCGAACCCATCGAAGACGCGCGCCATTTCGCAATGCTCGATGAGCCTGCGGCCGTCGACGCGGCCATCACACGGTTTCTGGCAACGGCATCCCGCTAAAGCGCGCATAACGCTCGCGCGTGCGCACCGCTTCGATGTGGTCGTACGCGCGAGCCGCTTCCCGCGCGAGCTCCTCGAGCAACTCCACCTCGTCCGGATCGATCTGCGCGCCGTTACTGTGCGCGCCGTAGAGCGTAAAGGACACCAGTTGGTGACGCACGGTCACGGGCACGGCCAACACGTAGATATCGGCATTCTCCGCGCCGATGTGCGAGCGCACGTCGTTGAGCCACACGGACCGTTCTTCCGCCTGCAGGACGCGCACCAGGATGTCGTTCGCATCGAAGCCCGACGGCGCGACCTCCGTCGATACCGACGTCGCAACGCCATTGAAACGGCCGCTCGTCCCCGGACGGTAGAGCGCGGCCGCGGCCAAGTGAAGCGCTTCTGCGGGCGCTTCGACCAAGCCGTCGGCGATCGCGGATTCTTCCGTTGCATAGGGAAGAGCGCGCGCCGTACGCTTTAAAAAACGCTCCGCTTCGCGGCGCTTGCGGAAGAAGACGCGCTCGACGATGGATTCGATGAATTTGTTGATCCGGTCGAGCAGGAAGCCGATCGTAATGGTTGCGACGATCTCGGCAATTCCGGCCAAGTGCTGCGCGGAGAGCTCTTGCGAGAAGAACCAATCGAGCAGCGAAACGACCGCGATCACGAAGCCGGAGAGAATCCCGTAGCCGATCGCGCGGTTGAGGACGAAGTTGATGTCCAGCACGCGATGACGCAATACCGCATACGCAACCGTAATCGGCAGAATCACGACGGCATAGCCGATGACCTGCTTCACGCTCGATGGGATTCCCGGAACGAAGTACACGGCGTAGGCGACGAACGAGACGAGCATTCCGAGCGCGAGAAAGCCGATGCGCTGGCGAATTGCGGCGGGAGCGTGCTTGACCTTACCGATCAAGATGTACGTCGCCGCGGCAAAGGTGAGCAGCGGGAGCCATTCGTCGATGGCGCCGCCGAAAAGCGGCGGCAAGCCTTCAACGGCCGCGCCGTACCACTCGTAAGCCGAAAGCAGGAACGCCGCCACGATCACAACCCACAACATGCGATCGAACGCGCGCGAAAAGCCCGTGAGCCGATCGTTGGGAAATCGCAGCAGAAACGGCAGCAGTAACAAAACCGAAAAGTTGCCGAACAATGTCACCAGCACGAAGCTCAAGGCGGCAAAAGCGGGCGCCGGTATGGCGGCATGCCAATATTGAAACGCCGGGGCGGTTGAAAAATAGCCGACCGCGGTCCCGAAAAAGCTCCACGTCATCACGTTCGGGCGCACGAAACCAATCGCGAAAAAGACGGTTGCCGGAATAATCGCGAGTACGCCGGTAATACGATCCCACGTTCCGAATCCTTTGACCGGAACGGCCGCGAGCACGACGCGAAAGATGCGGCCGTCGGCGTGCCGTAGCGTAAAGACGCGCGGTTTGGTCGAATGGGGCGTCTGCAGATCGGTTGAATCGATCGCGAACGGCGTAACGACGACAGCGTCACCGGCAACGATGCCCGCGCGCGCCGCGGGCGACCCCGGCTGCACTGCGGCGATCGTGTCGCCGGTTCCCGCGTCGAGACGCACGCCGTACGTCGCATCGCCCCAGCGGCCGCGGTAGTCGTCGTGCCCGAGCGGCGCATAAAACACGATCAGCACGAATGCCGCAATGGCGATCAGAACGATGCGGCCGGTAAGACGTGCGTTCATAGCGGGTTCGGGCTCGCATTCGCCGAGGGAACCGGCACTCCCATAGGATCGACTCCGAGCGCGATCTTTTCGGCGGCGAAAGCCTCCAGCACGCGTTGGTTGAGCACGCGATGGAGTTCGAATTGTTGCATCGGGCCCGTACGAGTCGAAGAACGGAGCACGATGCCGTTGTTTCGAACGTCTTCGACGCCGATCCATTCGATTGCATCCACGATCGCGTCGCGCCATGCCTCGTCCTCGGCCAGCGCTTCGAGCGTGCCGCGAAGCACCTTGAGCGCCTGCTTCAAATCGGCGCTTGGATCGATCGCAATCCGGTACGTCAAGCGCGCCCAGTTGCGCGATGCGTTCACGACCTGTACCACGGCACTATGCGGAATCGTCACCACGTACCCGCGAAGATCGCGCAACTGTACCATACGCAGCGTCAGATTCTCGACGATGCCGTTGTAGTCGCCGATCATCACGTAGTCGCCAACCACGTACTGATCTTCGAAGAGCACGAGCAGGCCGTTGAGCATGTCGCGCACGAGCGACTGCGCCGCAAAGCCGACGGCCAAGGCGACGATGCCGCCGATGGTCACGACCGACGCGATCGGAATTTGCAGCGCGGTCAACGTGATCAAGAGCGCGATAAAGAAGATGACGAACGACTTGAAGCCCCCGACGGCGCGCGTAATCGTGGGGCCGCGCAGCACGCGCCTCGCCCGTTCCTCGCTGGTCGTTCCAGCGCGCGCGTAGGCTTCGGCCATATAGACGAGCAGCAACTCGAGCAAACGATCGACGACGGCCGCAACGATCCAGACAAGCACGATGCGTCCGGCGGCCTGCAAGATGAACTCGCCGGCGGCCGTCGTTTTGGGAAACAACAGCAGCGCATAGGTTATTCCGGCCGCCCATAAAAGCACGTCGATCCACACGAGCGAGGCGCGCAGCACGGTCCAGCGGCGAAGACGCTGTTCCGGCCCAGCGGCACGCATCAGCAGCGCCAGCGTGCGCCGCTGTTGGAGCCCCGGTTCGACTTCCTCGCCGGCAGCCGCTTCGCGGTTTCGATCGATCGATTCGTGGCGCTGTTCGACGATGTGATGCAGTTTGCGGATACGCCGGCCGAGCCACCACCACGGTAACGCCAGCAGCAGCGTAACGGCGACCAGCAGCGCTGCGCCTTGCAGCACGCGCATACCGTTGTTGCGAATGTTTTGCGGTTCGCGCTTGTTCAAGGCCGTGACGAGTGCCGATTGAAGCACCTGCTGCCACTGCGTCGCGAGCGCGCTATCGCCGGTGCCATAGACGTGGGTATCGTTCGAGGTAACCGTGACGATCGTGACCGGCGCCGCATGATGCGCGTCGACGGCTTGCAGAGCGTATTGCGATCCCTCGCGTACGACTTCGACCTTCACCGATTTCGGATCGTAGACCGGCGTCCCGGAGTCAGGATTGAGCGCGAGCAGCTGTGCGAGGGCGTTTTCGACCAGCAGCACGCGCGTATCAATCGGGAGCGCACTGCCGGTCGTCTGCGCGAGGGCAGCGATGCGGAAGAGCGGGGCGCCGTCGAGCGTGACCGGGGCGGTGACGTAGAGCCCTTGCTGGCGCAATCCCATAACCGGCGCGGCGCTGGGTATCGCGATGCTGGGAATGAGCTGGGCCCGTGCGGAAAGGGGCGCGGCGACAATTCCGGCAAGAACGGCGTATATAAAGAAGTAACGAATGAGCCTCATCGATATAAGCCTAACCCCCAGCGTGGACTCCGAAACCGAAGCGATCTTCAAGCGTGTCGAGCACCTCATTCCCCGCGTGGAATGGCCGCTTCACGCACCGTACGTCGCCGCGATCAATCGTCTCAAGCGCGAACGCAACGCGGTCATCCTGGCGCACAACTACCAGGTACCCGAAATCTACCACACCGTTGCCGACATCGTGGGCGACTCCCTTGCGCTCGCGATTAAAGCGGCCGAGACCGATGCCGACGTGATCGTGCTCTGCGGCGTCCATTTTATGGCGGAAACCGCAAAACTGGTGAACCCGGCAAAAACGGTGTTGGTTCCCGATCTAAAGGCGGGATGTTCGCTCGCCGAATCCATCACCGCCGCCGACGTGCGCATGCTGCGCGAAGCCTACCCCGGCGTACCCGTCGTCACCTACGTGAATACCTCGGCCGCGGTCAAAGCCGAATCCGACGTCTGCGTTACGAGCGGAAATGCCGTGCAGATCGTCGAGGCGCTCGACGTGCCGCGCGTCATCTTTCTTCCCGATGAATATCTAGCGAAATACGTCGCGTCAAAGACGACGACCGAGATCGTCGCGTGGAAGGGACATTGCGAGGTCCACGAGCGGTTCACCGGCGCGGAGATTCGCCGGTTCCGGCAAGGCGAAGAACGGCTCGTCGTGATCGCGCATCCGGAATGCCCGCCCGACGTGCTCGCCGAGGCGGATTACGTCGGATCGACGCAAGGCATGATCGAGTACGTCGCGGACGTTCGCTCGCAGCGCGTGCTGCTCGTGACGGAATGCTCGATGGCCGACAACGTTTCGGGCAGCTATCCCGACGTGGAGTTCGTGCGCCCGTGCAATCTGTGCCCGCATATGAAACGCAACACGCTGCCGAAGATTCTGCACAGTCTACAGCGCATGGAATTCGAAGTCACGGTGGATCCCGCCGTCGCCGAACGCGCGCGCGCGTCCGTCGAACGCATGCTCGAGTTCAGCCGCAGAGCGCACCGAGGATGAGCGCGGGCAGCCCCGCGCGGCTCGTCGTCGAGCCGCTGATTCTAACCGCGTTGCGCGAAGATCTCGCGCACGGCGCCGACGTAACGACCGACGCGATCGTGCCGCCCGGCCGGATCGCGCGAGCCGAGGTCATAGCGCGCGCGCCGGGAGTGGTTGCGGGCATTGACGCGGCACTGCTTGCGTTCGAACTGCTCGCTCCCGCGACGATGCGTTACGACGTTCGCTTGGACGACGGGACCGGGGTGAAACGCGGCGATACGATCGTCGCGATCGAAGGGCCGGCCCGCGCGTTGCTGACCGGGGAACGCACGATGCTCAACCTGCTCTGCCGCTTGAGCGGTATTGCAACGGCGACGCGACGGATGGTGGAAGCTGTGGCGGGCACGCGCGCGCAAATCGTCGACACGCGCAAGACGACGCCGGGCCTGCGCGCGCTCGAAAAATTTGCCGTGCGCTGCGGCGGCGGAGCGAATCATCGCTTCGGCCTGGATGACGCCGTGCTGATCAAAGATAATCATCTCGCGCTTGCGGGTTCGATCGCCGGTGCCGTAACGCTCGCGCGCAAACGCGTGGGACACATGATGAAGATCGAGGTCGAAGTCGATACGCTCGAGCAACTGCGCGAAGCGCTCGCGTCACCGATCGACGCGGTACTGCTCGATAATATGACGCCGGAAACGCTTGCCGAGGCGGTCCGCATCGTTGACGGCCGCGTGCTTACCGAAGCGAGCGGCGGCATACGGCCCGAAACGATTCGCGCGGTTGCCGAGAGCGGCGTCGACCTCATCTCGGTCGGCTGGCTGACCCACGGCGCGCCGTCGCTCGATCTGGGTCTGGATATCGCGCTCTAGCGCTACCGCGCGGTCGTGAGATAGATCGCCACGAGCAATCCGACGGCCGCTACCACAAGCGAGATCATGTACCCGGCGACCGGCGTGAGCCGGCGGACGGTTCCTTCGCGCAGCCCCCGGTCGGTCGCGTCGTAGCGCCACCCGCCGAAGGCGCCGACGGCAACGCCGATGGCCGCCATCGCGATGCCGAAGGCCGCGGAATAGTGCGTCGTCACCTTCTGATGCGTGAACTCGGCGAAGCGCTCGAGAAAGAGGCCGAAGCGCGCGATCACGAAGCCGAACCCGATGCATGCGAGCGAGGTCCGGACGTAGGCCAAAAAGGTGCGTTCGTTAGCGAGAACGTCGGATGCTTTCGGTTCCACGCTCCGGGGTTTCGACGCGCGGTCCGCGAACACTCGAACCATGTCCGCCGAAGATCTCCGCTCGCCCGCCGCCGCGAGCAAAGCCTCCCACGATTCCGATACGCCGCCCGCGCTCGTCGAGTTTATGTCGCGCGAGTGGGTCGATATGCCGCTGCGCGCCGGCGCGCACGCGCAACTCGGACGCTTACAGTCGCGACGCGATGCGCTCTCGCGCGCGTTCCCGGGTGACTATCTCGTGATTCCCGCGGGCGACGAAGCGGTGCGCGCCAACGACACGTACTTTCGTTTTCGTCCCTCGAGCGATTTTGCATATCTGATGGGCGGCGCCGAACCCGGCTCGCTTCTCGTGCTCGAACCCGACGGCGCTTCACACCGCACGCTGCTCTTCGCGCCGGAGCACAATCGCGGAAAGGCGGAGTTCTTCACCGACCGCAAATGGGGCGAGCTGTGGGTGGGCCGCCATCGCGGGCTCGACGAGAGCCAGATCTTTTACGGCGTCGATCGCTGCCGTCCGCTGCAGCAGATCGAAGCCTATCTCGGCGAACTTCAATCGGCCGGACACAAAGTCCGCACGCTTGGCGACGACGCGGACCTCACGACGCATCTTTCGGAAATGCGTTTGATCAAAGACGACTACGAAATCGCCGAAGTGCGCAAAGCGTGCGAGATCACCAAGCGCGGTTTCGAAGACGTCATCCGCACGTTCAAGCGCGCCCGCAGCGAGCGGGAATTCGAAGCAGCCTTTTGGAGCCGCGCGCGCATCGAAGCCAACGACGTCGGCTATTTGACGATCGCGGCTGCGGGACATCACGCGTGCACGCTGCATTGGAATAAGAACGACGGTTCGGTCGAACGCGGCAAGCTGCTCTTGCTCGATGCGGGCGTCGAATGCGACTCGCTCTACACGGCCGACATCACGCGCACGCTGCCGATCGACGGCCGCTTCACGAAAGAACAACGGGCGATCTACGAACTCGTGTGGGAAGCGCAACGCGTCGGCATCGACGCGGTCGCACCGGGCGTCGATTTTCTCGAGCCGAACCACCGCGCGATGCGCGTGCTCGCCGAAGGCCTGATCGAGCTCGGCATCCTGCGCGTATCGCTTGAAGAAGCGCTCGATCCCGAAAAGCAGTTCCATAAACGCTACACGCTGCACAACGTCAGCCACATGCTCGGCATCGACGTGCACGATTGTGCGCAGGCCCGCGCCGAAACGTACCGGTACGGCAAATTACGCGAAGGCATGGTCTTGACCGTCGAGCCGGGATTGTACTTCCAACCCGACGATGCGACCGTTCCGGAGAATTTCCGCGGAATCGGCGTCCGCATCGAAGACGACATCGTCGTAACGGCCGGCGGCCGCGAAAATCTTTCGGGCATTCTTCCCTCGCAGATCGATGAGGTCGAGCGCTGGGTCGGAACGCTTGCCGTATAAGGATCAAGTCCTCGAGGTCGAACCGACCGGCATCGAAGCCGTAGGCGACGAGCAGCGCCACGGCTCGCCGCGCGATCTCTTCGGTCTGTGGTTCTCGGCGAATGCAGAGATCGCGACGTGGATGGTCGGCGTCTTTATTACCTCGCTCTACGGCACCGATCTGCGCGGCGCGGTGGCAGGCATCGTGCTCGGCAACGTGCTCGGCTTTGCGCTGCTCGGCGCGCTTGCCATTCTCGGCCCGCGTCTTGGCGTGCCGCAGATGGTCGCGTCGCGTTTGGCCTTCGGAACCAACGGCAACGTCGCTCCGGCGGCGCTGAGTTTTCTCGCCGGCGTCGGCTGGTTCGCCATCAACACGGTCTTCGGAGCCTACGCGCTGCAGAGCATCGTCGGCGCTAATTACTTCGTAGCGCTCGCGATCATGCTGGTGTTGCAGATCGCCATCGCCGTCTACGGCTACAACATGATTCACGCGTTCGAACGCTGGAGCGCGGTGCTGCTGGCAGCGGGTTTCGTGCTGCTTGGAATCGCGACCCTTCCGCACGCGGCCTGGAGCGGCGGTTTTAACGTGCACGCGCCGATCGCGCTCGGCGGTGCAACGGCCGGGTTTATTTTCGCCACGGCACTCGCCTTCTCGTATGCCACCGGATGGATTCCGTGCGCCGCCGACTACGCGCGCTATCTTCCCGGCGCGAGCGATGCGCGCAAGGTCTGGTGGTATTCCTTTGCGGGATGCGCGCTGCCGTGCATCGCGCTGCAAATCATGGGCGCGGCGACGGTTACCGCGACGCACGTCGATCTCAATACGTCGAATCCGACGGCGGCGATCGCGCAGCTTCTCGGCAGCGGCGTGGTCGCCAAGCTGGTGCTCGCCACGATCGTGCTCGGAACGTTGACGGCGAACTGCATGAATCTCTACTCCGGCGCCCTCGCCGCGCTGGTTGCGTTTCGCGTTCGTCTTCCGCGCGCAAGCGTCGCGCTCGTCGTCGGACTCATCGGGGCGCTCATCGCCGTCGGGGGCGGTCATCCCGATACGACCGCCGAGGCCTACACGAACTTCTTGCTGCTGCTTTCATATTGGGCGTCGCCTTGGGCCGCCGTCGTGCTCGTCGACATGCTGCGCAACGGCGTTTCGCGCGATCCGGAACGCTCGCCGTCGTGGAGTTCCGGCGTTCTCGCGTGGCTGCTCGGCCTCATCGCTTCGCTGCCGTTTTGGAATCAGGCGCTCTACCAAGGCTTCGTCGCGCGCGCCTACCCGCAGCTCGGCGACGTATCGTATTACGTCGGGTTTATCGTCGCCGCCGCAGCAGCGTACGTCTTCAGTTTACGGCGCGGCCACCTCGACGCCGACGCTCGCGGCGGCGAGCTGCGCTCCGCGGCGAACGACTAACCGCAACTGCAAGTCTTTTATGCGACCAAAGCGCGGAAGCGTCAAACGAACCGCGCCGTCGGCGCCGTGAATGGCGGCCTGCGCGATAATATTGCCCTGCGCGTCGATTGCCAGCACGTCACCACTCTGCGCGCTAACGCGGTAGCGCGCGGTCAAGGTGCCGCCGTCCGGGATCGCGGCACGATCGACCGAGAACGAAATGATGCGCGGGGGCCGAACCGGCGGTTGCGGCGTGACGACGATCAACGGGCGTGACATTTCGGCCGAGCCGAACGCGCCGCTGGTCGCGACGCGCAACGTATACGCCGTTTGCGTGACGGGACGGGGTGCCGGAATGGTCGCCGACCCGCTTGCAGCTGCGAGCGAACCGTCTTCGATGCGACCGCCGTGCACGTCGTCGATCTCCCACGTCCGCGTTCCGGCACCGTTCGTCGCATAGGTCATGCCGACGTTCGCCCCGGCGAGCACGGAGGCGGGCACGTCCAGTCGCGTCACCGACGGATGCAAGAACGAGAGGATTGCGACGAGCGCTGCGACGGCGAGCGCGCCGCCGAGAAACCACAAAACGGCGAACGGCCGCGGCATCGGCGCTTCGAGCCGCTGATGCATCGTTGCGCCTTGCAGCCGCACGGCCAAAGCGTTCGTCGAAAACGCCGCAAGCCACGGCACCGGCAACTCCAGGTGACCGTCGGTGCGCGCGTCGATCCAAAACGAGTACGGCGCGACCGGCACCTCCGCGCCGTCTCTTGCGACGGCATAGACGGTCGCGAGCAACGGCAAATCTCCCGCGTTTGCCACGTCGAGTGAGAACACGATGCGTCGCGGCGTCGTTCGCGTGAAACGAAGCGCGGCGCGAGCGGTACGGTAAAAGGCCGGGTACTGCACGTACCTATTTTGTTGCAACCTATTGACACAATCTTCCTCTTTGTATTAGGCTGCCAATACAAAGAACGAAGGGGGCAAGCATGTTAGAGGTCGACCACGTCCATAAGGAGTTCGGCTCGGTCCGGGCGGTACGCGACGTGCATTTCACCATACCGGACGGTACCACGTTCGGTCTCCTAGGACCAAACGGCGCCGGCAAGACGACGACGATGCGGATGATTCTCGGCATCCTGACTCCCGACGGCGGCGCGGTCCGCTGGAACGGCCAGCCGGTGCACGCGAACACGCGCAAGCACTTCGGCTATCTGCCCGAAGAGCGCGGCATCTACGGCAAGATGAAGGTTCGCGATCAGATCGCGTATTTCGGAAAGCTGCATGGGATGCGCGAGCCCTCACTCGGGCAAGAGGTCGATCGCTGGATCGAACGCCTGGGCATTACGCAATACGCCGACCGCCCGTGTGCCGAGCTTTCCAAAGGCAATCAACAAAAAGTTCAAGTCGCCTGCGCCGCGGTGCATCGCCCGCAGTTGCTCGTCCTCGACGAGCCGTTTTCGGGCCTCGACCCGGTCAACGCGGATATCTTGCTTGCCATTCTTCGCGAGTTGCAAAGCAACGGCACCGCGCTCGTGCTCTCGAGCCATCAAATGTGGCAGTTGGAAGACCTCTGCGACCGTTTTTGCATCATCGCCGACGGAGAAAACCGCGCCTCGGGAACGCTCGAGGAATTGCGTAGCGTCTTTCCGACGCGCGTCGTGCGCATCGGCGATACGCACGGAACCTCGGAGATCAACGTTCCCGCGACGACCGATTTCGCGGCGATGCTGCGGGAGCTGGTTTCCACCAAACCGATCACGCGCTTCGAAGCGGTCGAACCGTCGCTGCATGAAATCTACCTTCACGCCATCGGAGGCTCAGCCGCATGAACATGACCGATCTGCAAACCGTCTTCGCTGCCGAATTCTTGCGGCGCATTCGCTCGCGCGCCTTCGTCATCGGCATGGCCATCGGCGTCGTCGGCATCCTCACTTTCACGAAGCTTCCAGCGCTCATCGGCAATGCTTTTGCGGGTTCGTCGACGATCGTTTTGATCGGCGATGAGACGCTTACGTCGCCCGCGGAAGCGCTGCTGAAAAGCGACTATGACATCGCGGCCAAACTCCCGGCCGGAACCATCGTGACGCAGGCCGTCCTGCGGACGAATAAGGCGGCCGCGGCACTAACGTTGAGCAAGACGAGGCAGGGCATAACGGTCGCCGTCGATGCCCGCGATCCCAGCGCCATGCGGCGGGCAGACATCAAACGCGACCTTCTTCCACTGCAGCTTTCGCTCGCGACCGGTAAGACGACCGCGCAAGTCAACGCGCTCACCTCGATCCCCATCACCATCAAGACGATCGGTTCGAAGTTCAGCAACAGCAATCAGGCCCAGCAGGTGAAGGGCATCGCGTACATGCTGATCTTCTTCCTGTACATCTTGATCCTGTTGAATTCGCAACTCGTCACGAGTTCCGTCGCCGAAGAAAAGACCAGCCGCATCGCGGAGTTGCTGGTCGCGTCGGTCGACCCGGCGACGCTCCTGGCCGGAAAGATCCTGGCCGGCACGGCGATTGCCGTCGTACAGATGCTGATCTGGATCGCCGCGGGCGTGCTCACGGGCGGCTCGCCCGGCACGTCGCAGACCGCCGATGCCAACGCCATGTTCTCGCTCTCGCAGATCTTCGACGTGCTCACGCCGCTCGTGATCGTCGCGTTCCTCGCGTTCTTCGTGCTTGGCATGTTGCAGCTCTGCACGATCTTCGCGGCGCTCGCCTCGCTGATCAATAGGACGGAAGATCTCGGCAGCATCACCGGGCCTCTTACGATTCCGGTCGTCGGCGCGCTCTTTATCGCGATCGCAGCGCTCGGCTCGCCCGGCGCGCCGTGGATCGTAACGTGCAGCTTCGTTCCGATACTGTCGCCGTTCGTGATGTTTGCGCGCATTGCCGTGAGCAACGTGCCCGCCTGGCAAGTCGTACTCGCACTCGCGATCAATCTCGGCGCGCTCTACGGCATCGCACTCTTCGCGGGAAAGGTGTATCGGGTCGGCATGCTGCTCTACGGACGCACGCCGAAGCTATCCCAAGTCTGGAACGTCATTCGTTCGTAGGAACGACGCGCAGCCGCTGTACCGTTTCTTCCTGACCTTGTCCGCGCGCGATTGAGACGACGACGTCGTAGATCTTCGGCTCCCGTACGGCGGGAGCGTCGAGCTCGACGTCGTCGACGGTCGCGGGAACGTCCGACTGCTCGACGATTGCGCCCGACGCATCGCTCAGGGAGACGAGCGCTTCCCCATGTGCGGCGCCGAGATGTACGACGAAGTGTTGACCGCTCGCGACCTGCGAAGGCAACGCCGGCGGCGCGCTCGTCGCTATCGGACGCACGGTGGGTTCGACGGCGGCAACGAACGACGCGTCCGGCACGACCGCAACCGTCGTTGCCATCTGCGCGCGACGATTTCCGCGCCGAACCGTCGCGACGACCCGCATCGAACGGCCCGCGGCGGCGGACGGTACGCGCATATGCGAGATACCGGCCGCCGTCAACGGAGCACGCGCCCATACCCGGCCTTGCCCGTCGATCAAATAGAGTTGCCCGTCCGCTCGGGCGCCGTAGCGCACGATCAACGAACTTCCCGCAACGACGGAGCCGTTGACGTCGAGTTCGTTCAGCAGCGGCGCTTCCGTCACGCGCCGCACGACGGTGTGCGTGCGCGTCACGACGCGCGGCGTCGGCGATGGAAGCGGGCGCGCACCGTGGAACGCCGGCAAAACGGCAGCGGCAACGACGGAGGCAAGGAGTGTCGCCGCTCCCGTAAGCGTAACGCCCAACGCCGGCCAGGGAACGCGCAGATGCCGGGGCGTCGCGGCCGGAATGTCGAGACTGAATGCCAACGCGTGACCGCTCACGCGAACCTGCGCGCCGCCTCCCGACGCGCACGCCGGCAACAACGATTCGACGATAGAAAACGGCGCGATGGCGAGCGTTCGCGCGCCGCCACGGTCGTAAACCGTTTTCGCTTCCAGCGGATGTTCGGTGTTGTTTGCTATCCGCAGAGCGTATAACGTTAGGCCGTTTGAGCGGTCCACACCCGCCACGACCGCACGCGCATCGACGTTGCCGCACCCGTAGGGAACCTCGGCATGCGTTCCGCAGGAAACCACATCGCGCCGGCGCGCAACGGCGAGCGCACTCAATGACAGGTTCCGTTATTGGGATTGGGCGTAGGCGTCGCAGCCCCCGAGGGAATCGGCGTTGCTAAGACGTTGCTGCCGCCGCCGGTTATTGCATCGTCCACGCGCGCATCGACTTCCGTACTGCAATACAGAATGATGCCCGGGAACGCACCGTGAACGAACGATTCCGAGGTTTGTACCGTCTGCGACGTGCCGATGAGAGACTGGAGGTATGCGGGCACGTCGATCGATGCGCCAACCCTCAGCGTCGTGGCCGACGCATAGTGCGAGGCCAAAAATTGCGCGCCGCCGAAGCCGAAGACGGCGGGCGTGCACGGTTGCGAGGTGCTTATCGCATCCGGTTGCCAGAACGGCGCAAACGTGGGGCCGGGTAGCGGCGCGGCGTTGTCGTACATCGCCATCCCCGGCGTCGGGCACGGCTCCGGAAGCCCTTGCGGATTCAAGTTTGCGTAGATGTCCGCGGCGCTGTAGATCGACGACATCGAATTGAAACTCGCGATCCCGCCATATCGCAGCGCCAACTGCGTACGCTCGTCTACGACGCCGAAGCGCGCGACATAGACGATGCCGAAAAGCGCTAGCAGAATGACGGGCAACGCGATCGCCGTCTCGACCAGCGCCTGACCGCGAGAACGCATCAGAGACATGTGTAGCTTCCCGGTGCGGCCGTTCCGGAATACGGGACGATTGCGCCCGCCGTGTACCAATTCAAGCTAACGTTCAATCCCGAAAAATCGACCGTATACGCCGGCGCCGGATAGGCCTGCGCCCATTGCGTCTCTTGCGGCTGGTACACCTTTCCGGTTGCCGGATTCACCAGCGTCCCAGGATCGAACGTCTCGGAGTTTGCGGGAACGACGGCGGCGGCCGCGCGCGCGACAACCGGGTAGCTTGCGTTCGCCGCAAACGCAAAGAGCTGCGGCAGAAAATACGGCACGTTCGCGCACGCGATCATGTCGGTCTCCTGTGGCGCGAATTTGTTTGCGTTCCCATTGCCGTTGCTCGAGTTCGTCGATACGGTGCTCGTATCGAGGGCGGTAAACGCAAAATTGCAATTGACGCCGCCGCCTGTGCCGCACGACGTGCCGTAGGCGGAGAGGACTTTTCGTTCGTCGGCCTGCTGACCGCCTTCCGAGAGCTGATCGCCTTGCCCGATCAATTGCACGTCGGCGGTATAGTTGCTGAGCGCGGTATTGAATTCCGCAACGAGCGTCTGATAATCGCTGTCGCACGTGCCGCCCGGACTCGGGTCGCAACCACCGACGCCGTTGATGGTATTGATGATCGCTTGGTTCAAATAACGCAACCGATTTTCGTCGACGGCGCCGGCATAGAGTGCGACCGATTCTTCGTTCCAAATGTTCGCTTGCACCGAGAGCATCGCGGATGCCGCGGAGTCCGCCGCGTTTTGCGCCTGAATCTGCCACGATACCGCGTTCGCATAATTCGCGAGGAAAAAGAGCAGGCTCAAAACGAGCACCGTTCCGAACGCCCATACCGGAAGCGTCTGTCCCCGTTGATAGTGCATCATCTGCACGCTGCCCCGGTGTCCCACGAATAGATCGAATTCTCGACCGTGCCGCGCGATTGCGGGTCGTAACCGGAAGCGGCGAGACCTCCCGCCGGACGCGTCGCCGGGAAATTTAACGACGCAAAATACTGCTGATGGCAACGCCACTCGTTAAACGGCCCGTTCCAGCCTTGCCCGCTCCCGGTTTCGTCGATCGCCTGAGCGAGATAGATGCTGCGCGGCGAGCACGTTTCCGTGTCGTCGCAATAGTTGTTCAGTTGCGCGTTGACCGAGAACGCGAACGGCGCAGCTTTGCCGGCGTTCGGATTCTGATACTCTTGATCTGCGGTCGAGAGCGCGTAGGAGCCGGCGAGTCCAGGCAACATCGTAAAGCCATCGACGGCCTTCGTGACGACGGCCTGCCTTATGTTCGGCAACGGCGTCGAAAGCGCGAGCGAATCGGGATTGAACGCCGGCAGCGCGCTCTGCACCGCGGCGGAGCCGTTTGCCGCCGGGTCGACGGCCGTCGTGTGCGCGGCCACGAATGCGGCACCGTCGGCGGAGATCTGCGAAAATCCGATTGTCGTCATCTGCACGGCGCCAAGTAAGATCACGAGCGCCGTGCCCAGAACCATCGCCGTCTCCGGCATCGCCGAACCTCGTTTCGCGATCACGGCGGGTTGGCCCCGATGTTCTGCATGCCGGCCGTCGTATTCGAAAGCGCGTTGGAAATCGTCGTGACGACGGCCGTAACGCCAGCAATGAACGGGACTGCAAGCGCGGCTGCGATAATGCCGTACTCCACCATCGTCGCGCCGGATTCGTCGGGCAGCATTCGCAGGAACGCGCGCACCATTATCGCGTGATGACCTCTGGCGCGAGCACGAAGACGACGTCGCTGTCGTGACGTTGATATTGCGTCGAACGGAAGAGTTTTCCCAGGATCGGAAGATCGCCAAGCAGCGGGATCTTTTGAACGTCTTTCTCCGCGATGTGCTGCACCAGGCCGCCCATCACGATCGCTTCGCCCGGCTGCGTAATGATGTCGGTCGACAATTTGCTTTCGCTCAGTGCCGGAATCACGAACCCGTTTGCTTCGATGGCGTTACTGAAATCGAGATTCGACACTTCGGGCGTGATCTTCGATTCGATGCTGCCGTTGCCCAGGAGCGTCGGCGTGACGTTGAGCTTGACTCCGTACTCCTTGTACTGGATGACGATCTGTCCATTGTTCCCGCCGTTGAACGGAATCGGAATTTCGCCGCCCACGAGAAACGAAGCCTGAGTGCCCGGAAGCGTGACGAGGTCGGGCGACGAGAGCACGCGCGTATGCCCCTGCGTCATGAGCAGATTGATCGTGGGAGCGAGCGTGATCGGCAGAAAAAACGGCCCAACGTTGAGCGCGCGCCCGTTGGGCTGCGGGCGTTCGGTAATCGGATAAGACGGCGGACCGTACGTGATGGTGCCGTCGGGATTATACGTAGCGTTTTGTAACGCGACGCCTAACTTCGAAAGCTCGTTCTTTCCGACTTCGAGCACGTAGACTTTAACGTCGATCTGGCTGGTGAGATCGGTGGTGATTCGATCGACCAGCTTGCCGTTCTCGGCAAGATACGGTCCGGCAAGCCCGCGAACGCGCTCCAAGATGGCCTGTGCCGTCTGCGCGTCGCGCACGTGGCCGCTCACGATCACGTTACCTTTTCCGTCGGGATCCACGCGAATCGACGCAGCACCGGGAAGATTGGCAATTGCACCCTGTAAGTCGCCGATGGGGTGTCGCACGGTGACGGCGTTGACGATGACTTCCTTCTGCTGACGCGCGTATGCATTAAAGCGCGAAACGATGTCGCTGATCGTCTGCAGATGGCCGCCGTCGGCAACGGTGCCGGTGATCAGAATCGAATGATTGAAGCTGATGACGGAAACGCTCGGCTCGTTGATCGCCGCGCGCACGACCTGCGCCAGATCGTCCAATTGCGCTTCGGTAACGGTGATCTCGTATTCACGTTGCCCGTGGGTCGTCCACAGGACGAGCGTCGTGTGCCCCGGCGCCTTCCCCGATACGACCACTTCGCTCGTTCCGATCGGAACGACGTTTGCAATGCGCCCGTCGCCGATGGCGACGCGTTGCAGACCCGGCGAGGCAATGACGGTTGTGTGCCCCGACTCCACCGAAAGCAGCGATGGGGCCGCGGCCAGCGTTGCGGCCGGCCCGATCGCCGCAAGGACGACTGCCGCAACGCCGGCAGAGCAAAAGCGCATGAGCACCGGGAGACCTCCTGTTCAAGGCGCCTCTCGCCCCGGGCCGGAGGCGGGAGACGTCCTCCAGTTATAGCATCCAAGCGCCGGAATCTAGAACCGTTAACGCGTTAACGTGCAATAGACTAGCCGTTATGATTTTGTAAAGTAGGCGTCACAGATATTGATCTGACGCTTGGTCGGTGCGATTATCCTCGCACCGACGAACCTCGGAGGTACCCGTCAAGATCATGCGCCGCACGCTCGCAGCTCTCGTTTCCCTCATAGCGATGGCCTCGCTACCGGTCCTCGCGCAGGGGAGCGTTTCGCTCGAACGGCTAGCTCATCGTGACGGCTACGCGATGCAATGGCTCGGGCCGGAGCGCTCCGTCTGTCTCAGTCGGGACGGAACCGTGATCGTGATACGCCCCGGTTCGCAGCTTTACGACGTCAATGCCCACGTCGAAATTGCCGACTCCGCGCCCGTTGCGACGGACGCGGGCGACATGCTCGTCTCCCCTGCGTTCGCGCGTCGATTGACCGCGCTCGCAAGGATCAACCGCGTCGAACGCAGGCCGGGCCGGGCCGCGACGGCGCGTCCCGCTCCCGGGGAGGGAACGATCGTCGTTATCGCGCGCGAGCTGGAAGGACGCCACGCGTTGCTCGTCGAGGGCAGCGCTCCGCAAAATGCGCGAATCACGCTCACACTTCTAGCGCAAATCGCTCCCGAACTACCTACGGTGCTTCTCGATCGCAGTGAGACGCAAAGCGACATCAACGGCCGGTTTTCCGCCGTCGTGCCGCTCTCACCCGACTATATGCCCGGCAGCCTCGTCACGTTATACGCGACGGGCGACGGGCTCAGCAGCGCATCGACGCATCTGCAGCTAGATGGGGCGCTCTAACGTCAACCGCATTCCCGTTGAAAGGAACCTTAACCATGCGTAATCTCTTCTCGAAAATGATCCGCGACGACGAAGGCGCGACGATGGTCGAATACGGCGTCATCGTTGCATTGATCGCCGCCGTCTGCATCGCGGTCGTCGCGTTGATCGGCACGAACATCAACAACGCGTTCAACTCCGTCAACAGCAAGCTGTAGGCGTTGTCAGCGGCCGTTCTCGCAGTTCTCGCTACGTGCGTCGCGGCGGCGTGGTTCGATGTGCGCGTGCAGCGCATACCGAATCCGCTCCCCGCGGCGCTGGCCGTCTTCGGCGCGCTCGTCGCGTTGCGCGAAGGTTTGGTTGCGTTTGGCGCTTTCGCCGCGATCTTGATCGTACTGTTGGCCGCCGGCACGTTCTTACACGGGGCGGGTGCACTCGGCGGGGGCGACGTGAAACTCATCGCAGCCGTATGCGCGACGTTGGGCGTGCACGACGGAGCGATCTTTTTAGTCTCGACCGTTCTCGCGGGTGGAGTCCTCGGGCTCGCGGTCGCGACGCTGCAGGGCCGCTTGCGCGAGTCTCTTGCGAATATTTCTGCGGTAGCGTTACCGCTCGCCGCGGGCGTGCGTCCCGCGCCGATTCAATCGAGCACGAAGATGCCGTATGCGCTCGCCATCGCGTGCGGCGCACTGACCATCACGATTCTCGTAGTGCATCAGCAGTAAGGACAACGCCATGATGAAGGGCCGGCGAACCACGATTCTCGTTGCGATACTCCTCGCGATCGGGACCGGCTGGTTGACGCTGAACTATCTCGGACAGCTGCAACGGCAGAGCCAAACCGCGGGCGCGCCGCGGCCCGTCGTCGTGGCCGCCACCGAGATTCCGGCGCGCGCGCCGATTACCAAAGCCATGCTCGCGGTCGTTGAACGCCCTGCAAGCGCGGTGGATCCCGACGCGGTAACCGACCCGCGCGCGATCGTCGGCAAGCTCGCGCTTATCACGATTCCCACCGGCGGAACGATCACGTCATCGAAAATCGGGCAGCCAGGAAATGCCGCGCTTCCCGTGCGCTTGCGACCGGGCATGCGCGCGCTCTCGATCGAGATCGATAAAGTCAAAGGCGTGAGCGGTCTCCTGCAGCCGGGAGATCGCGTCGACGTCATCGCAATCCCGCCGAAGGTCGGTGATCAGCCGCCGCCGGCGGCGACGATTTTGCGCGGCATCCGCGTGCTCGCGCTCGGCAACACGCTCGAATATTCGTCGGCGACGCCCTCACCAAACGAACAGAGCGCCGCGACCGTGACGCTGGAAGTAACGCCGTCACAGGCGGATCTTCTCGCGATGGCGGACGTCAATACCACGCTGCGGCTGGCGCTGCGGTCGCCGCGCGAAGCGGTTACGTCGCTTCGCCCGGAAACGTTGCGTTTTCCGCACGCGCTGGTTGCCGGTCCGCTCGCCGCGCCCCCCGCCGCTGCAGCGGCAGCGCCCGCCGCGCCGGATCCGGCACCGCAGCCGGCCCGCGCCGCCCCGTCGCTCTCGAGCGTTCCCGTGCTCGACGGCAGTTCCGGTGGTCGATGACGTGCGCACCGCACTGCGCTTGCTCGGCGACGACGGAGCTTCGATGGTCGAATACGCGATTCTCGCATCGCTCATCGCCGCCGTCTGCATCGCGATCGTCGCGTTGATCGGGATCAACGTCGAAAACCTTTTTGACGCAGCAAATAAACAATTGTAACGACATGAACGGGCCGACATTCGCATTCGTCAACGCCAAAGGTGGAAGCGGCGCAACCACCATTTGTAGCGCGCTCGCGCGCCTCGCTCGAGCGCCGGTCGCGCTGATCGACGGCGACCTTTCCGGGCGCCGAAACGCCGCAGTGCTCTTCGATGCGATACGCGCGCTGGATGGAACGCGCCGCAATTCGCCGATATCGAGCGCGCTCATGGGAAACGTTACCTTGGTGGAGCTGGCGCCGTCGTTCGAAACGGCGTTCACGCTTTCCGTCGACGACGTGGAAAGCGTCGCTTCGACGCTGGCCGCCGAGAATCAACTCGTGCTCGCCGATCTTCCGATGCCCATTGCGGCGCCCGTTCGGCCGTTCGCCGTTCGCGCGACGCGATTCATCATCGTTCTCGAGCCGACGCTCCTGGGCGTGGTGAGCGCGCGTGCAATGCTCGAAGAACTCAAGCGCTTCGGCGTACCGTCAATGCGCACGATCGCCGTCATCAACGCTCGCACGAACGGGAACGAGGCGCTAGCGCGGCGAGAAATCGAACGTTCGCTCGAGCTTCCAATTCTCGCCGAACTCCCGCCGCTTTCGGACCGCGCCTATCCGAAAGCCCTTGCCGCGCTCGACGCGGCGCTTCGTGCGATTCCCGCGGACGAGCCGCTCTTGCTGCTCCCCTCCGCAAAGAATTTCATCCAGGACCGCCGATCCGCGCCGCGCGACGGTGCGGAAGCAGAACCGCTCGCGACGCCGGTCGAACGGCCTCGCGAGAGCGCGAAAGAGAACGACGCTGAAAACTTCTCGACGCGCGAGCGCGTCAAGCTGAAGATTCACGAAGCGCTCGCGCTCCAAGTCGACCTGCTCGACGCGAGCCGCGCGACATCGGACGCGGGGAAAATGGCGGAATTGCGTGCGAAGATCGACGAGGTCGCGCAAAGCATCCTCTCGCAAGAGGCGCCCATCGATACCGCCGAAGATATCGCCTCGCTCAAAGCCGAGATCGTCAACGAAGCGCTGGGATACGGACCCCTCGAGGATCTCATGAGCGACCCTGCGGTTACCGAAATCATGGTAAACGGCCCGCGGACCGTCTACGTGGAGCGCAACGGCAAGATCGAGCGAACCGGGAAGCGCTTTACCAGCCCTCACCAATTACGACTGATCATCGAGCGCATCATCGCGCCGCTCGGACGGCGCTTGGACGAGTCCGTGCCGATGGTCGACGCGCGCCTTCCCGACGGATCACGCGTGAACGCGATCGTCGAACCGCTCTCAATCGACGGAGCCACGCTGACGATTCGCCGTTTCGGCACCCACCGTTTGACCGCTGAAGATCTCGTGACGAAGGGATCGGCAATACCCGAAATCATCGACTTCTTGCGCGCTTGCATCGAAGCGCGGCTCAATATCGTCATCAGCGGCGGTACGGGTTCAGGCAAGACGACGTTTTTGAACATCCTCTCGAGCTTTATTCCCGCGCGCGAGCGCATCGTGACGATCGAAGATGCGGCGGAGCTTTCGCTCAATCAACCGCACGTCGTTCGGCTGGAGTCCCGCCCCGCCAACATCGAAGGCCGGGGCGAGATCCGTATTCGCGATTTGGTTCGCAACTCGCTACGCATGCGCCCCGACCGAATCGTGGTCGGCGAATGCCGCGGCGGAGAAGCGCTCGACATGCTGCAGGCAATGAATACCGGACACGACGGCTCCCTGACGACCGCACACGCAAACTCGCCGCGCGACGCTCTGTCGCGTTTGGAAACGATGGTGATGATGGCGGGCTTCGATCTTCCCGTTCGCGCGATTCGCGAGCAGATCGCGAGCGCCGTCGACCTGGTCATTCAAACGGCCCGCATGCGCGACGGTTCGCGCAAGATCACGAGCGTCACGGAGGTCGTAGGCATGGAGGGCGACGTCGTGACCATGCAGGAAGTCGTTCGTTTCGCCCAACGCGGCGTCGACGCTTCGGGCCGAGTACAGGGTGATTTCCAATATACGGGCGTTCAGCCCAACGCGCTCGGCCGTTTCGACGAATACGGGGTTTCGTTCGATGCGCGCCAGTTCTCCAAACTTCTTGCGGCGGGATCGTTATGGTAACGAACGCACTACCCGCAGGAATCGTACTCGGCGCGGTCGCGTTGGTTTCGCTGCTCTTTTATTCGGTGTGGGACCGCCTCTTTAGCAAGAGCGCGGAGCGAATGGCCGGCATGGCGGGCGCACTCGACCGTGCCGGCATTTATAAGAAGCCCGAGGAACTGGTCGTGTACGTCCTCGGCTCTTCTGCCGTGCTCTGGGTCGGAATCGCGCTGTTGTTGCGTCCGAACCTGATCGTCGGAGCGCTGCTGTTGCCGGCGTGCGCGGGCGCGTGCGCGGGCTGCTTCCTCGGATACGTGCGCTTCGCGCAGAGGCGGCGCCTCGACGCTTTCGTGACCCAGCTCGAACTGGCGCTCCGCCTTATCGCCGGAGGCATTCGCGTCGGCCTCGGTCTGCGGGCGGCGCTCGCGATGGTGATCGAAGAGATGCCCGATCCGGCGCGGCACGAATACATGCGCGTCATCGGTCAGACCAACATCGGGATAAGCGTGTACGATGCGCTCGAAACGCTTGCGGAGCGAATGCCGAGCAACGAAACGTTGATGATGTCGCGCGCCATCCGCATCCAATCGCAAACGGGCGGCGATCTCGGAAAAATTCTGGAACATCTCGCCGATACGATCAAAGACCGGCGGCGCATCACCCGCAAGATCAACGCTCTGACCGCCGAAGGGCGCGCAAGCGCGCTCATCCTCGCGCTGCTGCCGCCCGTGCTCGGACTCTTCATCTATATGACGCAGCCGATGATGGGCCACGCGCTCGTCTTCACCGGCGTCGGACACGTCGCCCTCATCGCCGTGGCGGTCCTCGAAGCACTCGGAGTCTTTACGCTGATGAAAATCTTGCAGGTCGACGTATGATCCTTCCCTTGGCAATCACGCTGTTGTGTGCGGGCGCCGTCTTTCTCTTCGCGATCTCGCTGATTCCGACGAAGAGCCCGCTGGATCGCGCACTCGAAGAGCTCGACGCACGCGGCGCCCGAGTTCGCGATCCCGAAAACGTCCGGAAATTCGAGATGATGTTTTCGAAGGAGCGCCGCGGACGGCTCGAACGTAAGCTCTTGAAGGCCGGATGGTACACCGTTACGCCGGCGCGCATGGGTATGCGCATCGCTGCGGGTGCGGCATTCGGCCTCACCGCATCGCTGCTTCTCGTCTCGGTCGCACATCCGGCGACGGGACTCGCGGCACTGCTCACGCTGCTCGCGACGCTGGCTGGCGCATATATGCCCGTGACTTCGCTCGAACGCGCAATCGAACGCCGCAGCAAGCAGGTGCAGCGCGCTCTCCCGGACTTTTTGGACATGGTCGCGACGACGGTGCAAGCGGGGCTTGCGATGAATGCCGCGCTTTCATACGCCGTCGATGCGGCACCCGGCGCGCTCGGCGAAGAGGTCAAATCCGCGCTCTCGGAGATTCGCCTGGGGCGTGCGCGCGCGGACGCGCTCAAGGCCGCAGCCGACCGTCTGTCTCATCAGCAATTCAGCACGACGATCACCGCGATCGTTCAAGCCGAACGGCTTGGAACGAACATTTCGAAAGTTCTCGGTGAACTGGCGGAGGACGTTCGCAACCAACGGATCATGCTCGTTGAAGAGCACGCCGCAAAGCTGCCCGTTAAGATGATCTTTCCGCTCGCCTCGTTTCTTTTGCCCGCGCTTTTCGTCGTGATCTTCGGGGCGCTCGCTGCTAATTATCTCTCGACGCATTAGAGGATCCGATGATCGCCGTACTTGGAGCCATCTTCTTCGCCATCGCCGGATTCGTCGGCACGCAATTGGGAAACGCGGCAGCCGAGGGCATTACGCGCTTCGAGGACGGACCGCCGCCGCAACGCCCGCCCGCGGCTTGGCTGATCGCAGGCTGCGCGGCCATCGGCGCCCTCACCGTCACGCATGCCGTCGCCCCCGCACAAGTGCTGCTCGTCGCGATCGTCTGTACGTCGCTCGTCGCTGCATGGTGTTGCGACGCGCGTACCGGAATCGTGCCCGATCTCTTCACGCTGCTGCCGCTGGCGATTATCGTCGCCGTCGCGCTATGGATGCACGAGTGGTGGATCTTCATCTCGACGATCGTGCCGCTCGTTCCGTTTGCGGCTGCGGCGGCGTTATCGCGCGGTCGCGGGATGGGTTGGGGCGATGCGAAGCTCGCAGCGCTCGGAGGCGGCGTCCTAGGCGCGCAACTCTCGCTGCTCGCCTTTGCGCTCGCGTGCATCGCAGCCGTGGTCGTGTCGCGATTTCGAAAAACCGCCATGCCGATCGCCTTTGCGCCGTATCTAGCGGCCGCGATCGGGATCGCTCTTCCCCTCGGCATGTGGCGATGAAATCGCTCTTGCTTCTGGACGACGAAGACGGCGCCGTCATCGCGACCCTGCGCGCGGCGGAAGGCCCGCTCGAGCGAACGATCGGATTGCTGGGGCGCCGCCAGTTGGATGCGGGCGAAGGTTTGATCTTGCGGCGCTGCGGCGCGATTCACACCATCGGCATGCGTTTTGCCATCGACGTAGTCTTTCTCGATGCGCAATGGCGCGTCGTCAACGCCGTTTCGGCGGTCCCGCCTAACCGTCCGCTCGTTCTCTGTCCCGGCGCCCGCACGACGATCGAGCTGGGCGCGGGCACGCTGGCACGCGTGGCGATATCGCGCGGCGATCGTCTACGCCTGGAGGCGGTCGCCTCGCGAGCGTAGCGAGAGGAACGACGCAACGGCGATCGCCGCGAGCCCCGCCCACGTCGGCAGTTTGGCACACCATACACCGAGCGAACGCGACGCGTCGTGTTCGGCGATCCATCGCCCCCACGCGTATTGCGCGTAGAACGGATCGAGCGGCGGCGGAGCGAGAGCGGTATGCACGTCATGCGCGGCTACCAGCGCCAACGTGCATGCAAGCGCCGTGCAGGCAATGCCGACGATCGACGCGCGCACCGCATCGGCCCCGAGCGTCAGCGCAATCAGTACCGATGCCGGAAGTACGAGCGCTACGAACCACGGCGTCTGCACGAACGCGTACCACGGAAGCGCCAGAGCGACGAGACCGGCAAACGCGACGGCGCGTGCGGAACCCCGCGCTCTTGCGATCAGGACGAGGCCGAATGGAAGCGCGAGCGGCACCTGCGCGAGGTGGACGAACGTTCCTCCGGCCAGCGCAAACGCCGGTGGCACGAGCGCGAGCATCGCGGGCATGCGCATGTGCCGCGCGAGAAGAAACGCAACGGCGACCCCTGCGAGCGCGGCGACGGCGTACGACGCGGCGCCCAACGCGAGCGCGACTCCCTCCGGCGCACCGAGCGACGCGGCGATCCACGATAGACTATACTGCGACGAGCGCAAAAGTTCGGCGCGCGCGTGCTGCGGAAGCACCTCTGTAAAATAGGCTAGCGCGCTAGCGCGCAGCGCGATCGCGTGCAGCAGAGCCAGGCTCGCCGCGGCAAGCAGCGCGCGCCACCGCGTAGGACGATAGGCGATAAGGGCGAGCATCAAGGGCGCACCGGCATGCGGCTCGAGCGATGCAAGCGCGGCCCATGCAACCGACGCCGACGGCCGCCTGCGCGCGAGCGCGAGCGCGCATCCGCACGTCGCCGCAAGCACCACGGGAACGACTTCGCCAAATGGAATGCTCGTCAGAGCGATGCCGCATGCGAGGACCGCGAGGGATCGCGCGCGCGCGACGCCCAGAGATCCAAGCGCTGATACCGCGAAGGCGGTCGCGAGCAACAGCAGACCCGACCATAACGCGATCGCAAGCGAGAGCGGCAACACCGCAAATGGAACGAACGCTACGATTGCATATCCCGGAAGGGGATCGGGAACGGCGACTCCGCCGGAGGCTCGGTACACGAGCGGCGCGCCGCGCGAGGATTCGCACGCGTACATCGGTTGCGCGGCGTACGGGTTCCCGCCCTCGAGAAGAACGGCCGCACCGCAGCGAAAGGCACGAAAATCACCCGCAAAACCGCGGGTTCGCACGGCATCCGCCGTCCCCGCGGCGAGCGCGAGAACGAATAGAACGGCCGCGAGGATCTTACGCAGGATGTTTGCGGTCGTGCAGCTTTGCGAGGAGCTGCACGGGGCCATCGATGTCGGGGCGGATCAATTTCGCGCGGTATGCATATTCCGCTGCGTGTTTCAAATCGGCGTTCGCATACGCGTACTCGGCGAGCCGTTGAAGCAGGGTAGCCAACCGGTTTTCCATCGCATGCGATTCGCTCGCAAACCAAGGTTCGATCGCATCGTCTTCGTAGAGCCGTCCGCCGTACATCTTCTCGGCCGAGCGGTAGTGCGCGGCGGCCTCGTCGAAGTTCCCGTTTTCGTACGCAAGATCTCCGCCCGCAAGGTGCGCGGTAAATCTTCCGACGTCGGTGACGACGTTCGAAAGATCCAGCGTAATCGACGTACCGACGCGAAAATAAAATTCGACGCGCGCGTATCCTACGACGGCGGCGATGGCTTTGCGAATGTTACTGCACGCCGTCCGCAGGCTTTGCGCGGCCAGCTGTTTGTCCGAATTCGGCCAAAACGTCTTCGTCAATTCCGTGCGCGTCGCGGTCGCCCCCGGACGCAACAGAAGGTACTTGACGATCTGCTGATCGCGCCGCCGGATCCATTCGATCTCCGTGCCACGAATCGCGACGTGGAACGGGCCGAGCATGCGAACCGTCATCGGAATGGAGGTATCGACTTGGATCGTCGACGGTCTCGCGAGATGCAACGGTTTGAACGGGCGGCTTCGGCCGGCATCGTTAAAAACGAAGAGTCCCTGCGACTCCAAGCGCCGGATCGAGTCTGCGTCGAGTTCGTGGCCGTGCGCGAGCGCTTGCACGAGCGCGTAGTCTTCCGGGTCGGCTTCCGCGGCTTCGCCCAAGACGAACTCCAGAAACATCTCACCGAAACGCGCGCGCCAGCGTTCGTACGCGCCTCCCAACGAACGCTCGTCTTCCGCGCACGCCCGAATGGCGGCACTGATGACGACCGGCCATCCGTCACTTTCGTCGAGCAAGCGGGCGACGTCGGCTTGGGAATACGAGACGCGCCAAGCATCGCACAATGCGGAAACGTCGGCCGCATCGAAGGCCAAGCGGCTCGCATCGGTCAGCATCGCGAAACCACGCGCGACCCACGTTTTGGTATCGAGCGCGCCGCGGTCGTGCATGCAGCACACCAGACTGACATTGTCGGGACGATCCTCCACGAATTGTGTCAGCATCGCGCGCGCGTGTCCGCTCGCGTTATCGACGTCGTCGAGGGCCAAGAGCAGCGGCTCTTTCGCGAGCACGCGCATGGCGAGCAGCATCGCTTCGTACGTGGCCGCCGGCATGAGTCCGAGCGATTCGCAAATGGCCGCAAGCGCTTCGCGCGCCGATGCACGCGGCGGTATCGCGCAGTAGGCCCCGCGCGCCGACGCAGCGGCTGCTTGGATCGCGAGCGTCGTCTTCCCGCACCCCGGCGGTGCAACCAGAAGCCGCACGGGCACGGGCGCGTCCGCTCCGACCCGCCGGTTCAGGCGCCCGCGCACGATCGTGTTCGAAGGAAGGCGCGGCAGGTCGCGCCCGAGGATTCCCATGCTTTTCACATCGGCCCGACCGGGCCGTCAGTGCACCGTTCAGCCGCGTGGGGGCCGCCCCCAGCCGCTCTGGACGTACCGCCCGTCGACGACGATCGCCGGCACCGTCGGGTCGCCGCTTGTGTAGGCCAGCATCTCTTGCCGGCGCTCCCGGTCGTTTTGGGCGTCGTAGGAAGCAAAGACTATTCCGGCCGCATCGTAATAGTCCATCGCTTGCGCGCAAAACGGACAGTCGTCTTTGATGTACAGTTCTATTTTCGCACCCGAAGGCGGATGCTGCACGTCGATCTCTTTCACGCTAAGTTCCATGCGGCCAGCAGTGCGTGCCCACCTCTCGAAATCCGCGCCGCGCATAGTACTGGCGCACCGGCGGCGAAGAAGGCTTCATGCCGTTGTTGCTCGTGCCCACGCCGCTCGGAAATCTCGGCGATATCACGCTTCGCGCGCTCGAGACGCTGCGCGGCGCGGAGCTCGTCGTGGCCGAAGACACGCGCGTCGCGCGCAAGCTCCTGAGCGCGCTCGGCATCGGTCCGAAAGACCTATGGAGCTACCGCGAGCAGAATGCGCTTTCCGTGACGGCCGGCATTTTGGAGCGTGCGGCAACGCAACGGGTCGTGCTGGTCTGCGACGCCGGAATGCCCGGCATTTCGGACCCCGGAAGCGAGCTGGTCGCCGCCGCCCACGAAGCGGGGATCGCGGTCGAGGTGTTACCCGGCCCGAGTGCGGCGATCGGCGTTGCGGTATTATCCGGATTTCCGTTGCGCCGTTTCGCTTTCGAAGGATTTCCGCCGCGAACCAGCGCGCAACGCCGCGCGTCGTTCCGCGGAGCGCTCGACGCCGATCGCACGACGATTTGGTACGAATCGCCGCAGCGCATTACGGCCGCCCTCGCCGATCTCGACGCCGTCGCGCCGGATGCGAAAGTTTTCCTGTTGCGCGAATACACCAAGCGTTTCGAACAACAGCTGCACGGAAACGCGCGAGAAGTCGCAGCGGCACTCGAGTTACCGGTGCGCGGGGAAATCGCATTTGCGGTCGCGCCGTATGCGTACGCCCAAGCAGCGGCCGTGGCGATCGACGTCGACCAACGCATCGACGCCCTGCTGCGCGAGGGCCGTCCGGTCGCCCACATCGCCAAGTTGCTCGCGGATGAAGGCGCCGGCGAGCGGCACGAACTTTACGCCCGGGCGAGCGCGCGAAAGCGGGCGACCGGCATGGGCACCGGGCCGCGCGCCGAAGAGGCGTAAGCTGCCATGAAAGCCTTCTACGTCACCACCCCGATCTATTACATCTCGGGGAATCCGCACATCGGTCACGCCTATACCACCGTGGTCGCGGACGTGCTCGCGCGCACGGCGCGGACCGCCGGGCCCGCGTTCTTTCTCACGGGCACCGACGAGCATGGGCAGAAGGTCGCCAACGCGGCCGCCGAACACGGAATGACGCCGCAAGCCTGGTGCGATCAGCTCGTGCCCCGCTGGCGATCGCTCTTTGCCGCATACCACGTCGAGTACGACGATTTCATTCGCACCACGCAGCCGCGCCACGAGACGAAGGTGCAGAAGATCTTCGAACGCTTGCGCGAGCGCGGGGATATTTATCTGGGCAAATACGAAGGCTGGTATTGCGTCGCCGACGAGACGTTCTGGCTGGAATCGAAGCTGGTCGAAGGGCGCTGCCCCACCTGCGGGCGCGAGGTCCAGTGGATTAGCGAGGACGACTGGTTCTTTCGGCTCAGCGCGTATCGCGACCGCCTGATCGAATATTTTCGCGCGAATCCCGACTTTCTTCGGCCCAGAAGCGTCTATAATGAGATGATGGCGATCCTCGAAGAGGGGCTCGAAGATCTTTCGATCTCGCGCTCTAATTTCGATTGGGGCATCCCCGTGCCCGGCGACACGCGCGTGATCTACGTGTGGTTCGACGCGTTGCTGAATTACATCACCGCGATCGGATGGGGTGACGACGACGCGCGCTTCCAGTCGCTCTGGCCGGCGGACGTGCAATTGATCGGCAAAGAGATCGCGCGCTTCCATACGATCATTTGGCCGGCGATTCTGTGGGCGTTGGGCGAAGAGGTACCGCACCAAGTCTTCGCCCACGGTTGGATCACGGTCGACGGGCAAAAGATGGGCAAAAGCCTGGGCAACGCCACCGATGCATTCGCACTGGCCGAACGCTTCGGCGCGGATTCACTGCGGTATTTCTTGCTCCGCGAGGCGCCGTTCGGCAGCGACTTTTCGTATTCGGAAGAGAAGATCGCGCAACGGCACAACAGCGACCTCGGTAACGATCTAGGGAACTTGCTGCATCGCACGCTTTCGATGCTGCAGAAGTATCGCGGCGGCGTCGTTCCGGAGGCGCCGGCAAAACTCGACATCCTGGAACGGTTCGCCGATCTTCCGCAACGCGTGCGCGAGCGTACGATGGCGTTGGATTTTCGGGCCGCTCTGGAAGCCGCGTGGGAGCTCGTCACGGCGCTCAATCGCGCGATCGACGAACGCCGGCCCTGGACGCTCGCCAAAGAAGGCCGTGAAGACGAACTGAGCGCGTTCATGTACGAATTGTGCGAAGGCTTACGCCGTCTGGCGATCGTGCTCCAGCCGGTGATGCCGGAACGCATGCGCGAAATGTGGCGCCGATTGGGTCAAAGCGCCGCCATCGACGCGCATTGGAACGATTCGCTCGCAACGCCGATTGCCGCGGGAACGCAAACGCACGGCGGCGAGCCGCTGTTCCCGCGCGTCGAACTTGCAGGAGCCGCCGGCTGAAGATGGGCGACGGTAACGTGCCGAGCCGGGGCGTTACCATCGGCGGCGGGATTCTCGCAGTTGCGGGTCTCGGCGCCGCGCTGACGCTGCACGCGCGCGAGTTCATCTGGCAAGATTGGGTAATGACGGCGTTTGCCGCGATCGGCATCGCGTGCGCCGCCATGTGGGCGCTGCCCATACGCGGCCTGCGCATGCGCCGCAACGGTTTAAACGCGCAGGCGGTCTTTCTCGACGTTCCGATCGGCGCACCGCTCTTCGCGCTCGGAAGCGCCGGGCCGACCGCCGCGGCGCTCGCATTTGCAATCGGATTTGCGTTCGCGGCGCTGATTCGGCGCCAGTCGCCCGTCACCGATCTCCTGCGCCACGGAGCGCTGCGCGTACTCGTCGTGCTGGCCTTCGTGCCGTTCGGAACGCAACTCGCAGCGGTTCGTCAATTGCCCCTCTACGCGGGCGTCGTCACGTTTCTCGTGTCGCTGACCATCGGCTACTGGCTCTTCTTGGTCGGCGTCTCGTCGGTAACCGGCGCACTTACGTACCGCATCACGCTCACGCGCGTCTGGGGACGCACGCTGCGCGATCCACGAACCTGGATCGTCGGCACCGGCAATATCCTGTGGGCCGTCGCGGTTCGCGCGCCGATCATGCTCGAGCGCTATTGGTTCGCCGTGGTGATGTGGCTGCCGGTCCTTGTATGCGCGCGGCTGTTGAAGACGATCGACGAACAACACGCCGAGTTGCACCGCCTGCGGCTCGTGCGCGACGCCGTTCAAGCGATGCTCGGCGATCGCGACCCGCTGCCGCAGATCAACGCCATTCTTGCAACGCTTCGCGTTCCGTCGTTCGACGAAACCGTCGCGGTGCTGGCGGCGACCGGCTCGCGCACCGACACGTGGCGCACCGTGACGACGCTCGGTCCCGAGCTCAGCTCCGCCGGCGACGAACTGCGCCGCCGCATCCTGGCGCGTCTAAAATTCAGCGGACAGCCGTTCACTTCGCTTCGCGACGAGTACTACGTGGTCTATGCATTCGCAGCTCGTCTCTCGGACGGCGACATCCACGGCGCCATGATCGTCCACCGCCGAAACGATCGGCCGCTCTCGCCGGACCAGATCAATCAATTTACCAACGCGGCCTTCGAGCTCGCGCCGCTGCTGCGCGACATGCGCGCGATCACCGCAACGCAGAACGCCGCGACGATGGACGGGCTCACGGGACTCTTCAACCGCGCGACGACGCTGGAACGGCTGCAAGCGATGCTGGACGAAGTTACGATCGCCGAACACGGCGCGGTGCTGCTGCTCGATATCGATCATTTCAAGACGGTCAACGATCAGCTCGGGCACGCCGCCGGCGACGAGTGCTTGCGCAAGATCGGCGAGATCATCCGCAACGGCGTGCGCGGTGGCGACACCGCCGGGCGCATCGGCGGCGAAGAGTTTCTCATCGTCATGCCCGGCGCAACGCGCGACGTCGCGCTCGGCGTTGCCGAGCGGTTGCGCCTTGCCGTCGCACTCGGCGGCATGAAATACGCGAGCGGCGAGCCGATTACGACCAGCATCGGCGCGGCGGCCGCGCACGTGGGCGACACGACCGAAACGCTGCTGGGGCGCGCGGACCGCGGTCTATACGAAGCCAAACGCCAAGGGCGCAACCGGATCGTCGAAGACCAGGAGACCGCGTGATAGACACGCACGCACACATTCACGCGGAGCAGTTCGATGCGGACCGCCGCGAAATCGTCGCGCGCGCGAAGGACGCCGGCGTCAGCGAGATCGTCACGGTCGGCTGCGATCTCGCGGACTCGCAACGCGCGCTCGAAGCGGCGCGCGAATTCCGCGTCTATTCCTCGATCGGCATTCACCCCCACGAAGCAAAGGGCGCTCCGGCGGATATCTCGGCGATCTTCGAACCGTTCTTGCACGACAGCCGCGTCGTGGCCATCGGCGAGACGGGCCTCGACTATTATTACGATCACAGCCCGCGCGAAGATCAGCAACGCGTCATGCGGGCGCAGATACGCGTCGCGCATACGTTCGGATTTCCGGTGATCTTTCATCACCGCGACGCCTTCGACGATTTCGTCGCGATCTTGCGTGAGGAATGGATGCCGGGCATGACCGGCGTGATCCACTGCTTCACGGGCAACACCGAACAGGCGCGCATCTACGTCAAGGAATTCGGCTTGCTGCTCGGCATCGGGGGCGTGATCACGTTTAAGACGGCCGAAGCGGTGCGAGATGCGGTGCTCGCCGTCGGCGTTGAACCGCTCGTGCTCGAGACGGACTGCCCGTACCTGACGCCGGTCCCGCATCGCGGCCAGCGTAACGAACCCGCCTACATTCCGCTCGTCGCCGAAACGGTCGCTGAGATCCTGAACATGAACGTCGACGAAATCGGCGAGATCACCGACGACAACGCACGCAACCTCTTTCACATTTAGCAACTAAAGTCTCCGGTGCGCACGGCCGAAAGGTGCTAGATGCAAGTAGCGCTTTATGCCGTCTTGATCGTTGGCGCGTGCGTCGTGTATGCGCTTGCGGCAGTCGTGATAGCTCGCCGTCTCATTCAGCCTCACGTTCGCGAAGGGCACAACGACGTGCTCGTGCCGCTCTTTCTCACCGCGGGAACGCTCTACGCAGTCTTGCTCGGCTTTCTGGTGATCGCCGTGTGGGAAAACTACGATGCGGCAAAAGCCAATGCGGCGGAAGAAGCGTCGACGCTCACGACGCTCTATCGTCAGACGAGCGGCATGCAGCCGAACGAGCAGGCCGAATTCCGCGCGCTGATCAGATCGTACACCGAAAACGTCATCCACGATGAATGGGCGATCCAGGCAAAGACCGGCGGGGCGAGCCCGAAAGCGCGTGCCGACGTCGTAAAGATCTATTCCATCTTTAAATCGCTGCCCCCCAACGTCGCCGACAGCGCGATCAGTGCCGATTTCTTGCGAACCTTCGATAGCGTCGCCGACGATCGCAACCGGCGAACGCTGCAAGCCAACGAGTCGCTCGCCCCGATCCTTTGGATCTGCATGCTCGCAGGCGGTGCCGTCGTTATAGCCATGGCGTGCTTGCTCTTCATGGAGAGGCGCGGGCCGCAATTGGTGGCGGCCACACTCATGGCCGCGCTCATCGGGTCGCTGCTCTTCATGCTTGCGATCCTCGACCGGCCCTACGCCGGCCCGCTGGCACTTTCAGCCGACGATTTCGAGCATTCGATCTCAGTCTATGCCTCCGTCGACCAGGCACCGTAACGATCAAAGAGTAGCGCTCGCGCGCCAGCGCCGCGCGAACGCCGCTTTTAAGCGTTCGAGCACCGCCGGCGCAGCGGTACGCAAACCCCAATCGAACTCGCCGGCATTCGCGTAGGTCGACGTGGCGTTGGCCGAACCGAGCCACGCGCGAGCCCCGTCGACGACCGCGAACTTTTCATCCCGTTCGCTCGCACCGACGCGCACGCCGTCGCGCCGCAGCGCATCGAGCGCAAGTTCTTCCCGGCGATTGCTCTTTGCGATGCGGCGCGAAACGAGCAGCCGGACGCGCGCGCCGCGCCGCGCGGCCGCGTCCATCGCGGCATACACGGGATTTCCGCGCCCGAACGACTCGCTCTCGACGAGAACCGTCTCTCCGTTCCGCGCCGAATCGATCAAGCGCGCTTCCATGGCGAGCGCATCGCCCTTGCGCACGGCGAAGCTTCGCGACGGTGCATCGCCGATGCCGCGAACGGCGTCGGCTACCATCTTCCGATTGCGGCGTGAATCGTCGCGTACGATCGTGTCGTTGTCGTTGCGCCAATTGCGGTCGTCGAGAAACAGCGCACCGTCGACGAGGGCGCCCTTGAGGTGAAGCGTGCTGCCGCCCTCGTCACGCACGAGGGACGCATCGGCGCCCGCGCGCGTGAGCGCGGAAACGCAGGCGCGATTGGCCGCGCCGACGCCGCCGCCATCCTTATAAATGGAGCCTTCCAAACGAACGGTCACGTGCGCTCCCCGTTGCGCGGCCTGCACGAGCGCCCTCAAGACCGAACCATCGGCCAGGGCGTAGGCGGTAAGCGTAACGTCGGAAGCCCGTCCGATCGCGTCGGTGAGCTGCCGGATCGAGTTCAGCGCAATCATCGGCAACCGATCCCGCCAAAGGTCGCAGGCGGCAAGAGTTTAGGGGAGGTCGTGCCGGTGACTTGGAAGCACACCAGCCCGTATGCACACCGCTCCGCCCCGCCCCACCGACGACAAAGGCACGTACGTGCGCGACATGTTCGCCCGTATCGCGCCGCGGTATGACGCGGCAAATCGCGTCTTGACCGCCGGCATGGACGAAGGCTGGAGGAAGCGGGCGATCGCGTTGCTCGACCCGCCGCATGGCGGCCAGATCCTCGATCTATGCTGCGGCACGGGCGACGTCGTCTTTCATCTGTTACGCACCGATCCGTCGCTGCACGTTACGGGCATCGATTTCTGCGCGCCGATGCTGGAGCGCGCGCGCGAACGGGCGCCGCACGAAGCGCGCGGCGAGGCGGCCTTTCTTGAAGGCGACGTGATGTCGCTGCCGTTCGAAAACGACCGCTTCGACGGGGCGACGATGGGCTTTAGCTTGCGCAACGTCGTCAACATCGATCGCGTGCTGCAAGAAACGCTGCGCGTCTTACGGCCGGGCGCGCGCTTCGTCAACCTCGACGTCAGCAAAGCACCGAATCGACTCTTCAAACGCGCCTTCGATCTGTATTTCTACCGGTTGGTGCCGCTGATCGGCGGCATGGTGGGCGGCTCGCGGCAGGCCTACACGTATCTTCCAAATTCTTTGACGCACCATCCGAATGCCGACGCACTCCGCGAGCGCTTCGAGCGTGCCGGCTTCGCCGACGCCGGCTACGTGCGCCTGATGGGCGGCTCGATCGCGATCCACTACGGAACGAAGCGATGATCGCCGGCGTCGACTATTACGCCCTCGTCGAGACGTTTTTCCGATCGACGTTTTCCACCGACAACGCGCTTATCACTGAAGCCGTGCGGCGTATGCTCGCAGCGGGCGGAAAGCGCCTGCGGCCGCGCACGACGCTCTTGGCCGCGGCCGCCTGCGGCGCGGATCCCGTCGAACATTTGCATTTGGCGGCGTACATGGAGCTCATTCACGTCGCTACGCTCATTCACGACGACGTGGTCGACAACGCCCAGACGCGGCGTGGCGTCAATGCGACGGCGGTCGATTTCGGAAACCGCGTGAGCGTGCTCGCCGGCGATTATCTCTTCGCCTGGATATTCAAAAACGTCACCGCCGGGTACCCGCATCCGGTGCCTCACGTGCTTTCGGCGACGCTTGCCGACATCTGCGACGGGGAAGTTCTTCAACTGCGCGCGCTCGGAGATCTGGATGCAAGCGTCGATGCGTATATCGAAATCGCGCGCAAGAAAACGGCGTCGCTCTTTGCCGCATCGGCACTCTGCGGGGCGGCAATGGCCGGTGGAAGCCCCGAAGAGATCGAGGCCCTGCGCGCGTTCGGCGAAGCCTACGGTATCGCGTTTCAGATGAACGACGATCTGCTCGATCTGACCGCGGACGCCCAAATCCTCGGGAAGCCGGTCGGCAACGACCTTACCGAGCGAAAAATGACGATTCCATTAATTCTCGCGCTCTCGGGGGGCAACGAACGCTTCCGGCAGCAGGTTTCACGTTTGTATGCGGGAGACCAATCCGTTTTGATTCCCGAAGTCGTACAGGGAATCGAGCGTGAGGGAGGCCTGACCAAAACGCGCGTGGAGATCGAGCGATTCGTCGCACGCGCACGAGCTGCATTGGAGCCTTTGCGCTCGAGTGCGGCGAAAGATGAATTATCGACGTTGGCCGGCGCACTCGCCGGCTAGCAAGGAGTCAACAGCATGTTCCAGCCCGTACTCGCATTTATCGACGCACCGATCTTGATCGGCATCGTCGCCGTCGCCGCACTGCTCTTCGGCGCCGACAAGCTTCCCAAGCTCGCACGCAGCGCCGGGCAAGCAAAGAAAGAGTTCATGATGGGGCAGATTGAGGCGGACGAGGCAACGGCGAAAGCGCGCGAAGAAGCCCGTCAGCGCGTCGCCACGCAAAACGCCGACGTGATGAGCAACGTGGAGACGGGGAGCGTTTCCGGCGAGCCCGTGCCGCCGCCGACGTCGGGCCACGGGACGCCCAGCGCATAACCGGTAGACCAAAGCTAGTGGCGGGACTGCGGCTTGCTTCGCGGAGCGGAGCAAACCCCATGGGTTCACCGCAAAGCGATGAACCCGGCTGGGATCAAAAAGAGATGCCGTTCACGGAGCACCTGCGGGAGCTCCGCTCGCGTCTCTTGGTTGCAATTGCGGCCGTCGGCCTCTTGTCGGTCATCCTCTTCTGGCCGTCGCAGTTCATCATCAAATGGATGGTTGCGACCTACTTCCATGGGGTCACGCTGCACGCGTTCGGTCCCGCCGACGTCATCTTTACCGAATTCAAGCTTTCGTTGATCGGGGGCATCATTCTGGGCCTGCCCGTCCTGTTTTACGAGGCGTGGATGTTCGTGGTGCCCGCGGTTCATCCCAAGACGCGGCGCATGGTGTATGGTTTTATCGTACCATCGCTACTGCTGGCGCTAACCGGCCTCGCCTTCGCGCACTTCGTCGTCATCCCGCGCGTGGTCGCGGCGCTGCTGGGCATTACGAACGAAGTCGCAACGCCGACCTTCGGCGTCAATCAAACGCTTGGTTTCGTTCTCATTCTTCTCGGACTCTTCGCGATTATTTTCCAGCTACCGATCATACTGATCGGACTCGCGCGGCTGGGTATCATCAGTGGAGCGTGGCTCGGCAAGTATCGCCGGCATGCGTTCTTCGCGATGGTCGTGGCGGCGGGTATCGCAGCACCAGACGGCAATCCGTTGACGATGGCGCTGCTTGCGCTGCCAATGTACGTCCTCTATGAATCGAGCATTTGGATCATTTTGATATTCGAGCGTTCGTGGCGACGATAAGAGCCTACTACGACGACACCATCCGCACGTTTGGCAACGTGCTCTTCGCGGTGTCCTTGCTCGGCGTTTGGGGCGTCCTCACGTTGATCGGCGTCATCGTCGATCAAGGAAAATCGCCGTCGGTGTACCTTGCTTCGTACCCAGCACCGATCGCACGCGCCATCGTGCGTCTGGGTTTCGATAACATCTATCACTCCCCGGCCTACATCGCCATTATCGGGTTGATCCTCATCAGCCTCACGGTCTGCACGTTCAAGCGCGTCATCCCCGCCCGTCTGCCGCCTTTGCGGCCGGTGAAGATCGACAAGATTCCGCTCAACGGCTCGATCGCCGTTCGCGGCAGCGAGAGCGACGTACGTGAGCGCGTCGAGACGTTCTTCCGCAAGCGCGGCTGGGCGATCCGCAAGCGCGAGTTCGGCGGCGTCGAATGGAGCTTTGCGGACAAACACAATTGGGCGCGCCGGGGCGTCCTCATCGCGCACCTGGGCTTCGTGATTATTGCGGCGGGAACCACGCTGTATTGGGCGCGCGGCTTTTCGGGCGAAGCGCCGGTGGTAACGGGGCAGACGATCGAGATTCCGCAAACCGGAACGTTGATTCACCTCAACGATTTCAAGTACCGCATCACGCCGATACTTACGAAAGCCGGGATGGTGTATCAGCCGACCGATTACGTTTCGCACGTGACGGTCACGCCCAAAGACGGTACGCCGAGAAACATGACCGTGCGGGTCAACCATCCGATCGACGTGGGCGGGACGCTCTACTACCAGGCAAGTTACGGGTTTGCGATGACCTTTCGCGTCGCCCACAACGGCGTGACGATTCCGGCGCTCTCGCAAACGGTCTTACAAGAAGGCGAGAGCCTGGATCTGCCCGGCGGCTCCAGTTCGTTGATCTACGATCGCTTCGTGCCCACGGTCGACAAACGCACGGGCGAACCGGCGGCCGATCCTCGCGTGAACGATCCGGCCGTCATTGTGACGGTCGCGCAGAGCGGCATCTCCGAAGGCTCGGCGATGGTTCCACTCGGCAAGACGGTGGACATCGGGCAAGGCTGGACCATCACGCCGCAACGCTACACGTTGTATAGCGGCTTTCAATACCGGTACGATCCGGGCATTCCGCTCGTCGGCATTGGCTCCGTGGTGCTGCTCGTCGGATTGATCGTCTCGTTCTACTTCCTTCCCGCACGCTTGTACGTGCGCGTCGATCCGGCCCCGGCGGGTTGCACCGTCGGTATCGCAGCGACGACCGTGAAGGGTTATGATATATACGCGGGCGCGTTTGCCGAACTGCTGCGCGACCTGCAAACGGCGATGGAGCCGCCGGGACCCCAACCCCATCCTCGAACCGCGGAGGCCTATCAAGCGTGAACGGAAAGATGTCTGCCGACGAACTGCTCATGATCGTCGCGATCGCGAGCTATATCTTCGGTGCGCTCGCACTGCTGGTGTATTTCTTCTCGCGAGAAGAATGGCTGAAGAATCTGGGAGCGCCGCTCGCAATCGTCGGATGCGTCGCGCAATTCGCGCAGCTCTTCGTACGCTGGGACCTGACCGGCGTGTGGCCCCTGCTCAATTTATACGGATCGCTCTCGCTCTTCGCCGCAATGTCGGTCGCGATCTTCATCGGCTTCGCGTGGCGCTATAAACTGTGGTTCGCCGGCGGATTCGTGCTCGCGCTCGCCGCAATCTTTCTTGCCTACGGCGTCACCTGGAACGAAGGCACGATGCCGCCCGTCCCGTCGCTGCAGTCGTATTGGGCGAAGGTTCACGTGCCGATCGTCGTATCGTCGTACGCCGCCTTTCTCGTCGCGTTCGTCTTCTCGTGCATCTATCTCGTGAAGTACTATGCCGAACGCAAGATTGCGCTTTCGCCGAGAACCGGCGTTGCGGTTTCGTCGAGCGTTGCCGCCATGGCGCCGCCGGCGGCGATGATGCAGCGCGTTGCCGCGATCGACGAGACGCCGGCGCTCGCGGCTGCGGCCGAAGCGGGAAATCCGCTGGCGATATGGCTGCAATCGCTGCCGTCGCTTGCGCAACTCGACGTCGTCGTCTATCGCGCGGTCGCAATCGGCTTGCCCCTGATATCGCTCGGCATTATCACCGGCGCGGCATGGGCGAAAGAGGCGTGGGGCGCGTATTGGCAGTGGGACCCGAAGGAAACCGCGGCGCTGTGTACGTGGATCGTCTATCTCGCCTATATGCATTTGCACACGCGCAACGCGTGGCGCGGTCTGCGCACGAATTGGCTGAGCTTCTTAGGCTTTTTCCTGGTCATCTTCACCTACCTCGGCGTCAACATCTGGATTTCGGGCCTGCACAGCTATAAGGTCTGACGTCACGTTTTAGGGACCGCCGTCGTCTGGGGAGCGGAGGTAAAACCGATGCTCACATCCATTGCTAAACGATCGCTCGATGCGTTCGAACGCGAGTGGGACTACGACGTCACCTATATGCGTGAGGTGCTGGACGCCGGAGGGGTTGCGGCACTGGCGCCGATGCAGGCACTACAAAAGGTCAGCGCTTACCGCGGGGGCGCCCCGGTAGAACTGCGTTTTGCCGCGTCGATCGTCGCGGGGCGCGCTGCCGATTGCGGGCCGTGCCTGCAGCTCGGCGTCCGCATGGCCGAACGCAGCGGCATGCCCGTCGATCAAATCCGAGCGGTGCTCTCCGCGGATCGCGACGCGATGAACGACGTCACGCGCTTGGGGTACGATTTTGCGCGTTGCGTTCTCGCCCGCGACGGCTGGGATACACCGGCACGGGACGAGATCGTGAGGCGCTTCGGAAAGAAGGCGCTGATCGAAGTTTCGTACGCCTTTGCCGTGGCCGCATTCTATCCGGCGTTCAAATATGCGTTCGGCGCGGGCCACGCGTGCCAACGCATCAGCGTCGGTAACGCGGAACTCGTCCCGGCAACCCTGTGATCGACGCCGGCGAGCTCTTCGCGCGCGAGCGAGCGCAGCTGGTGCGCCACGCGTACCGCATGCTCGGATCGATGAGCGACGCGGAAGACGCGGTCCAAGACGCGTTCCTGCGGTGGCAAAGCGCTTCGCGCGACGACGTTCGCGACCCGCACGCGTTTCTG
Organism: Vulcanimicrobiota bacterium; assembly: GCA_027459645.1. Lineage (GTDB taxonomy): Bacteria > Vulcanimicrobiota > Vulcanimicrobiia > Vulcanimicrobiales > Vulcanimicrobiaceae > JAMXLG01. The sequence continues at coordinate 58,217 of DAIDHQ010000032.1, forward strand.
CGCGCGACCGTTACGCGCATTGCGATCGACCGTTTGCGCGCGCAACGGCGTGCTCGCGAAACGTACCTCGGTCCCTGGTTGCCGGAGCCGGTAATTGTGGACGAATCCACCGCTCCCGAACGCATGGTCGCGCTCGCCGAAGACATCTCGTTCGGATTCTTGCTCGCGCTCGAACGGTTGTCTCCGCTCGAGCGCGCGGCGTTTCTGCTTCACGACGCACTCGACGTTCCGTTTGCGGAGATTGCGCAAACGCTGGAACGCAGCGAAGAAAGCGTGCGCCGCCTGGCGTCGCGCGCGCGACGCGCCATCCACGAAACCGCTCCACGCCGCATCGAACGGCCGCACAACGCGGACGAACTGCGCGACCGTTTCGGCGCAGCGCTGCTCAACGGAGACGTAGAGACGGTGATGTCGATGCTGACCGAAGACGCGCTCTTGCTCAGCGACGGCGGCGGTAAAAAGACGGCGGCGATCAATCCCGTCAAAGGACGCGATCACGTCGGCCGTGGGATGCTGGGCCTGGCTCGCAAAGCCGCCGGACGCTTTACGTCCGTGCAGCCGCTTCGGGTGAACGGACTGCCCGGATGGGCGTTCTTCACCGGAGAGGGCCTCGATCAGACGATGGCCATCGAGCTTGACGCGGAGGGCCGCGTCGAGACCATCTACGTAACCCGGAATCCGGAAAAACTCGCACGGCTAAAGGCCTCACTTGGTCCGGGGACGTCGCCGCTTCCGATCAGCGCTGGTGACCCGGCCCCTTCATTGGACTAATCCCATAGCCATTAAGAAGAGGGCGACCGTACAATCCATAGGAATCTCCCAAATTCGGGGCTTCCTCATCACTTTCGGAGAGTACGAGCTTTGTCCAAACAGGCTGCTACCGGCGCTACAGGCGCCGGGCGTAAGGTTTATAGTGCCTACGACGACCCGGGGACCGGCGAGGAAATCAGCCGGCGGACGTTCATGGCGAACGCGACCATGGTGGTCGGCGGACTCATCGGCCTGGGGCTGGTTATCCCAATCGTCGGTTCGCTGGTGCCGGAAGGCGGCGGTGGTAAGGGGAGCTGGGCACCCTTGAAGCCGGACGAAGTCAAACAGCTGCAAGACGCAACCGCGACGCCGGTCAAGCTGACGTTCAACCTGAAATCGAAAGACTCGTACCTGCCGCTGCAAACGTCGGAAGAGTACGTTTGGGGAATCAAGGTCAACGATCCGTCGAAGTTCGTGAAAGAGCGGACGCCCGATCTCTTTCCGACGGGTAATGCGGCGAAGCCCAACGTCGACGGCTATGACGTGATCAACATGGGCTTCGTGATCTTCAGCCCGATCTGCCCGCATCTCGGATGCCGCCCGAATTGGGTTTCTGACTCGAACCGCTTTCAATGCCCGTGCCACGGTTCGCAGTTCGGTTTGGACGGCGAGCATCTCGCCGGACCGGCGCCGCGCGGACTCGATCCGCTGCCGTTCAAAGAGCAGAGCGGACAAGCGGAGATCATGTGGATCCGCTATCAGTCGGGTACGCCCGATCGCATCGTCATCTCGTATCAGTCGTAGAGAAGGATCGCTAATCGATGCTCAACTGGCTTGAGTCGCGCACCGGCTTCGTCTCGATGGCGAAGGACTTCCTGACGGAAGATATTCCCGGCGGCGCGAGCTACTGGTACGTGTTCGGCAGCGCGACGATGTTCGCGATGATCCTCCAGATCACGACCGGCATTTTCCTCACGTTCTTCTACGCGCCGTCCGCTGCAACCGCATGGGAATCGACGCGCGCGATCTACCTGAATCCGTATACGCACTTCTTGCTCTCGCTGCACTACTGGGGCGCGTCGGCAATGATCGCGCTCGTCTTCTTGCATCTGCTGCAAGTGCTGATCTGGGGCGCCTACAAATCGCCGCGCGAGCTGCAATGGATCGTCGGCGTGCTGCTGCTCGTCGTCACGCTCGTGCTGGGTCTCACCGGCTATCTGCTGCCGTGGGACATGGATGCGTACTTCGCTTCGCAAGTCTCGCTCAACATCGCCGGTCTTCCGCCGGGCGGCGGCATTCTGCAGTCGATCGCGCAGGGCGGCGGAACGATGGGCACCGATACCATCAATCGTTTCTTCGGCCTCCACGTTTGGCTGATGCCGGCCGCGCTCGTGCTGCTCGTCGGCGCGCATCTCGCGATCTTCCGCTGGAACGGACCCGCCGGGCCCGTCGTCGACGATCCGCGTAAGATGCGTCCGGGACGCTTCTGGCCCGATCAGATGTTCATGGACGCCGTCGCGTCGTTCGTGGTCTTCCTGATCATCATCGCGCTCTCGTTCATCGCGCCGCCGTTCCTCGACGCAAAAGCGGACCCGACGAACGCCTCGTTCGTACCGTATCCGGCGTGGTACTTCTTGTTCTTGTTCGGCTTGCTGAACTTCGTGCCGGTGCTCTTGCAGGGCAGCCACATTCAGTTCCTGGTGGAACAAGCCAACGCACCGTGGGTGGAACTCTTCGCGGCAATCGTCGTTCCGACGATCGGCGGATTGATCGTCCTGCTGCTGCCGTGGCTCGATCGCAGCACCACGCGTTCGTTTGCGTCGCGCGCCGGCATCCTGTGGACGACGTTCGTCGTTATCGCGTGTATCGTCGGACTGTCGTTCTACGCGCAGGGTACGATTCAAGCGAAGATCGCCGCATCGGGCGTAACGCCGCAAACCGAAGCGCAGATCCTCGCCGCACCCGAAGCCGAGGCACCAGCCGCAGCTGCGGCATCGGGCGCAAGCAGCCCGCTTGCGGCACAAGGCGCGAAAGTGTTCGCGCAAAACTGCAGCGGCTGTCACGGCGCGCAAGGCATGGGGCAACCCGGCGTTGCTCCGCCGCTCGTGAAGAATCCGTTCGTTACGGGCGACGCCAAGAAGGTCGTCGACGTCATCGCCAATGGCTTGCACGGTCAAACGGTTCTCGGTCAAACCTACGGCGCACCGATGCCGGCCTGGAAATCCTCGCTTTCGAAGAACGATATCGCCGCCGTGGCGACGTTCATTCGCGGCGGACTCCCCGGCAATAGCGCGGGCCCCGTAAAGGAATCCGACGTTCCGTAGCCTGCGCGGTGGCAAACAACGCAAAGCCCGTCGAGACATCGGCGGGCTTTTTATTTTCGCGGAGTCATGCTTCGACAAGCTCAGCATGACAAGCCGCGGAGTTTATCCTGAGCGAGCGTAGCGAGTCGAAGGGCTCAGGATGACATAGCGTTACACTTCGGGCCGTCGATGAGGAACAACGCGGCGCTGCCGTCGCTCATGACGAGCGTCCGGGTTCGTCCGTACGTCGGATCGTACGAGGGCCGATCTTTCGGCGCGACCAGCCACACGCGCGCGAACCTGCAAATGACGCTCCGCGGCGGCACGCCTTCGGCCGTCGAGGTCGATCCGGGCGGCGCGAGCGAATACACGTGCGGCGCGGTGTAAAAGACGAGTGAATTCATGCCGCGATAACTTTGGATGGCGACCACGTCGCCGGGCTTGCGGCGCACTTGGATCGCCTTAGCCAGATGCGGCACGGGTTTAAACGCTTCCGCGTGATGCAAGCCGAAAAGCGCGAGAATATCGACGGCGACGAGCATCGATGCGGCAAGCGCGTATGGAGCGGCGGAACGCGTCTGCGCGCGCAGCAACAACACCGTCGTGACGAGCGAGCCCAGGAAGATCGCGGCGCCCATCTCGATCAGATTGGGTTCCACTTGCAGCGCCGAAGCCGTTAATTTATTGTCGCGCACGAAGAGCGCGATCGCCACCGCGCATATGCCGATAAAGACGGGTACGCTCGCTGCCGAAACGACGATCGAGCGGCTCGCGCCTTTGCGAACGACCGCATCGAAATATAGCGCGACGACGAGCGCGAGCGCGGGCAATTCGAGCGCGATGTAATTCGGGAGCTTCGTCTTCGCAAAACTGAAGAAGAGCAGCGGCACGACGATCCACACGAACGCCAGACGCCACAGCCGTGCGAGGTCCGGCGCCGTGCGGTTGGATACGAACGCTCGTACGCCGTAGACGATCGACATCGGCAAGAACGCGACCCACGGGAAAAAGCCGAGGATCACGACGGGGAGATAGTACCAAACCGGCCCCGACTGGTTCTCGATGACGCCGGTATACCGGCCGATCGTGTAATGCCCGATCAACTGCACGAGCGCTTTCGGGCCCGCAGCAACGGCAATGCCGATCAGCCAGGGGGCAATAATGGCGGCGAAGGCTGCTAGACCGGCGATCCACGCCCGAATCGGCGGGAACGTAGTCGGTTCTTCCCGCGCGTTCCAGAGCGCATAGGGAGCGATGACGATGAGCGCGATGACCGGCGCCACCGGCCCCTTGGCGAGAAATCCGAACGCCGCGGCAATCCAGCCGTAGATAAAGTACCGGTTGCGCCCCGACTCGAGCGCCCGGAACCACCAAAACACGTTGAGGGCGACGGCGACGTCGAGCAGGGCGTCCATGATCGCCAGGCGCCCGATGACTGCCTGCATCAGCGAACTGGACAGGATGACGCTCGCATAGACCCCGATGCGCGTCCCCGCCTGGCGAGCCACCGCATAGCCCGTCATGGCGCCCATCCCGATCGTCGCGAGCGCCGCGGGCAGGCGCAGGGCGAGCGCGCTCAGCCCGAAGGCCTTGGCAAAGACCGCCGCGATCCAAAAATAGAGCGGTGGCTGGATGAACCACGGATCGCCGTTGAGGTGCATGACGATCCAGCTATGAAAGAGCAGAATCTCTCGGGCAACTTCGCCATAGGCCGTTTCGCTGTTGTCCCACAACGTGCCGACGCCGAGTCCGGGGAGGGTAATGAGCGCGGCAATGATCGCCCCGACAAAAGCCGCACGCGCGGGTCTCTCCATCGCGGACGGTGTTTGGCGCACGCATGCGGAAGTCATCCGAAAGCCTATGGACACGGTGGTTTTAGCCTCGCGCGCGAGTGCGCTCGCAATGGCACAGAGCCGATGGGTCGCTTCCCGCCTCGCCGAGTACGGAATCCCAAGCACGATCCTCAACCTCACCACGACGGGTGACCGCGTGCAAGATCGCCCCATCGCGGCGATCGGCAGCGTCAACGTCTGGGTGAAGGAACTCGAGATCGCGCTGCGCGACGGTCGCGCGGATTACGCCGTACACTCGAGTAAGGATCTGCCTTCGGAACTCGAGCCCGACATGACGATCGCGGCATTTTCGTCGCGCGAAGATCCGCGCGACATGTTTTGCAGCGAGCGCTATCCGAGCTTCGACGCGCTTCCCGCCGGTTCGGTCGTCGGAACCTCCAGCTTGCGCCGCCGCGCGCTTTTAGAGGCGCTGCGCGGCGACCTGCGCTACGAAGACGTGCGCGGCAACGTCGATACGCGACTGCGAAAGCTTCGCGAGGGGCAGTACGATGCGATCGTCCTGGCTGCGGCTGGATTAAAACGCGTCGGTTTGCGGGCCACGTTTATGGAGCCGTTCGACGTCAACGCCGTGGTGCCGGCGGTCGGACAAGGGGCGCTTGCCGTCGAGACGCTATCGTCGCAAACCGAACTTGCGTCGTGCCTGCACCGCGCGATCAACGACGCGCCGACGGAACTGTGCGTCCGCGCCGAGCGCGCGGCGCTGCGCGCGCTGCGCGCCGGATGCAACGCGCCGATCGGCATCCACGCGCAGTTGGAAGAGAACGTCATGATGCTCGTGGGCGCGTACGCGCAACCCGAACGCGGCATCGTCGCGCACGAGCGCATGGAGCGCGTCGTCAACGACGTCGCCCAAGCCGAAGCGGCCGGCGAAGAACTCGCCGCCGCACTGCTCGGCCGAGTGGAGGTTCGCTGATGCATCGTCCGCGCCGCCTGCGCCGCACGCCGGTGATCCGCTCGCTGGTGCGCGAACACCACGTGCGCGTCGACCAGTTGGTGCAACCGCTCTTCGTCGTCCAAAACCCGCGCGATGCCGGCGCCATTTCGTCGATGCCAGGCATCGAACGATTCACCGTGGAGCGCGTCGTGGACGAAGTGCGCGAACTGGCCGACCTGGGCGTGAAGAGCGTCCTGCTCTTCGGCATTCCGGAATTCAAAGACGCAACCGCAACCGGCAACTACGATCCGAACGGCGTGGTGCAGCAGGCGATCCGCGCGATCAAACGGACGAATCCGAGCGTTTGCGTGATCGCCGATCTTTGCAATTGCGAGTACACCGATCACGGCCATTGCGGCATCGTAACGGAAAGCGGCGACGTCGATAACGACGCAACCGTGCAACTGCTCGTACGCACCGCGATCACCTACGCCGAGGCCGGCGTCGACGTCATCGCGCCGTCGGATATGATGGACGGACGCGTCGACGCGATTCGTTCGGCGCTTGACGCGCGCGACTTCACCGACGTAGCGATCATGGCGTACAGCGCGAAATACGCGTCGGCCTTCTACGGTCCGTTCCGCGAAGCCGCGGGCTCGACGCCGCAGTTCGGCGATCGCCGGACCTATCAGATGGACCCGCCGAACGCGCGCGAAGCGCTGCGTGAAATCGAATTGGATATCGAAGAAGGCGCCGACATCGTGATGGTCAAGCCCGGTCTGCCGTATCTCGACATCGTGCGCGCCGCGCGCGATGCGTTCGAAGTGCCGATCGCCGTGTACAACGTCAGCGGCGAATACTCGATGATTCAGGCGGCGATCGCCAACGGATGGCTGGAAGCAGAGCGCACCGTAGATGAATTACTCGTTTCGTTCGTGCGTGCCGGCGCGGACATCATCATCACGTATTTCGCGAAGGAGTTCGCCGCGCGTCATGGCGCTCGCGGATAATCTCGCCATCGTCATTCTGGCCGGCGGCCGTGCCACGCGTCTGCCCGGCAAGCTGGAGCGTGCCGTGGACGGCGAACCGCTGCTCGCGCGCGTCTATCGCCACATGCGTGGAATCGCTCCGGTGGTAATCGCCGGTGCCGGCTCCTTCGGACCGGAACTGGACGCGCTGCTCGACTGCCCGATGGTCGTCGACCGGCGTCCCCATCTGGGGCCGCTCGGCGGATTGCTCTCGGCGGCAGCCGCCACGACGACGGAGTGGATCTTCGCCGTTGCGGGCGATGCTCCGAACGTCGACGAGACCGTGGTGCGCGAGTTGCTTGCCAGCGCTCGGGCCGGGGACGAGGCATGCGTTCCGGAGCACGACGGCTGCCTCGAACCGCTGGCCGCGTTGTACCGGAGGGACGCGCTGGAGCGCGAAGGCTATGAGGTTTTGAGCGGCGACCGCTCGATGCACGCGCTGCTCGCCCGGCTGAAGGTGCGCCGGATCGCGATGCGGGCCGAACGTTTTAGGAACATCAACACGTTTGCAGACTTAGGAAGTGTTTAGCACCCTGTGAAATTCGAACGATCTATCTCAGCGTTCGCACGTGCGAAGAACGTGATACCCGGCGGCGTTAATTCGTCGGTACGCGCGTTTAAATCGGTCGGCGGAACGCCGGTCTTTATGAAGAGCGGCAGCGGCGCACGCATCTGCGACGTCGACGGTCACGAGTTCATCGACTACGTACTTTCGTGGGGACCGCTGATTCTCGGCCACGCGCATCCGGCCGTCGTTAAAGCGATCTCGAATGCGGCGGCGCGCGGCAGTTCGTTCGGAACGCCCACCGAAGCCGAAAGCGAACTGGCCGAGCTGATCGTCGCGATGGTCCCGAGCATCGAACGCGTGCGCTTTACTTCCAGCGGCACGGAAGCGACGATGAACGCGGTGCGGTTGGCACGCGGCTACACGCGCCGCGAAAAGATCGTGAAATTCGCCGGATGCTATCACGGCGCGGCCGATCCGTTCCTCATCGCCGCGGGATCGAGCGCGCTGACGCTGGGCGTACCGAATTCGCCCGGCGTGCCGAAGAGCGTCGCGGCCGACACGATCGTGGTGAACTACAACGACGTCGCCGCGCTCGAACTGGCCTTCGCGCAACACGGCGACGATATCGCGGGCGTGATCGTCGAGCCGTTCGTCGGAAACATGGGTCTCGTGCTGCCCGACGATGGTTTCTTGCAGCGTCTGCGCGCGCTCTGCACCGACGTCAAAGCGCTGCTGGTCTTCGATGAAGTCATGACCGGGTTTCGCGTCGCGCGCGGCGGCGCGCAAGAGCGCACCGGCGTCATGCCCGACCTCACGACGCTCGGCAAAGTGATCGGCGGCGGCCTGCCCGTCGGCGCCTTCGGCGGCCGCAGCGAGATCATGTCGTATCTCACGCCGGAAGGGCCCGTCTTTCACGCGGGCACCCTCTCCGGAAATCCGCTCGCGATGGCGGCCGGAATCGCTACCTTGAAAATGGTTCGCGACGATGCCACGCTCTACGACCGGCTCGAGGTGCTGGCCCGCGTTTTGACCGAAGGCCTTCACGAGATCTTCTCAAAGCATGGCGTCGGCCATACGACGGCGTACGCGGGATCGATGTTCGGGTTCTTCTTTACGCCGGGTCCGGTACGCAATCTCGAGACCGCGATGACCGCCGATACCGCGCTCTACGCGAAGTTCTTCCATGCGATGCTGGACCGCGGCATCTACCTCGCACCCTCGCAGTTCGAAGCCGGTTTTCTTTCGACGGCGCACACGACGCGCGACATCGAACACACGCTCGCCGCGGCCGACGAAAGTCTGAGCTCTATACTCACGCGAGACCTCGCCTGATGATCGATCCGGCGATTCCGCGGCTCTACGCCTATCATCGTGCGTTGCGCGAGGCGAAGGTGTCCGGCAAATCGACGATCACCTCACACGGCTTGGCGGCCATGCTCGGCCATTCAATTTCGAGTACCCAGATACGCAAAGATCTGAGCGCCCTCGGGACCCTCGGGCGCCGCGGCTTCGGTTATGCGATCGATCCGCTAGTCGAGCAGCTGGCCTTCGTTCTAGGATTAGAGCAGGACTGGCGGGTTGCGATCGTCGGATTCGGCTACCTAGGGCATGCTCTCGCAACCTTCATAACTTCTAGAGAATCTCGGTTTAAGATCGCATCGATATTCGACGTCGCACCCGAGCTTATCGGAACGGCGTGGCAGGGTATCGTGGTAGCAGATACATCGAACATGGAAACTATCGTGCAGGACGCCGGCTGCAACATCGGCGTGATCGCCGTCCCCGCCCCGGCCGCGCAAGCGACCGCGAGCCGTTTGGCGTCGGGCGGCGTTCGAGCGATCTTGAACTTCGCGCCGGCCACGCTGCATTTGCGCGCTCCGGTGATCGTGCGGAACATCGATCTCGCCGGTGAAATGTCGATCCTCACGCATTGGCTGACCGCAGCCGACGCATCGCGTGAGGCGGAAGCCTGATGCCGGTCGTCTGCATCGGTCTCTCGCATCAGACCGCTCCGGTGGAAGTGCGCGAACGCCACGCGTTTCCCGCGGCGCGCGTCGTCGAAGCGCTCACCGCGCTTCACGACTACCCCGCCGTCAACGAAGCGGTGATGCTGCAGACCTGCGGCCGGTTGGAGATCTACGCCGAAGTCGACGATTTCGAACGCGGCGTCGCACAACTGCGCGGTTTCCTTGGAAATTTCGGACATGGCGCGGCGCGCGAACGTTACGACTTGGATTCGTATCTCTATACGCATCTCGGCCGCCAAGCCGTCGTGCATCTGTTCCGCGTTGCAACCGGGCTCGATTCGATGCTGATCGGCGAAGCCGAGATCCTCGGACAAGTCAAAGACGCCTACGTTCAGGCGCAGCAGGCGAGCACGGTCGGCACGACGCTGCATCGCCTCTTCCGCGAAGCGCTCAACGCGGGCAAACACGCGCGCTCGGAAACCTCGATCAGCGGCGAGTCGGCGTCGATTGCGACGGCGGCTATCGAAGCGGCAATCGAACGGCTCGGGGCGCTCGACGGAAAATCGGTGCTCGTGATCGGTGCCGGCAAGATGGGCCGTACGGCGGTGCGTCGCCTTCGCGACGAAGGTGCACGGCATCTGATCGTCACGAATCGCAGCATCTCCCGCGCGCAAGAATTGATCGCCGAAGTCGGTTTCGGTGAAGCGGTCGAGATGCCGGGAATCGCCGAAGCCCTCGCAGCATCCGACGTGGTGGTCACTTCGACGGGAGCGTCGCACTTCGTCGTCACGCACGAGATGGTCGAAGCGGCGATGCGCGAACGTCCGGAACGTCCGCTCTTTTTCATCGACATCGCGGTGCCGCGCGACGTCGATCCGGATGTCGCCGAGATCGCGAACGTCGCCCTCGTCGACGTCGACGGCCTCAAGAGCGTCGTCGACCGCAAACTCGAGGTTCGGCGCGAAGCGATTCCGGCGGTCGAAGAAATCATCGAGGAGTTCATCGATCGCTTCTCGTCGTGGCATCGCTCGCGCCTGGCCGTACCCGTCATTGCCTCGCTCACCCAAAAGGCGGAAGCGATTCGCATGGCGGAGCTCGAGCGCTTGTTTTCGCGGCTTCCCGATCTTACCGAACGCGAAAAATTGCTGATCACCGGCATGTCGATGAAGGCCGTTTCCAAGCTACTGCATTCGGTCGTCACGAAGATCCGCGAAAAGGCGACGAGCGACCGAGACGAAGCGCTGCTGCACGCGCGCATGCTGAGCGAGCTCTTCGAACTCAACCTCACCGAACATGAGTGAACGCTCGCCCTTACACGGCAAGCGCCTTTTGATAACGCGGCCCGCGAGCCGCGCCGACGATTTCGTGCGGGCGCTCGAAGAACGCGGCGTCGAACCCGTTCTCGCCTCCACGATTGCGATCGTCCCGCCCGACGACGTCACGCCAGCACATCGCGCCATCGACGAACTCGGCGCATTCGCATGGCTCGTCTTCACGTCGCAACACGGCGTCGACGCGTTCTTCGAGCGGCTCTATTCACTCGACGCCGACGCCCGCTACATCGGCAAAACGAAGGTAGCGGCGATCGGTGCGAAAACGGCCGAACGCCTGCACGAGCGCGGCATACGCCCCGACGTCGTCCCGGCGGGATTTATGGGTGAAGAACTGGCGCGCGCGCTGATCGAAGCCTCGCACGACGGCGATCGCATTCTGATCTTCCGGGCACAAGAGGGTCGCGACGTGCTGCCTCAGATGCTGGAAGAGGCCGGGCGCAACGTAACGATCGTTTCGGCGTATAAGACGGTGTTCGAAGTGGATCCCGAATTCGCGGTCAAGGTCTCGCGCGCGGATATTCTCACGTTTACCAGCGGCAGCACGGTTCGCGGTTTCGTCGAGCTGCTCGGCGGCGCAAAAGCTGCGGCCGCAGCGGCGCGCGGAAAGATCGTCGCATGCATCGGGCCGATTACGGCGGACGTCGCCGATGCAAACGGCTTACACGTCGACGTGGTCGCGGACGTTACCACGACGAAGGGCCTGCTCGACGCACTGGAAACGCATCTCTCGCTCTACGCGTGAGCGCACAACTCCTCATCGGCATCGTTCTGGCTGCGGCCGTCGCATTCGGCGCCTTTCGCGCGCGCGCACTCGCAGCTTCCGGTTCCGTCGCCGCGTTTGTCGTCGGAGCGATCACGTTCGGCGCGGGCGGTTGGCAAGCGGCGCTCGTGCTCTTCGCGTTCTTTCTTCCCGCCACGCTGCTCTCGCGCATCGGCAAAGCGCGTAAGTGCGCGCTCGTCGACGTCGGCAAACACGGCGCGCGCGATGCGTGGCAGGTGATGGCGAACGGCGGCGTTGCGGCGATCGCGCTCTTGTTCGCTCCGCGTTATGGCGCCGCTGCATTTGCGGCGTTTGCGGGTGCGTTTGCCGCAGCCGCGGCCGACACGTGGGGAACGGAGATTGGAACGCTGGCTCGCGGTACGCCGCGGTCGATCTTCACGCTGCGACCCGTTGCGACGGGACTATCGGGCGGCATTTCTTGGCAGGGCACGCTCGCAGAAGCCGCCGGCGCTTGCGTCGTTGCCGCACCCGCAGCGGTGCTGCATCTTGCGCCGTTTCTTCCGGTGGCGATCGCCGGCATCGTTGGAGCGTTCGTCGATTCGGTGCTCGGCGCAACCGCGCAAGCCCTACGCTACTGTCCTTCGTGCGAGCGCCCGTGCGAGACCGACCCGCATGCGTGCGGCACCCCGACGGTGTTGCGTCGCGGATTCGCATGGTTTGAAAACGATGCGGTAAATCTTGCCGCGACCGTGTGTGGCGCTCTCGTGGCTACGGTTTTCGCGCTTCGATAAGAAGAAACCACGGACGCGTCGCAAGCGTGCGTTCCGCTTCGCTTTGATTCGGCGCACGCTGCAGACGCGGTTCGACCACGCGCTCGAGCCGAAGCGGGCTGCGCATAAATGCATCGAGAATCGCCTGCATGGGGCGATGATAGAACGACACTCGCGTTTCGGCGCCGGCAACCTTCCACGTCTCGGTCACGAGCTGCGTTTCGAAGTAGTCTTCGACCGATGACGCCGACATGGCGGGATGGTGCGTCGAGACGACCGCGCGGCCGCCCCGAACGAGCACGCGAGCGAACTCGTTTAACACGGCATCCCACGCGCGCACGTAATGCAGCGTGAGCGAACTAAAGACCAGGTCGATTGACCGATCGCCGATCCAATCCAGCGGCTCGGCCAGATCGTGTACGCGAGCACGGACGTTCGGCAGGCGCTTGCGCTCGACGAGTTCCACCATCTCGGGGCTCGCATCGAGCGCGATCAGCGACGCCGCATCTTTGGCAAGTTCCGCGGCATAAAAGCCGGGCCCGCAACCGGCGTCGAGCACGCGAAGCCCGCGAACCGATCCGATGAGATCGAGCATCGCGGGCCGTTCGTAACGCGCGTTGTACAGGCTCGCCTGCGCGTGCCGTTCGTACGCTTCGGCGTCGTTCGCGTAGAGGCTATTTTGCTCCGTAGGTTTTCTCCAGGTAGGCGATGATGGCGTCGTCGTCGTCGGCGATCTTTACGTCGCCGTCGATCATCGACGGAATGCCCGTGGTACCGAAGAGCTCGCGTACGTTCGTGCGTTGGGCGTGGTCGTGCGGCACGTTGACGACCTTGTAGTCCAAGAGCATCTCGGTCATGACGTCGCGCACGTGCTTGCAGTACGGGCACCATTCGGCTTGATAAAGAACGATATTCGTGTCGATCATACGTCCACCGCGACCCCTGCGCGGTCACGCAGGGTTGCGCCCGGGCGTTCCCCAAGGACTGAAGGAGCTGCGGGAGGTTGCGATGGGCGCGCTTCTGATCCGGGACCGCGTGCGGGCGGCGCTGCTGGCGTCGCTTCTGCTCCACGTGCTGATGGCCGCGCTGATGCCCGCGCTCGCGATCGTCCCCGGTACCGGGCCGGCGATTGAAACCTTGAGCTTCGTTCGCACGCTGCCGATCCGCATCGAAACCCCGCATCCCGTCGCGCCCAAACCGCCCGCCATAGCAAAGCACCGTGCCCCCGTAGCCGTCATCGAGCCTCACCGTGCGGCGCCGGCCGGTACGCGCTTCGTCAAGCGCCCGGCGGGGCATGTAGACCGGTCCGCCAACGCAGCGCCCATCGTCGCCGAGCGCGTGCAGGTGGGCGTCCCGACTGTCGAGCAACCCGTTCGCGCAACGGCGATGCCTTCGGCCGCGCCGACGCCGCCAACCGTCGCAAGCGTCGAAACAAAACGCGACACGGGCGGCTTTATGCCGCTCGGGGTCGACGTTCCGGTCCCCGTGCTGGATCCGAACGTCACGAAGTCGTTGCACGGTCTCGGCGTGCACGTCACGCTGACGGTCGTCGTCGACGCCGACGGACATACGAAGAGCATCGACTTTGCGCCGCCCCTCGATGCATCGATCGAAGCACAGATACGCTCGATGCTGGCGTCGGCATCCTGGGATCCCGCCATCTGCGGCGGCGGCATCGCCTGCCAAGGCCAAGCAACGATCAGACTCTAGCTAAAAGGCGAAGCGACCGCGCTGCAGTAATGGGCCCCCACGTGCGAAAATACCGCGTATTGATGATATTCGGCGCCGCTTTCGCTATTGCCGAAGCATACAAGTTCACTCACGGCGACAGCTCTTGGGGCGCGATCGACCTGGTGTTGGCGATACTCCTTTCGGTCGTCTGTTTTATCGCCGGCCGGGTCACCGCGCCGAGCGACGAGGACGCGCCGCGCGGAAGATTACTGCCTCTCCAACTCGCAGCGTGTACGATGCTCGTGCTCGCAACGTTGCTCGGGTTGGGCTGGGTTCCCGGATGGAACGATGGGCTGCTTCTCGGAGTGAATAACTTCGCTCTGTATTGCATCCCCATTACCGTTCTGCTGCTTCTGCTGGGTGTTCCCTTACGTTCGATGGGGCTCGGGCGCTTTCGCAAGGGCTCGGGGTGGGTAGCGTTTGCGTTGCTGGTAGTTCCGCTCGGGATCTTCGCGTGGTTCACGGCGATCGGAAAACTGTCGCTCGGTCTCGTGGTTCAAACGTGGCTTATCAACGCGCTGCAGAACGGCTTTAGCGAAGAATACATGTGGCGTGGCGCCATTCTTGGCCGGTTGCGTACTCTCATGAGTACCGACCTCGCAATTTTGGTTCAAGCGCTCGCGTTCGGTGCGTGGCACTACCGTTCGGATATGGCGGGCTATCATGGGAACGTCGTCGCGGCCATTGGAGATATGATCGCATCGCAAGCAATGTTCGGTCTCGCGATGGGATACTTACGAATGCGAACCGGGAACGTCGCCCTTCCTTCGGCATTCCATCTGCTGTTCGACTCGATGCAATTACTTCAGTAGCGTTTTTCCGGCGCGCTTATTCGGATCCGCGAACGAACGTCGCTCGATCGTCGTACCGTTGCAACGTTACGAAACCGAGATCCGCGACGCCGATGCGATCGAAACGCTCCGGCAGATGCGCGAGAAAGAGCACGGTCTCGCCGCAGAGCGAGCGCAGCGCATGCCGTACGAACCGAAGTTCGCGAGCCCATATACGATCGGTCGAGAATTGGGCTGCGACGAGCGCCAGCGGCTTGCCGTTTCGCTCGCCGCGCACTTCGAGTAATCCGCGGCGGTCGAACGGACGCAAGAGCGGCGACGGAAGATAGCGATCGTGGACTTCGTGCGCGTGGAAGAAGCTCTTCCACAGGAGCGCTTGCTGCCCGCGATAGGCCCAGCCGCAGTCGAGTCGCGTCGCCAGCGCGAGCGCGTCGCCCGCGTCGACGCCATGCAGGGCGGCGCAATCAAACGGCTGCGTTGCAAGGCGTTCGGCGATGCGAAAGAGCGAAGCGCCGGTCGCGCCGTCGACGGCAAACGAGCGAACGCGGATCTCGTCTCTTACAGAATCGATTTCCCCAGACCCGAGCAAATCAGTCCTACCGCGAGCGCCGCCGTCTGATTTCGCGTGTCGAGAATCGGATTGATCTCGACCGTTTCGATGGAGCCGAGCGAACCCGTTTCGTAGAGCATCTCCATCACCAGATGCGCTTCACGATAGCTCAAGCCGCCTTTGACCGGCGTGCCCGTACCAGGCGCTTCACTCGGGTCGATGCCGTCCATATCGAACGAGACGTGCATCTTGCGGCCGCCCGCTCCCGCGATTGCAATGGCTTCTTCCATTACGCGCGTCATGCCGAGCTTGTCCACGTCGGTCATAGAAAACGCGCGCACGCCCGATTCGCGCAGCAGCGTCTTTTCGACTTCGTCGACGTCCCGCAGCCCAATCTGTACCGTCGTTTCGCGATGCGCAAAGCCGTTCTTGAGCGCAAACCATAGAGGCATTCCGTGCACGTTGCCGCTCGGCGAGCTTTCCGGGTTGTTGATATCGGAATGCGCGTCGATCCACACGAGCCCGGGCGCCGAACCGCGCGCGCGCGTCAATCCCGCGAGCGTTCCCATTGCGATAGAATGATCGCCGCCGAGCACGATCGGAACGCCGCCTTCGCGCACGCTGTTTTCGACGACGTTCGAAAGCTCGTCGCAGATGCGCTGGATGACGTCGAGATATTTCGCCGACGGATCGACCGTCTCGAGCGATTCACGAATGGGCACCTGCAGGTTGCCGTGATCGATGATCTCGGGGATCTGCAGTGCGCGCAGCTTGTCGTGCAGCCTGGCGTAACGAATCGCCGATGGCCCCATGTCCACGCCTCGGCGGCTGGCGCCCAGATCCATCGGCACGCCGATGACGTCGATCCGCGTCGTTCGATTGACCGTCGTATTCACGGTTACTCCTGGTTCGTAAGGTGAAGCAGAATCACCCGCAGCACCGCCGCTATGGGTACCGCGACGAGCATGCCGAAGATGCCGCCCAGCTCGGCTCCGACGAGCACGGCCAAGAGGACGACCAGCGGGCTGAGCTTCACCTGCCGGCTCACGATCACTGGCGAGATGACGTGCCCCTCGAGTTGATAGAGGCCGATGAAGATCGCGGCGACCACGAGCGCGTTGATCCAGCCGTTGTACATCGCGGCAATCCCCACGGCGGGAATAAACGTCAGCACGGCTCCGACGTACGGCACGAGATCTCCGACCGCGGCGAGCGCGCCGAGCAGAAACGCGTACGGCACGTGCAGCACGAGCAACGCGATCGTCAACGCGACGCCGATCGTGCCTGCGACGATCAATTGACCGCGGACGAAGCCTCCGACGACCGCATCCATCTCGCCCACCACCCGCAGCGTACCGCTCCAACGATCCTGCGGCATCAACCGCAGAAGCCATGCGCGCAAGCGATCCAGGTCTGCCAGCAGATAGATCGAGAGCAGCGGGATGATGACGAACGTCGCGATCGCCGTGAAGGCACCGCGCAGAATCGAAAACGCGTGCGACGCGGCTTCGAAACCGTGCGTCGCGATCCAGGCGCTTAGGAACGACGGAAGCTTGACGAGCTCGTCGCGCACGGCGCTCGGAAGATGCGAGAGCAACGGGTTGTCCGGCTGACGTACGAAGGCGTCGTATTCGGCCGCAAACTGCGGGCCGTTCTTCACGATCGCGGTCACGTCTCGCGTGAGGCCGGGAACCACGAGATAGAGCGCGAGAGCGACGATCAGCACCACGATGAGATAGACGCACGCGATCGCGAGGCCGAGGGGGATGTAGCGCTTGAGCACGTTGACCGCGGGATAGACGAGATAGGCCAGAAAGATCGCGCCGACGACGATGTACAAAAGCCCGAAGATATGGCCCAAGAAGGCGAGTGCGAACGAACTCAGATAGAGCGCGAGCGCGACGACCAGCAAAAGCTTCAACACGTAGGTCAATCGCGCTTCGGTGACCCAGCCCCATGGGTTCTGCATCCAACGCGCTTCGGTACGAAGGCTTGCGCTTCCCCGAGTCGTACTAGCGCCGTAATGAGGTGGAGGGCACTCGTCGCGTTTGTAGCGGCGGCCGCTAGCGCGTTCGCGTTTTCGGGCTGCGCCCATCATCGCGGGGCACGGCCCGGTCAACTCAAGCTCGGCATGGTGACTGATGTGGGCGGCTTGGGCGACCGCTCGTTCAACGACTCGGCCTATCGCGGATTGTTGATGTCGAAAAAGCGCCTGCATGCCTACATCCAAGTGCTGCAATCGCGCTCGGCCGCGGACTACCAGCCCAACTTGAACGCCTTGACGAATCTGCATTTCGACATGATTTACGCGGTCGGATTCCTGATGGGGCTCGATTTGGACTCCGTCGCGAAGCAGCATCCCCAACAGCGCTACGCGATCATCGACGCGGTAGTGAACGACCCGAACGTGGTCTCGATCACCTTTCGAGAACAAGACGGATCCTTTCTGGCCGGCGCCCTTGCGGCGATGGTCAGTAAAACGCACCACATCGCGTTTCTCGGCGGTCAGGACATTCCGCTCATTGAAAAATTTCAGGCCGGCTATATCGCCGGCGCTCGCGAGATCGATCCTACGATTCGCGTCGACGTGAAATATGCGGGCAGCTTCGACGACGTTGCGGCCGGGAAAGAGCTCGCGAATCTGATGTTCAACGACGGCGCCGACATCATCTTCACCGCCGCGGGCAAGGTCGGCCTCGGCGCGATTGATGCGGTGAAGGATCGCAGCGGCGATTTCATCATCGGCGTCGATTCGGATCAAGACGCGCTTGCGCCGGGTAAAGTCCTCACCTCGATGGTGAAAAAGGTGAACGTCGCCGTCTTCGACGTCGCGCGCTCGCTGCAAGAGCACAAGCCCATGAGCGGTCACGTCGTGTTCGGATTAAAGGACGGCGCCATCGGATTGACCGACTTCAAATATACCAGAGAGTACGTCACCGCGCCGCGCCGCGCGGAACTCGCTACGATTACGCGCGCGATCGCCGACGGCCGCATCTCCCCGCCCGACACGCTGCAAGCTCTCGCCGCGTTTACGCCGGTGAAACTATGACCGGCAGCGCGGCGCTCGAACTTCGCGGCATACGAAAAGCTTATCCCGGAATCGTCGCGGTCGACGACGTCGATCTCACCTTGTACGCGGGTGAAATTCACGCGCTCGTCGGCGAAAACGGAGCCGGAAAATCGACGCTCGCAGGGATCGCGGCCGGCGAACGCGCCGCCGACGCGGGCACCGTCACCGCCGCCGGCACCGTCGGGCTCGTCCACCAGCACTTCGAGCTGGTGCAACGGCTGCGCGTCTGGGAAAACGTACTGCTCGGCCGGGAGCCGCGCAAGGGCATGGAGATCGACGCGGCGGCCGCGCGCGCGCACGTGCTCGATCTCGCGCAACGCAACGGGCTTCAAATCGAACCGGATGCCGCGGTAGAATCGCTGCCGGTCGGCGTGCAACAGCGCGTCGAACTGCTGCGCGAACTCGACCGCAATCCGGCGGTGCTCTTGCTCGACGAACCGACGGCGGCGCTCGCGCCGGCCGAGATCGCCTCGTTCTTCGCGACGATCGTGCAGCTCGCGCAACGCGGCACCGCGGTCTTGATCGTCACGCACAAACTTCAGGAAGTGATCGATTACGCCACGCGCATCACGGTGATGCGCCACGGACGCGTCGTCGAACGCATGCGCACGGGTGAAACGACCGTCGACGCGATCGCCCGCGCCATGGTAGGCGGCGAACTTCCGGTCGTGGCCCAGCGTCGCCCGACGCAACCGCGGCCGTGCTTGCGCGTGCGCATGCCGGAACTCACCCTCGACGTCAACGGCGGCGAGATCGTCGGCATAGCGGGCGTCGAGGGTAACGGACAGACCGCGCTCGTCGATGTGATCGCGGGGCTTGCAAACGCCGAAGGCATCGTCGAAATCGACGCCGGCGATCGCCCGAACCTCGGCATCATTCCGCAGGATCGCCAAACGGAGGCGCTCGTCATGACGTGGCCCGTCGTCGACAACGTCATTCTCGGACGGCAATCAATACTTCGGCATGGTGCAACCATCGATCGCGCCCGCGCAATCGCCGACGCGCAACAGATCGAGAAACAGTACGACGTGCGCGCGGCGTCGCTGAAAACGCCGATTCGCGCGCTCTCCGGCGGCAATCAGCAGAAGGTCGTCGTCGGACGCGCGCTGATCGACGATCCGGCACTGATCGTCGCCTACAATCCGACGCGCGGCATCGACGTCGGCGCCGCAGCGCTCGTTCAGTCGCGCTTGATCGAAGCGCGCAACCGCGGAGCCGCAGTGCTGCTCGTGTCGTTCGAGCTCGACGAGATCTTCGCGCTCGCCGATCGCATTCTCGTGATGTACCGCGGCGGGATCGTCGGGGAGATCGACGCGCGCGACGACGGAGCGCGCGCAGAGGTCGGGCGCTTAATGGCGGGGGCGCGATGAGACGCTGGCTGACCGGACCCGTGGGCGCGATGGTGCTCGTGCTCGCGCTGATGTCGCTCGCAATGATCGTCGCGGGAACGAGCCCGGTCGACGGGTTCCGCGCGTTGATCGTCGGGGCGCTCGGCGGAAGAAACGAAATCGGCGAAACGCTCGTCGCGACGAGCGCGTTGCTGTTCCCCTCGCTCGGCGTCGCGCTTGCGTTCCGCGCGGGCCTCTTCAACATCGGAGCCGAGGGGCAACTTCTGATCGGCGCGCTGCTTGCCGGCGCCGCGGGCGCGCAGATGCATAACGCTCCGTGGATTGCGATCGTCACGATGCTGGTGCTCGGAGCGATCGGCGGCGGCGTCTGGGGAGCGATCGCGGGATTCATGCGCGCGCGCTTTGGCGCAAGCGAAATCATCTCGACGCTCATGTTGAATTTCGTCGCCGCCGACTTCGCGCTCGCCCTCGTCAACGGACCGCTCAAAGGGCCGCTCGCAACCGGCGCCGAGACGGCGTGGCTCGTACCGCAGTACTGGATGCCGACGCTGCTTCCGCAAACGCGTTTGTCGATCGGCATTCTCATCGCGATCGCCATTGCGATCGTCTTGCAATGGGTGCTCTCGCGCACGGTCTTCGGATTCGAACTGCGCGCGTGCGGCGATGCGCCCGAGGCCGCGCGGCGCAGCGGCATCAACATCGGGCGCCTCACGTGGATCGCTCTCTCCCTCTCCGGCGCGATCGCCGGCGTTGGAGGCGCGACGATCGTCGCCGGCGAGCTCCATCGCTTCAACACGCAGCTCTCGCCGGGTTACGGCTTTACCGCGATCGCGGTCGCACTCGTGGGCGACTTGCAGCCGCTATGGATCTGCGTCGCCGCGTTCGGGTTCGGCATCCTGGAATCGGGCGGTCTAGCGATGCAGGCCGCGGCACAAGTACCTAAAGATGCCATCCACGTGATCGAAGGACTCATCATCCTCGTACTGGCGGCGCGCCGGTACGTTGCAACGCGCGCGGAGGGAACGGTGTGAGCGGAATCTTCGGCGCACTGATCGTGCTGACGCTGATTAAAGCAACGCCGCTGATCTATGCCGCGCTCGGCGGCGTCATCTCCGAACGCAGCGGCGTGGTCAATATCGCGCTCGAGGGAATGATGGCGACCGGCGCGTTCACCGCGGTAATCGTCAGCTATGCAAGCCACTCAGCGCTTGCCGGCTTGCTTGCAGCGGTTCTTGCCGGTGCGCTCGTCGGACTGGTGCTTGCAATTGCGGCAACGCGATTCAAGGTCGACCAAATCGTCGCCGGAATGGGCATCAATCTCATCTGCTCCGGAGCCGCCGCGTACGGGCTCGTCTTGATCTTCAACCAACCGGGCGCAAGCGCACAGGTGCCTGCACTGGGCCGGCAATATTGGCTGCTCGTGCTCTTGGCATTCGCGCTCGCCGTCGCGTTGCAATGGGTGCTCCAGCGCACGCCGTGGGGACTGCGCGTACGGGCGTGCGGTGAAAATCCGCGCGCGGCCGCCGCGGCCGGCATCGATCCGCTCGCGTTGCGAATGTGGGCCGTCACCTACAGCGGCATGCTCGCCGCGCTAGGTGGCGCATTTCTCTCGATCGGCGAGTTGAATCTCTACTCCGACGGCATGACGGCCGGACGAGGCTTTATCGCACTCGCAGCCGTGATCTTCGGCCGCTGGAACCCGCTTGGTGCGGCGGGCGCGGCACTCGTCTTCGGATTCTTCGAAGCGCTGCAATACGTGTTGCAAGGGCGCATCGCATGGCTTCCCGCCGATGCCATGCAAGCGTTGCCGTATCTCGCGGCACTCTTCGCGCTCGCCGGAATCACCGGACGCGTGCGCGCGCCGGCGTCCGACGGCGTGCCGTATTAATGTTTATTCCGCGCGTCATGATATAATTTCGCGCAACGTGACCGATACACAACGTATGCGCCGCATTGTTGCGATTGTCGCCACCACGCTTGCGCTTGTATGTGCGCCGGTGGTTCCCGCGCGTGCGGCCGAACCCGCGCCGCTGCAACGGCTTCAGGCCGAACTCCATCGTCTTGCGGCACGCTTGCCTGCTTCCGCGGCAGCCGAGGTCCTCGATCTCTCGACCGGATACACCGTCGGCTATAACGCCGGCGAAACGATGCCTGCAGCATCGACGATCAAGGTGCCCGTGATGGTCGAAGTCTTTCGGCAACTCGCCGAAGGACGCTTCGATCTGAACACGCGCGTGACGCTTCGCGCGAGCGATAAGGATTACGGCTCCGGCGATCTCTGCGATGCCGCAGACGGCACGAGCTATCCGGTCTCGACGCTGCTCGAACGCATGATCGAGGTCAGCGACAACACCGCTTCCAATATGTTGATCCGCCTCGTCGGCCGTTCGAACATCAACGTGGAGATGGAACGGCTCGGCTTGGAGCACACCCATCTGGCCACCGACGTGCGCACGAATCACTGGTCGGTGCGCACGGCGCTGCGATCGTCGCCGGGCGACATGGTGCGCTTGCTCGAACTCATGGCGAAACGCAAGCTCATCGACGAGTGGTCGTCGAACGAAATGATCTCGATCCTAGAAGACGATCAGATCAACACGTTGCTGCCCGAGCCGCTGCCGGAAGACGTGGCTATCGCGCACAAGACCGGAAGCTTCTTCGACACGCTCGACGACGTCGGCATCGTCTTCGAAGACGGTGCGCCGTACGTCATTGCGGTTATGACGACGCACCTGCCGTCGCTGCCGATCGGGCGCACGTTCATCCGCACTCTTTCGAAGCTCGCATACCAGAAGGAAGCGCAGCTCGCGCAGTGGCGTGAAGACGCCGGCTTGCCGCCCTTCATCATCGCACCCGGCGGCACGTCTTCTCTATCGGCTCCCGACGTTCGCTACTGGTCTCGCGCGGTCACGGCAACGGGAAGCGGCGGCCGGGAGTAGCGTAGCTCGAACGAAACGCGCTTACACCGCTGCCGGTTTTTTGGCGGCGGAATAGACGCTCGTGAGCCAGTCGGCGTACGCCGGAACCTTATTGCGCACGACGCCTTGATAGATTTCGCTGAGCTGTTTTGAAATCGGACCGATCTTGCCGTCGCCGACGACGCGGTGGTCGACCGATACGATGTGCGCGATGCCGGCCGCAGTGCCCGTAAAGAACAGCTCCTCGGCGGCATAGAGTTCTCCGCGATCGATGGAACGCTCGATGACCTGGATCTTCAACTGTTCCTGCGCGATCTGCATGATCGCGCGCCGCGTGCAACCTTCGAGCACGTTTTGAGACGGATCGGGGGTATAGAGCGCGCCGTTGCGCACGAGGAACAGATTTTCCGCCGAGCCTTCGCTCACGTGGCCGTCGTGCGAGAGCAGAATCGCTTCATCGTAGCCGTTGTTGACCGCTTCGCTCTTCGCCAGCGCCGAGTTGACGTAGAGGCCGGTGATCTTCGCTCGGGGCGGCGCCATAGTGTCGTCGGCACGCCGCCACGAACTGACGCAAACGCTCAATCCCTTCGACGCATCGAGATAGCTCGTGAAGGGCACGGGGATGATCGCAAACGTGTCGGGCACGTTGTGCAAGCGCACGCCGATATCTTCGGCCGATTTAAAGATGCACGGACGCAGGTAGATGTCGGTTCTGAAGTTGTTGCGGCGCACCAAGTCGACGGTGATGTCGATCAGCTCGTCGGTCGTGTGCGGAATCTTCATGGTAAGGATCTTTGCGGACGTCGAGAGACGGTCGTAGTGCTCGCGCAGCAACACGAGGTACATCTCGCTTTCGGCGACGTCCCAATAGCCGCGAATCCCTTCGAAACACCCGGTCCCGTACTGCAGGCCGTGCGTTAGCAATCCGACTTTCGCCTCGTCATAACGACAGAAGCGCCCGTTGATATAGACCGTAATATCCGAAAGATCCACGTCGAAACTCCTTACGCTGCCCGGCTTGTAAGAAACGGGCAAACCCGCCGAAGGTTGCTGCCGAAAGTGCGGCGCACCTTTAGAAGCGCGATGCCTCGCCTTCCGCTCGCTGCCGCCCTAGCCCTCGGCGCCGTAACGGCAACCGGGAGCATTCTTCTACCCACGAATTGGCACATCTCGCCGCCGCTCGGACCGGTTGCAACGACCGGAACGATGCCGCAAGGCGTCGCGCTCTCCCCCGACGGAAAGGAACTCGCCGTCGTGGAGGCCGGGGTGGCTCGGCCGGCGCTACGGATCTTCAGCGTACCGTCGCTGCAAACGTTGGAAGACATTCCGCTCGACGACGCGTTCGGAAAACCGGTATGGCGTGACGCCACGACGATGGTGGTCGCGGGTGGACAATCGGGCCGCGTTCTCGCCGTCGACCTTCGCACGCAAAAGGTTCGCGCCGAGCCTTCAGGATCGTTTATCGACGCGGTGACGATTACGCCGAACGCCGTGGTCGCCGTCGACGACATCCAGGCCGCCGTCGACGTCGCCCATCGCGGGCCGAATTCGAAGTTCGAGAAGCTCGCGCACGTCGGCGCACACCCTGCGGATGCGCTCGCGCTGCCCGACGGTACCATTGCTGTCGCAAACAAAGGCGAATCGACGATTTCGATCCTGCGCAGCGGTTCGTCCGAAGCGTTTCCCGTCGATTTGCATCCTGCGGCGCTCGCGCTTTCTCCGGACGGGACGAAGCTCTACGTTGCCTGCGCCGACGCCGATGCAATCGACGTCGTCGATACGAAGAGCGATCGCGTCGTCCAACGTATAAACGTGGGTTTGCCGCAAGGCGTGGGCGCGTCGCCCAATGCTCTCGCCGTTGCGCACGACGGCACGCTCTACGTGACGCTCGGCGCCGAGAACGCCGTCGCGGAGATCCGCAACGGCAAGGTCGTCGCTCGCGTTCCTACCGGGTGGTATCCGACCGGTGTTGCGGTCGACGAACGCAACGTGTACGTCTCCGACGGCAAGGGCGAATCCGCTCACGCAAATCCGCAATTCGATCCGTTTCGCGCGCACAGCTCGGGCTTCGTCGCGCGTTTGCTCGTTGGTTCGGTCCGCACGATTCAGCGTTCCGCGTTCGGAACCGAAAGCACCGCGAGCGTCCTTGCGAATATTCCGACGCCGATGCCCACGCCGCCGCAAACGATCGTGCATCCGAACGGACCGATCCGTCACGTCATCTATATCATTCGCGAAAATCGTACGTACGACCAGATTCTCGGCGATCTTGCCGGAGCGAACGGCGATCCGCAGCTGGTCGAGTTCGGCGAGAAGAACACGCCGAACAACCACGCGATCGCGAAACGATTCGGCATCTTCGACAACACCTACGCCGACGCGCAAGTGAGCGCCGACGGCCACAACTGGTCGACCGCAGCGTTCGCCAACGACTACCTCGAGCGCCTGTGGCCGCCGGACTACGGCGGCCGCCGCAAACTCTACGACTTCGAGGATGGCGCGGTCGCAAGCACCCCGCGCAACGGATATCTCTGGGACGACGCGGACCGCCATCACGTATCCGTGCGCGATTACGGCGAGTTCGTTTCCTATGCGAAGGGCCGCACCGGTTTGGTTACGACGTCGATGCCGGGCTTGAAAGGCCGCATCGATCCGCATTATCCGCCCTTCGACCTTCGCGTTTCCGACGCCGTGCGTCTGAAAGAATGGAAACGGGAGTTCGACGCTTTCGCACAAAACGGCGGCTTGCCGGCGCTCGAAATCATCCGTTTGCCTAACGACCACACCTCGGGCACGAAACCCGGCGCTTGGACGCCACAGGCCTACGTTGCCGAGAACGATCTCGCGTTCGGCGAAATCGTCGCTGCCGTGTCGCACTCGCGCTACTGGAAGAGCACCGCAATCTTCGCGATCGAGGACGACGCGCAAAACGGACCCGATCACGTCAGCGATCAGCGCACGACGTTCTATCTCGCCTCACCCTATGCATCGCGCGGCGTCCATCACGCACACTATACGACGGCGGCCGTCTTGCGGACGATCGAGTTGCTGCTCGGATTGCCGCCGATGTCGATTTACGACGCGGTGGCGTCGCCGCTCTACGACGCTTTTTCGCTGCGCCCCGAAAATGCGTCCGCATACGATGCACTTCCGGAAAGCATCGATCTCAACGCTCGTAACTCGAAGACTGCCTATGGCGCGCGGCGCAGTTCCCGCATGGATTGGACGCATGCGGATCGCGTAGACGACCGCGTTTTAAACGATATACTCGCGCACGTAACGGGTAAGCATCCGAAGTGACACCCTGGGTTTTAGCAGGCACGACGTTTCTTGCATCGGCCGTCGAGTTCGTCGAAGCGGCAACCATCGTTCTCGCCGTTTCCGTCACGCAAGGCTGGCGGGTAGCGATCGGCGGAACGCTCGCGGCGACGGCCGCCCTCTTCGTCCTCGTCGGCGTCGGTGCGCCGATTTTGACGAACGCGCTCTCCCTCGAACGTCTAGAACTGATCGTCGGGCCCTTTCTCATTCTCTTCGGCATCGCGTGGTTGCGCAAGGCCGTGTGGCGTTTTGCCGGTCGCAAAGCGATGCACGACGAAGCCGCGATCTACGCACGCGAGGTCGAAGATCTGCGAAAGCGCGAACGGGGCCACGGGTTTGCGGTCGCATTTCAAGGCGTCTTCGTCGAAGGTCTCGAGGTTGCCGTCATCGTGGTAACGTTTGCAGCTTCGACGCCTGCGCTCGTCGCCTGGTCGACCGGCGGCGCGCTCGGTGCGCTACTGATCGTCACCGTTGCCGCAATCGTCCTGCGTGCCCCGTTCTCGCGCGTTCCCGAAAATGTGCTCAAGGCTATCGTCGGGGTCATGCTGCTCTCGCTCGGAACCTTTTGGACCGGCGAGGGCGCTCACATTGTCTGGTGGCTCGGCGAGGAGACCCTTTTCGCGCTCATCGCGGGCTATGTCGCGATCGCGGCTTTGCTCGTAGCACTTCAACGGCGGATCTACCGTGCGCGCGCTTAGCGAAATCTACGACTTCATTACTGGAGGATCGATCGTCACGCCGTTCGGGCTCGCGATTGCGATCCTGGCCGCGTTCTGGTTGCCTCACCTGCGGGCCGAAGCATTCGTAGGAATCGCCGCGTTAACGTTCGTCGCCGCCTCATTCGAGCGGCCAAACTAAAGCTTCGTTTCCCAAGCGCATCCAGGTCACTGCTTGCGTACATATGAAGTGGTAGTACAGCCAACAGGGCACTGCTTCGCTGTTTGAGGGGAACTACGGATGAATTCTACTCCTGCTTCCTCGGGCAATCGCTGGGGAATCGCACTTGCCGGCGTGATCGTGATGATCTGTCTCGGCTCGGTTTACTCCTGGAGTATCTTTACCAATTCGCTGATCGCCGGCTTTAATTGGTCGACGCAAACGGCGACAATCCCGTTCGAGCTCGCCGTCTTTTTCATCGGTATCGGCGCCGTCTTCGGTGGCCGTTGGCAAGACCGCGTGGGTCCGCGCACGGTGACGATCGTCGGCGCCGTTATTTGGGGCGTCGGCGTCTTGCTGGCCGGTCTCGGAACGCAATCGTTGGGTTCCTGGTGGCTCGACATCACCTACGGCATCATCGGCGGCTTCGGCAACGGCATGGCGTACGTTACGCCGGTTGCCATGGTGACGAAATGGTTCCCCGAGCGGCGCGGCCTCGGAAGCGGTATGGTCGTGATGGGCTTCGGCTTGGGAGCGTTCATCTATAACCAGATCGTCACGCGTCTTGCAATTTACGGCGCCGCGGCGAAGCCCGCGTTGAAATTCGTCACGTCGCGCGCCGATGCGATTAAGACCGGCGGCACGTTTGATCCCTCGTCGTATCTCTTGTCCGCCGACGCGGTGCACGGGGTCATGACGATATTCATCGTGTCGGGAATCGTCTTTCTCATCATCGGCGGCTTGTGCGCGATGCTTTTAAAGAATCCGCCCGAGGGCTACAGCGTTGGCGGCGCTACGGCGGCGGCGACGGCTCACACCTCGAGTTACACGCCGGGCGAAGCGCTACGCACGCCCCAGCTCTACGGCCTGTGGCTGCTGCTATTCCTCAATGTCACCGCCGGCATCTTCGTCATTTCGAACGCCGTGCCGATGATCAGCCAATTCAGCGGCGCCGGCGCAGCCACCGCAGCCTTGTGGTATGGCTTCATCGCCATCTTCAATGGACTAGGACGCTTTTTCTGGGGATCGATTTCCGACCGCATCGGCCGCGCGATGGCGTACACGGCAATGTACGTGGTGCAGATCGTGATCTTCCTCATCGTCGGGCACCTTGCAGGCCTGGCGGGCGTGCTCATCTGCTTCGCAATCATCCTGCTCTGCTACGGCGGCGGTTTCGGTGTGATGCCGTCGTTTAACGCCGATATGTTCGGGACGAAATACATGGGGCAGATTTACGGGTACATACTCACCGCGTGGGGCGTCGGAGGCGTGGTGGGACCGTTCGTCGCGGGATTCGTGCAGGATCGCACCGGTTCGTATGCGGGCGGGCTCGTTTGGATCGCGGGAATGCTGGTGATTGCGGCGGTCATCCCGTTCTTCATCAAGAAACCGGCCGCGCAACCAACCGCAGTTTCGGCGACTCCTTAGCTCGCAACGGGCACTCCAGCGGGGGCCGTACGCGGCCCCCGCACGCTTTCGGTAATACGGGAATTCATGAAGACGACGATCGATCTGACCGCGGGATTATCTGCCGACCTCGATATCGGCGAACGCATTGGCATGCTACCGAACGTCGCGTCGCAACGTACGAAAAATTTGAAGGGGCGCATCGCGGGCGCGAAGGCCGTCACGAGTTTGTGCTGCTACTGCGCCGTTGGATGCAGCACGCTCGCATACGTTAGCGACGAAGGGCGTCTGCTGGACGTCGAAGGCAATCCGGACAGCCCGATCAACGAAGGGCATCTATGCCCTAAAGGCTCGGCGCTCTTCGGCCTGACCGTCAACGATCAGCGATGGACGACCGTGAAGTATCGCGCGCCGTTTTCCGACCGGTACGAAGAGCGCCCGCTCGCATGGGCGCTCGAGCGCATCGCACAACTCGTGAAAAAGACGCGCGAAGCAACGTTCGTGCGCGAGTGGACGGATCCGTCGAGCGGCGAACGCAAACGCGTAAACCACACGCTCGGTATCGCATCCCTCGGCGGCGCGACCTTCGGCATCGAAGAGAATTACATGCTGGGCAAGCTGATGCGTTCGCTCGGCGTCGTTTCGATCGAAAATCAAGCTCGAATATGACACTCCTCGACGGTGCCCGGTCTGGGCACCTCGTTCGGCCGCGGCGGCGCCACGGTGTGGGTTCCCGATCTGGTCAACGCGGACTGCATTTTGATCGAAGGTTCGAATTTCGCTGAAGCGCATCCGGTAGCGTATCGCTTCGTCATGAAGGCGAAGGAACGCGGCGCCACGATCATTCACGTCGACCCACGGTTCACGCGGACGTCGGCCACGGCCGACATTTACGCACCGATACGCAGCGGCACCGATATCGCGTTTCTCGGCGGCGTCATCAACTACGTTCTGACGAACGATCGCTACTTCAAAGAGTACGTATCTGCATATACGAACGCATCGAACATCGTCGGCGAGCAGTTCAAAGATACCGAAGACCTCGATGGGCTCTTTTCGGGCTACGATCCCGAAGGACGCAGCTACGATACCGACACGTGGGCCTACGAAAAGGACGAACGCGGACATGTAAAGCGCGATCCGACGTTTCAGCACGAGCGCTGCGTGCTCAATGTCTTGCGCCGCCATTACGCCCGTTACACGCCCGAGATGGTCGAACGCGTCTGCGGAACGCCGCAAGCACTCTTCCTGAAAATTGCGAAGCTCCTGGCGGACAACAGCGGACGCGAGAAGACCACCGCCTTCGCCTACGCCGTCGGTTGGACGCAGCACACCGCCGGCGTCCAATTCATTCGCACGGCTGCAATTCTTCAACTATTGCTCGGCAATATCGGACGGCCGGGCGGCGGCATCATGGCGCTTCGCGGGCACGCCGACATTCAAGGCGCCACCGACATTCCGACGCTCTACGATCTGCTTCCGGGCTATCTGCCGATGCCGTCGGCGTTGCGCAAAGAAGCGACGCTGGAATCGTATCTCTCGGTCAACTCGAAGCCGACCGGCTGGTGGGCGAATACGCCTAAATACGTGGTGTCCTTGCTCAAAGCATACTACGGCGAGCATGCAACCGCGGCGAACGATTACTGCTTCGACTATCTGCCGCAATTGATCGGCGATCACTCGATGTTACCGACCACCTTCGCGATGAAGGACGGCACGGTCAAAGGCTATTTCGTCATCGGGCAAAATCCGGGCGCATCGGGACAAAACGCAGAGCTCGTGAAAGCGGCGATGGAACGCTTGGACTGGGTCGTGAACATCGATAGTTACGACAACGAGACCGTTTCGTTCTGGCGACGCGAGGGAGCCGACCCCGGCAAGATCGCGACGGAAGTCTTCTTTCTTCCGGCCGCGACGGTGCTGGAAAAGGAAGGCACCATGACGCAGACGAGCCGCCTTCTGCAGTGGCACGACAAGGCCGTCGAACCGGCCGGTGATTCCAAGAGCGATGCCTGGTACTTCAACTGGTTCGCGCGGCGATTAAAAGCGTTGTACGCGGATTCGACCGACCCGAAGGATCGTCCGATCCAACACATGACGTGGGATTACGATCACGACGATCCGCACGAGCGTGCGAAAGACGAGCCGTCGGTCCTCAAAGTCTTGCAAGAGATCAACGGCTTCCGCACGGCCGACGGCGAGCAAGTCGCGTCGTTCGCCGAATTGAAGGACGACGGATCCACCGCCTGCGGCGGCTGGATATACTCCGGCGTGTGCCCCGACAAACATACGAACCGTGCGCGCAACCGTGATGCGAGCGGCCCGTACACGGCCTTGAACTGGGGCTTTGCGTGGCCCGCGAACCGCCGCACGCTCTACAACCGCGCGTCGGCAGATCCTCAAGGCAAACCGTGGAGCGAGCGCAAGCGCTACGTTTGGTGGGATGACGAGAAGCGTGAGTGGACGGGCGTCGACGTGCCGGATTTCGTCAAGACGAAAGCACCCGACACGCCCGCCGACCCGGACGGCAAAGGCATGGACGCGCATTCCGGTGCGGATCCGTTCATTATGATGCTCGACGGGCGCGGAGCGCTCTTTGTCGCGAGCGGCTTAAAAGACGCGCCGATGCCGGCGCACTACGAACCGTTGCAGTCGGTCGTTGAGAACCAGCTCTACGCGCAGCAGTCGAATCCCGCGCTCGGCGAATATCGCCGCCGCGACAATCCGTACAACGCGCCGATCGACGAACGCTACCCTTACGTCTTAACGACGTACCGGATCACGGAGCAATCCGGCATCATGACGCGCTACGTGCCGTGGCTCGCCGAGCTGCAGCCCGCGGCGTTCTGTGAAATCGATCCCGAGCTCGCCGTCGAAAAGCGCATCAAAAGCGGCGATTGGGTGACGATCTCGACCGCGGTCGGCGAAATGGAAGCGCGCGCACTCGTGAGCGGCCGCATGACACCGCTTCGGATCGGATCGAAGGGCGGCCGCCGGCGCGTGCACCAGATCGGCATCCCGTATAACTTCGGCGATATGGTGGGCCTCGCACGCGGCGATTCCGTCGGCAATCTCATCGCGATCTCGCTCGATCCCAACGTTTCGATTCACGAGTCCAAAACGCTGACGTGCGACATCCGGCTGGGGCGCCGCAAAACGCACCATCGCGACGACATCGATATGGCGGTGCCTTCCGAAGAGCGCGATCCGATGGGTCAACCCGAAGGGAACTGGGCCGGCGCGCATCACGGCCACGGATACCAGCACATGCAAGGCGACGACGCAGGAGCATCGACACCATAGTGCCTACAGCCCTTCGACTTCGCGCCTTCGGCGCTGCGCTCAGGATGACAAAGAGGAACCGCGCATGAGGTTGGTTTTCCGCTAATGGCTACAGGGTTTTTTACGGACACCACGTTGTGCATCGGATGCAAGGCGTGCGAGGTCGCGTGTAAGCAATGGAACGAGTTGCCCTCGGACGGATTTTCGTTCACGGGAAACTCGTACGACAACACCTCAGAGCTTTCGGGAACGACGTGGCGCCACGTTGCCTTCATCGAGCAGACGACGGCGACGGAAGACGGGGTCGAGAACCGGTGGCTGATGAGCAGCGACGTCTGCAAGCACTGCACGAACGCCGGATGCCTGGAAGCCTGCCCGACCGGCGCGATCATTCGCAACGAATTCGATTCGGTCTTTATCCAGCCGGACATTTGTAACGGTTGCGGATACTGCGTCGTATCCTGTCCGTTCGGCGTCGTCGATTTGATCGCAAAGTTCGATCCCGACGGTTCGCACTACAACGTCGCGTCGCTGATGGAAGAGCGTCGCGAAGAACGTCAGACTGCGCTGCAAAACAACGGCGGCGTAGCCGGTAAGTGCACGCTCTGTTACGACCGCCAGACCCTCGGCTTCACCCCGGCCTGCGCGAAGGCGTGCCCGACCGAATCGATTCAATTCGGCGATGTGGAAGAGTTGCGCGAGCGGGCGCGCAAGCGCGCTGTAACCCTTGCCGGACGCGGCGTGGACGCGCAGCTCTACGGCGTCGACGATGTCGGCGGCGGCGTCGGACCGCTCAATGCGTTCTTCCTCCTGACGGATCGGCCCGAAGCCTACAACCTTCCTGCCGCGCCGGTGCTGCCGTCGACGCGTCAACCGGCCGGATATACGGCCGCCGCACTTACCGCGCTCGGCCTCGCCGTCGCAGGATGGATGATCTTCCGCAATGCTTAGCGAGTTCACGCCCGACCAAACCGTCGACGATCGCCGGCGGCCGACGTATTACGACCTGCCGCTCCTCAAAGCACCGCACTGGGAATGGAACGTCGTCACGTACCTGTTCCTCGGCGGCATCATGGGCGGCCTCGGTTTGATCCAGCTTCTCGCCGACGGCCGCAAAGAATCGGAACGCACCTTAAAGCGCGACGCGCGCATCACCGCCTTTGCCCTCGCGGCAGCGAATCCCGCGATCCTCATCACGCACTTGGGGCGCCCCGAACGCTTCTTGAACATGATGCGCATCGTGAAATTCAAATCGCCGATGTCGCTTGGCGTCTGGGGTTTAGTTTTATATTCCGGCGCGGCGGGTGCAAACATGGTGCGCGAACTCGCGCTCGAAGGCGTTCTCCCGCGCTGGCTGCGCTTTATCGCGCCGGGATTTTTGACGCCCATGCAAGCGTTGCTCGGCGCGTTCACCGCGGGCTACACGGGCGTGCTGCTCTCCGCGACGGCAAATCCTTTCTGGGGTTCGGGAAAGCGCCATATTCCCACAGCCTCCGTCGCATCGGGCT
The DNA here is from genome assembly GCA_027459645.1 of Vulcanimicrobiota bacterium. Lineage (GTDB taxonomy): Bacteria > Vulcanimicrobiota > Vulcanimicrobiia > Vulcanimicrobiales > Vulcanimicrobiaceae > JAMXLG01. The sequence continues at coordinate 91,125 of DAIDHQ010000032.1, forward strand.
TGGCGTCCGCGTGCGCGCTCTCGAGCTTACTCTGCGCGATCGAAGGCAACACCGAACCGCTGCACAAGCTCGAGCGGCTGGAGATGGCGGCCGGCGCGACGGAATTGCTCGCGCTCGTCGACTTCCGGCGTGCAAGCGGAGAATACGGCAAGCCCTTCTTCGAAGGCGCGCGCGGCAAGAAGCTGCGCGACACGACGATGATCGCGGGAACGCTCGTGCCGATGGCGCTGAACCTGCTGGGCAGCATCATTAAACTTCCAAAACCCGTCGACGCCGTTCGCGTGGCGGTCGCATCGATCCTGACCCTGACGGGCGGATATGTCTTGCGTGAATCGCTGATCGAAGCCGGCAAAGACTCCGCGCGCGATCCGCGCGCCGCCTTCCGTCAACCGACGTGAGCGAAACGGATTCTCGGCCCGGACGCACGGTCGAATGTGCGATCGATCGCTTCGAAGGGCCGTCGACGCAGCACGTGTACGACGAGGTCGTCACCGAAGAGCCGCTCGAGATTCGCGTGATCGCCGGCGGGGCAACCCAGTCGCTCGCCGTCACGATGCGCACGCCCGGAAACGATTTCGAACTTGCGGCCGGCTTTTTGTTGAGCGAAGGCATCGTGCGTAAGCGCGGCGACATCGCCGGCATCAGTTATTGCATCGATCCTCGGATCGATGCGGAGCAGCGTTATAACATCGTAAACGTCGAGCTCACCTCGAGCGAACTTCCCGACGCCGCACGGTTCGAACGGCACTTTACGATGAACAGCTCTTGCGGGATATGCGGACGCGCGAACCTCGAGGCCTTGCGCGACGCCGGCATCTCTCCGCTCGAAGACGGCGTGCGGCTCCCGCGGCGCATGCTCTTCGACATTCCCGATAAAATGCGAGCGGCGCAGCGGGTTTTTGCCGCAACGGGAGGGCTCCACGCGGCCGCACTCTTTACGGCCGACGGCGCGATGTCCAGCGTTCGCGAAGACATCGGACGCCACAACGCGCTCGACAAACTGTGCGGCGCGGCGTTGCTGGAAGGCCGCTTTCCGCTACACCAGCACGGCCTATTCGTCAGCGGCCGCGCCAGTTTCGAGATCTTGCAGAAGGCGGCCGTCGCTCGCATTCCGATCGTCTGCGCGGTCTCGGCGCCCAGCAGCTTAGCCGTCGATCTCGCCCGTCATTTCAATATCACGCTGGTCGGCTTTGTACGCGGCGAACGCGCCAACGTCTATAGCTGCGGCGAACGCATCACGGCTTGACGGGATCGAGCAAACGGTCGAGTGCGGCGACGACGTCGCCGATCAAGACCGGATATTGCAGCGTCGCCGCCGGTGACAAGCGCGGAATCGTCGCGTTGGAAATGGCGACGATCGGAATCGAACGCTCCTTGCTGAGGGTGCGGAACTTTACCGCCTCGGCACTCGGGATGCTCTCACCGACGTTGAGGATCAACACGTCGACGGGCTGCGTGTCGGCGATGGAGAGCGTCTCCTCGAGCGATGCGGCCCCCATGACGCGATAACCGGCCTCCTGCAAACCGTATTCCAAGAACGAACTTTCGCGCGCCGGATCGAGCACGACGACCGTGCGAGGCGCCGCGCGACGATGCACTTGGCGCGGCAGCGCCACGACGAACGTGCTTCCGGCGCCTTCTTCGCTTTCGACGGCAATCGTGCCGCCGTGCAATTGCACCAGCTGCTTGGAGAGAAAGAGGCCAAAACCGGTTCCCGAAATGTGCATCTTTCGCGCATTCGAAGCGCGCGAGAAGCGATCGAACACGCGAGATAGTTCGCCGGCCGGAATGCCGATGCCGCGATCGACGACCCGAACGACCACCTCATCGCCGCGACCCTCGGCGAAAACCTTCGGCTCGCCGCCGCCCGGCGAGTACTTGATCGCATTGTCGATGAGATTCGCAAAGACTTGGCGCAGCCGGTCGAGATCGGCTGTCACGTGCAGGTCGCCGCTGAGCGTGAGCGCGACGGCGCGGCGATCGGCGTATTGCTGCGCGATCGATTCCAGCAGTTCGCCCACGTCGACTGAGCCCAATTGAAGCGTCAGTTCGTTGCGTTCCAGGCGCGATAGCGTCAGCGTGTCGGTAGCGAGCTCGGAGAGCTGCATCGCCGAACGCTTGATCGTATCGAGGAATTCGAGCTGCTCTTCGTTCGCGTCGCCCACCTCGCCGACCAGGTCGGCAAAGCCGACGATCGACGTGAGAGGGCCGCGGAAATCGTGGGCGAGCATGGCGATGAGATCGCTCTTGGTTTGGTTGAGTTCCAAGACGGCCGATCGCCGTTCTTCGAGTTCTTGATAGAGCGCAACGTTACGAGCCGCGGCGGCAAAGTATTCGGAAACCAAATCGAAGACGAAGAGATCGGTGTTGCGCAGCGCGTGCGCCGGATGAACCCGAATCTCCAGCGCGTACGCGTTCTCTCCGAACTGTCCGCCGTAGGCAACCGCGCGAGACTGCCCTTCGTCGACGATGCGCGCGCGCAGTTTCACCGATTGCGCGGCGATCTCGTCTTTGTGGGCTTTTTCCCAGTCGGCGCTCCCGATTTCGGAAACCGCAACCGCGCGCCCGTCTTCGTGAACCGCCAGCACCCGGCCCGTTGCGCCGAGCAGCGAATGAACGACGTCGTTCACCGTCGCCACGATGGAACGCACGTCGAGGGCCGCAAAGATGCGCCGAGCCGCGCGCGTGAGCGCGAGCAAGCGATCGTGTTCTTCGGCGAGCGCCGAGGTGCGCGCGACGACGTCGCTAATGTCGCGCTCGATCGCGATCCAGTGCGAGATCGTCCCCGACTTGTCGCTTATGGGATGCAGCGTTACCTGATTCCAATAGGTCGTGCCGTCTTTGCGATAGCTGACGATCTCAGCTTCGGTTGCGGTACCCGCCGCGATTGCGGCCCGCACCGCTCGCATGCCTTCGTCGTCCGGCATCGACTGCCGAAACGACTCCAAGCTCTTGCCGAGCGCCTCGGCGGGCGTGTATCCGGTCTGCGCGAAGTACGCATCGTTCATGTACGAAAGATGGAGTTGCCCGTCGGGTGCAGCATCGTAGACCAGAATGACGTCGCCCGCGACGTTGATGGCGCCGAGCAGCAAATCGATCTCTCGCTGCTGCTCCTTACGTTGCGTTAGATCGGTCGCGATCGCGAGTATGCGCTCTTCGCCTGCATCCATCGTCATGTCGATGCGCAGTTCGACCGGATACGACGAACCGTCGCTGCGCACCAGTTCGGTCTCACGCACGATCTGCTGCTGGCGACGCGCGCGCGCGACGATATCGGCGACTTCGCCCGCTTGTATAGACGGGATGACGTCGTAGACCGGCATGCCGATCAATTGTTTGCGCTCGTACCCCAATCGCTTACATGCCCCGCGTGAGGCGAAGAGAATCGAGCCGTCGGCCGGGTCGATGGTGAAGAGATCGATGTTCGCCGCGTCAAAGAGCGAGAGAAAGCGGCGACGCCCTTCCATCACCCCGACTAGAACGTCCGCGAGCTGGGCGAGCACGTGCAATTGGTGATCGTCGAGTTTTTTCGGCTTCGAGTCGAGCACGCACAACGTGCCGAGATTGTAACCGTCCGGCGTCGTTAGCGGAACGCCCGCGTAAAAGCGGATGCGCGGTTCGCCAGTAACGAGCGGATTGTCCTCGAAACGCTTATCCCGCGTGGCGTCTTCTACGATAAGGGAACGGCCTTCAGCGACGACGTGATTGCAGAACGCTTGCTCGCGCGGCGTCTCCCGAAGGAACAAACCCAAGTGCGATTTGAACCACTGCCGGCGCTCGTCGACGAACGAGATCAGCGAGACGTCGGTACCGGCGATCTCGCGCGCCAGCGCCGTAAAGGCGTCGTATGCCGATTCCTCCGGCGTATCGAGGATGTCGTACTCGTCGAGGGCGCGCAAGCGTTCCCGCTCGTTCGCCGGCAGACCGGGAGCGATCATCGGGCGGCCGGACGTATCGCGCGGTCGAGAAATTCGCGAAGCATTGCATTAAATGTATCGGGTGCATCGGCGTTGGCAACATGCCCGGCGCCCGGAATTTCGGCCAGAATCGTCCCGGGAATCCCCTCGGCGATCTCGCGGGAGAGCGCAAGCGGCGCCACCGCGTCTCGCTCCCCGCAACAGACGAGCGCCGGCACGCCGATCGTCGCGAGTACGGCCCGGTAGTCGCCCGTCCACGTCGCCTGCGTCGCCGCCAGGTACGACGGGACCGACTTGCAGGCCATCTGTTCGATCGTTTCGTGCATCCGCTCCGGCGGCAGTCCCAGCTTGGCGGCACGGGCGTGCGCAAAGGCAGGCATGAACCCGGCCTCCCTCACCGCATCGGTAATGCCGCTCGCGTAGGCTTGCGCGTCGGGATATCGTGCGAAGCTGCCGACGATAACCATGCTTTCGATGCGCTGCGGCGCGCGCGTCCAGAGCTCGAATGCGACCACGCCGCCGAGACTGCAGCCGATCAGCGTGAAACGGTCGATTTGGAGCGCATCGGCGATCGTCAGAACGTCGGTCGCGTAACCGGCGCGCGTGATGGCTTCGGGCGCCGGATCGGGCGGCACGCCGTTGCCGCGTAGTTCGATCGCGACCGCGCGATAGTCATCGCCGAACGCGTCGAGCTGCCTATCCCAAATCGCGGCCGTCGAACCGACGCCATGCACGAAGAGCAACGCCGGTCCCGACGTACCACGATACCGCGCGGCGGTCACCGCTCCATCGGGGCAGGTGCGCGAAAGCGTCTCGATCATACGGCGGCGCCGCTCCTTTTACGTTGAACGAAAGCACGCACGTCGTCGAACGCGCGCGCATTTAAGACGTCGTCTTTGGTCAAACCGGCGCGACGCGCCTGGCCGATCGCGAGATCGACGTTCGCGAGATCCGCCGCTCCGTGCGCGTCGGAATCGGTCGTGAAGGTCACGCCGAAGCTTTTCGCCCGGCGCACGAGCGGTGCGGGTAGGTCCAGGCGCAACGCTTGACCGTCGATTTCGAGCGCGGTTCCCGTGCGCGCTGCGGCTGCAAACACCGCATCGTAGTCAAAGTCGTATCCGCCGAATCCTTCGAGCATCCGCCCGGTCGGGTGACCGATGATGGACACGTACGGATTCTCGCACGCTCGTATGAGACGCTGCGTCATCGCATCGCGGCCGATGTTCATCGCGGAATGCACGCTTGCGATGACGATGTCGAGTTGCGCCAGAACCTCGTCGCCGTAATCCATCGATCCGTCCGGATGAATGTCGACCTCGCTCGCGCAAAGCGTGCGGATGTCGTGCCTTTCGCCGAGTTCGCGAATGCGTTCGCGTTGTTCGCGCAGTTCGTCGGGACTCAACCCGTACTTCGAGCCTCGGCCCCACGAATGATCGCTGATCGCGAGATATTCGTAGCCGCGATCCTTACACGCGGCGATCATCGCGTCGAGCGAATCGCGTCCGTCGCTCCACGTGCAATGCATGTGGAAATCCCCGCGGACGTCGACGCGATCGACGAGTTCCGGCAACGCGCCCGCGAGCGCGAGTTCCACCTCGTCTAATCCGCTGCGCAGTTCGGGCGGAACGTACTGCATGCCGAGCGCCTCGTACACGCCCAATTCTTCCGAACACGTGATGACGTCGCCGCTTTCGAGATTCAGAATGCCGTTCTCGCTGACGCGCAGCCCTTTTCGCACCGCATATTCGCGCAGCTTGATGTTGTGCTCGCGCGACCCGGTGAAGTGCTGCAGGAGATTTCCGTATAGATGATCCGGAAGGACGCGCAGATCGATCTGCAGGCCGTTCTCGAGCCATACGCTCGTTTTCGTCGGGCCTTCCGCGAGCACTGCTTGCGCGCGCTCCCACGTAGCGAAGTACGATGTGATCGCCGCGGCGTCGCAAGCCGTGCAGACGAGATCGACGTCGCCGACCGTCGCTTCTTGCCGGCGCATGCTTCCCGCATAGAGCAGCCGGTCGTGCGGCGGACCCGCGCGCAGAAACTCGATCGCGTCGCCGGCAATCTTTAACGCCCACGCGAGCGGCGTGCGCTTTTGCCGCCCTTTATAGGCGAGAATCCCGCGGCGCCAGTTGTCGATGGTCTTGGGGCCTAGGCGGGGCACGCCTTCGAGCGCGTCGTTCGCAAGCGCGGCTTCGAGATCGGCAAGCGAACCAATGCGATAATCGCTCCACAACATGGCGGCCGTTTTGGCGCCGATGCCGCTGACCGAGAGCACCTCGACGATCGTCGGCGGAAAGGTTTGGTAGAGTACCTCCAGCGCGTCCGCGCTGCCCCGTTCGACCAGCTGCTCGATGACGGCCGCGATCGATTTTCCGATGCCCGGCAGCTTGGTCAATTCACCTGCGGCAATGAGGTCACGCAAGGGAGCCGCGTTTTCCACCGTCGCCGCGGCCTTCTCGAACGCCATGTACTTGTAAAAGCTCTCGCCCGCCATCTCCATCAGGGTGCGGATCTCGAGCAGCTTTCTCGCAACGTCGGTATTGGACAACATCGAGCCATGAAGGTTCGACAAAAGCGGCGAAAAGGCCCCGTGATGGCGAGAAAGCGGCTGGATCCCTCCATCTTCAATCTGCCCGTGGAAAAGATGCGCGCCGGGTACTATTCGGACACATATTTCAACCGGGCACGCGACATCTTGGATAGCGACGGCTATCACCCAGTCGTCCGCATGCAAGTCTTTCAACGAAATGCCGCAGTGGTCGGCGGCATCGACGAAGCCATCGCCATCCTCAAACTGTGCAGCTCGGATTGGAGCCGCCTGCGCGTGCGCGCGCTCTACGACGGAGATCCCGTCGAACCGTACGAAACCGTGCTGACGATCGAAGGACCGTACGAGGTCTTCGCGCACCTCGAAACGCCGTATCTCGGGGTGCTCTCGCGCCGCACGCGCATTGCCACCAACGCGCGCGCGATCGTGCAAGCCGCAAACGGTAAGACCGTGCTCTTCTTTCCCGCACGCTTCGATCACCATCTCGTGCAGACCGGCGACGGTTACGCCGCATATATGTCGGGAGCACTCGGCGTATCGACCGACGCAAATGCGGAGTGGTGGGGAGCGCGCGGCATGGGGACCGTGCCGCACGCCTTGATCGCCGCATACGGCGGCGACACCGTTCTTGCAACGAAGAAATTCGCGGAATACAGTCCGCCGGACGTGCACGTCATCGCGCTCGTCGATTTCGAAAACGATTGCGTGCGTACGAGCGTCGAGGTTGCGCGCGAGCTCGGAACGCGCCTATGGGGCGTGCGACTCGATACCTCGGGAACGCTCGTCGATCGCTCGATTTGGCATCAAATGGGTACGTTCAAACCGACCGGCGTCAATCCGCATCTCGTGTGGAACGTGCGCCGGGCGCTCGACGCGGAAGGTTTCGATTTCGTGCGCATCATCGTCAGCGGCGGCTTCGATCCGGAACGCATCGCCGTATTTGAACGCGAAGGCGTGCCGGTCGACGCGTACGCCGTCGGAAGTGCGTTCTTCGCCGGATCCGGGCGCTACGATTTCACCGCCGACATCGTCGCGCTCGAACGCGACGGCGTGTGGACCGAGTGTCACAAAGTCGGGCGCCCAGAACGCCCCAACGCTCGATTGGAACTCGTGACGTGATGCACGTGCTGCGCATGCTCGACGCGGCCTATTACCGAAACGGTTCGACGTTCGTGCGGCCCTTCACGTTGGAAATGCAGCGCAGCCAAAGGCTTGCCATTCGAACGCGCGACGCGCGGGAAGCGCGGGTGCTCGCGACCATGGCGGCGGCACTCGTCAAAGCCACCAGCGGAATCGTCTTGATCGGCGAATACGATCCTCGGGTACAGCCCGCGCATTGCAAGGCGCTTGCGGCGTACGTACCGCACGATCCGCTTCCGCTCGCGGAATCCAGCTTCGATCGTTTTATCGCCTATCGCGCCGCGCTATGGAATCTCGATCTCGTCGCCGCACGCGAACGCGCGGCGACGCTGCTCGCACGCTTGAACGGCATTCACGAAGCTTTCGCGTATCCCATCGTCGCCGCACTGTTGTCGGAACCGGCCCTGCTCGTGCTGGATCGTCCGCACGCGGCATTTGCCGCCCAACTCATCGAAGCTGCCGGCGGCTGCGCGATCTTTTCGACGCATGTCGACGAAGCGACGGCGGCGCATTTCGATCCGGTGCGCGAGGCGGTACAGCGATGACGCGCCGCGCGTTTGCGTCGGTCTTTACGACACGGCTCTACGTCGATCGCCGCAGCACGGCACTCGCGTGCGCGCTCGCAGCGATCGTTGCGTTCGTTCAACCGCACAGCATCGCCGGCATCACCGATCCGCTTACCGCGAGCCTGGCGATTCGCAGCGTGTGGCTCGCAGGCCCGATGTTCTTCTGCTCGACGATCGGCATCGCGATCGCGCTCGTGCAAGGCCCCGGACGTCATCGCTACCTGGATGCGGCGGAACTGGGGGCGCCGCTCTTCGGACGCGAGCTCGCGCGTGCCAAAGCGGTCGCTCCGGCGATTGCGGCCTCGCTCGCCGCACTCTGCTACTGGGCCGCGCAATTCCTGAGCGGCTTTGCGGCACCGCCGACATTCTTTACGCTGGCGCTCGCGAGCGTGCTCGCATCGACGATGGTAGCGCTCAACGCCACGATCCGCAGCGGCGGCACGCGCGCGCTCTACGTCGCGCTCGCGTTTGCAACGACGGCCATCTCGTACGCGCTCGCGGTCTATGCCGACGTCGCAACGAAGCGAAACGACGACGCCGCAGCGGTGGCGAGCGAACTCGTCTTCTGCGGCGTCGTGGGATTTATCGCCCTGCGTCAGTACGGTGAAGCGCTCGCGCGCTATGACGCGTTAGATTAGACTAGGCGACGGCTCCCGAGGCTGCCAGTTTTTCGAGCATCGCGCGGTTGAATTGGGGCATATCCTCGCCGCCGCGCGTCGTAACCCAGTTAGAGTCGGTCACCGTCGGCTGATCCCGATAGAGACCGCCTGCATTGCGGATGTCGTCCGCGATCGACGCAGCGCCGGTTACTTGGCGGCTGCGCACTAATTGCGCCGAGATGAGTACCTGCGCACCGTGGCCCACCGCGAAGATCGGTTTCTTCGCCGCGTCGAGTTCGCGCAAAAAGCGCTGCACTTCGCGATCGGTGCGAATCCGGTCGGGCGAGGTCCCGCCGGGAATCAAGAGCGCGTCGAAATCTTCGCCCGTGCAATCGCTGACGAGCTCCTCGGCCTTCATCGCTTGGCCTTCATCCAGACCCCGCTTGCCACGGATTTTCTGGCGCCCCTTCTCGTCGATGCCGACGATCGTAACGACCGCTCCGGCTTCTTCGAGGGCGCGCCGCGGCTCCGTCAAGTCCGCTTCTTCGAATCCATCGCCGATCAGCGCGGCGATTCGCTTGCCATCAACTCCTTGCATCGTGGGCCGATGATTCGCCCCGGGGACCTGTCCACCTGGCCACGGCCGAAGAGCTAGCCCAGCAAGCCTCCCGTTTGCTGCACGGCCACCCGCAGCAGGTAGGCCAGTTCCAGCTCCAGCTTCCCGAGGGGGTCGAGAAGTTCGTCGCCTGCGATCGCGCTCAGCGTGGGGTTGCGTTTGGTCATGTCCGACTCGGGCACCGCATGGCGCGGGTTGATCTCACGCATGTAGATGCGCGCGTCGTAGCGGAGCGGCCCCTCGGGCAGAAAGTAGAGAGGGTCCAGGCCGAACGCGTAGGCCTCGAGGCCCAGGATGCCGGTCCGCTGCAGAAACTCGATCGGCCGCAGGCGGAGTGCCTGGGCGAAGGCCGCAAGCGCGGCAATGCCCACGCGCTGCGTTCCCGAGAAGAGCGCTTCCAGCTCGGCAGGTGCCAGGCCCGCGGCATCGCCCAGGCGCGCGGGCGCGACTTCGCGCTCGCCGCAAAGTACGCGCAGAGCGTCCCCGAAGGCCGGGCCGCCTGCGGTCCCGGAGCGGCCGTTCCACCGTGCATCGTTCATTCGGGCAGCGGTTCCGTGCTGACGTAGATCTGGCCCCCTTGCACGCGCACCTCGAAACGGGGGATCGTGGCAAAGTCGCCGAGCGTCATTTTGCCCGAGCGCAGATCGAAGCACCACGCGTGCCACGGGCACGTGACCGTGCGATCTTCGACCCATCCGTCTGCAATTGGACCGCCCTGATGGGGACACGAGTTTTCGAGCGCGTACAGCTCGCCGTCCACGTTGAAGAGGGCGACGTCGAACCGGCCGACCCGGTACGCGCGCGCGCTGCCGGGCGGCAACGCCGCGAGTTCGGTGACGCGGACGAAATCGGCCATCGCCGCTAAAATAGCGACTTGATCAAACCGCCGTCAATCGCAATCGTCTGACCGGTGACGTAGCGCGCCGGTTCGCCGCACAAAAAGGCGACGAGCGGCGCGAATTCCTCGGGCATCGCGTTGCGACCGATCGGAATGTCGGCTCGAGCCGCTTCTTGCATCTTTCGTTCGTCGCCGTCGTAGAGTTTGCGCAAACGATCGGTTTCGATACGCCCGGTCGCAATGGCGTTGACGGTAACGCCGTCGGCAGCAATCTCCATCGAAAGCGTTTTGAGCGCCGATACGAGCGCGGTCCGAAATGCATTGGAAAGCACGAGCGTGGGAATCGGCTGCTTGACGGAGGACGACGTAAGCGCGACGATGCGCCCCCACTTTTGCGCGCGCATCGACGGAACGACGCCTTCAATCAATTGCACCATGCTGCGCAGCACGCCGCCGTAACCGGCGTCCCAATCGTGCAGATCCATCTGCGTGAACGTTCCGGGCTTGGGACCGCCGCTATTCGCGACGAGAATATCGATCGACCCGTACGCGTCGCGAACGCCCGCGAGCAGCGCGTCGATCGCAGCCGGAGCGCTCAGGTCGGCGACGAACGGGCGGGCGTCGTGCGCGCCGAGTTCCTTCGCGCGCGTCGCAACGTCGCGCAATTCGGATTCGCGCCTCGCAGCGATCGCGAGCTTTACGCCTTCGGTCGCAAGCGCGAGCGCGACCGCTTTGCCCAATCCTGCGCTCGCTCCCGTCACGAGCGCCACGCGCGAACGAATGCCTAAATCCACCGTGCCTCCACCGTGCGCTCGCCTCCCGCCGTGCCGGTATTTATGGTCGACGCGGGCTCGAGCAACAGCATCTTCGTACCCGGTACCGCGACCGGTTTGTGTTCGACGCCGTGCGGGACGATGAGAAACTCTCCCGCACCGAAGCGTTCGCACCGTTCGGTTCCTGCGTCGTCGCGATAATGCATCGCGATCTCGCCTTCGATCACGAAAAAGAGTTCGTCCTCGACGTCGTGGTGATGCCACACGAACTCTCCGCCGATCTTTACGAGCTTTACGTGGAAGCCGTTGAGTTCGCCGACGATCTTCGGACTCCACTCGTCGTCGAACGCGGCGAATTTCTCGGCGAGGTTTGATTTGCGCAGCATCAATAGGGAACCCCGTTCTTGCGCGCTTCCCTCAACGCACTCGCATACCAACAGAATTCATCGAAGAAGTTGCGGGAGTAGCCTTCGGTCTTGGGATCCGACGGCGTTCCGGCTTCGTCGAACGCGGCCGCTACGTTGGCGACTTGAAACATCGATGGAATCGTGACCATACCCATTTCGCTCAGCATGGAACGCAACGCGTATCCCGCCCGCGCTCCCGCGAAGCGCCCGTCGGAATAGGTTACGATACCCGCGGCGCGCCAGTAATATTCTTCGAGAAAGTAATCGAGCAGATTCGCAAGCGCCGGCGGGACGCCATGATTGTACTCACCGGAGACGACCATAAAACCGTCGGCGCTGCGGTAGAGCTGCGCAAGCTCCTCGAGTTCGCGCGGCGCTTCGCCCTTTGGATACTCTTTGTACATCAGATCGATCATCGGCAGCGCGTGCTCGAGCGGATCGACGAGCACGGGACGATGACCGCGCGCCTTCAGCTGTGCCATGACATAGTGAGCGGCGCGGATGCCGACGCGCTCGCGCCGGACGGAACCGTAAATGACGGGAACGAGCAGCGAATCCATGAGGTGCCGTTGCGCGCGCACGCGCTAAAGTCATGCCGGGAAAGGCCCGCTTCGGCTATGCTGGCTGCATGAACACGCCGCCCGAGTACGTCGAAGAACGCCGCACCGAGATCGTCTTTCCGGAAGATACCAACGCCTACGGCACCCTCTTCGGCGGCAAGGCGCTCGCGATGATGGACGTCGTCGGAGGGATCGCCTCGATCCGCGCCTGCCGGAAGCAAACGGTGACGGTCTCGATCGACCGCATCGATTTCAAACAACCGATCCGTGCCGGCGAGTTCGTCGAAACGATCGCCCGCGTGGTCAAGATCGGTACGACGTCGATCACCGTCGAGGTCGAACTGTGGGCCGAACATCCAATGACGGGAGAACGCCGCCTCTCGACGGTCGGCAAGTTCATCTACGTCGCGGTGACGCCCGAGGGCAAGCCTACGCCGGTGCGCGACCCCGAACGTTGACCCACACGTTGATCGCGAAGACGATCACGCCCAGAATGGCCAGGCTCGCGCCGATGCTTGTGGGCAGAATGCCCCCGTCGTGGTTGCCTGACTTGCTTGCTTTAGGCTCCCGGGTTCGGGCGAGCTTCGGGGTTGCCCTACGGCGGCCGGTCTGGTACTCTACCGGGGTCGCCGAAGCGGACCCCGCGATCCCCGAGCCACTGGGAAGCGCGGGCCTGCATTCGAAGCGAGACCATCCTGCTTAAGGAGCCATCGAGTGCCTCTCACCAAAGAGCAAAAGGCGGAAATTGCCGCCAAGTACGGTCGCGGATCGAACGATACCGGTTCGGCCGAAGTGCAGATCGCGATTCTCACCGCGTCGATCAACATGCTGACCGAGCACCTCAAAATGCACAAGAAAGATCATCACAGCCGCCGGGGCCTGTTGCTCCAGGTCGGCCAGCGCCGCCGTCTGCTGAACTATCTGCAGGCAAAAGACATCGAGCGCTATCGCACGCTCATCGGCGAACTCGGCCTACGCCGCTAACCCCTTTCGGCGAGGACCCTGACATTCGTTGTCCGAGACGCGAGGAATGAGTGAGCGGGGTAATCCGTAGCCCCGATATATTACAGCAACACCGCCCGTGCGTGAGAACCGCGCGGGCGGCGTCGCATCACGCTGAATTCGAGCGTGCTCTGCGCGACGATGTAGAGCCCGCGCCCCGATTCGCTCATCACGTCTTGCGGCAGCATCGGCGCATGCGCGAACCCGGGACCTTCGTCGATGACGTGCAGCACCGGATGCGGATTGCTGAAATCGAGAAGCACTTCGATCGGTCCGGGCGCGTAACGCGCCGCGTTCGCGGCCAGCTCGCCGAGCACCAGCTCCGCATATTGGATGCGTTCCATATCCGCGCCGCGCGCTTCGAGCGTACTGCGTAGTTCGCGGCGCAGCCGGTGAAGCAACGCGGCGTTCGAGTTTGCCGAGCTCCAGCGGTGCAAGTCGCGGGCGCGGACGGCGTCGCTCCCCATCGTCACGCACATGATCGCCACATCGTCGCCGGCGCCTTTGGGAAGCATGTGCTGCTGCACGTGCTCCGCCGGGTTGGGAGATCGCGCGAACGCCGGATCCGCAACCACGGCGGCGAGCGCTCGTAGGCCCGTTTCGATGTTGTGTTCGGATTCGACCAGACCGTCGGTGTAAAACAAGACGAGATCGCCTTGGCGCAGCATCGTTTCGGCGGTTTCCGAAAGATGACGTTCGCGCAATCCAAGCGGCGGATCGGAAAAGATGAGTTCTTCGATCGTTCCGTCGACGCGGCGCAGGAGCGGCGGAACGTGACCGGCGCCGGCGTAAGTCAGGATGCCCGTCACGGGACTGAGCACCGCGACAAATGCGGTGACGAACCGATCGGGGTCCTCCAAACGCAGCGCGCGATCGGCCGCATTGAGCATCAGCACCGGATCGGCATGAACCTGTGCGGTACCGCGAATGATCTGGCGCATATTGCTCATGGTGACCGCTGCATCCAAACCGCTGCCCGCGACGTCGCCGATAGAAAACACCAGGCGTCCGTCGGGCAAGCGAAACGCATCGTACCAGTCGCCGCCGATCTGCGCTTCGGCGCTTCCCGGAAGATAGACCGCGTCCATTGCGAGCCACGGTACGTCGGGAAGCTCCTTCGGAAGCGAAGCCGCCTGCAGCGCAACGGAGACGCGATGCTCGCGTTCGTACAGACGCGCATTCTCGAGCGCGAGGGCGCGGTAACGCCGCTCGCTCTCGCGCAATCGCGTCGTGCTGCGAACTTGATCGTCGATGTCCGTCGCCGTTCCGAACCAGCGCGTCACTTGTCCCGACGCGTCGCGAATCGCCGATGCGCGAGCGAGAAACCAGCGATACACGCCGTCGCCGCGACGTAGGCGAAACTTCTGTTCGAACGTTTGGCCGGTCCGTAGCGAACGTCGCCACGTTTCGAGCATCGAGCGTCTGTCGTCATCGTGAACGAAATCGCTCCACTTCTCGCCGTAGACACCTTCGGAAGGACCGCCGATATAGCGGGCGAGCGCGCTATTCGCGTAATCGATCACGCCGTCGTCGTTCGACGACCACACGATGTCGGGAACCGCTTCCGCGATCACGCGCATCTGCCGCTCGCGTTCGACCTGGGCGGCGTGGCGTTCCTGAATGTCGATGGCGGTTCCGACGCGATAAAAGCTGGCTTCTTCACCGAATCCCATGCGCTCCCAGCGCAATAGATGCCATCGGAACATGCCGTCGCGGCGCCGCTTCAGGCGAAATTCGACTTCGTCGGCCCCGCTGCGCAACGCGTGCATCAAGCGCCCCAAGTCGTCGGGATGAACGAGCGCGTTGCGCTCGGCGATCAGCGAGCCCGCCGGCAAGCCGGTATATTCGTGCCATGCGCGATTGACAAACGTCAGGCGGTCTTCTTTATCGGTCGTCCAGACCAGCATCGGCAGCGCGTTCGCCAAGCGCCGGAAGCGGTCGTCGGCGCGCTCGGCGGCGTCGCTTTCGGAACAGATGCCGATCCAGGTTTGAATCGCGCCGTGCTCGTCGCGCAGCGGGAAGAGCAGACCGCTGAAGAGCCGGTATTCATCGTCTGCGGAACGGAAGCGATAGGTGACGGCGTAAGGTGTTCCGCGCTCACCCTCCGTAGCCGTGCGCGCCATCACCGCGTCGAGGTCGGCGGGATGAAGCGCCAATTGCCAGCCGAAGCCGAGCGATTGTTCGCGGCTGAGCCCCGTGAATTGCGTCCAGGCGTAATTGACGTAGTCCCGGCTGCCGTCGCCGCGTTCGATCCACACAAGCTGGCGAAGCCCATCCGCAAAATCGCGAATAGGCCCCGAGTTCATATTGCCAAGGTCATGGAGCACCGTGCCCCCATTGTACCTCAGCCAGTCACGCGAGGGACTCTAGGCGCCCGCTTTTCTGCGGTGGACCTTGCGAACGGCCTCTTTGATTGCCGAAACGCCCATGCCGTAGTATTCGATCAACTCACTTGGGTCGCCGGATTGCCCAAACCGGTCGTGCACGCCGACGAACTGCATCGGCACCGGGTGCGTCTCCGCGAGAATCTCCGCCACGCGCGACCCCATGCCCGCATGCACCTGATGTTCTTCGACCGTTACCACCGCGCCGCAATCGCGAGCCGCGGCCACGATTGCCGGCTCGTCCATCGGCTTGATCGTGTGATTGTTGACGACGCGGCACTCGATGCCGTCTTCGCGCGCCAATTCGTCGGCCGCGACGAGCGCGTTATAGACGAGGATGCCGCAAGCGACGATCGCAACGTCGCCGCCGTCGCGGAAGATCTGCGCCTTGCCGAATTCGAACGGCGTTTCGTCGGTCGTGATGACCGCCGACTTCTCGCGCGCGAATCGCAGGTACGTCGGGCCGAACTTTTCGGAAAGCGCGATCGTAGCCTTTTTCGTCTGAATGCTGTCGCACGGCACGCACACCAGCATGTGCGGAATCACGCGCATGATCGCGATGTCTTCGATCGCCTGATGGGTTGCACCGTCTGGACCGACCGACACGCCCGCATGTGCGCCCGCGATTTTGACGTTGGTTTCGTTCAGAGCCATGATCGTGCGGACTTGCTCCCACGACCGGCCGGGATTGAACATCGCGTACGAAGCGATCCACGGAATCTTGCCCGTGGACGCCAGACCGCCCGCCATTGCCACCAGCATCTGTTCGGCAACGCCGATCTCGATGTACTGATCCGGATGCGCGTTCTTGAAGCCTTCCATGCGCGTGGATTCCGCCAAGTCGGCGCAGATCGCAAGCACGTTCTTGTTCCGGTTTCCGGCTTCGATCAGTCCCTCGCCGAAGCCGTTACGCGTCGGAACCTGCTTGAGGGCGGCGGCATCGAGATACTCGGCGAGATGCATCGCCGTTGCAGCGGCGTTTTTCGTATCGGTGCTAGGCATTGGCGAGAATCCTTTGACGGTTGGCTTCGAGTTCTGCGAGGGCTTTCTCGCCTTGGTCTTTCGTAGGAGGCTTACCGTGCCACGTGTAGTCGCCTTCCATGTAGCTCACGCCTTTGCCAGGAACGGTGTGCGCGATGATGACTTGCGGTTTGCCTTTGAACGCCTTGGCGCGTTCCGCGGTCTCGATGAACTCACGCATGTCGTTGCCGTCGCATTCGAACACTTCCCAATTGAAGGCGCGATACTTATCGGCGAGCGGTTCGAGCGGCATGACGTCTTCGGTGCTGCCGTCGATCTGAATGAAGTTCCGGTCGATGATGCACATCAGGTTGTCGAGCTTGAATTTTCCGGCGGTCATGGCCGCTTCCCAATGCAAACCGCACTCGTGTTCGGCATCCGACGTGACGACGTACACGCGCCAATCCTTGTTGTCCATCTTGGCCGAGAGCGCCATGCCCGTTCCCTGCGCGAGCCCTTCGCCGAGCGGCCCCGACGTCGTTTCCACCGCCGGAAGCGAAACGCGCTCCGGGTGGCCCTGCAGGCGGGTTCCGAATTTGCGCAACGTCAGCAGTTCTTCGACCGGGAAGTAGCCGAAGTTCGCCATCACGGAATAACGCACGGGCGCGATGTGTCCGCAGGAAAGCAAGATGCGGTCGCGATCCGGCCATTCGGGATTCTTGGCGTCGTTACGAGCGAGGAATCCATAGAGCGCGGTAAAGACGTCGGCCATATCGAGAGAACCAGCAGAGTGGCCGGAACCCGCCGCGACGAGCGAGCGAATAATGCCTTCGCGAACGTCGTTCGCCTTGAGTTCGAGCTCTTTTAAGCGCTCGGGAGAGAGGGTCTGCATAGCCCCGGTAATACCAGAGCATGCGCCTATTGACCTAGTGGATATGTAGGGTTACGCCGCCGCGACGCGCGACGAGACGGAACTGCGCGAACCCGGCCGACCGCGGCAGCCACTGCGTGACATACGGAAACGTCGCATCGGCAGGCCCGGCAACTTCGCGGTAGCCGGCCGGGAGCGCAGCCTGGATCTGCGTCGCCGCCGCCGCCGCGGTCGATTTCCAATCGCCGCGTTCACGTACCCGGCACGCGATGGAGCCCCGCTGCTTCGGTGCGGCGCGGTACACGAGGCAAAAGCGAAAGAGTTCGGGCATGGGGGTGGTGGAGCGAAAGAAGTACGGACGGCTGCCATGGACGAGCATCGGGGCGACGGCGCCGCGTTCGCCCGCGAAGCCGGTCCTTGCGTCGGGTGCAACGCGCGCCAAGAACGCCTGCAAATCCGAAGACGCGTGCGCTCCGCCGCAGCCCGCGCATACGACCGCGAGCGCTACCGTTGCGAGCGCGTGACGGACTTGTGGCAATCCAGACACAGCGTCTCCAGATTCTGCAGATGATGTTTGCAGCTCAAGCGGCGATGATCGCCGAGCGCCTGTTGCACGTGATTGACTTCCAGCCGGTCGGTCTTGCGCAACTTCCGGTACGACGGATGAGCGCGTCCGACCGGCTTGTGGCCGCAGCGCTTGCAGCGGTATTTGTCGCGACGGCGCGCGGCACGGCGCGCGAGCGTCCACCAGTGATTGGTCCAAAACGCCGTCGCGCAACGGTCGCTGCACCACGTCCGGCGCCGCTTCGGCAATTCGTCACCGCACCACGCGCAGCCGGTGCCGCTGCGATTGGCAAGATCGCATTGCGCGAGCAGCGAGAGGCTCTTGGGCATCAGTATCCCATTGCAGCGCCCGCCGGATGGCGGCGGTCGGTTCCGCCGTAGAGCAAGCCCGTCTTCGGGTCGATCACGATCGCCTGCGCCGATCCCCAAAACGGAACCTCGTGAAAGGTGTAGCCGTCGGCGCGAAGCGCGCTCATCGCCGCCGGCGTCAATGCCTGCGGCTCGTAATCGATTCGATCCGGCAGCCACTGCATGTGAATCCGCGGCGCGTCGACCGCCTGCTGAACGTTCATGCCGAAATCGAAAACGTTGAGAAGCGTCTCGAGCACGATTGTGATAATGCGCGATCCGCCCGGGCTTCCGGTCACCATCGCCAGTTTGCCGTTACGCAACACCATCGTCGGCGTCATCGACGATAGCGGCCGCTTTCCGGGCACGATATCGTTGCGTTTGCCTTGAACGAGGCCGAACATGTTCGGAACGCCGGGCTTCGACGTAAAGTCATCCATTTCGTCGTTGAGAAAGAAGCCGGTGCCGGGCGCTACGACGCCCGAGCCGAACCAATCGTTGATCGTATACGTAACGCCGACCGCGTTGCCGTACTTGTCGACGATCGAGTAGTGCGTCGTGTTGGCGTTTTCGTGCACGGCGATATTCAAACCGGGCTTCACGTCCTTCGACGGCGTCGCTTTAGCGGGCGCAATCGATGCGCGCAGTTTCGCCGCGTATGCAGGACTGAGCAACCGCGCAACGGGGTTGTGCACGAACGTCGGATCGCCCAAATAGGCGTTACGATCGGCGTAGGCGCGGCGTTCGGCTTCTATGACGTAATGCGTTTCCTTTACCGAATGCCAACCCCACGCCGCGAGCGGATATGGCGAGAGGATGTTGAGCGTTTCGCAGAGCGTCACGCCGCCCGAACTCGGCGGCGGCGCGGAGACGATCGTCAGACCGTGATAGCTGCATTGCACCGGCTGCGACTCATCGACGGTGTACCGCGCGAAATCTTGCATCGAAAGGATGCCGCCGTTGGCGTTCGACGCCTTCACGATCGCGCGCGCGATCGGACCGCGGTAAAACGCAGCCGAACCGTCGCGCGCAATCAGCGAGAGGGAATGCGCGAGATCGGGTTGCTTTAAAAGCTCGCCGACGTGCGGCTTGTTTCCGCCGGCCCATCCACTGTAGCCTTCGCCCGGAGATCCATTGAACGGAATCATATCGCCAGGCGCAACAACGAAGCCGTTTCGCGCCAGCGCGATCGCGCGCGCCATGACCGTTTGACGGGACATCGTTCCGTACTCGCGCAACGCGCGATCCATTCCCATTACCGTGCCCGGCACGCCGATCGCAAGCCAGCCTTTACGCGAGCGCATCGGCACGTCGTTGCCGTTACGGTCGAGATACATCGTGCGCGTGGCGCGCATCGGCGCCTTCTCACGAAAATCGATGAAGCGCTCTCGGCCGTCGTGCATGCGGATCAACATAAAGCCGCCGCCCCCGATGTTCCCGCAACACGGATCGACCACGGCCAGCGCGTAGCCGACCGCGACCGCCGCATCGACGGCGTTTCCGCCTCGCTCGAGCACGTCGAGTCCGGCCTGGGTCGCCAGACGCTGTTCCGTGACGACCATCGCGTGTTTTGCGACGGCAGGCGAAAGCGCGGCAGCGAGCAGAAAAGCGTGAATCATGAAGGTGAACATTCGCTTGAAGTCGCTGCTCCCCGCCCTTGCATCCGTCGCGCTCATCGCTGCTGCGCCGGCCAAGCCCGCAGATCACCATCCCGCGCCGGTCGTCATCGACGCGTGCACCGCAAAACTTCCGAAGTCCCCCGCGATCACGACCAAGCTGGATAGCAACCACCACGTGTCGCAGTTTCACAGTCAGTCGATTTCGATCGGCAACGGCCTGACGATTGCGTTTACGAACACGGCAAAGGTTGCGGCCCGCGAGATCAATTTCAGCTTCGGGACCGAACGCCGGACGATACTCACCAAGCGCGACGCCGGAACGTTCGCGCCGCACGTGAAGATCACGCACCGCTTTCCGTTTCCCCACGACGTCTCGGTCATCGGAATCGGTAGCGCGACGTGCCGGGTGACCAAGGTCGTCTTTGCCGACGGCTCGACCTGGCCCTAAGCAAATCTTTACGGCTCCGGGGGAGCGGGCAAGCGCGCCGGATGCTAGGCTAGAGCCATGACCATCGGCAGCGTCCCGGGTTTCGCCGTGCTCTTCCCGTCGGGAAGCTATCCCGGCACGTCCCGTGCTGCCGCCACGCCCGACCGTTACACGCAGAGTTACGATCAGCTCACGACTTGGTCGAGCGGCTACCTGTTGCAGTCCATCGAGTCGGGCGCCCCGGCGATTCCCCAATACACGGGTGGCCAGCCCGTCGACATGTTCGCGCAGCTTAACACGACGCTCGCGGCGCTCAAGACCGGGATCGGCCAAGGCTTCTTCACCGGAACGGGCTTCGACGCGCTCGCCTAGGCGCGAACCCGCCCGCTAGCCCCAGGCCCGGCCGCTTGGAAGGCGCGGGTGCTCCGCTTCCCGAACCCGGCACGGTTCATTTTATAAGAGTAAGAACAAGAAACTAGGAGTAATCGTGCCCGAATCTGTGACCCTTGAGGTCGGCGGGCGCACGATGGTCATCGAGACCGGCGAACTCGCGAAGCAAGCAAACGGCTCCGCGTTGATCCGCTATGGTGACCAAAATGTCGTGCTCTGCGCCGTCACTGCCTCCGAAAAACCTCGTGAAGGCATCGACTTTTTCCCCTTAACCTGCGATTTCGAAGAGAAGATGTACGCAGCCGGAAAGATTCCCGGAGGCTACATCAAACGCGAAGGCCGCCCGCCGGAACATGCGGTGCTGAGCTCGCGTCAAATCGATCGCCCGATTCGTCCCCTCTTCCCCGACGGCTTCCGCAACGACGTGCAAATCGTCGCAACGGTGATGTCGATCGATCCGGAACTCGACGCCGACGTCATCGGCGTTTGCGCCGCCGGTGCGGCGCTGGCCGTTTCCGACATTCCGTTCGAAAAGCCGATTGCGTGTATCCGCGTAGGACGAGACGAGAACGGCAAGTTCATTGCCAATCCCACGCTTCCTCAATATGAGACGGGCGGCATGGAAATCGTCGTCGCCGGAACCGACGACGCAATCATGATGGTCGAAGGCGGCGGTCATGAGTTTTCCGAGGAAGATTTCCTCGGTGCCGTCGAGTTCGCGCACGGCGAGATCAAGAAAATCGTCAAAGCGATCAACCAGCTCGCAAAGAAAGCCGGCAAGAAGAAGCGCGAATATCCGCTGCTGAAAATCAACCCCGATCTCGACAAGTGGGTTCGCAAGACGTTCGCAAAAGACGTCGCCAAAGCGATGCGCATCGTCGAGAAAGGCGAGCGCGAAGACGCTTTCGACAAGCTTTCGCGTGAAGAAGCACTGGCGCGCTGCGGCAAGAAAGATCTCGAGATTCAAGCGCTGCTCGAAGATCCGGTTTTTTCCAAAGATTTCGGCAAGATCATCAAGGCGATGGAAGAGGACGAGTTGCGCACGATGGTCGTCGACGAAAAGATTCGTCCCGACGGCCGCAAGCCCAACGAAATCCGCCCCATCTGGTGCAAGGTGCACTACGTGCCCCGCGTCCACGGTTCGGGCGTTTTCACGCGCGGACAGACGCAAGTCTTTACCGCGGCGACGCTCGGTTCGACGAGCGACGCGCAACGTCTGGATGGCATCGTGGCGCTCGAAGACAAGCGCTACATGCACTTCTATAACTTTCCGCCGTTCTCGGTCGGCGAGACGCGTCCGATGCGCGGGCCCGGCCGCCGCGAAATCGGACACGGCGCACTTGCAGAACGCGCGCTTCTGCCCGTGCTTCCGCCGAAGGAAGAGTTTCCGTATACGTTGCGTCTGATGAGCGAAGTGCTCGAATCGAACGGATCGTCGTCGATGGCGTCGGTCTGCGGTTCGACCCTCGCGTTGATGGATGCGGGCGTCCCGATCAGTTCGCACGTCGCGGGCGTGGCGATGGGATTGATCCTCAAGGGTAAGGATTACGCGATCCTTACCGACATCCAAGGCCTCGAGGACGCGCTCGGCGAGATGGATTTCAAAGTCGCGGGTACCAAGAAGGGCATCACCGCGATCCAGATGGACATCAAGGTGCGGGGCATCACGATCGACATCATGCGTGAAGCGATGGCGGAAGCCAAAAAATCGCGCTATTTCATCATCGACAAGCTCGCGGAGACGATCGCCGAACCGCGCGAAGCGCTCTCGAAGTTCGCGCCGCGCATGATCGTCGTCAAGATCAATCCGGACAAGATCAAGGACGTGATCGGGCCAGGCGGCAAGATCATCAACAAGATCATTGCGGACACCGGCGTCGAGAAGATCGACATCGAGGACGACGGAACGGTGTTTATCACCTCGCTCGACGGCGAGAGCGGCGACAAGGCCAAAACGATCGTCGAGAATATCACCAAAGACATCGTCGTCGGCGAAACGTACGACGGCGTCGTCACGCGCGTGATTCCGATCGGCGCTTTCGTGCAGATTCTTCCGGGCAAGGAAGGACTCGTGCACATCAGCCAGATCGCCCCCGAGCGCGTCGCCAAGGTGGAAGACGTACTCAACGTCGGTGATTCGGTGAAGGTGAAGGTGATGGAAGTCGATTCGCAAGGCCGAGTCAATCTGTCACGCAAGGCGCTGATGCCAGGTGGAGACACCGGTGACGGTGGCGGACATCACCGGCGCGGAAACGGCGAGTTCCGTCCCCGTCGCGACCACGACGGTGCCGACGGTGGTGGAGACGACGCGGCACCGGCCGGAGGGCCGGGCGCGCCGCCCATGCGTCGCCGGCGCCGGCCGCCGGGCCGCCGCGACGACTAAACGATTGCGATAGGCAACCAGCAAGGGGCTCGCATCGATTCGATGCGGGCCCTTTGTATACCTGACAGCACATGTCATATTCACTCCGGTAGGCTTGACGGGTAGAGCAAAGCCTCACTGCAAAGGAGTCTGAAAATGACCGCATCCTCGACCGCAAGCGCGACGGCGATCACCGGCATCGATCTCATCGGCGCCGTCGTGCCCGACATTAAACGCTCGATCGCGTATTACCGCGATACGCTCGGACTCGTTCCGACTTCGCCGACCGACGGCGCCGGTGCGGAGTTCACGATGAACGACGGCGTCACGTACGGATTGTGGCAGCCCGACGAACCGACGCCGCCTCACTACTCCGTCATGTTCCGCGTTGCCGACGCCCGCAAAGCCGTCGAAGAGATGCGCGCACGCGGCGGTGATTTTCTCGACGTGATGGAGTCGCCCGTCTGCTACATGGGGATCGGTCACGATCCCGACGGCAATACGGTCATCATCCACCAGCGCAAGCCGCACGGCGACGAACCGGTGCCGCATCACGCGCGCAGCACGACCAGCATCAACGGCGCGGATATGTACGGATTCTTCGTGAGCAACGTTGCGCGCTCGCTGAAGTACTATCGCGACGTGCTGGGCCTGCAACCGACGGAGCTCGACGAACAAGCACGCGGCGCAGAATTCACCCTCGGCGATGGCAGCTCGTTCGGATTCTGGTGTCCGCCGGACGGCAGCAAAACGAGCGGCGGCTTCACGATGTTCGCGGTTTCGGATGCGAAAGCAAAGGTCGCGGAACTGCGTGCAAAAGGCGTCGCAATCGACGATCCGCTGGAGACGCCGGGTTGCTTCATGGCCTTCACCCCCGATCCCGACGGGAACACGGTGATCGTCCACCAGCGTAAAGCGTAAGACGCTCGACTGTTGCGTCACGTCATTCGCTTGGTACTCGCGCTCGCCGTCGGCGGCTACATGCTGCTCGACGGCGTGTACGCGCATCTGAACGACCGCTACATCGGCGGACCACCGGGCCTGTGGGCCGTGCTTGTAAAGTTCGCCGGCATCGATCCACGTTCGTATACCATGAACGACATCTTCGTTTTCTTCGGCATTTGCTGGCTGGGCGCGATCCTGTTCTATCTCTTTCAGCGGCGCACCGCGATACTTGGTATGGCGATCGCATCGCTGTGGTACGTACCGCTCGGCGCGATCCTGTCGCTCGTGATCATCGGAAGCTACGTACGGGCGGCCCCGCGAAAAGCATGATCGAGCTACAACCGGTAGCGATCGTTCGCTCGCCGCGCACCGACCGGCGCGACGACGACTGGGGTGCCGTCGAATCCACGATCGAACTCGACGAGCGCTTCGCCCCGCAAGCGCTCGACGGCATCGAAGCATTCTCGCATCTCGAAATCGTTTTTCTCTTACACGCAATCAACGAAAGCGAAGTTGAAACGACCGCGCGTCACCCGCGCAATAATCCCGAGTGGCCGAAGGTCGGCATCTTTGCGCAGCGTGGCGCGCGCAGACCAAATCGCATCGGCGTCTCGCGTTGCGAACTGGTGCGGCGGGAGGGCCGGACGCTCGTCGTGCGCGGTCTCGATGCAAATGACGGCTCTCCGGTGCTGGATATTAAGCCGTACATGCGGGAGTTCGGCCCGCGCGGCGACGTGCGCCAACCCCCATGGGCAGATGAGGTCATGAGCCGCTACTACTGATCGCCGTTTAACCGCGCCGACGTTGGTCGAGCACCGTCGGTCAAAGCTGACTCCTCAAGGACACCACCATCCGCTAGTGTCTCCTCATGATAGAAACTCCAACGCCGGTGCCGTTCGACGCCGGACCGCCGGACTTTGATCTGGAAGCGGTCATCGCCCAAGATCAACTCGTGCTACGCTATCAACCGATCGTCGATTTGCACGATGACAGCCTGTTTGCCGTCGAGGCACTGTTGCGCTGGATGCACCCGACGCACGGGGAGTTGCTTCCGGCGGCATTTCTCGGGCAGATTCGCAGCGACCGCGATCATCGCGAGCTCGACCTCTGGGTTCTCAACCGAGCGATGCAAGAAGTTGCCATATTGCCGCCCGCGTTTGGTTCGGTCGCGCTCTCCATCAACGTCGGAGCCGAGCATCTGGGAGCGCCGAATTCAATCGCCGATCTCGTGGCCGCGATAGCGCGCAGCGACTTCGATCCGCGCCGGCTGATCGTCGAACTGACGGAAAGCTCCGCGCTTCGCGACACGGCTGCGGCCGTTTCGAGAATCGACGAACTCAAACGCGCCGGTGTGCGGTTCGCGATCGACGATTTCGGCACTGGTTGCGCCACTCTCGATTATCTCGCACGTCTACCCGCCGACTTTTTAAAAATCGATCGCAGCTTTATTGCCGCGTTCCGCGAGGAGAAACGTGCGGCAATCGTCGAGGCCGTCTTGATGCTCGCGCGCCGGTTCGATATCGCCGTCGTCGTGGAGGGCATCGAGCGCGAAGAGCAACTTGATTTTGCCCGATCACGGCGCGCCCGATACGCGCAAGGCTTCTTCCTGGGGCGGCCGTTACCACTGGCAGCCTTATTCGCGCGCGCGGAGACACCGGCGCGACACCGGCGCGATGTACGCTTAGGGCGTCCTTCCAGACATCGCTAGGATGGTGCCGAGAGCGAGTGGCGACCTTCCTCACTTCAAAAGGCGGCCCGCACGGACGTGCGGCCGCCTTTTATCGCTTCGTAATATGCGTCGCAATCGTGAGGGCGAGATCGGCGATTTCGCGATCGTTGGTTGCAAACGGCGGAACCCCGATGCGCGGGCCCACGAGCGTGGCGTAAAACAGCGAGCCAAACAGCATTCCAATGGCAAAACGCGCGTCGGACTCCTCACCGGAGAAATCGTGCATGCTCGTTAGATGTTTCGCAAACACTTCATACGTGCGCTTCACTTGCGGACCCACCGTTTGTCGTATATGCAGTTCGCGATGGTCTTGAAGCCACAACGTGTAGAGCCACTGACGCCGGCGAACCCACTCGACGTACTCGCTCCCTAGCTGCGCAAGGAAAGCATGGCAGGTCCGCGCTTCACGAATGGCTCTTCCGAGCTGTTCGACGGCGTTTTCGAATACGTGTGAATCCAGCGCAGCGAGCTCGTCTGCAATCGCTGCCTTTCGCGGGAAGTAATGCCGAAGCAACGAGAGACTGATTCCGGCTTCGGCGGCGATTTCGCTCAGGGTCGTTCCATCGAAACCGCGTTGCGCGAAGAGCTGCAACGCGCAGCGAACGATTTTCTCCCTACGCTCGCCGTTCCGCGGACGCCCCCGGCGCGTCCGGCTGATCGTGCTCAGTTGTGATTAACCTACAAAGTCGCGTTAGAAAAATCTGTTCCTAGGCGCTATACTGCCGATACTACCACAATGGGTGACGCAGCGCGCAAGCATTTGCTCGAGCGGATTCTCGATCCCGGCATTTCGTACGTCTATATCGTCGCGCAAAAAGGTGCCGGATGCGAGCGGCTCCTTGCTGACATCGGCAAGCGGAGTAAGCCTGGTGCATTCGCGCTTTTCAACGGATGGGACCGATCGAGCGCGGAAGAGCGAGCAACCTTCCGCCGTTTCCTCTCCAAACCGCCGAGCGGCCGGCGTATCGTCGTTACCGGCGAAGATCCGCTCATCGAATCACCCTTTTCATCCTCGTTACCCGAAGAGCAGTGCTTTGTTACCGACGCCGATCTCGCGTTAGATCGCGAAGATGCGGCGCAACTTCTCAAAGGTTCGCAAGCGTCCCGCGACTTTATCGATTTTGCATTCAGCTTAACTCAGGGTCATGCGGGCGCCTTGACGTTCGTCTGCCGAACGCTCGCTCGCGACGGAGAACGCGCCGCGCGCGATCTCGGCTCTTCCGCATACCTGCCCCTTTTCGAGTTCGTGCGCGGCTGGGTTCTCGCGAGTTTGTCCGAGGAAGAACGCCGCGTGCTTCTTTCCGTTGCCGCGATCGGAAGCGATCCAGGCGCCGACGCCATCGCCGCTTCACTGTCGCCCGACGCTATCGAACGCGCCATCGATTCGCTGCTCAGGCGTCGGGCGGTCGCCGAAGTGAACGGAAGAATCGAGATCATTCCCTTTATAGAAGCGGCGGTGAAAAATGCGTTTGCACCGGAGATTCACGGAATCGCACAACAAACGATCGACAATCTGCGCCGTCGAGGCCAATTCATTGCGTCGGCCAGAGCGGCACTGACGATCGGCGCAACTTCGATGGCATCGAATTTAGTTCGATCGTTGCCGACGCCCGATCTCTTCGCCTGGGAGCCGCAACTCGAAGCGGTCGTGGATGCGCTTCCAGAAGCTGACGTGGCGCCCGACCCGCGCTTGTGGCTCGCCGCTTTTCGGCGCCGGCGCATTTTCATCGACTCCAACGTCTTGCAAAGCGAAGGTGAAACGCTTCTGGCCTTATTCGACAATGAAGTCGACCCGTTGATCACAAAGGCAGCGCGGGCTTATCTCGCCTCCATCTACGAAGAAAACTTCCAACACGCGCAAGCGGATCGGCTATTCAACGAGCTCGCAGGAGAGTGCGCGGCGGTGCCGGATGCCGCCGACCGCATTGCATTCGCGATACGATCCAGCGTGCTCGCGCGACGGGGCGACATGTCGGGCGCCACGGCTGCGCTGCAAATGGTACGCATTACCGGAATATCGACGCCGCTTGCGGCAAAGATGGCAAACATCTTGAGTATCGAACGCGCGGCTCGCAATGGAGACTGGCAAGCAGAACGGATTTTCCACCAACGGCAACTCGAACTCGCCCGTAGCCGGGACGACCGCCTATGGCTCATGGAAATGCTGCTCGAGTATGCCTACGCGGCGGCCACGAACAACGACCTGGATACACTAAATGCGTGCCGGGACGAAATGCGCGCGGTGCGGGAGTTCCACTTGCTCGGTCCCTACGCGGCATTTTCCTCAATCGGCGCGAGTCCCATCAACTTTGTAGCGGATCGCTTCGGCTTACCTCGGATGCGCTCGATGATGCATTTCGTCGAGGCCTATTTCTCGGGCTCGGCAACCGAAGCGTGCGCGCGATATGGAGCCGCACGGGAAGAACTTCAAGATTCCGCACTCTACGCCATGCGCGCCGTGAACGCGGTGGCGCTCTCGCAGGTCCTTCCGCGTAGGCGCGCGGAGTTTCTTGACGAAGCGGCGTCGCTCGCGACGCAACTGAATTGGGTTTCGCTCCAGGGGTCGATCTCGCACCTGTTGATCGGCGAACTCCCATCCCAGAGGCAGCCGCTGCGAGCATTGGTCGTACATCTGCGCGAACTCGCGGACACCGCAGCGCGCCCGAACGTGATGCTGAACCTCTTGGGCGGCACCGTTGCGTGCGGCAACCGCACGCTCAACGTTTCTCGCAAGGTTTTCGACTTGCTCGTCGCCTTGGCGGTACGCGCGCGGCCGCTGCATCGCGACGATCTATGCGAGATGATCTGGCCGGATGAGGAGGTGCAAGATGCGGTTAATGCCCTCAAAATGACCGTGCGCCGCGCCCGATTGCAATGCGGGGATCCCAACGTCGTAACCTTCGCAAAAACAGCCTACGCGCTCGGCTCGCACGTCGCCGTCGACGTGCGGCAGATTCGCGCCGATTGTGAGCTGGCGTTCAAACATAAGGAGCATTTCAAAAGGCTGCGCGGAAAGCTAAACGAGTACTACCTCAAGCTTGCAGCGGGAACGCCCAAACATCTCCAGGACTACGAATGGTTCGTCGGCACGAACGCATCGCTGCAGAATCTGCAAATAGAGCTCGGCAGTATGTTGGCACGCGACGCCCTGGCGCGCGAAGACTTCGAATCGGTCCGCGCCCTCACTCCGGTCATGCTCGAATGCGATCCCTGCGACGAGTTCGCCTGGGAAATCACGATTCGCGCACATATCCAAAGCGGCGACGTCGCCGCAGCGCGGCGCGCAGCTGCCGAATATGCGTCCCTCGCGCAACGATCGGGATGCCGGGTCTCGCCGGCGCTCGTCGGACTCGCGGGGCGCCACATCGCCTAAGCGCGCGGGTACGATGTAAGGGTGAGCCGGCAGAGACCGCCCGATGATATGCCCTCCGAGATACCGCTGGCCAGGCGGCTGCTCGGAGAGTGCGTTGGAACTTTCGTACTGACGTTCGTTGCCGCCGGCGCAGACATTCTCGATCACACCTATCCCGGTGGCATCGGCCACGCCG
This sequence comes from Vulcanimicrobiota bacterium, assembly GCA_027459645.1. Classification (GTDB taxonomy): domain Bacteria; phylum Vulcanimicrobiota; class Vulcanimicrobiia; order Vulcanimicrobiales; family Vulcanimicrobiaceae; genus JAMXLG01. Next base: position 120,238 of record DAIDHQ010000032.1, read on the forward strand.
CCCGCTACACGGCGCCCGGCGTAGCGGTCATGGCGATGATCTGGAGCCTGAGCGGTCTCTCGGGAGCACACATCAATCCGGCAATTTCCATCGGATTTGCGCTGCGCCGAAGCTTTCCGTGGAAGCTTGTCACGCCGTACGTGATCGCGCAGTTGATCGGCGCGATATGTGCCGCGTTTTTGCTGCATGCAATCTTCGGCGACGCGATCGCCGCAGGCGTCACGAAGAATCTTCCGCCTTTTACACGCGCGCAAGGCTTCGTGATGGAAGTCGTCTTGACGTTCTTTCTTGCGTTCACGATTTTAGGCACAGCCGATCAGAAAGCCGTCGTGGGTAAGAATGCCGCCCTGGCGGTCGGCGGCGTCGTCGCACTCTGCGGCTTAGCGTTCAGCCCGGTGAGCGGAGCGTCGATGAATCCCGCGCGCTCGCTTGGGCCGACGGTTGCATCGCTGCATTTCTCGCATGCCTTCACATACATCCTCGCACCGGTCGCGGGCGCCGCACTTGCGGCCCTCGTCGCGGAAATCATGTACGGCCGCGCGTCGGAACCGGATCGCGAAGCCGCCCGGGGAAAGAGCGCCTAAACGTCGCAGTAGAGCGCATGGAAGCGATCGTCGTCACGGGTGCCTCGAGCGGCATCGGTCACGAGACCGCGCTGCTCTTTGCGCAGCGCGGGTATCTCGTCTTCGCCGGAGTGCGCAAAGAAGCCGATCGCGAACGGCTTGAAGCCGAGCATCAAAACCTTCGCCCGGTCATCCTCGACGTTACGGTGCCTGCCGACGTGACGCGTTGCGTCGAAACGATTCGCGCGAGCGGCGCGTCGCTGCACGCAGTAGTCAGTAATGCGGGCGTCGCGGTTGCCGGTCCGCTGGAATATTTGCCGATCGAGTCGCTGCGCGCGCAATTCGAAGTGAATGTCTATGGCCCGATCGCCCTGACGCAGGCGATGCTGCCGTTGTTGCGTTCCACGGGTGGGCGCCTGGTTTTTATCGGATCGATCGCCGGGCGTCTTTCGGCGCCGTTCGTCGGACCATATAGCGCATCGAAAGCTGCGCTCGCAAGCTTCGTCGACGCATTGCGCCAAGAGTTGCGCGGAAGCGGCGTCGACGTTTCGCTCTTCGAATTCGCCGCGGTAAAGACGCCGATCTGGGAGAAAGGGCGCAATGCTAAAGACCGCATCGTCGCACAGATGCCGCCGGAAGCGATGCAGCGCTATGGAAAGTTCATCGATGCGATCGTCGCTCAAACGCGCCGAGAAGAAACCGAGGGGATGGACGCGAGCGTGGTCGCGAACGCCGTGTTCGCCGCCCTGACGTCTGCAAAACCACGCGAACGCTACGTGATCGGAAAGCAGGCGCGGATTCAAGCTATCGCGGCGATGCTTCCGCCAAAGACGCGCGACAAGCTCGTCAGATCCGCAATGAAACTACCGTAACGCGCCGTTTAGCCGCGCGGGCCGAAGCCACGATACCCTCTCACCGGGATCAGCTGGCATTCGACCATGTCGTGAGCGACGAGCGGAAGGCGCATCAACGCCGACATCGCCTCGTCGCGCGATGGCGACTCCACGAGCAAGCATGCGCCGAGCACGTCTTCGCGGCTCCACGCGTTGCGCACGATGCCCTCGCCGTAGAGCGCGCGCACGGCCTCGGCTTCGGCATCGAGCAGTGCGTCGAACTGCGCTTGCGAATAGCGCTCGGTGAGACGCCGGACGAGCGCGACGAACTGCATCAGCTGGCAACCTCGGGAAACATGCGGCGATCGTCCGCATCGAGGATGTCGACCAAGAATTCGAGTTCGGGATGCGCACGCATCGTTTCGCCATGATTGGCGAGGAAGAATTCCTGATCGCGCGCGTGACGCGGGCGCAGATGGGTGATCGCGCCGTTGATCTCGTCGTACGCCGCGGGATCGCTATGCGCGCGGACCCACGCGGCAACCTCGTGTTCATCGGCCGCTTCCGCCACGATCCGACGTAAGTCATCTTCTTCGATGCCCAGCCGAATCAGCAGGTAACCGGAAAGCCCGAGCATCGTCGGCGCGTTAATGAGGTAGGGCCCAGGGTTGCCGCCCGGCAGAAACGCTCGCAACTTGTCGATCGTTCGGGGCAGCAGTACGAGCCCGTCGAGCGTCGCTCGGCACGATCGCGGCGGGCGCGCGGTCAAATCCAACGGTTCCATGCAAGCTACTACGCCGAACGCACCGAAGGAACCCGTCATGGCTTTCGATACCCTCCGGTCGTTCGTCGATGCGCTGCGGCGCGCCGGCGAGTTGCATACGATCGGCGCCGAAGTCGATCCGCATCTCGAGATCGCCGAAATCACGGATCGCGTCGTCAAGGCAGGCGGCCCCGCGCTATTGTTCGAGCGCGTCAAGGGCAGCCGTTTTCCGGTGCTGACCAATCAATTCGGATCGCAGCGCCGCATGTCGATGGCACTTGGCGTCGAGCACTTGAACGAAGCCGCGCAACGCCTGCGCGCGCTGATCGATCTTTCGCCACCCGGCCCGTCGCTTGGCGAGAAGTTCAACGCGTTGCGCCGGTTCGCGCCGCTCGCAAACGCCATTCCGAAAACCGTTCGAGAAGGCTCGTCGCAGGACGTCGTCATGCGCGAACCCGATCTCACGAAACTTCCCGTACTTACCACGTGGCCGCTCGACGGCGGACCGTTTATCACGTTGCCGCTCGTCATCACCAAAGATCCGCGCACGAACCGGCCGAACGTCGGGATGTACCGCATGCAGGTCTATAACGCGACGGAGACCGGCATGCATTGGCAACGCCACAAACAAGGCCGCGCTCACGCGCAGTTGTGGGGCGACAAAGTTCCGGTCGCCGTCGCCATCGGCAGCGATCCCACGTTGACGTATGCGGCAACGGCGCCGCTGCCTCCGGTCCTCGACGAATTTGCGTTTGCCGGTTTGCTGCGCGGCAAGCCCGTGTCGCTCGTACAAGCGAAGACGATCGACGTTAAGGTGCCTGCCGACGCAGAATTCGTGCTGGAAGGCTACGTGGATAACACCGACTTGCGGACGGAAGGACCGTTCGGCGATCACACCGGCGTCTATAGCCTGGCGGACATCTATCCCACGTTTCACGTGACGTGCATAACGCATCGGCGCGATCCCATTTACGCCGCAACCGTGGTCGGAAAGCCGCCGATGGAAGATGCGTGGCTGGGTAAAGCGACGGAACGCCTATTCTTGCCGCTCTTGCAGATGGTGCTCCCCGAAGTCGTCGATATGAATCTGCCGGTCGAAGGCGGTTTTCATAATCTCGCGATCGTATCGATTCGCAAACAGTATCCCGGACACGCGAAGAAGGTGATGAACGCGCTCTGGGGCCTGGGACACATGATGATGCTGACGCGAGTACTGGTGATCGTCGACGCAGACGTGGACGTACAAGACACGCGCAGCGTTGCCTGGTTCGTGCTCAACAATCTCGCACCCGAACGCGACGTCGTCACGATGCCCGGTCCCGTCGACGATCTCGATCATGGTTCGTACAGCGTTGCGTACGGGACGAAGCTGGGCATCGACGCGACGCGCAAGGGCCCGAGCGAAGGCTACATGCGCGAATGGCCGCCGGACATCGTCATGGCCGATGCCATGCGCGAGCGCGTCACGAAGCGATGGAAAGACTTCGGCCTCGACCGCATTGCAAAATCGCTCGTCCCCGACGACTGGTCTGGCCAAGGCCCGCGCGCCTTCCAGAGGCTCGTACGTGATTAAGGTTTTCCTGCGCGAGATTCGCATCGAACACACGCTCTTTGCGTTGCCCTTCGCGTACGTGGGAGCCGTGCTCGCCGCGCGCGGCGTTCCGTCGTTGTGGGCGCTCCTTTGGATTACGCTCGCCGTCTTTGGCGCGCGCACGGCCGCGATGGCCGCAAACCGCTACTTCGACAAGGACATCGACGCGCGCAACCCGCGCACCGCCCGCCGCGCTATCGCGAGCGGCACCCTTGCGCCGTCGGTCATGCTCTGGGCCATCGTACTCGGTCTGCTCTTGCTGCTGATTTCCGCGTGGATGCTCAACCCGCTGTGCGTGAAGCTGCTGCCGATTGCGGCGTTCGGCGTGCTCGTCTATCCGCTGTGCAAGCGCTTCACGTGGCTGGTGCATTTCGTTCTCGGCGCCGTCGACGGCCTCGCGCCGCTCGGCGCGTTCATCGGCGTTGCCGGGACGATCAGCGTCAGTGCCGTGCTCGTCTTTTTGGCGGTCACGGTGTGGGTCGCCGGTTTCGACATCGCTTACGCCCTCATGGATCTGCCGACGGACCGCGACCAAGGCATTCATTCGCTGCCCGTACGCTTCGGCGAGCGCACCGGCCGATGGATGCCGATCGCGCTGCACGTCGTTATGACCGCGCTGCTTGCGCTCGCGGGCATTCTGGCGCACGCCGGCGCGGTCTATTACGCGGGCGTGGCCGCAGCGCTCGCGCTGACCGTTTACGAAGATCGCCTGTACGGCCGTTCGGAGAACGTTTTCATCCTCAACGAACGTATATTTGTCGGGAACATGATTTTCTCAATCGTCTTTCTTGCCGCAACGGTCGGCGGGTTCGTGGTCCGCTGATGCTCCGCAGCGCATTTCTTGCCAAGACCGGCGGCGCGCTCGTCGCCATTACTGCGCCCGGCGGCGTGCCCGGCACGTTCCTCACGCAATATACGATCGGCATCAACGTACCGTTGAGCGGGCCGCTTGCCGGGTACGGAAACGAAATTTTGAAAGGCGCGCGCGCGTGCGTCGACGAGACGAATCGATTTACCCCGAGCCCGAATCGCTTCTGGGGCATACGCACGTTCGACGATCAGAACAGCACCTCGGTGGGCATGTCGAACGTGTTCGTCGCCGCATCGGATCCAAGCGTCATCGGCATGATCGGAAACCTCACGGCCGACGTCACGCTCGCGTGCCTTCCTCAATATGCAAACGCGAGCTTCGCGATCGTGGTGCCGACGATTTCCGACGATGCGATCACGTCGCGCGGATTTCACAACGTCTATCGCCTCCCCACGAAAAACTCGAGCGAAGGGCAGCTCTTCGCGCGTACGGTCCTGGGTAAGCGCTCGTCGATGAACGTTGTTGCCTTGGTCGCGCGGGGGACCTATGGAACGGAAATCGCGCAAGGGTTCGTCTCTCAGGCGAAGAGCGACAAGCACAATGTGAAAACGGTAACGGTCGAAACGAACGCGGATCCTCACAATACGGCCGTGGTCGTGATGAATCACCAGCCGGGATACGTGTTTTTGGCGGGCAAGCCGGCGGAACTAGGCGACGCCGCCAAAGCGCTTCACGCGCAAGGCTACCGTGGAGCATTCGGCGCGTGCGATGCCTTCTTCTCGAACGACATCGTGGGGCCGTTCGGCGACGTGATGAACGGCGCCCTAATCGCGACTCCCGCGCCCCCGCTCGAGCGCGTCCCGAGCGACGTGACGCTGCTGCAAGACTTTCATTCGCAAGTCGGCGAGATCACCGCGTTTTCGGCCTTCGGGTACGCGGCCGCGCAACTCTTGATACAAGCGTCGCTGCGCAGCAATGCGACCTCAAGGTTCATGTTGCTGCAGCAGCTTCAGCAGGGCGGTTCGTACAATTTGCTGGTCGGGCAGTATCAGTTCAATTTTTCCGGCGACGCGATGCTGCCCAACATATACTTCTACGAGTTGAGCGCGAAGGGGCTGGCGTACAAGGAGTCGGCAGTCCCCAACGGCTTCGTGGTCTGATCGCCGTTAATTTGCGCTCGCGCGACGGCGGTCGTACGCTTCTTCCACGATGCGGATGCGATGCGGCGTCGGATGCGGAGCGGGTGCCGGAGCGTCGACGTCTTCCACCGCCAAGCGGAAGCACAAGCGCCACGAACCGAGGGTGATCGAGAAATTCGTACCGAGGATTTCCATGGATTATGCCTCCACACGCCGCCACTGCACGACGGCCAACGCGGTATAGACAAGGAAGAGAATCAGGGCTACGAGCACACCCGCTTGATGCGAGATTCCGATGATATCCGTTCTGTCACTGATACGGATGCCGCCGTCGCCGGGCATGAAGTACGAAATCGGGTTTAGGAAAACGATCGCATGCGATACGGCCCACAGGACGCGGCCGAGCGTCGAGTCGTTCCAAGGAATTGCGGCGAAGCCATTGATTCCGAAGAGCACGGGCCACGAGAGTCCGAGCATCACGCCGTAGGCGCGGCGCAACGAAGCCGTTGCCGCGTTGAGCAGCGCGTACCAACCTAGCGGCACCAAGATCGACGTCCCCCAGTATTCGAAGGCCAGCCAACCCGAGATGCGCACGGGTTCGAAGAGCAGTTGCAGGCCCATGAGCACCGCCACCGTTGCGACGATGGTTGCAATAATCGCTGCCGCGTCGACGCCGACGATCGCAAGCGCGAGCTTCGTGCGCGAGACGGGTTTGGTGAACGCATATTCCAGATGGCCGTCGTTTTCGCGAGCGAAGGGTGCGCCGAGAAACGTTGCGACGATCATCGCGAGGAACCAGCCGATTCCGAGATATGGAGCGAAGGTTGCGCCATGATCCGAATCGACGACGATGCGTTCCATCGTGCCATTATCCGTCGTATCGACGCTTACGCTACCGATGTTGACGTGTGAGAAGTCCGACGGATGCGCGCCGCGCGGTTCCGTGATTACGACGTGCTTACCGGCGTATCCGCGGTCGTCGATAACGACCCGCGTGCGTTTCGCCGGGTCGTCTACGATCGTGCGGTGCGTGCCGTCAGGCAACGTCATTTCCCGGCGCGTAGCGCCCGGATCCATCTGGATCGCTTGAACGAATTTTTCCGGCGTCGAGTACTGCAACGTCCAGATCCGCAGGCCGAGGCCGATGACGACAAATGCGGCGAGCGTGATGCCCATGCCAATCAGGACGCGGCGCGCGCGCAGCCATTCAACGTAAATCATTGGGGAACTCCCTCGACGACGTCGGCCGTCGATTCAGCGGGGGCAACTGCGTAGAGGAAGATGTCTTCGAGGTTCAGATCGACGATGCGGATTCCGGACGCACCCTTTGCTTCCAGCAGATGTGCGACGCCGTCGGCGTCGGCGTTCGTCAGCAGACGCAAGATGCGGCCGCTGCGGTCGATACGTGCGATCCGCGCGTCGGTCGCAATGCCGTCGAGAGCAAAGCTTTCGTTGGGGAAGATACCTTCGACGATCTTGCGCCCCGATTTTAAATCGTCAACGTCGCCTTCGAGCGCGAGCCTGCCGTGTTCGACGACGGCTATCCGCTCGGCCGCGCGTTCGACTTGACCGATCTGATGCGAGGAGAAGATGACGGTGGCGCCGCGCGCCGATTCGTTGATGATGAGATTGAGCACGTGGCGCTGGTTGATCGGATCGAGACCGCTCGTCGGTTCGTCCAGGATCAGCATGTCGGCTTCGCGGGCGATCGCGAGAGCGACCATCGTTGCCGTCTTCATCCCTTTGGAAAGATTGCGCGCCTTTTTCTTCAGGTCGATGCTGAACTGCGCGAGCAGTTCGTGCGCTCGAGCCACGTTGAAGTGCGAGAAGGCATGTCGCTGCATCTCGACGTGATCGTGCACGGACATCCAATCGTAGAGCACGCTCTTTTCGGGAACGTACGCGATCCGTTCGAAGGTCGACGGCTCGAGCGGCTTTCCGTCATATAAGACGGTTCCCGAGGTGCTGTTCGCAAGACCCAGCATGCATTTGAACGTCGTGCTCTTGCCGGCCCCGTTCGGACCAAGAAGGCCGAAGACGCAGCCCTCCGGGATCAACAGCGACAGATCGTCGACGGCCATGAATTTACCGTAGGTCTTGGTCAAATTTTTTAATTCAATCGTGCTCATTTTTACTCCCGAAACCACCGGTCGATCGCTGCATTCGCGAGATTCCGAATCTCGTCGGCGTCCAGACCGATCGATTTAGCCTCACGCACCGCCGCTTCGATGGCATCTCGCGCCACATCCGTTGCCGCGGCCTTGGTCGTCTCGGTGACGCCGTTGGCCTTGACGAAGGAACCGCGCCCGGGCGACGTCTCAATGACGCCGTCGCGTTCGAGCTCGCGGTAGGCCTTCGCTACGGTGTTGGGATTGATGGTCAGATCGAGTGCCAGCTGCTTTACCGTCGGCAGCTGCTCGCCCGAGGAGAGGACGCCGACCGCTACCGAGCGTTTGATCTGTTCGATCACCTGCAGGTAGATCGGCACCCCGCTACGCGGGTCGACCGTGAGTACGGCGGGCATGGTCTAGAACTTCGGGCCCCAGCCTTGGAACAGGGGGGCCGATTGCTGTTGGGGGATACGCACGCGCGCTTCGCGAGCTTCTTGGTCCTGCGGGCGGTTGATGAAACGGGTCATTTCTGTGCTCCTTGAGTGTTCGCTTCGGGTCTAGTACCACTCTGCTGTCGTACTAGTACACTAGTACAATATGCCAATAATACGCCGCTGTCAACACCCTCGGAAAAATTTTTTGCCGCCACCCTTCGACAAGCTCAGGGTGACATGACCCTTCGATAGGTTCAGGGTGCGGGTGCCGGGCCAGCGCCTCGTGGCGGTCCTTCGTCTACGCGGCCTTCGGCCGCTCCGCTCAGGATGACACGTGCGCGGCCTTCGGCCGCTCCGCTCCCACCCCGTACCCCGGGGCATAAAACCCCGTAGTTCCCCGGATGAGCTCCAGGATGGGCCTTAGGTACCATCATGGACACAGAGGTTCGCTCATCACGAGGTTCAGGTACATGCTCGACCAGACACTGGTCTGGAACGCCGACACATCACTGCGGGTCACGTCGCTAACGGCTCGGCTGCGCGGCCTTGCAGAGGTTGGTTCGAGCCAAGACCTCCGTGTGAGCGACCTCTGGGGACAAGATGAGCGGCTCGCCGTCGTAATCGCGGCGCACCATTGGGCGCTCGAAGGCGAAACGCTTTCGATCGAAGCGCCGATCAACGGTGTGCCCTACCGTTTCGAACTCCAGCCGCTCCAAGACCCGGCCGGTGCGGTCACCGGCGTCACCGGACGGGCGGTGGAACTCCACGACACCGCCGGTCCGCTCGGCCAGAACGCCCTCAGCCTTGCCGAGCGCACCGCCGGCATGGGCACCTGGCACGAAGACTTGCGCACCGGCACCGTCAGCATTTCCAGCGGCCTTGCAGCCCTGTTGGGAACGCCGCGCACCGTCCCGCAACTGAATATCCGCGCCTTCGATCACCCGGACGACCATCGCGCCATCGCGGCCACGATCGCTGCAGCGGGCGGCGACGCCTACGTCTGCGACCATCGCATCCTGTGCGTCGGAAGCCGCGTGCGCGCGGTGCGCGAACGCGCCCGCACGTTTTACGACGAACGCGGCGTCCCGATCGCGCGCGTCGGCACGCTGATCGATATCAGCGATCTCAAAGAACGCGAAGCCGAACTAGAAGAGCTCGCGCTGCAAGATGCGCTCACGCGGCTTCCCAACCGCGCTTCGTTGCAGGAGCGCCTTGCCGCGACGGTCGCGCGCTGCGAGCGCAACGATCTGCGTTGCGCCGTGCTCTTTATCGATCTCGACCAATTCAAGAACACGAACGACGAGCGCGGCCATCAGTTCGGTGACGCCGTCCTGCGCAGCGTTGCCGACCGTTTGGTTCGCAACGTCCGCGCTTCGGATCTGGTCGCCCGGCTCAGCGGCGATGAATTCGTCGTCGTGATCGAAGACGTATTCACCGAAGCAGCCGCGCTCGACGCGGCGCGCAAACTCTTGCGGAGCCTGGAAGAAACGTTCGTCGTCGACGGAAGCTTCGTCAATCTCAGCGCGAGCATCGGTGTCGCATTGTATCCCGAAGGCGGTACGACGGTCGACGAACTGCTGCGCCGCGCCGACCAGGAGATGTACGTGGTGAAACACAACGGGGGACGAGGCGTAAAACTAGCATGTCACCCGTCTTTACCGGCCCCGCATCTCTACGGCATCCTCGAGAAGGTCTAGCGCTCCTCGGCGTTCTGCTGTGGGCGATTCCGATCGTCCTCGTTCTACGGCTGCTCATCCACGAAGATATCGGACCGGCGCAGGTCGCGCTCTTTATCGTGCTCGCGATGCTGTACGTCACCCTCGCGCGCGGCCGCCTGATCGGGTCGTCGGTGCTGATCCACGAAGCCCAGAACCCGCGGGTATTTGCGATCGTGAAACGAGCGTGCGCTGCGCTCGAAATCCCGATGCCGCTCGTCTTTGTGCGTGAAGACTATCGCATTCCGGCCGTTGCGCTCGGATTCGGCGACCCCTATTCGCTCGTGCTCTCGAGCAACTACATCGAACACTTCGAAGACGACGAGCTGGCGTTCATCATCGGGCGACAGCTGGGACACATCGCGGCCGGCCATACGCGTTACATTTCGCTGCTCAGCGTCAACGGCAACGAGAACTTCATCGTTGCCCTGATATTCGGCCCGTGGCTTCGCGTATGCGAATTGACGTCGGACAAGGTCGGACTGCTGGTATGCGGTTCGCTCGATGCGGCCGCGCGCGCGATCGCCGTTTCGATGTTCCATCACTTCGGGCGCAAGGTGAACGTCGAACAATTTGCCGAGCAGGGTCGCGAGATCGCAAACGACAGCATCCTGCGCTGGGGCGAATGGCTCGGCGGCGAGCCCTATGCAACGCGCCGCATCGCCGAACTCAAGACTTTTATGTTGACGCAGCAGTTCGCGACGCTCGAAGAATGGTTTCTGTCCGGATCCCGCCAGGAACCGCCGCCGGCACTTCCACCGGCCGGTGCGACGAAGGTTCAGCGCAGCGATTGCGCCGGATGGTGGCGTCGCACGATCGCGTACCTCATCGACGTCGCGGTAATCACCTCGCTCGTCGGCATCTTCCACGCTTCGGGCGTCTCGACGCACGGGGCAAACTCGCGTAGCGATTCGCCGGCGCCGGTCTCGACTTCGCTCCCGGCAAAGGGCGGAAAGCGCGCCGCCATCGCAAAGACGGAACGCAATACGTTGCGCTGGGGCTGGTTCGTCGTCCGCGACGAAAGCGTGAGGCTGCAATCGGATTCACCGCCGCAGCGCGCGCTCTCGTTTTTGCAGATGTCGAATTCGAGCATCGTCGGCTATCTGGTGACCGCGCTATACTACATTCTTCTCGTCACGCTCGCGGGACAGACGTTCGGCATGATGATCGCCGGCCTGCGCGTCGTAACGGTAGATTTCCGGCGTCCCGGCTTCTTTCAGATCGCCTGGCGGTACGTGATGGGATTCGCGCTGTTGGTTCCGATCGTCGCCTTGAGCATCATCTATCACCGCATCTTACTGCACGACCGCTGGAGCAAGACGCGGCTTATTACCGCGGAACGCGCGCTCGCGCGGGCGGGCGCGGCTTCGACGACGATTATCGCGCCGGCGACGTAGCGTTTTCGGCGCTCAACCCGAGCGCGTTGCTCATGCGGCTGATCGCGTTGTTGAGACCGATCGCTGCGAGGACTTCCAGGCAGCCGCCCTCGTCGTACTCCGCGCGCAATGCGTCCCACACGGGCGGCGGAAGCGCGCGAGGCTCGCGCGTCAGCGCGACGGTTGCCGAAAGCGCGGCGCGTTCGGCGGGCGAGAAATGCGGGCTGCGCGCGAAATCGCCGAGCGAGGCTAGCGTTTCCGCATCGATGCCCAACTTTCGCGCGATCTCTTCGTGCACGCACGTGCAGTAGTCGCACGCGTTCAGCCATCCTACCATCAGCGCGATCAGCTCTTTGGTTCGCTGCGGCACGCTACCGCCGTTGAGGTCGCGCAAGAGCGCGGCAAAAGAGCGCGCCAGCTCCGGGCGCGCCGAGAACGCCGAGAAAAACGAATCGTTCACTAGCCGACTTCTTGACTGAGCTTACGGAATGCCTCGTCGCGACGGAGCACGTCGAAGCGCGGATCGCGCGCAATCGCCGTCCACAGATTGCGGCTGTGAACGTTCTTGAGCGCACCGAGCGCGGCGCTGCGCTGACCCGTTGCCGCCGCCGCTATAGCGAGATCGAAGGGGAAGACGTCTTTGGCATGCGCCTGCGCGTACTTCAATTCGGCGAGGGCTTCGTTCATCCGATGTCCGAGCGCATACGCATGCGCCAAAAGCGCCGCCGCTTCCGGACGGTTTTCCGGATCGGCCGCGCCGTACCGCCGATAGGCGGCGATTGCGCGCGTCACGTTGCCTTCGACCTCATACGTATCGCCGATGATCGCCCACGCGTCGCTACGTTGCGGCGATAGTTCCAGCGCCTGGCGCGAATACGCGATCGCATCGGTGAAGTGATGCTGGAAGTACGCCGCTTGGCCGAGCCATGCGGTGGTCGCCACGCTGAGCGGATCCAGATCTGCGGCCATCTTTAATTGCGCGTAGCCTTGCGCGACGTCGCCGCGTTCCACGAGCGCGACGCCGAGCCATTCGCGAGCCGGCCCGCAAGCCGGATCGAGCTTGATCGCTTCTTGAAGTTCGCGCATCGCCTCGGCGCGATGATCTTTATCCATCGCGATCAAGCCGAGTGCCGCGTGTGCTTCGGCCGACGCAGGATCGACCGCCAGCGCCTTTTTCGCATATCCCGCGGCGCGTTCGAAATAAACGTCGGGTTTGGCTCCGCCGTACCCGTAGTCGCCCATCATCGCGTTGGCATCCGCGAGGCCCGCATACCCTTGCGGTGCCTTTGGATCGCTATCGATCACCTGTGCGAAATAATTCATGCTGCGCTTCACGCCGTCGCGCGTGCGCAAATTCCAGTAGTAGCGCCCGATTTGGTACAGCCGTTCTCCGCTTGCAGAAAGGCGCGACACGCTCGGGGCGCTTTGTGGTACGAACGCGGCGCCGATACCCATCGTGCCGAGCAGGATGGCTGCGACCGCACCGAAGGCATAGCGCTGCCAACGCGGCGAGAAGCGCGGCGCGGGGGCTGCGGCGACAACGGGCTCGGGCGCGACGACGGGCGCTTCGGCTAGAGCACCGCGCTGCGAACGCGTGACCGGCGCGACGAACCGGTATCCGCGGCGCGGAACCGTTTCAATTGCATCGGACGCCCAATGTGCGCGGAACATCTTCCTTAGCACGTAAATATTCTGCGCGAGATTTGCTTCCTCAACGAAGCCTTCGGGCCAAATGCGATCCAGCAGCATCGATTTGCTCAAAACTTCGCCCGGATGTTCGACGAGCGCGAGCAACGTTTCGACGACCTTCGGCCCAAGCGACACCGGCTCGCCTTGTTCCAGAAGCAGCAGCCTCTCCACGTCGAGCTCGAAAGGTCCGAATTCGTAGACGTCCATCCCGCCCTACCTATCAAGAATCTTTGATATCGCTCTGAGGACCCGCGGCCGAGCTTCAAAGCATGCTCGTAACGCATGATCCGGAACCTCGTCCTCAGTCTAGTTACGGTCGCGATCGCCGCGGGTTTCGCCGGTCCCGCCCTGGCCGCCACGCCGCCGACCTTTAGTTTCGACATGGCGCGCGCCGCCCATCCGCTGTCCCTGGATCCGACACTAAGCGATCCTGCCTGGAAGGCAGGCCTGGTTCCGAGCGAGGGGCCTTGGGAAGACCTCACCACGCGCGCGCCGGCTCCCAACCCGACGGTCGTGTACGTGCTTTATGACGACAAATTTCTCTACGTCGGTTTCGTGGCCCACCAGTCCGGAGCTCCGATCACGGCGACCCAGACCACCGACGACGTCGGATTCGGCACGGACGATTTCGTCGCCATCGGCGTGGATACGAGCGGCGCGGGTTCGCGAGCGTACCTCTTTGAGACGACGCCCCGCGGCGTTCGCTATCAGCAAGCAAGCGAGAACGTGCGCTACCGCCCGCACTGGCGGAGCGCCGCGAAGGTCGACGGCAACACCTGGCGCGCCGTCATGCGCATTCCCCTCGACGCGATGCGCCTGGGCGGCGGCCGCATGCAGACCTGGCGCATTGGATTCTTCCGGCAGATCGCCGCCCGCGGCGAACATTACACGTGGGGCTTCGATCCGATCATGGGCGACGGGGGATCGGGCAACTGGCCGAACTTCTACGACCTGCGCTATTGGCCGGCGGTCAAGGGGATCGCGATTGCGCGCGGCGCCGCGACGAAGCCTCGGCCGCGCATAGAGCTGTACGCGCTGGGCAGCGCCGGCGCCGACCGCAACGTGTACCAGCAAGGAAACGGCGAGTTCATGTCCGAGAAGACGCGGTCGCTGGGCGCCGATCTTACCTATCCGATCACTTCGACGATCAACTTCGTCGGCACGCTCAACCCCGATTTTTCGAACGTCGAGGTCGATCAACAAACGATCGCACCACAAGAGTTCGCGCGGCAGTTGAGCGAGTACCGCCCGTTCTTCGCCCAAGGCGCGCAGTATCTCAATCCCAATCCGTCGGGTTATTCGAATTTCAACGGTCCCCAGAACGAAGTGTTCTACTCGCCGAGCGTCGGACCGTTCGACCGCGGTGCGAAAATCGAAGGGACCTACCGGCTGCAGAGCTTCGGACTGCTTTCGTTTCGAGGCTTTAACGAAGTCACCGGCGACACGTTCGACGATCAAGCGTTCGGCTTTCGTCATTCGCTTCAGAACGAGACGTTTCAATATTGGGCCGACGGCGTGTTAGCCCATCACAGCCTTGCGGGCGACGACGCGACCATCGAATACGGCGCAAAGTGGCGCAACCTGCACAACAAACTGGTCTATTCGATCAACCACGACGACGAACGCGGTTCGTGGCTTCCGAGCGGCATCGCCCACAGCACGAACGCGTTTATCGACGAGCACCAATCGAACTACGAACTCAATCTTGGCTACGTCGACGTTTCCCCTAATTACGGTCCGCTCGACGGATACACGTCGAATTCGGATATCCGCGGCATTCAAGGTTTCGTCAACTTCAACGGCGCGACGCGCGCTACCAAGAACTGGAGCATCTTCGTTTCGGGCGATCGCTTCAAGGATCGAAGCGGCGCCGTGCACGAAGCCGACTTCGGCGCATCGCTGCAGGCCACGTTCAAGAACGGCTTTTCGATCGACGGCATCGGCCCGTCGTATAGTACGTTGCGCGAATACGGCGGTAACTTCTATACCGGCTATCCGGCGTACGTCGACGGCGTCGACGTGCCGTTCAACCTTTTCGGCGTGCCCATCGGCTACCACGACGGCACGCCCGCGCCGATCGACGCAAGCGCGAACTGGGGAAACTTCGGGGGGAATTGGCAGCACCTGTACACGCTATCGACGTCTCGTCCGCTCGGTTCGCGCTACACGCTGGGGTTGGAATACGACGGTTCGTACCAGCGAAATCTCAGAAACGGCGTGTTAGATTCACAGTGGTTGCGACGTGTGTCGTTCGGGTACGACATCGACGCGCGAAGCAATCTCACGGTATCGCTGCGAGCGATCAACGGAACGGGAGGATTCGCGGAACCGGGTATCAATTTCGCAATCGCCTATCACGAACGTTTTCGCACGGGGGACATCTACGTCAATTACGGGTCGCCTTCGTCGATTGCAACGCTAAACCGGCTGATCGTGAAGTACGTTTTCCGCGCGGGGGGCGACGCCGGAACGTAAGGCCATAGTCACAAAGTCCTATATATAACAGTTTTATTCACGAACCCGTAAAAATTCGTGTGAAACAAAAATCATATGTGTGGTGTATACGTGGGTGTAGAGTGACAAACGGATGACGCGTGCTTGCGTCAATTTTGGAAGGAAACGTCTTGAAATCGCCCTCGGAACAACCTACGATCAACGTCGCGGAAGAGGAGCAACAGCCGGTTAATTCGTTCACGCATGTGATCGAAGTCGCACCGAGCGTCGCGTCCTTCGGCGGATGGGGCCCGAAAATCGTCGGTCTCGGTTCGCTGAATCGCTGGAATTAACGCGACATTAAATATAAGTTTGGCGTTCCTCGAAAGCGAGGGGCGACAAACGGAGGGGAACGTCGTCCTCCACCGACCGACCCCTCCGAAGAACCCTAACCTCGTAGAGTGCAGCAAATGAAAATGGACGGTTCGCGCCGTCCATTTTCATTTGTGCTTGCCCGTGCCGCGCTATGCGGTGTAGGGTTCGAAGGCTTGCACGGAAGCAAGAATACGATCCATCTCCGCAAAGACGTGCGGATCGACCTCGAGCGACCCCGCGCGCACGTTGTCGCGCACGTGTGCCGGATTTGTCGCACCAACGATCGCACTGCTTACCGCGGGTTGCCGCAGCGTCCAGGCAAGCGCGAGCTGCGCCAGCGACGCCCCGGCTTCGTCGGCTAGGGGCTTCAACTTCGCAACCGCGTCGAGTACCGGCTGCGTGAAGTAGTCTTCCATGAACTCGCGGTACTGGCTTGCGGCGCGGCTGCCCGCGGGCGGATTCTTCGCATCGGTGTATTTGCCGGTGAGGATGCCCATTGCAAGCGGCGACCAGACGACGTTCCCAAGCCCATAGCGCTCGCACACCGGAAGCACGCGCGTTTCGATGCGCCGCCACAGCGCGCTGTACTGGGGCTGGTTGCTGATCGGAACGCTCCACCCTCGAGCGCGGCACAGATTTACGGCGCTCGCAATCTGGTCCGCATTCCATTCGGAGACGCCCCAATAGAGGATCGTGCCTTGGCGAACGAGGTCGTTCATCACCTCGCAGGTTTCTTCGATCGGCGTCGCTTCGTCGTAGCGATGGCACTGGTAGAGATCGATGTACTCGATCTGCAGCCGCTTTAGCGATTTATAGACTTCATCCCGCACGTGCTTGCGCGAAAGGCCCCGCTCGTTCGGGGTTTCGCCGGTCGGCCAGTAGAGTTTCGTGCCGATCACGATTTGGTCGCGCGGCAATTCGCGCAAAATCGGGCCGAGTGCCTCTTCGGCGCGCCCCTTCGAATACGTGCTCGCCGTGTCAAAAAACGTGACGCCGGCCTCAAACGCCGCGCGAACGCACTCGCGCGTCGCGTCGTTCTCGACGGTATTCCCGAAAGTAAGCCACGAGCCCAGGCCGATGACCGAGAGATGAAGTCCGGAATGTCCGAGCGATCGATACTGCATGTCGCTCATTCCGGCGCGTAGACGCGCAGAGCCTTCGGAAGAATTTCAAAAACCGCCGGAGTCGTGCCGGCCGGCTCGGCGTCGGCCGTGATGTGGTGCGGGGTGCGGGTGCGGATCTCGAAGCGCCGGGAGCGGAGGGTTTTGAGGCCGGGCACCTGCTTGCGGATACCCCGAAACATCGCATACGCGATCCCGAAGGCATCGCGAAAACTCTCGATGTCGACGCTATAGAGGTCCAGCCAGCCGTCGTCGATGGCGGCGCCCTCGACGTTGAGAAAGCCGCCGAACCGATGGCTGTTTGCGACGGTGAGCTGAATGGTCTTCACCGATTCGCGGCCGCCGTCGTACGCGACGGTCGCGTGAATCGGATGCGAGTGACGGAACGCTTGCAGCGCCGTCGCAGCTATACCTAAAAGGCCGAAGTGTTTCTTCAATTCGGGCGTTTGCAAGCGCGAGATACGGCTCGAGATGCCGATGCTCGCTTCGTTCACGAAATAGGAATCGTTCACGCGCCCGACGTCGATGGTGCGATAGTTTTCGGCTCGAATCACGCGGACCGCACCTGCAATGTCGAGCGGAACGTCCAACGTGCGCGCGAGCTCGTTGAACGTGCCGAGCGGAATGATCCCGAGCGGCAAGCCCCGTTCGAGCGCCTGCCGGATCGCGCCGACCAACGTGCCGTCGCCACCTGCCGCAATAATGCAATCGACGCCGCCCCCGATATCTTCCGGCGAGTCGCCTTCGACGAAGTCGACGCCCGCCAGCTTCAGCGATTCGCGCACGAACGGCGCCGCTTCCGCGCCGCGCCGCGAGCGCTCGTTGAGGACGAGTTGAGCCAGCACTCGTCCAGCCTTCGTTAATGGGGAAAGTACGCCTCCGGGAGCGACGCTGGAAAGGCGAAGTTGCTGAAGGTTACATCCGACACGATGTGCTTGAATTGGATCATCAGCGCGTGCACGTTGAATTCGATGCGCTCGCCGGTTACTAGAACGCGCCGGTCCTCGTGCGTAAGCGCGAGCGTCATGGCACCGCGCGCGGAAAAGATTCCCGACGATACGAAGCCGAAGCTGAGCGAACAGAATTCTCCGCTCGACGCATCGATGATCGCCTCGGTCAGGGGATGCGCCGTTGCATTTTCGCGAGCCGAAAGATGCACGCGATGCCCAGGTGCGCCGTCGGGACATTGCGCCGGGCCGCCATCCATCACGTTATAATACGCGACGCCCATCGCATGCACGGTAGCAATCGTCGGTGCTTCGATCGGTCGTTGCGCAGCCTTGTCCGTTTTGGCATTCTTCGGCGGCCCGTCGAACCCGTAGCGAATCCAATCGTAGATACCAGACCACGTGGGATCGAAGATCGGCATCTGGGTGGTACCCCAGCCCTTCGGCGTATCGATCGCGGTGAGATGATCGCTGCTGCGGTACGCGGCCTGCATGGGCGGATCGGCTTTGACGCGGCTTCCGATTCCCCACCAAAGGGAAAGGTGTCCGTTGGGTTTGCGACCCGTGTAAAACTTCGCGCCGGTCGATTCGACGGCAATACGATAGGTGAGATCGTCGACCGGGCGTTGCGCGCGCATCTTTTCGACCGCTGCGGCATAGTACTGTTCGGCTGACGGCGGAATCGCCGCCGTCGCAAAGAGCAATGCGAACGTCGTTATCATGTCCGACGTACGCGCCGGGATTTATGCGAGTTTCACAGCAACGTCACAAGTTTGCGTTCGAGGCTGGTGTTGCCGGTGCCAGGGTTGCAAATGCCTGCGGCGGCGGCGACGTCGAAAATTGAACGCCGACGTAATCGATGAAGATGCGTACGCGGCCGCCGCCGAGTTTCGGCTGTGCGATGAACGAGATTTCGCCGCGCCCGACGACGTAGACGCCCGCGCTCTTCGTCAAGTGCAATTCGACAAACCCGTCGCGATCGACCACGTCGTTGTGCACCAGCTCGAACCGTATAGTGCAGATGGCATGCGTTGCGTCGTCGACGGTCACGTCGGTCGCGGGATGGCGATAGGGATCGCTCCTGGCGCGCAGATAAAAGCGGCGCGCAGCCGATCCGCCGTCGCACGTCGCCGGTCCACCGCCGCTTACGCGATAATCCGGTGCGACGAGCGCGTGCACGATCGCGATGACCGGTGCTTCGGTCGCGGCGGGGGATGCGAGCGGTTGCGCCGACGGGCTGGGTTCGGGCGTTGCGACGCGGCCGTTAATACCGAAGCGCATCCAATCGTCGATGCCGCCCCACGTCGCGTTGAGCCCGGGAAACCGCGTCGCGGCATACGTGTCGCCGAGTTTGACGGCGCTCACTTCGTCGCGATTGCGCACGACCACGTTCCAGCGCTTGTCGGTATTTCCGAGCGCCCGCCCAACCGAGAAGCCGTACTCGGCGTTTCCCGTCAACGGATCGCGCGTCACGTAGAACTGTGCGCCCGACGCACGCACGACGACTTCGTACTCAACGTAGGGCGGCTGCGGCACGCCATTCATGCGCGCAAGTGCGTCCAAAAACTCCCGCCGCGGCGTCGCAGCATCCACCGGCAGCGCGATGAGCGCGGCAAGCACGGCGAGCGAAGCAAGGAGACGCGACATCTTCGAACCATTCGGGTCGCCCGCCGGCTTACCCGCGCGCGTTCTAGGAGCGCATGCAAAGGGCGCGAAAAGATTGAGGATGCCTGCTCCGCCGTTTGCCACCGTCGATGACTATATCGCGGCGCAGCCCGAACGCACGCGCGAAGTCCTCGCTCGCGTACGCAGGACGATCCGCGACGCGGTTCCGGACGTAACGGAAACGATCGCCTATAACATGCCGACGTTCAAGCACGGCACAAAGACGATCGTGAATCTCGCCGCGTGGAAGAACCACTACGGCTTGTATCTCTCGACGAAGCCTATCGTCGAGCTTCTCGGCGACGACTTGCAGGACTGCACGATTGAGAAGGGGACGATTCGTTTCGCGCTCGATCATCCCGTACCAACCGAACTCATCGCGCGCATCGTGCGCTTACGCACGGAGCTTTTGCGCTAGCCCCTACGGCCCGTAGAAGTATCTGATACATCATTGGAACGACAGAGCGCTATGCACGAGAGTGACGTGCTCATCCGTGACCGTGTAGCGCTGTTCGAAGTCAAATCCGCCCGCTGGTTTATTAGCCACCTCTTGTAGGGTGCGTACCGTGGCGCTATGGCAATCGCTTTCCTTGATTTCTGCCCGAACTCTCACAGACGGCTGGTCGGCCGCCTTCAAGTCCCCAAAATCGACGCTGTAATGGAACGATTGACCGGGTTGCTCGCAAAAGGCTTTTCGAATCGTCCACTGAGCGTGCCCGGGCCCGGCCGGCCTAGAAGAGATATCCACCCATACGTCGTGATGCGAGGAGTTCGAAACGCCTATCGCACCCATGGTATGGCGAACCTCCGTTGGGCCCTTCGAAGGTTGGGAGGCGAATGCGGTTTGCACAAAGCACAGCGTTGCGTTGGGGCTTCATCCAAAGTATTGGCCTGAACAACCCTCATGCCAAAGTATTTTCAAGCGACGCCCTAGCATCCCAAAGTATTCAGAAGGTCCCCTCGCGGACACCTACCGAGCCTTCACCAAGCGTGTACTCCTCGCGGCGGTACGGACGCCGACCGGCCTCCGAAATCAAGAAATAGCCAAGAACATGGCCGGAATTAACGGTGGTAGCCCCGGCCGAATATACGATCCATTACCTCGGTTGTGCTTTAGCGCCACTAGTGGCGGAAGGGGAGTGCTCCGAATCGCCATACTGACCACACGAGGACCGTCAACGCTATTGCAAGCGATATCAACGAAATCAGCGCCGGCCTTCGGAATCTTGGAGGCATCTCTGTTTCCTCGCGCTATTGTTTGCACGCAATGTTCATGGCACGATAGTCGTACGCGTTAGCGACTATCGCGGCGGCTAATGCGGCGTCCGCAAACGGATCCGCAAGGCCTTGAAACGCGGAAACTACCGCAGCGACCTGTAACGCAACCGTAGACTGGTAACGCTCGCGAGCTTTTGAACCCCGGCGCTCGCCAAAATTGAACCCCTCCGCAAGTTAGACGGGGCCTCCTTCGAACTGGTGTTCGTAATGACGCAAACACCCGAGGGAGGCCCACGGAGGGATGATTTCGATGGA
>DAIDHQ010000033.1 GCA_027459645.1 Vulcanimicrobiota bacterium
GCCGGCGGGCAACCCGAGATTCCCTACTGCTTCGTCCTCGACGACGACTATCGAGTGGTGATGGCCGGGCCTGCGAATGCCGTCGATCCCTTCGGCTCGCTCTACGGCGACGATGCCGCCCCCGATGCGCTCCCCGGCCCCATCGACCGGGCGGTCCGCGCGATGACCTCGAACTGGCGCGCCACCCGCACCGCGGGCTCCAACGCCGCCGTCGTCAGCGGATTCCGCGTCATCGTCGCCCCGCTCAACGGTGAGAGCGGCCGCCGCATGGCGGTCTTCGTCGAACGGCACGTCTAAGGAGCGCGTTCGAGGGCGAACGCTCTTAACGTCCCAGGAACGATGAATGCTCGCGCGAACGGGCGCACGCATGCGTCTACCTTTCGCTCTTTTCTCGCTGCTCGGCGCCGTGCTTTTCCTTGCTGCCGCGCCCTCGCCGAAACCCTCGCCGAAACCTGAACGCACGCCGCACCTGAGCGGCAACGTCGTACCGATCTCTTACGATATTCTCATCGGTCCTCCGAAAATCAGCAGCCGAGGCGGAACCGCGGTCGGCAGCGAGCGCATCGATGTCGTCGTGCATCGACCGACGCGCGCAATCGTACTCAACGCGTTCTCACGGATCGTCATTCTCCATGCAACCATCGACGGCAAAGCAGCGACGACGACAAAGTACCCGATCGCACAGCAGATGGCTTTTGCTACCGGAGCCGTCATCGCTCCCGGCAAACACATCCTCACGCTGCATTTCATCGGGCGGATATTACGGGATGCCAACGGCCTTTGGCCCGATGGTTTCACGCGGAAAAACACACCGAATTTCGTCACGCTTTTCGAACCGTCCACCGCGCGCACGCTCTTCCCGTGCTTCGACGAGCCGCGATTCCACGCGCGCTTCCGGCTGCGCGTCATCGCCCCCAGCGACTGGCGGGTCGTATCGAACGCTCCGCTGCAGAGCCACGCTCCGGTGCGAGGAAATCCGACGAACAGCATGTTCACCTTCGCATGGACGCCGCCGATACCGACCTACCTTTTTACGCTTGACATGGGACGTTTTATTACCGTGCGCGGACACGCAGCGGGGGTTCCGGTAGCGGTTTATGTTGCGCCGGGGGCAGAAAAGATTGCCGCAAGCGTGCTACATACCGCAGAACAATCACTCACGTTCTACTCTCACCTTTTCGGCGTTCGCTACCCAATGCCGAAGCTCGACATCGTCGTTGCGGCCGGCGTTCTCAACGATGTCGAGGAAGGGCTTGGCGCGATTACGATTTATACCGAGTCCGACGTCTCCGGAAAACAATCCAACGGGGGCCTTGCCGACAAGCAGACCGCTTTCGATTATGTCGCGCAGCCGATCTCTCAACAGTGGTTTGGCGGCCTCGTCGGCATCCGTTCCTGGAACGACGCCTGGTTGACGCAGGGGCTCTCGTCGTGGGCGACGCAAAAAGCAGAACAACGCTTTCACCCGGAGTTCGCGGCGATCCCTCAAGACGACGACTGGTCGTGGAACGCGATGAGTCTCTGGGGCTCGCTCGACGCGCTGCACCATCGTTCCGTCGACGATCGAGATCCATCGGCTTTCAAACGTATGATGGCCGGCGCGACGGACACCGGTGTCGCCGTCCTCACGCAATGGGAAGCATACATCGGTGCGGCGCGAATGAAGGCGGCGGTCCATCGTTTTCTCGTCGCACACGCCTGGCACACCGCTACCGATGCCGACTTCTGGCACGCATTTCGTACCCCACAGGCTCGCCGTTACGGCGCTTCGTGGATGAATCAACCCGGGGCACCCGCGCTCGCGCTTCACGTGTCCTGCGTTGCGGGGACGCGGCGGATAACGTTCGTGCAAACGCCGCTCGTAAACGGCTATTTCCGCAGTTCGCCGGGCGCGCGTTGGTCGCTGCCGATCTCGGTCACCTATGCCGGTGTCGCGCACTGGCTGTTGCTCGATACCCGTTCGACGACCGCCACGATGGGAACGTGCGACGACCCGTTCACGATCGATGCCGGATTGCGGCCGCCCTATCCGACTTTGCTCCCACTCTCAGTGCTCGACGCCCTCGCGCATGCGCCGTCGGCGGCGCCGATCGATCGTACGCGCATCTTGCGCGATACCGCTGCGCTTTACGCAAGCGGGTTAGCAACGATGCCGCAATTGCTCGCCGCCGTGCGCATCGATCCCGGGTATGCTGTCGGTCAGGCGTTTCTTCGCGATGTTACGTGGGATTTGCAGGGCGCGGCGACGGCACTGGTTGGAACGCCGTTCGAACGTGTTTTCACCGCCGAGATGAATGCAGCGCTGCTCCCATTTGTAAAAAGCGAAAGGATTCCGAAGGGGCCGCTCGCGATCCAAGAACTCTCCGAGCTATACGATCCCCTTGCATACGCGCCCAAGAAAAGCATCGCGCTACCGCTACTCCGGATTTGGAGGCAAGAGCACGCGCCGAAGCAGCCGATTATTTTCAACACGCAAGCGGATTGGTGGACGGTCACGTATGCTGCATCTGCGGGAACGCCCGCTGATTTTCAATGGGCACTGGCACATGTCCCCGACACTAGCGGCATCAACGATCCGGCGCCGTTTCTCTTCGGCGCGCGTGACCCTCACGAAATACTGGCGATTATCCATGCCCTCCGACTGAAACACGTGGACTATCCATCGGTGCTTTGGCGCTTCGGCCGGAAGCATCCACACTTGATTTCCGCCTACCTCGTCCGCAAGACCAACGAAGTATTGCAAGCGATACCAGCGGCTAAACGCGGCAAGAGCTTTGCCGATGGGATCGCGCGCGGCCCCTGGGTCGCCCGCACCCCCGCCCAATGGCAGCGCTATCTTGATGCCGTCCTACCAAAAAGCGATGCGCCCGCAATCGACCATGCGATGAAGATCATTCGCGACCACTGGAAGTTGCGGCGGCGCTTGGAAGCAGAGTTCTCCGCACCCAAATCCGCGTGCCGTCGGTGCTAAGGGCGATCTCGCCGTCGCGATCGGTGCGGAAAATTTCTGCGCCGACCGCGCGTAAACGAGCGAGCGTCGCCGGGGCGGGCTGCCCGTAGCGGTTGTCGCGCCCGACCGAGATGAGGGCGATGCGCGGGCGCACCGTCGCGAGAAACGCCGAGGACGATGCGAAGAGACTGCCGTGATGCCCGACTTTGAGCACGGTGACGTGCAGATCGACGCCTTCGCGCATCCACATCCCCTCCATCGTCGCGGTCGCATCGCCGGTGAAGAGCATGCTGAACTGCCGATAACGCAACACGAACGCGAGTGAGTTATCGTTGACGCGATTCTTTCCGTCGGCGAGGTGGGGCAGCATCGGACCGATGAATCGCAGGCTCGTTCCGTCGTCGAATCGCCAGTGCGTACCGGCATGCGGTCGTACGACCGGAATAGCGCCTCGGCGCGCAACGCGAAGAGCATCGAGATAGGCTGGGCCGCTATAGCGCTCGCCCGGATCGACGAGCGCACCGACGCGTAGCGCGCGCAGCAACGGAGCGATGCCGCCGGCATGATCGCCGTGCGCGTGCGAGAGCATCGCGAAATCGAGCGCGTGGATGCCACGTCGTAAGAGAAACGGCAGCACCGTGCGTTCGCCGACTTTTTCGGCATCGCTCGCACCGGCAGGGAGATTGGCGCGCTCCATCTTTCCACCGGCATCGACGACGAATGCATGCCCGCCCGGCGTGCGGATCAAGAGCGCTTCACCCTGTCCGACATCGATCGCCCACACGCGCAAACGCGTATCGATGCCCTGCGGCGGAGCGAGCACGAACC
>DAIDHQ010000034.1 GCA_027459645.1 Vulcanimicrobiota bacterium
CTAACGATTTTCACATACATCGCCGAAAGGAGTTACTCGGTGCCGATAGCAACCCTTCCTTATCGTTTAGCGATGCGCGTCATCCGTTGCGAGCTGCACGTGCACGAGGTGAGGAACGACCATGTCGATCGCTCCATCGAAAATATTAGCGACGCTGCGCGTGAACGGACGCGATGTCACGCTGGCTTTTCATCCCCATGCAACCTTGCTCGAGGTGCTTCGCGAAGAATTGCGCTTGACCGGCACCAAACACGGTTGCGAACTCGGGCAATGCGGTGCGTGCACCGTCATCCTCGACGGGACCCCCGTTCTTTCGTGCCTCACGCTCGCAGCCGATGCAATCGGTCGCAGCGTCGAAACGGTGGAGGGGCTTGCGGTTGACGGCACGCTACACCCGGTTCAGCGCGCGTTTCTCGAACTCGGTGCCGCGCAGTGCGGGTATTGTACCCCCGGGTTTCTCAACGCCGCCGTCCACTTATTAGAGAAGAACCTGGAGCCGAGCGAAGCGGAGATTCGCGACGCTCTCGCCGGACATCTCTGTCGCTGCACCGGATACACGAAGATCGTCGAAGCCGTCGCGCTCGCAGGGCGGCGCATGCGGGCTGCCGCCAATGGGTAAGAACGGCGCTGCACCCTCCCAAGCGCACGTCGTCGGGGCATCGCTGCCGCGCATCGACGGCTACGCCAAGGTGACCGGCGCTGCAATTTTCGCCGACGATATTGCTTTGCCGCGCATGCTCTTCGGAAAATTGTTGCGCAGCCCGCACGCGCACGCGCGCATTCTCTCGATCGATTACGAGCGCGCGCTCCGTCATCCCGGTGTCGTCGCGGTGGCCGTCGGCGGCGATCTCCCGGCGCGCTACGGCATTTTGCCGTCGGCGCAAGACGAAACGGTCTTCGCCATCGACAAGGTGCGTTACGTCGGCGAACCGGTAGCGGGAATCGTCGCCGAGGACGAACTCGCCGCGCAGCAGGCCGCCGCGCTCATCGAGGTCCGCTACGAAACTCTGCCGTCGGTAATGTCGATCGACGAGGCGCTACTCGAGGTCGACGGTAGCGGAGAGAAAATTCATCCCGAGTCGCGTAAGGCCAACAACGTTCATAAAGAAGTGCACCTGACGTTCGGCGATCTCGATGCCGGCTTCGCCGCTGCCGAACGCATTTTCGATGACGAGTACTTCTTCGAAGGGAATACGCACGCGGCGTTGGAGGAGCATTCGGCGATCGCGAGTTTTGGCGCCGACGGAAAGCTCACGCTCTGGTCGTCGACGCAGACGCCGCATTACTTGCACCGCGTCGCCGCCTCGGTGCTCGATCTACCGGCGAGCCGCATCCGTATCATCGCACCTCCGGTCGGCGGAGGTTTCGGCGGAAAAACCGAGCCGGTCGCACACGAACTCGCGGCCGCTCATTTTTCGCGCAAGACCGGGCGTCCGGTAAAATTCACGTTGTCGCGCGAGGAAGTTTTTTACACCCATCGCGGCCGCCACCCGGTACGCATCCATCTGCAGACCGGTATTCGAAGCGACGGCAGCATCGCCGCATGCCGTTTGCAGACCTGGCTCGACGGCGGAGGGTACGGCTCGTATGGAGTTGCGACGACCTACTACACCGGAGCGTTGCTTCCCGTTACCTATAAAATGGGAGCGTACGCCTTCGACGGCTGTCGCGTCTATACGA
Source organism: Vulcanimicrobiota bacterium (assembly GCA_027459645.1). Lineage (GTDB taxonomy): Bacteria > Vulcanimicrobiota > Vulcanimicrobiia > Vulcanimicrobiales > Vulcanimicrobiaceae > JAMXLG01. The sequence goes on from DAIDHQ010000034.1 coordinate 1,681, forward strand.
ACAAGCCCCCCTGCGGCCCCAAACGGGGCCACGGAACGACGCAACCGCGCTATGCATTCGAATCGCAACTCGATGAAATTGCAAACGCACTCGGCCTCGACGCGGGAGCCTATCGTGCCGCCATCGCCATCGACCCCTATTCGCGGACGATCAATCACCTCCGCGTAACGAGTTGCGGGATGCGCGAAGCATTGAGCGCCGTCGCCGAACGCACCGACTACAGCGAGAAGCACGGAAAGCTCGCTCCCGGTCGCGGCATCGGGCTCGCCGCGAGCGCCTATCTCTGCGGCGCCGGGCTGCCGATCTACTGGAACCCGATGCCGCATTCCGGCGCGATCGTAAAGGTCGACCGCGGCGGCGGCGTCACCGTATTCTGCGGCACGAGCGATTGCGGACAAGGTTCGCAAAATATGCTCGCGGTCATCGTTGCCGAGACGCTCGGCATCGACATACTCGACGTCAGCGTTTGCGCCGGCGATACCGACCTGACGCCGGTCGATCTCGGTTCGTATTCCAGCCGCGTCACGTTCATGGCCGGGAACGCGGCGCGAAGCGCGGCGCTCGACGTGCGCGAACGCATCGCGGCCGCTGCCGGAGCGGAACTCAACATCGCCCCCGACCGCTGCGTCTTCGAACGAGGACGCGTTTTTGACCGGGACGAGCCCGAGCGTGCGCTCTCGTTCGTCGATGCGGCACGCGCTGCAGAGGCGAGTTTCGGGACGCTCGCGGGGGTCGGCTCCTATACGCCGCCCGAAGATCTGCACGGCGATTTCAAGGGCTCGGGCGTCGGTCCGTCGCCTGCATATTCGTATAGCGCCTGCGTCGCTGAGGTCGAGGTCGATTTTGAGACCGGTGAGATCCGCGTCGAACGCATCGTGCTCGCGCACGACTGCGGGCGCGCGCTCAATCCCGCGATTGTCGAAGGGCAGATCGAAGGCAGCGCTTATATGGGGATGGGCGAAGCGCTTATGGAGGAATCGGCGTTCCGTAACGATCTCCACCGCATTCCGAATTTGCTCGACTATAAAACGCCGACGATTCTCGACACACCGCGCATCGAGGCGATCGTCATTGAGACCGAAGAACGTGAAGGCCCATACGGAGCGAAAGAGGCCGGCGAAGGTCCGCTTAACCCGGTCATTCCGGCGATCGCCAACGCGGTCGCCGATGCGATCGGGGCGCGTATCTATGCAACCCCGATCACGCCCGAACGCGTGCTGCAAGCACTCGACGGAACCACCGGCAAATTGCGTCTGCGCGCTCCGGTCGCGACGAGAACGGCGTAGGGAGCCCGACCATGTTGCGTCTCCCCACATTCGATTTCCAGCCCGCTCGTTCGGTCGAACATGCAGTCGCGTTGCTCGCCGTTCACGGCAACGACGCGCTTCCGGTCGCCGGCGGAACCGATCTCTATGCCAACATGAAGCTCGGGCTCTTCGCCCCACGTCTCGTCGTCGGGTTGCGTTCGCTTACGGAACTACGACGCATCAGTTTCGACTCGCAGCACGGGCTCCGCATCGGTGCGCTCTGTTCGCTCGATGCAGTCGCGCGCGACTCCGCGGTTATGGCGCACTATCCCGCGCTCGCACGCGCCGCCGCAATGGTCGGTACGCCGGAGATTCGCAACATGGGCACCATCGGCGGCAACCTTTGTTTGGAGACGCGCTGCAATTACTACAATCAAAGCGCCGAATGGCGTAAGGCGATGGGGCACTGTCTGAAGCGCGACGGCGATATCTGCCGCGTCGCCGTGCATAGCCCGACCTGCAAAGCGATCAACGCATCCGACACCGCTCCGGTGATGCTGGCCTACGATGCCCGCATCGCGCTTGTCGGCCCGAACGGCGAACGGAGCATCGCCGTGCGCGACTTCTACCAGAACGACGGCGCGCACGCGAACGTCAAGCGCGCCGATGAGATCCTCACGGAGATCGTTCTTCCCGTGCCGACGAGCGGGACGCGTAGCACCTACCGAAAACTCCGGCTGCGGAATGCCTTCGATTTCCCGCTCGTTGGGGTCGCCGTCGCGGTCGCGACCGACGCCGACGGCATCTGCACGCAGGCGCGGGTCGTCCTCAACGCCGTTGGTTCGGCGCCATTGGAGATCGTTGCCGCGGAATCGCTTTTGCTCGGCACCCACCTCCGCGGGGAGAGTACCGCGGATGCCGCCGAGGAGGTCTTCAAGGCCGGTAAGCCGCTCGAGAACGCCAACGCCGGCCTCCTCTACCGCAAGCGGATGCTGCGGGTGCTCGCCCAACGCGCTCTGGAGGACGTTGTCCGCCCCTTGCACTGAATGAATCGGCGGTGGTATAGTGCTTAGGCCGAATATCATTCGGCGCAACTGCACAAATGACCGTATCTCTTTCAATCGCCCAGGGGGAGCTCGACGAACTCGACGCTCGCCTCCTCGATGCCCTCCAGGAGAACGCCCGCTCGACCTACGCCGAGTTGGGAGCGCTGGTCGGGTTAAGCGCGCCCGCAGCCCACGAACGCGTCAAACGCCTCGAGGGGCGCGGCTTCGTGCGCCGCTATGCAGCGCAACTCGATGCCAAGCGCGTCGGCCTGGGCTTGATCGCGTTCATCAGCTGCTACACCACGCAAGACTGTAATTACGCCGCCTTCACCGACGCACTCGGTGCGATTCCCGAGATCGTTGAAGTGCACAGCGTCGCGGGCGAAGAGTCATTCATCTGCAAGGCGATGACGCGCTCGACCGATCATCTCGACGATCTTCTCACGCGCCTGAAAACCATGCCCGGCATGGCGCGCACACGCACGACGATCGTACTCTCGACACCATTCGAACGCGGAGGCATCTCGCTTTTACCATGACGACGACCATCGACAACACGCTGCATCCTCTCGGCACGCACCGCGTCCTCGAACCGGCAGGTGCGATGCCGCAGAGCGCGCTGCGCGTCGATAATACGCCGGTAGCGCGAGCGAACGAAATTCTCTGCGAGGTCGAGGTGCTCAACATCGATTCCGCTTCGTTCAAGCAGATCTCCGACGCCGAAGGCGGCGACGAAGAGCGCATCGCCGCGCACGTCGCGAACATCGTCGCCACGCGCGGGAAGCAGCACAACCCCGTCACCGGCAGCGGCGGCATGTTTATCGGCCGCGTTGCCGCAATCGGCGAACGGCTTCGCGATTCGATTCCGCTGCGCGTCGGCGATCGTATCGCTTCGCTTGTGTCGCTCACGCTTACGCCGCTGCACGTTCGCCGCATCACGCGCGTCTGCACCAAAACCGGGCGCATTTGGATCGAGGGCAGCGCGATTCTTTTCGAGCGCAGCCTTTGGTCGAAGCTTCCCGAAGATATCGACGAAAACGTCGCGCTCGCGGTGCTCGATGTCGCCGGCGCTCCGGCGCAGGTCGCACGACTCTGCAAACCCGGGCAGAACGTGGTCGTCATCGGCGCCGACGGAAAGAGCGGCATGCTTTCGTGCGCGCATGCCAAGCGCGCGGTCGGCGCGAGCGGGCGCGTCATCGGCGTCGCGCCGAGCGACGAAACGGAAGCCGCA
>DAIDHQ010000035.1 GCA_027459645.1 Vulcanimicrobiota bacterium
ATCGCCCCGATGGGCGCGTGCAGACCAAGATCATCAACGATGCCGGGAACGCCAAGGTCGGTTCGACGTCGGTGCATTATGCCTATACCGGCGCGGGCCGCATTACCGGTCGAACGGAAACCGGGACGGGCGCCAACTATAGTGCCTCGTCGTGGAGCTACGATCAGTACGGCCGAACGAGCGGGATCACGTATCCCACGGGTAGCCTTACAACGTTCACCTACGATCCGCAAGGTGCACTGCTGGCGTATTTGACGCAGCTCGAATACACGGCACGCGGTGAATTGGTAAGTGACGGAACCGGGGCGAACAGTCCCTATTCGAAATCACTTTTTGCCAATGGCGTTCATGTCGGATTGTCGTACGCATACAGCGGCACGGGCTCCGCGAGTTGGGACGATCGCATGGGTGCGATGATTACCAACTCCACAGACGCGCCGGATCCGAGCGGTGTGAATCCCGACTCGATTTCGAATCAAGCCTTTGAATACGATGCGGTCGGACGCATGATTTCGGAAGGATCGTCGGGCAGCGGCACGCTCAAGAGTGGCGCGAACGCGACATGGAGCTCATCGCTCGACCGAAGCTATGACGCTGAAAATCACACGATCAACTCGACGGTAAACGGTACGTATTATACCGACCGGCTTGGTTACAACACCTACATGGCGGCGTCGGCGAGCTATGTGTGGGGGCTTGGTGGACATCCCATTCGCATCGGCACGGCGTCGATCACGAACTCGCGTACGCAAGTGAGCGCGCCGGCGGTTCCCGCATCGCAGTACGAAACGCTGCACTGGGACGGCAATCAACTCGTCTTTACGAGTAATTCAGGCGGCGCCGTTGACGACATCAAAGTCGGGTCCGAGGGCGACATCACGCCGCTCGATCCGGGCTATAGCGGATTGACATTCTGGGATCGCGGACCGGGTGGCGGCATCATGGCATGCCACAATGCCACGGGCGCGTCGTCGAATCTACGCGCATCGAATTCGACGCTCTTCGGAAATGCAAGCCCGTGCACGGTTACGGGGAGCTTCACACCGCCTACGAGTTTCGTGTGGTCATCCGGACCGAGAGACGCTACAACCGGCGTCACAATAGCTGCTGCTGCCAACGTTGGAATCGGTCAGGGTGGACTGCTTGCAGATTATCGCCCCGACGGCTTCACGGATGGCTTCAACACGATCCAAGGCGTTCGCACCTACGATCCAACCGCAGGAACATGGACAAGTCCCGATGGTTTCGACAGCAGTTATACTTGGAATGCAAACAATCCGATCGCAAATTTCGATCCGACGGGCTATGCACCCGAAAGCAACGGTTCAAATGGGTCCAATGGCACGCAATCGCAGGACGATGGATCTGGAAGCCTTCCGCAATGCACTTCCGAAGCTCAGCAAGAGCAAGGCGGATGTACTGAACCGCGTGAAATCGCGCACACAACCACGTCGCTCTCGATTGCCAGAAGCATAGCGGTTCAAAACAAGCAAATCGGCATTTTCCAGGTATTTCTTTCGTTCGGAATGTTCGGGCTTGGAGGCGAAGGGCTTGCTGTTAGCCGCCTGGCAAGCGCTACAGAAGGAACAAGCGAGGCGGTTGGCAGTGGCGTGACGCGGGTTGGCCGTTGGATGAGCCCAGGTGAGTTTGATGCGATGTCCGACAGCGGATTAGTCCAGGAAGGAGGGGGCGGGCGCACTTACGTAGTCAATCCAGCAAATCCCGCAGCGTACAAAGGCGCTGCGCCCGGCTCTATATATGCCGAATTCAATGTTCCGACTGATGCCCTATTCTCAGCCGGTAAACCCGAATGGTCGGTTATTCCCGGGCCGAATGTTACCACGCGGCTTTATGGCCCAGCGCCTACGTCGATGCCGCCGGCAACCTGCATAGTTTGTGTGATTGGAGGAGGATCACCGTGACTCTCATGGAGTTTTTAGAAGCTTGGTGGTTTTCGACTCAGCCTTTCTTTAGGGCTGCTGGCGTGGTCTGTCACTTTGAGCGATCGCCTGCCGATCGACCGAAGCCATCTTGCGCTCTTAATTTTCGGCGAGACATGCAAGAGGCTGATTTATTGGTCTGGGAGTCCGGTGAGGCCGAATTTGGTACAATTGAGCGAGACGGCTCTACCCATCAGCAGCATTACGATGATGTGCGAACGCCATCTGAACTGGGCGCGCTCCTCTCGCGCTGCCTCTGTTTTGCAATTTCAGCTCCAGCGTCTTAGACATCAAAGCTCGGCAGCTTTGAATACTCGAGGTGACCAACTTTAATGACATCCGCGCGAAATGAGCTAGCTTGCGAAACCACGATTTCGACGGGGAAGCCACCCGCGGCGGCGCTACTTGTGGAACTCATGGCCGATTAATTTTCGCTGAGGTGTGTCCTTCGATTGGACGCGGTGGCCCGGCGGTGGTGCCGCTGCCCCGAACTGCGGATCGCCCTCGCTTCGATTTGCGGAGGCGTCGATTCGCTGCTGAAACAGGAATGAAGCCGCTTCCCTTGTAGAGGCGGGGTGATGGTCAACTCCTTAGACTTCGTAAAGGTAACCGAAGTAGCGGCGCTCGCCGCATCGCGATGGATGGGGCGCGGCGAACGCGATGCCGCCGACGGTGCCGCGGTCGAAAAGATGCGCTCGGCGCTGGGTGACATGGCGATCGCGGGCCGCATCGTCATCGGCGAAGGCGAACGCGACGAGGCGCCGATGCTCTTCATCGGCGAGGAGCTCGGCCGCGGCGGCACGCCGATCGATATCGCGGTCGATCCCGTCGAAGGGACGAACCTCGTGGCCAACGGCCTGCCCAATTCGATCGCCGTCATGGCGATTGCCGAGCGCGGCGGCTTACTGCACGCGCCGGACTCTTATATGAAGAAGCTCGCGGTCGGCCCGAAGGCGGCACCCTACGTGCACATCGACGCGCCGGTTCGCGAGAATCTCGAAGCGGTCGCGAACGCGCTCGAGAAACCGCTGGGCGACATCTGCGTCGTCATCCTCGACCGGCCGCGCCATGCGGAACTGATCGCGCAAGTGCGCGAGGCGGGTGCGCGCATCAAGCTGATCTCCGACGGCGACGTGGACGCCTGCATCGCGACCACGATCGATTCGACCGGCATTCACGTGGCGATGGGTACCGGAGGAGCACCGGAAGGCGTGCTCGCCGCCGCCGCCATTAAGTGTCTGGGCGGCAACTTCATGGGGCGTCTCCAACCGCGCAGCAAAGAAGAAGCAGACCGAGCGATCGCGATGGGTTTCGGCGACCTCGACCGCGTTCTCACGCTCGACGATTTGGTGAAGAGCGACAACGTGCTCTTCTGCGCCACGGGCATTACGGATGGCGATTTGATGCGGGGCGTCCGGTTCTTCGGCAACCATGCGCGCACGCATTCGATTCTAGTGCATGCGGGCGGTACCGTCCGGTTCATTGAATCGGTTCACCGGTTGGGAGCGCGGCCCGCAGGACGGTAATTTTGGAAACGCACGAGTTCGATCTCGTCATCATCGGCGCGGGATCGGGCGGCTACGCTGCCGCTCGCACCGCAAGAGACTTAGGCGCGCGCGTCGCGCTCGTCGACGAAGGGCCGCTCGGCGGTCTGTGCATCCTGCGCGGCTGCATGCCGAGCAAAGCACTGCTTGCCTCGAGCGACGCCGCGCACGAGGTGCGCTCGGCAAGCGAACTCGGCGTCCGCGTGGCCGCGGAACCATCGATCGACATGCCCTTCATCGCCGCGCGCAAGCGCGTGCTGGTGAAGGATTTCGCCGACTACCGCGTCTCGGGAATCGAAACGTTTCCGGTTTTTATGGGACGCGCCCGCTTCGTTTCGCGCACGGAAGTCGCCGTCGGTGACGGTGTGACGCTGCGCTCGCGCAAGTTCATCATCGCGACCGGAAGTTCCATCGCTCCGCCGGCCGTCCCGGGTCTGGCCGAGGCGGGGTACGTCGACAGCGACGCCGTCCTCGAACTCGAATCGATTCCGAAGAGCGCGATCGTGCTCGGCGGCGGGTACACCGCGTGCGAACTCGGTCAGTTCCTTTCACGCATGGGCGCGCGTACGACGATGATCATTCGCAGCGGACATCTGCTGACGGACAGCGACGACGACGTCGGTGACGTTCTAACCGCCGCCTACCGTAGCGAAGGGATCGACGTCGTCACCCATGCGACGCTCCGGCGCGTGGAGCGCCGCGGTTCGCAGAAGGTCGTCGTGGTGAGTGTCAATGGTGAAGAACGCGAATTTGCCGCCGACGAAATCTTTTATGCGCTCGGGCGCGTGCCCAACGTGGACGGCTTGGGTCTCGACGTCGCGGGCGTCAATCACCATACCGTCAGCGGCATCGACGTCGATCCGTCGCTACGCACGAGCAATCCGGATATTTTCGCGGTTGGGGACGTGACCGGCGAGTATCTGCTCGTGCATATTGCCATCTACCAGGGAGAGATCGCGGCGCGCAACGCGATCACCGGAAGCAACGAAGAAGCCGACTACCGCATCTTCGCGGCGCACACGGTCTTCAGCGATCCGCAGGTCGCCGTCGTCGGGGCGACCGAAAAGCGTTTGCGTCACGACGGCATCGCGTACGTGTCCGGCCGCTACGATTTTGCCGAGCACGGCAAGGCGATGTGCCTGAACAAGACCACGGGCTTCGTCAAGATGATGGCCGACCCGGTCACCGGCGAGATACTGGGCGCCGCGGTGATCGGCCCGCAAGCCTCGGAATTGATTCACGAAGTGATCGTCGCCATGAACTTCCGCTCGACGGTCGAACAGTTCATGCGCATTCCGCATCTCCATCCTACGCTTGCGGAGATCTGGACGTACCCGGCGGAAGAATGCGCCGCGAAGATCGGCGTCAAGGAGCCGGTCGATCAGATGATGGAAGTCGCCACCAGTGGAAGCACCCACTAGCCTCGCAGCGGCGACGCCGGTCGCGAACGTCGCGATCGTGCAGATGAAGCCCCTCAAGGGGCAATACGCGCGTAACCTCGAGGAAGCGTCGCGCGCGTTCGCGCAGCTTGCGCAAGGCGAAGCCAAACCCAATGCCGTGCTGCTGCCCGAAGCGGCGATGACGGGATATTTTCTGGAAGGCGCCGTGTACGATCTTGCGCTTCCCGCGCAGCGATTTGCATCGGACCTCGCATCGGCGTGGCGCTCGGCTGCCGGCGATGCTCCGGTCGAACTCTGCTGCGGCTTTTACGAAAACGACGCCGGAACGTACTACAACAGCGCGATGTATCTGCGGGTGCGCGGCGACGCGCACGAAATCGTTCACGTGCACCGTAAGATGTTTTTGCCGACCTACGGCGTCTTCGACGAAGAACGCTTCCATTCGCGCGGGCGGCGCCTGTCGGTATTCGATACGGCGTTCGGACGCGGGGCGATGCTGATCTGCGAGGACGCGTGGCACGCGATCACCTCGACGATCGCGGCGGTCAAGGGCGCACGCGTGATCTTCGTTCCGTCGGCCGCACCGGGACGCGGCATCGAAGGCGACGGCGAGCTCACCTCGATCGTGCGCTGGCGCGAGTTACTTCGCGGCATCGCGATGGAGCACGGTCTGTACGTGATCTATGCCGGCTTGGCGGGCTTCGAGGGTGGAAAGGGCATGACGGGCAGTTCGTGCATCATCGACCCTTGGGGCCGCATCCAGGTAAGCGCGCCGGCGATCGGCGCGTGCATCGTGCGCGGATTCATCGACCCGCGCGAAGCCGATCTTGCGCGTGCGTCGCTGCCGCTGCTCGGCGATCTGGCCGCGGTCTTACCGGACCTGTTGCTGGACGACGAGCTTCCGCTACCAAAAGGACGCTCGTGAGCGCGTTTCCCGAAGCCGTCGCCAGCATCGCGCACTCGACGCGGCCGCCGTCGATCGATGCCGAACTGGCAACGCGCTGGCTCGTCGCCTTTCTACAAGATGAATTGATCGCGCGCCGCGGCATCCGTCGCGCGGTCGTCGGGCTCTCCGGCGGCGTCGATTCGGCCGTTACCGCGTACCTGTGCGCGCGGGCGCTGGGGGCCGACAACGTGTATGCCTTTCGCCTGCCCTATCGCACGTCGAGCCGCGCGAGCCTGGACGACGCGCAGCTCGTGATCGACGACCTGGGCATCCACGCGCGGACGATCGAAATCACCGGCGCGGTCGACGGCTACCTGCAGTTCGAACCGGACGCCGACGCGCGCCGGCGCGGAAACGTGATGGCGCGCACGCGCATGCTCGTGCTTTTCGATCAGTCGGCGAAGCTCGACGCGCTTCCCATCGGCACCGGAAATAAGACGGAACGGCTGCTGGGCTATTTCACGTGGCATGCCGACGACACGCCGCCGGTCAATCCGCTGGGCGACCTCTTTAAAACGCAGGTGTGGGAGCTCGCGCGCCATCTCGGCGTTCCCTCGCCGCTGGTTGAAAAGGCGCCGAGCGCCGATCTCGAGGCGAATCAAACCGACGAAGGCGATCTGGGAATCACGTATGCGGCGGCCGACGCGATACTCGCGCAGATGCTGCTGGGCTACACCGACGGCCAGCTCGAAGAGCGCGGGTTCGCAGCCGCCGACGTCGCGCTCGTGCGGCGGCGCGTCGACTCGACGCACTGGAAGCGCCATCTTCCCACCACGGCGATGCTGACGAATACCGCGATCAACGAATTTTATCTGCGCCCGGTCGACTACTGATGCTTGCGGTCGAACTGATCGCGGTCGGGACGGAACTGCTGCTCGGTCAATTGACCGACTCCAACACCGTCTTTGTCGCCTCGCAACTCGCGGCCGGCGGTATCGACGTGCTCGGAACGCATCAGGTCGGCGACAACCGCGCTCGCATCGCGGCCACGATGCGGTTGGCGCTCGAACGCGTTGACGGAATCATTACAACCGGAGGCCTGGGGCCGACGGTCGACGATCTGACGAAGGAAGCGGTGTGCGACGCGCTCGGCGTCGACGTCGAATTGCACGAACCTTCCCTCGCCCAAATGCGCGAAATCTTTGCAAAATTCGGGCGGGAGATGCGCGAGAATAATCGCAAGCAAGCGTTCGTGCCCCGCGGAAGTTACGTGCTGGAAAATCCGCGGGGCACCGCTCCCGGCTTTGTCGCCTTTAACGCCGATCGCACGAAATTCATCGCGTGCATGCCCGGCGTCCCTCGCGAGATGAAGCCGATGCTCACCGAGCTGGTCATCCCGCTCTTGCGGCAACGCTACGGCGTACAGGACGCGATTTATAGGCGGGTCTTGCATACCATCAACATCGGTGAGTCGGAGATCGACCACCGCATCGACGATCTGTTTCGAGCGGGAGAGAATCCGAAGATCGCGGTGCTCGCGCACGAAGGTCTTTGCGACGTCAAAATCATGGCGAAGACGGGGTCGCGCGAATCGGCGGAAGCGATGATCGCTCCGATCGAACGCCTCGTGCGCGAGCGCTTGGACGGCTTTGTCTTTGGAGCCGATGATGCGAGCATCGAGTCGACGGTTCTCGATGCGCTCGTCGCGCGCGGGCTGACGCTTGCGACGGCCGAGTCGTGTACGGGCGGTCGCATCGCTGCCGCGTTGACGCGCATTGCGGGTGCCTCGCAAGCGTTCCGCGGGGGTGTGGTCGCGTACGATAATGCGGTTAAAACGGCCGTCCTCGGCGTTTCCGAAACGACGCTGGCCTCGGCAGGTGCCGTCAGTGAAGAGACGGCGCGCGCGATGGCTGCGGGCGCGCGGGCGCGATTGCACGCCGACATCGGCATCGCGACGACGGGCATCGCCGGGCCGACCGGCGGAAGTGAAACCAAGCCGGTCGGCCTCGTGTGGTTCGCGATCGATTCTCCCGAGAGAACGCTTGCTCGTTCGATAACGTTCCCGGGCGATCGAGATTCCGTGCAGCGGCGCGCAACGATGATGGCGCTTGGTCTCTTGTGGAACGCCCTTCGATAAAGTGACGTTCCCTGGGTAGGAACTTCCAGACCCAGGGAGGCGTCACACGCATGCATCGTCGCGGTCCAATCACAACGGTCGTTGCTCTCTCGCTATCCGCTGCGCTTGCAGCCTGCGGTGGCGGCGGGTCGGGCGGGACGTCTCCCTTGCCGACGGCGCCTCCGTCACCCGGCGGGAGCGCATTTACTTGTCCGTCGTCCGCTACGTCGTTTTCGGTTGCGCGTTCTTCGCAGGCCGGAACTCAAGCTGCGCGGCGCATGGTGCGCACGTACGGCGGCGCAGAAGTTCCGAATCTGCTCGCCGTTACGTATAACTCCACGCAGCACGTCGGTCAGACGATCGACGGAAAATTCGCCTCGCTCGGCGTTTCGACGGTCGGCAAACTAACCTTCGATGCGCTCGGGCAAAAGGTTCGCGTCGTCCATGCAGATGCGGCGCAGCTTTCAACGGTGGAAGCGTCGCTGCGGTCGATGCCGGGCGTCTTGCGCGTAACGACCGTTCACCGCTTGTATCCGCAGCGCGTGTCGCATCCATATTTGACGAACGATCCGTACTTCGACGGCGTGCCCGGTTCGACGCCGCCGCTCTATCAGACGGCGAGCACGGTTGGCCAATGGGACATGCACGCGATCGGTTTGGAGAACGCGTTTGCCTATTCGCAAGCGAACAACGGCAGCGGTATCGTAAATTCGGGTGCGCTGGGATCGACCAGCGTGCGGCTCGCGATCATTGACACGGGCGAAGACGTCACGCAACAGGACATCGCCGATGCCAATGTCGTGCGCACGCAGTGCTTCATCACGAACGCGGCCGGAACGTCGCAGAGCGTCGGAACCTATGTGACGGATCCAGACGGCCACGGAACGGACGTCACCGGCATTGCCGCCGCTGCCGCCAACGACCGGTACGGTTTTGTGGGTGCGGCCGGGAACGTGTCGCTGATGCTTTATCGCGTCTTCCCGACGCCCGATAGCAATTGCTCGAACCCCAACACCACGGATCCTCAGTGCGCGACGACCTCGCTCGACGTTGCGAGCGCCATCAACGATGCGGTCGCAAACGGAGCGAACGTCATCAACTTGAGCCTGGGTGCGGATGGAAGTACGTGCAGCAACGGCGTCGATCCGGATTCGACCGAAGGTGCGGCCATTCAAAACGCTATCGCCCACAACGTGATCGTCGTGGCGGCCTCCGGGAATAGCTCGTCGTCAACGGTCGATCCGCCCGGATGCGATTCGGGTGTGATCGCGGCGGGCGCCAGCGCCTATAACGACGGCCAGCCGAACGGTTCGGGATACACGGGAGCCAACACTGAATACGTCGCGAGCTATTCGAACTATGGCAGCGGCTCCTGGGGATTGGTCGCACCGGGCGGCGATCCGGTTTCAAATGACGCCGATAATCTGCACTGGGTCGAAAACTTGTGGACCTCGACCCCGTGGGATCCCACCGATGCCGGTGACTGTTCGGTAGATCCGTTCGGTGAGGTAAATCTCTGCCGCATCTGGATCGCTGGGACATCGATGGCGACGCCGCACATTGCCGGCGCAGCCGCGCTCGTGCTTTCGGTGAACTCTGCGTACCAGAGCCCCACGGCGATGAAGAACCTCCTCTGCTCGACCGCCGACAACATCGGCGATCCGCATCAGGGCTGCGGCCGCCTCAACGTCTATCGCGCCGTCGCGAAAGCCGTAGGCGATCCAAACCTGCCGTAATGTGACACAAGCGCTCCGCTTCGCTAGAGATTAGCGCGCGACCGGGCCGGTTGTTGTGTCATCCTGAGCGGAGCACCGCGCAGCGGTGCGAAGACGAAGGACCGCTACGAGCACTTAGTTCGCGGCGATCCTTCGACTCCGCTGCGCTCCGCTCAGATACTGTGTTAGAAGTCAAGCCGCGTGCCCTGGATTAAAGCGCGATCCGGTCTTGCCAACAATGAACGCCAGGACCAGGAGCTTCCGCATGATGGCGGTGACGATCACCTTTGGCCGCTTGCCGGCGGCC
>DAIDHQ010000036.1 GCA_027459645.1 Vulcanimicrobiota bacterium
GGCCGCCGGCAAGCGGCCAAAGGTGATCGTCACCGCCATCATGCGGAAGCTCCTGGTCCTGGCGTTCATTGTTGGCAAGACCGGATCGCGCTTTAATCCAGGGCACGCGGCTTGACTTCTAACACAGTATCTGAGCGGAGCCGTTGCGAGAAGCGCAACGGCGAAGTCGAAGGATCGCATCGAGCGTTTTACGCGTAACGGTCCTTCGTCTGCGCGAGCTTCGCTCGCTTCGCTCAGGATGACACGAAATGCCGCACACCCCTCTTGTCATGCTGAGCTTGTCGAAGCATGACACGGTCGACGCGAAAGCCGTTTTCGCGATTATGAAACGTCGATGAATTCGAGAATGCGTTCTCCCGGCGTCGGTACGGGCAGCCCTTCTAAGCGCAGCCCCTCGATGTGAAATGGCACGCCTTCGGCTACGAGCTGGCGCACTTCTTGGATCGACGTTCCGGTGCAAGCGTATCCTGGAAGATCGGGAACCCATGCGCCCCAGCCCCCGTCGCCTGTTCGCTCAATAATATACGCGTATTTAATTGCCATGCGGCCTTCCGCGCTGACGCCAACGTGCTTACGATGCGTCGTAGTATTCGACGATGCCGGTGGGTTCGGGAACATCCTGTCCCTCGAGGCGCAATCCTTCGATGTGAAATGGGATTGCCTCTTTGATGAGCCGGCGCACTTCCTCGAGTGTGCGGCCGGTCACGCCGCAGACTGGTAGATCGGGAACCCAAGCGCTATAGCCCGTCTCCGTCTTGCCAACAATGTATGCGTATTTCATTCCCATCCCGCCTTTCGACGGATTTCCAGCCAAAGCCCGATCTTTGGAACCTCAGCATCGCGTCCGGCTAGAGTGATTATATCAGGCCGCCCATCGTGCTTCCATTGCTCGTGCGACCCTCGCTGGCGTCGAAGGGTCCAACCCTCGCTGCGTAATCGTTGGCGTATCCTGCGAAGTGACGGAGGCATCCCATAACGCTGGCACTCGCGTGTTACAGCAGTGTTGCGGGTACATCACGGGCATTTTCGATCAAAATGCGCCGCTGTTCTCGAGTGTCATCCTTCGACAAGCTCAGGATGACACGACAAGCTCAGGATGACACTGGCGAAGCTCTAGCGCCGTTTTTTCTCCGACGGCGTAACGCACGTGCCGCTGGCGCGGCACACGACGACCGGTTCGCTCAGAAAATCTGCCGCACTGTCGTTCACGTCGCTGCGCACGGCGATGACCTTGCGCGCCTCGAAGGTCATGGCGCGCGAGGTGTTGCCGACGCGGGCGATGTGGCCTTCGGCTTCGATGTAGTCGCCCGCGTAGACCGGTGCGAGAAATTCGACCTTGTCGTAGGCGACGAAGAGCCCCTCGTCACCGTCCAGGCGGATCAGCAGCTCGGTCGCGACGTCGCCGAAGAGCGCGAGCATTCGCGCGCCGTCGACCAGGTTGCCGCCGTAATGCGCGTCGTGCGCGCTCATGCGTAGGCGGATGAGGCTGCTTATGCTGCTTGCGTCTTCGCGAGTTGCCACAATTCCTCGAGTTCGTTCAGTGAGAGATCGGAAAGGCTCTTGCCGTCGGCTGCCGCGCGCTCTTCCATAAACGAGAAGCGCCGGTAGAATTTTTCGTTCGCTTCGCGCATCGCGGTTTCCGCATCGATGCCGAGCGCGCGGGCGAGATTGACGATCGTGAAGAGTACGTCGCCCAGCTCTTCGCGCACGTGCGGATCGTCTTGCTTTTCGCGGCGCGCTTCGGCCAGTTCGGTCAGCTCTTCGTGCAGCTTGTCGAGCACACCGCTCACATCGCGCCAGTCGAACCCGACGCGTGATGCTTTCTCTTGCATGCGCTGGCCGCGTTGCAGGGCGCCGAGATGCTTGGGAATCCCCTCCAAACGGCTCTTGCGTTTCAGCCCCGTCTTTTCTTTGGACTTCAGCGCTTCCCAGCTGCGCCATTGACTGTCGACATCTTCGATCACGGCATCGCCGAAGACGTGCGGGTGACGGCGCACCATTTTGTTGGAGAGCGCGTCGACGACGTCGGCAACGGTGAATTTGCCGACCTCGGAGCCAAGTTGCGAATGGAAGACGATCTGCAGCAGCAAGTCGCCGAGCTCTTCGCAGAGCGCATCCAGGTCGTCGGCTTCGATCGCTTCGACGACTTCGTAGGTCTCTTCGATCAGGTACGGTACGAGCGTGCGGTGCGTTTGCTCGCGATCCCACGGGCAGCCCGCGCGCAGCCGAGCCATGATTTCGATCAGATCGTCGAAGCTATAGTGCTGTGATTGCGGTGGCAACGGAACCAGCGGCATCGTCATGGAGGCGGCGAGCGTTGCGCGCGCCATGCCCGGCGTAATTTCGGTGCGATGACCGTGCGCTTCGAGCGCGCGCAAGAGCGGCGGCAGGCCGGGAAAATCGGAGAGCGGATTGCCGAGCACGCCGATCGCGAGGCCGTCGAACGACGCTTCGCCGATGTGCGCGACGAGGTGTTCGATCGCTTCGGTACTGCCGCGCACGAGCAGTGCCGCATCGGGCACCACGTCGCGCAGAACCTCGATGCCTGCGTCAGCAAGCGCCTTCTGCAGATCGGGCGGCGCAAGCAACGCGATGGCGCGCTGCGAACGGCGCAGCACGTCCAGGCTTCCGACGGTCAAATAGGCGGGGTCACCGGGGCCCAACCCCACGATGCGCACGAGCACGTCGCGTTCCTTCGGAAAAAAACGAAGGGTCCCCACTTGGGGACCCCGCGAGTTGCGTCCTTCGACTGCGCGGCCCATGGCCGCGCCGCTCAGGATGACACGCTTATTTTGGTGACGAGCTTGCGGCCGGAGCGGCTGCGGTCGCGGCCGGGGCTGCCGATGCGGTCGGAACCGGCGTCGGGAACGCGCCCTGGAAGCGCGGATCGTTCACCTGGATGTTCGCCTTGGTCTGCAGATCTTGGAGGAACGGCTGCATCAGCGGCGCCTCTTGCTGCTGCTTGAGCGTTTCGGCGATTTGGTCGTGCGTGTTGGCGAGCGTCGCCTTCACGGCCGGCTGCTTCGCTTCGACTTGAATGATGTGGTAACCGAACGGCGACTTCACCGGCGGTCCGATCTTGCCGACCGGCTGCGTGAACGCTGCGTGGTCGAACGTCGGCACCATTTGGCCGTGGCGGACCCAGCCGAGTTCGCCGCCTTTTTCTTTGCTGCCCGGATCGATCGAATATTGCTTGGCGAGCGCCGAGAAGTGTTGTCCGGCCTTTAGATCCGCTTCGATCTTCTGCGCGGTCGGCAGATCGGCGACGAGGATGTGGCGCACGCGCACCTGTTCGGGCTTGTCGAACGCCGCATGGTTCTTATCGAAGTACGACTTGATCTGCGCGTCGGAAACCTTGATGTCTTTACCGACGGCGTCATCGATGATGATCTGATCGCGAAGCGCCTTGCGAACGCTCTTTTCGCTCAGCCCGCGGCTCTTGAGCATCATGTCCCACTGATCTTGGCTCGTGATGCCAAGGTTCGACCGGATCTGGTCTTCTTTTTTCTGGATGTCGGCGTCGGTCACGGTGATGTGGTGACGTTGCGCATACTGATCGAGGAGCGTGCTGCGAACCATCGTTTGCAGCGTGCCGAGCGCCGCCGGGCTGCTCTCCAATTCTTTATCGAGTTGCGCTTTGGTAATCGCCGTTCCGTTCACGGTGACGACGGCGCCGCCTCCGCCGCTGCATCCTACGAGGGAAGCGGCAAGCAAGGCAGTGGCTAGGCCCGCAACGAGGCGGTCGGCTTTCGGCATGGTTTCTCCAGCTTGGGCAGTTCGTAACAAGCGGAGCCCGGGAGGCTCCGCAGGTCGGGCAGGTTCGTCCGTCCTTTCGGAGACCCCTACATGGCCACGAGGAGTTTTCGTAGCAGAGGCATCCAGATTTCCTCGGCGCTCTGGCCCTTTTGCAGGGGCGGGAGATCGACCACGATCTTGCCCTCGGCGAAGCGGAAGCGGTTCTTCGTGAGCGATTGGAATTGCGGAATGGCCGCCGGATCCAGCGAGAAGGCCGACCCGACCCCAAGGGTCAGGCGCTTTTCGTCCACCACGACCCGCGTGACGTGCTTGTGCAGGGCGATGGTGCGCAGCTTCGTGAGCTCGATCAGGCGGTACAGCGGAACCGGGAAGGCGCCGAAACGGTCGCGGACGCCCGCCGCGATCTCCTCGACCTGCGCTTCGGTGCGCGCCTTGGCGAGCTGCTGGTAGACGGCGATCTTCTGCGAAACCTGCGGGATGTAGTCGTTCGGGATGAAGGCGCTAATCTTGACGTCGATCACCGCTTCGCGCTGGTCTTCCAGCGACGACGCGATGCCGCGCCGCTCCGCAATGGCATCGGCGAGCAGTTGGCAGTACGTATCGAAGCCGACCGAACCGATGAAGCCGGACTGCGCCGCGCCCAGCAGATTGCCGGCGCCGCGAATTTCCAAATCGCGCATGGCGATCTGCAATCCCGATCCAAGATGCGTGAATTCGCGAATCGCCTCCAATCGCGCTTTCGCATCTTCGCTCAGCGCTTTGTGCCCCTGGTAGAGCAGATAGCAATACGCTTGATGGTTCGACCGGCCGACGCGTCCGCGCAATTGATAGAGCTGCGCGAGCCCGAACTTGTCCGCATCGTTCACGACCATCGTGTTGACGTTGGGAATGTCGATGCCGTTTTCGATGATCGTCGTCGCCACGAGCACGTCGGTGTCGCCCTCGATGAACGACTGCATCACGGGTTCGAGTTCGTTTTCGTGCATCTGGCCGTGGCCCACCGCGATGCGCGCGCGTGGAACTAACTTCTGCAACGCGTTTTTGACCGCATATATCGATTCGACGCGGTTGTGTAAATAATAGACCTGGCCGCCGCGGTCGAGTTCGGCCGTGATCGCTCGCTGCACGATCGCATCGCTCGTCGGCACGACGACGGTCTTGACGGACATGCGGTTCTTCGGCGCGGTTTGAATCAGCGAGAGATCGCGTACGCCCATCAGCGACATGTGCAGCGTGCGCGGAATCGGCGTTGCGGAGAGGGTGAGCACGTCGACCGACGCCTTGTATTCCTTCAAACGCTCTTTGTGCATGACGCCGAAGCGCTGCTCTTCGTCGACGATGATCAAGCCGAGGTCCGAAAACGCGACGTCCTTCTGCAGCAGACGGTGCGTGCCGATGATGATGTCGACCTTGCCTTGCGCGAGGTCGCCCAGAATTGAACGCGCTTCGCCTTTGGTTTTAAAACGCGAAACCTCTTCGATGCGCATCGGAAAGCCGGCGAAGCGCGAACTGAAGTTGCGGTAGTGTTGATCGGCCAGCAGTGTCGTCGGCACGAGCACGGCGACTTGCTTCTTGTCCGCGACCGCCTTAAAGGCGGCGCGCATCGCCACTTCGGTTTTGCCGTAACCCACGTCACCGCAGACCAGCCGGTCCATCGGCCGTTCGCGTTCCATGTCGTCTTTGACGGCATCGATCGCTTTGGCCTGATCGGGCGTCGGTTCGTACGGAAACGCCTCTTCCATTTCGGTCTGCCAGGTGGTGTCGGCGCCAAAGGCGTGGCCGCGCGCGAGTTCGCGTTCGGCATACAACTGCACGAGGCCGTCGGCGATCTTTGCGAGCGATTCGGAAACGCGCGTTTTGGTGCGCGCCCAATCGGCGCCGCCCATTTTCGAAAGGCGCGGCACCGCGCCTTCGGCTGCGGAATACTTCGTCACCTGATGCATCTGTGTCACGGGCACGAGCATCCGGTCGGTGCCGGCGTAGTGCAGATCCAGATAATCTTGCGTCGCGCCCAAAATCGTTTCGGTACGCAGGCCGAGATATTGCCCGATGCCATGCACCGCGTGCACGACATAGTCGCCGACTTTGAGATCGGCGAGCGTGACGGGCACGCCTTCCTTCACCGCGCGCAGCTTCACGCGTTTGGGCGGCTGCCCGAAGATTTCGCGGTCGCCCAACACGCGTACGCGCATATCGGGCAGCGCAAAGCCGTTTTCGATCGACCCTTGCGTGACGGTCACGCCGCCAGTGTCACCCTGAGCCTGTCGAAGGGCGGCGGCGCGCAGCAGATCGTGAATGCGCGACACGCCGCTCGATACGATAAAGATCGATTCGTGCGCGTCGATCCATTCGCGCATCGCTTTGTTGAACAGCTCGATTTGGCGGTTGAAATGTTCGACCGGCCGGCATTCGATCACGTACGTGTAATTGACCGAAGGCACGAAGGCGAGCGATTCGCTGCTTTCGATGGCGCCCGGAAAGACGATCGTGGAGCGGCGCGCGAAGGCGGGCGCCATCTCGCTCAAGCGCGGGTGCGGCAACGCGACGTCGGCCAGCAGCGCTTCGTCCACTTCGGAATCGCTGACCGAAAATTCGCCCGATTCGACGCCCGCCATCAGCACGTGCTGCTCGCGCGAGCGCTCCTCTTCGAGCGCGTGTTCGACGGTCGCGAGCATCGACGGTTCGTCGAGCACGATCAGCGTGTCGTCGCCCAAGTAATCCAAGAGCGTCGCGCGATCGTCGTACGCCAGCGGCAGCCACGACGCCGGCACGTCGTTCCCGGTCTCGATGAACGTGCTCATCGCCTGTCGGGCCCGCTGCTCCATGTCACCCTGAGCTTGTCGAAGGGCGACATTTGCAAGAATCCGTTCGCGGTAGGCGTCTTCGCGGGGAATCTCGCTCCAGGGAACGATGCGCAGTTCCTCGAGCGATCCTTCGCTCAATTGCGTCGCGAGATCGAACGGCCGCATGCTTTCGACCGTATCGCCGAAAAACTCGATGCGCGTGGGGCGATCTGCGGTGGCGGCAAAGACGTCCAAAATACCGCCACGTACCGCGTATTCGCCGACGGCGCTCACGACGTCGGTGCGTACGTAGCCGAGATGATACAACCGTTCGAGCGTTGCATCCCAGCCGGCGTCTTCACCGACGGAAAGCGTGAAGCGCAACTCGGCAAAGATGCGCTTGGGCATCAGATATTGGCGCAACGCGACCATCGGGGCGAGAATGATGCGGCGCTTTCCGCTGGTAACGTCGTCGAGCAGCGCCATGCGCGCGCTGCGTTCGGACGGGCTTTCGATCGCGCCGATCGATTCGTCGCGCGAGCGAAGCAGGGCGACTTCGTTTGGCTCCTCTTCGCCGAGATAGTACAGCAGATCGGCGAAGGCGCGTTCCGCGACGTCGGTCGTCGGCACGGCAACCAGCATCGACGACCCAAGCGAGCGATAGACGGCAGCAAGAAGCGCCGGTCGCGCAGCCGCGATCGTTTCGTGGACGGCGGCCGTGCAGCGGCCGCGGCGCAGAGCATCGATGAGCTCGCGCAACGGCCGGCTTCGGCCGGTAAGAATCTCGAGAATGGTGTCGTCGTTCACAAAGCGCTGATTATAGCACGCCGCAGCAGCGGCGCATAACCGCACAGGGCGGCGAGGCCGAGCGCGGCCGTAGCAAGCGCGCCGGGCGTCCCGACTGCGTCGGGGATATAGCGAAGCACCGAGGTCGCCGTAACGCAGAGCGACGCAAGCGCGATGCGCCGATCGGTTGCCCAGGCCGCGAGCGGAAGCACCCACAACGTGTACCACGGATACGGATTCGGAATGGCGAGCCACGCGATGAGCGCCAGCAAGCAGAAACGGTCGATGGGCGTCGCCGCGCGCCGAATGCCGAGCGCGAGCCAAAGGGCAAGCGCCATCGCGACCAGCGGATGCAGCGATTGCACCGATGCAAAGGCGTGATAGCTGTGCTGCGAGGAACGCGCGGTGAAGGCGTAGACCATCGGGAGCGATGCAAGCGCGACGACGATCGATCCGGCGACCGCGCCGAGGATCGGCTGCCAGGTGCGCGCGCGCCATTGCAGCGCTGCGAAAACCGCACCGGGGACGAGTCCGGGCAATTTGATTGTGCCCGCAGCGACCGACAGCGCCGTGCCGATGACGGGCTGCGCGCGCATCAACACGAAACCGCCGAGTACGACCGCGAGCATCAGCGTATCGTTATGTCCCTCGGCCGCCGACCAGAGCGCGACCGGGTTGAGGGCGAAAAAGAGCGCCGCGCGCCGCCCGCGTTCGCCGTCTTGCGCGTGGCCGGCGTTTGCAAGCAGATACGCGCAGAGCATGAACGCCGCGCACGAAAGCACACGAAAAGCGTCGAGCGTTGCGGCGACGCCAAGCGCTTTCGTGAGCGACACGAGAGCGCTTGCGATTGCAACGAATGCTTCGCCGTAGACGCAGAGCGGTAGCGCGTGCGTCCACTGCCATTGCGCCGCGGCGGCGTACGGGTCGCCGGGAAGCACCGCGTGCGCGTACGGGTTCACGCCGTGCAGCGCGAGCGATCCGTAGGCGGCGTAGGCGTACACGTCGCTCGAAAAGAGCGGTGACCATGCAAGACCGGCCGCGAGCGATGCGGCTGCAATGATGAGCGTTACACGAAGCGGCGGCGGCTGACGGCGCAGTAGCGAGAGATAGGCGACATACCCGAGCGCCAGCACGATACACAGCAGCGCGAAGAGTTGCGCGCCGTAGCCGCCCCACCATGTCGCGACGGGTAACGGTTGCGCGAGATCGAGCGAGAATTGTACCGGCGCATGGGCGAGCAAGATCCGGCTCGCAATCGCACCCGCCAGCAGCAACAGCGCTATGGCAACTTTTGTCACGCAAACATTGTCATGCTGAGCTTGTCGAAGCATGACCCGAAGGACCACCACCCGCCGACGCCGTGCCGAGCGCAACGAGCACCAACCACGGTTCGGCGACCTTCGGATAAAAAACGAGGTAGTCGACGGTTTGATGCACGGCGAGCGCGAGCGTGGCGGCGAACGCGGCGAGCGCCCACGGCGATACGCGCAGCGCCGCGCGCAGTTGCGCGAGGATCGTCACAAGCAAACCGATCGTCGCCGCAAAAAGCACGATGCCGCCTTCCGCGAGCGCCTGCAGATACCAACTGTTCGCGTGCGTGCGCACGCCGTACAGGCCGGCTTCCGGCAGCCGGAATTCATAGTTGCCTGCGCCGATGCCGAAAATCGGATGGCTGCGGAAGAAGAACCACGCGGCGCGCCAAAGCTCGGCGCGATGTCCCACGCCGCCGGCGTTATCGCGGCCGTACGAAACGTTGTGCAGCGCCGGTAGCGTTTCAGCCGCACGCATCCATGCAAAATCGCCGACTCCGCCGGCGAGCACGCCGATGTAGAGCGGCATCAGCCGTAAGAGCGCCGCGCGTTCGAAGGCACCGATCGTCAGCACCGCGATGACCGTCCCGACCATCGCGCCGCGCGAGAACGTCAGCATCAACGTCGCGCCGGCAAGCGCCAGCAGCATGCTCCAGCCGCGGCCCGGCATGCGCGTTTGAAACGCCGCCGCAAACGCAATCGCACATTCCAGATAGCCGCCGAGTTGATTCGGACCTTCGATCGCACCGCTGATGCGTGGAGCGATGCCCTGCCCGAACGCAATCTGCCACGGTGAACCGAGCACCTCTTGCGCGAGTGCCGAGAGACACACTAACACGATCGACACGGAGATCGCGCGCTTTATCAGCACGTCGTTTGAGTCGATACGAAACGTGGCGAATACGACGGCGGCAACCAGCCCGTATTCGATCCATTTCAAGGCTTCGCGCAGGACGTCGGAGCGGTATTCGGCGCCTAAGCTCGAGAGGGCGATGGCGATCACGATAGCCGCGAAGGCAATCCAGAGCGGCCGGCCGGGACGCAGCGCGGCGAGCAACTCACGCCGCCGGTCGAAAAGACCGACGATCGTGCCGAGCAGCACCATCTTGGGGAACGAGATGCTGGTGGCGCCGACGCTATTGTAGAGCGTGAAGGGAATGACGAAGGCGAGGGCTGCCCCGCCGTAGGACGGCCGGCGCGCGGTCAGCAGCGCCGTCGCGACAAAGACCGCCGCATAGAGCATCAGCGTGACGGGGTGCAGCGCGGGGTACACGAGGCGCCCTTCGCCTCAGTGCGAATCAACGCCTCGATGAACGAATCGATGATGCGCCGCGCGATCGAGCGCAAGCGCGAAGGCGAGGCGCTGCCCGCGGCAACATGGGAATCGATCGTCGGTGCCTATATGCAAGGCGCGATCGACGACGATCAGATGGCGGCGCTTCTGATGGCGTGCGTCTTCCGCGGCGTGAACATCGACGAGGCGACCGCGCTCACCCGTGCAATGGTGATGAGCGGCGCCACGCTTTCGTATCCGGAAGGCATCTTCGTCGTCGACAAACATTCCAGCGGCGGCGTCAGCGATGTGGTGTCGCTCGTCTCGGTGCCGCTCGTCGCTGCGTGCGGCGTACGCGTCGCAAAATTCTCGGGGCGCGCGTTAGGACACACCGGCGGCACGGTCGACAAACTCGAAACGATTCCCGGATTCGTGGTCGCGCCGGCGCTGGAGGCATTCGTGCGCCAGGTGGAACGCGTGGGCTGCGCGATCGCGGCGCAGAGCGATTCGTTCGTGCCGGCCGACAAGCGGTTATATCGACTGCGCGATCGGACCGGAACCGTACCGAGCGTCGGTTTGATTGCCGCATCGATCGTGTCGAAAAAAGTTGCCGGCGGCGCGAACGCGTTCGTCTTCGACGTCAAGTGCGGGTCGGCGGCGTTCATGCGCGACCCGCGCGCCGCGACGGAATTGGGGGCCGCGCTCGTCGAAATCTCGCGCGGCTTCGAACGCGAAGCGCACGCGATCGTGACCGACATGAACGAACCGCTCGGGCGTTACATCGGCACCGGTCTAGAGGTGATCGAAGCGCGCGACGTGCTGCGCGGCGCAATCGACGATCCGCGTACGCGTGAAGGGTGCTTGCGCGTTGCGACGGAGATGTTGGAACTGGCAGGAGTTGAGGAGCCACACGTGCAGGCGCAGGCCGCGCTTGCAAACGGCAGCGGGTACGAGAAGCTCCTCGAAATGATCGAAGCGCAGCACGGCGATGTGCAAGCGCTCGAGGCGATGCAGCCTTCGCAGGCGGCGGAGCCCGTGGTCGCGGATCGTGACGGTTACGTGACGGAAATCGACGGCGTCGCGCTGGGCAACAACGTGCGGGAATGGAACGCGCACGATAGCTTTGCGGGTATGCGCTTACGGGTGCGCGTCGGCGATCGCGTCGCGAAAGGCGAGCCGCTCGCAGACGTGTATGGCTCCGCGCCGCATCGTCAGCGCGTGGAACGCGCCTTCCGCATCAACTCGCACGCCCCCGAACCCCGCCCGTTCGTCTACGCCACGATCTAACATGTCATCCTGAGCGGAGCGAACGCAGTGAGCGCACTGTGTCATCCTGAGCGGAGCGAACGCAGTGAGCGCAGACGAAGGATCGCCTAGCGCCGTGCGCCCGTCGCGGTTCTTCGTCTCCGGCGCTTCGCGCCTTCGCTCAGAATGACACGGGCGGCGGAGCGAACGAAGTGAGCGCACTGTGTCATCCTGAGCGGAGCGAACGCAGTGAGCGTAGACGAAGGACCGTTACGAACGGTTGCTCGTAGCGATCCTTCGACTACACTGCGTTCCGCTCAGGATGACACGGTGTCGTTACGAACGTTCGATGTCGCTAATCAAATACAGCGGGCGGCCTTTGACTTCATCGTAGATGCGGCCGATGTATTCGCCTAGGATGCCGAGGCTGATGAGTTGCACGCCGCCGAAGAAGATGATCGCGACGATCAGCGACGCCCAGCCTTTGGTATAGCCGGGTGCGTTCGCGCCGAAAAGTTTGAAGCCGATGACGAGCAGCGCATAGACGAAGGCGATCGCGCTTGCGAAGAAGCCGATGTACGATGCGAATCGCAGCGGCACGTCGGAAAACGACGTGATGCCGTCGACCGCAAAGCGGATCATTTTCGGCAACGGATATTTCGTCGTGCCGGAGCGGCGTTCGTCGCGGTCGTACTCGACGCCGACTTGATTGAAGCCGACCCAACTGACGAGGCCGCGTAAAAATCGGTGACGTTCGGGCGAGCGTTTGAGCGCTTCGACCACGCGCCGGCTCATCAACCGGAAGTCGCCCGTGTCGACGGGAATAGAAACTTTCGTCAACCGCTTGATCGTACGGTAGAAGAGACGGGCGGTGAAGAGCTTGAACGCGCTCTCGCCCTTGCGCGTGCGGCGCACGGCGTACACAACATCGTAGCCTTCACGCCACTTCGCCATGAAATCGACGATGAGCTCGGGCGGATCTTGCAGATCGCCGTCCATCAGCACGACCGCCTCGCCCGAGGCGATGTCGACGCCGGCCGACGCGGCAAGCTGGTGACCGAAGTTGCGCGATAAATTCACCAGCACAATGTTCGGGCGCGCGGCGATCTCGGCCCGAATTCGAGCGAGCGTTCGATCGGTGCTGCCGTCATTGACGAGCACGATCTCGTAGGACGGCTGCTCGGGAAGACGTTCCGCAATGGCGACGATGCGCTCCACGAGGGGTGCAACGTTGTCTTCTTCGTTATAGAGCGGAACGACGATGCTGAGCGTCGGCATGCGCGCGCGCTTTCGACGCCGCCCTAGCGGCCGCATCCTCGGGACGGAACCGAGGGTAGAAACGAGAACGTTATGGCACCGATGCGATTTGCACCGATCTCCACTGCGTGCGCCCTGGCGCTCGCCCTTGCCGCATGTGCACCGACGACGTCGTCGGACAGCGGCAACTCCGCATCCCAGGCATCGCCCCCGGCCGCCCCTTCGGTGGCCCCGGTGCCCGCAGGCATGGCGCGTACCACCTCGCCGGCCGTCGTATCGCCGAGCGCCAAGCCCACGCCGGTTCGGACCCCGAAGGAGGCGCCGACGCCATCTCCCGTCCGCCCCACGCCGACGCCAACCCAGGCCGCTGGACCAACCCCGGCCGCGGCACCATCCGCGACCGCGTTGCTGCCGCCCAATGCTGCACCCGAGATTCTCGGGATCTCGATCGATAAAAGGGTCGTCCACGCCGGCGACACGGTGTCGGGCAGCGTCGAGACGTCGTCGAACGTTGCGAGCGTCGAAGCCCGGATTGCCGGCTTTAGCATCAGCGTTCCGAAGGTCGCCGAAGGCAAGTTCGCCCTGGCGTACACCGTGCCGAGCCTGCCCTTCTTCCTGCATAAGACCTACACGATGGAGGTCATCGCGCGCAACACGGCCGGCGCAGCGACCTCGCGCACGGTTCCGATTACCGTCCGCTAACGCGGATGCGGGGTCGGGAATCCGACCGGTAAGTTCGGGAAGGGCGCCGGATTGAACGGCGTCGGCTGCACGTCGGGCTGAATGCGCGTTCCGTTGACGGTATTGAGATCGGCCCACGCGTACACGTGATCGTTGACGGCACGGACGTCGGCGTTGGTGACCACCAGCGTGCGCGGTGGCATGTCGAGCCCGCTCGCACTCCGTTCTTCCGACTGCAAGCTGCCCCGCGTATAGAGATAGTGGATGATCGTCCCCGAGCGGAACCGTTGCACGAGCCGGAAATGCAACGCGTCGACACGTTCCATCCGGAACGCTTGCGGATTCCAGCCCGAGGTGTCGGTAGCCATATAGACCTGCGTGTTAAACGGGGTGCTGGGCGGTACTTCGACTTCGAATACGATTAGCACGGGCTTGCCGCTAAAGGTCATGCCGGCGGTATTGGTAGCGGTCAGTTCGTTCGTGCCACTCGTCTTCGGCGCAAGTTCGGGGTTCGGATAGCTCGGTGAAGCCGCCACCACGTACTTCTGCACGAGCGGAGAGAGCGGCTGAAGCGGAAGCGCCGTCTTCGAGAGGTCGAGTTCGACGACTTGGCCGGCTTCGTTAAAGACGGCGCGCGCGAAGAGACGCGGACGCGGCTGCAACGTCGTCGGTGCTTTGGTCGTATCGTCCAGAATGCGCACGTTCGGTGCCACGTGGAAGCCGTTGCCACTCGTGAAAAATACGTAGCCTTGTTGATAGGCGAGCAACTGACCGCTGATCGAAACTGCGGGCGCCGCGGCGCCCAAAACGGCCAGTGTGCAGACGAGAGCCAGCAGACGTCGCATCATTGTCCGATCACCTGAATGGTAAACGACGGCGCCCAGCGCTGGGTTCCGAAGTTGAAGAAGTACTCGCGCGACACATCGAGCGCGACGTGCGGCATTGCGAGAAAACGAATGTCTCCGGTGATATTATTCGGCGGCTGCCCGAGATAATTCGCATAGAGCGGATCGCCCAAGTTGTTCGTTGGGGGTTGCGGGAACAACCCGGGATAGGGGATCGGGAAATCCTGATGATGCTGATACAGTACGGTCGCAACGAAGTTCGGATTGGTCGTGTATGTGGCCCCGATCGTCGCGGTTCGTAGCGTCGAAACGCCGCGGAATGCGAGCAGGCTATAGACCGGTACGCCGTTGATCACGGGCGGATTGAGCGGCTGTGACCACCCGCCCTGGCGGTAATAGTCGCCCGTGTGGGCGACGTTGTAGCCTATGTACGACGAGAACGCGCGGTTGAACTGACGGCTGAGCGTCAGATTGGTCGTGTCATAGACGTCCCAGTGCGGCATGGAGTACCACGTATACGACTTCGTGTAGGAGCCGTTGAAGTAATACGTCTTATATGCGTTGTGACGATTGCCGAATTTTATGTTCGATACGTAGACGTTTGCATTGAACGAATGGTCCCACAGCGTCGTATACGTGTAACCGCCGTAATTCTGCAACCCTAGGGCATCGTGGTTTGCCCCAAACCCGTAGGAAAGGCTCTCGAAGAGCGGCGTGCGCCCGATGCGATGGGGCACGGTTGAGGCCATTAAATGCAATTGGAACGGATGGTTTTCGATCGCCGGCTGCGACGGGCCGATCAGGTTGTAATTGGTGAATACTGCTTGAGCGGTCAGATACGATTGCGTAAACGACTGCGTTGCGGTTAGGTAGGTCCAAGTGGAGGCAGCCGCCGGCTGCTTGAAAAAACCGTTCGGCGAGTACTGATAGAGTTGCGAGAAGCTGTTGAGCTGGAAGTGCTTGCCGATGCGTTCGTCGCCGACAAGCGTCCAGAAGCGCTGGGACTTCGTCGCCGGGTTAAGCGACACGACGGCGTATCCGTGCGGGCCGGCGAGATGCTGTTCGAACGATGCATAGACGCCGTTCTGCTGATCTTTGCGCAGATGCACCGCACTGATCGAATTGTTGTTGCCGGCGAAATTATACGTGAGGTCCATATTCGCGCCGGCAAGAGAGTTCTGCCCGAGGTCGGGATTGGTGCCGAAGTATATGTACTCCGACGGCAAGGGAACTCGCGCGGCGGCGATACGAAGCGTCACGCCTTGGAAGCGCACGTACTCCTTGGCGCCGATGGTGGCCGAGTGCGCGGTTAGATTGATCTTCGCATGCGTGAGGTCGGGAAAATAAAAGACGTCACCCGGCATCTCGCGCCCCTTGAGCGGATGTTTGAAATCACCGTTGACGTAGGTCCAGCGATCGGGCTCTTGGATGACCGGAACGAAGTAGACGCGATCGAAATCGAGGAAGTCGGCAATCGCGGCGCCGTCGATGTTGCCGCCGGGGCTGCGCAGATGAACGTTTCCGGCGATTAAAAAACGATTAAGCTTCAAATCCATCGAGAGCGTATCGCCGGTGATCGTCATGCCTTCGCTCGTCGTAACGCGCACGTTTCCGTCAGCCTCGATCAGATAGCGATCGTTGTAAAAGGCGATGTGATCGGCGTTCAGCCGCACCGTCGTGCTCGCGTCCGCTCTATTGCCCATTAGCGCGAGCAATAGACAAACGATCACCCCAAAAAGACCCGATTTTAGTCGCAAAAACCTACCTGTGACCCTCAAGCTTCGCTCGTGTCATCCTGAGCTTGTCGAAGGATGCCTCGTTTCGCAATGGACAAAAAGTCTCATGCTTGTAGGGCATGACTGCTGTATCGTGGGGACGAACAGGCAGTCGAAATCGTCATGCGATTTGTAACGATCGTTTTAGACTCTGGCGGCGTGGGTGCGCTGCCCGACTTTTCTCAGTACGGCGACGCCGCCGGAGCGAACACCTTAGGAAACGTCGCGCGCAGCGTCGGCGGTTTGACATTGCCCAATTTCGAGCGCCTAGGGCTCGGTAACATTACCGCGATTCCCGGCGTGGCCGCGGTTGCTGCCCCGCAGGCACGGGTTGGACGCCTGCGCGAGCGCAGCCGAGGCAAAGACACCATCACGGGGCACTGGGAGATGGCCGGCATCATCACGGCCGAGCCGTTCCCGACTTATCCCGAGGGGTTCCCGGCCGACGTGGTCGAGGAATTTACCCGAATAACCGGTCTTGCGCCCCTCGGGAACAAGCCGGCTTCGGGCACGGAAATCATCGACGAGCTGGGCCCCGAACACATTTCAACCGGTCGGCCGATATTGTATACGTCTGCGGACTCGGTCTTTCAGGTCGCGGTCCACGAGGAGGTTGTTCCTCTCGCGACCCTGTATGATTGGTGCGAGCGGGCACGTGAAATGCTTGTGGCCCCGAATAACGTTAACCGCGTGATCGCGCGGCCGTTCGTCGGAAGCCCGGGCGCCTTCGTGCGCACGCCGAACCGGCGCGACTATGCCATCGAACCGCCTCCGAGCGTACTCGATCGCCTGGCCGCTTCGGGCATCGGAGTTCACGCGGTCGGTAAGATTTGCGACATCTATTGCGGCCACGGTATCGCCTCGTCCGTACGAGTCACCGACAACCGCGACGCGATGGAAAAAACGTTCGAACTCTTGGATCGGGTCGATCATGGCTTTATATTCACGAATCTTAATGATTTCGATTCGAAATACGGGCACCGGCGGAACGTTCGCGGCTATGCGGACGCGTTGCAGCAATTGGATTCGGTTCTTCCGGAACTGGACGCGCGGCTTCGGCCGGGCGATCACGTTATTTTCACGGCGGATCACGGCTGCGATCCGACGGCTCCGGGCAGCGATCACACGCGCGAGTACGTTCCTTTTATTCACCGCAACGGCGGTGCCGGCGCGGTGCTTGGTGAGATCGAGGGTCTCGACACGGTGGGACGCGCGGTGATGGAAGCGTTCGGGGCGTGAGCATGCAGGCTGCGATTCGTCTTTCAGCCGAGCGGGACGTGCCGGCGTCGTGGTGGACCGCCAAACGCGCGATCGATATCGTGCTGGGCGTGGTACTGCTGCTGCTAGCTGCGCCCCTTATCGCCCTGGCGGCGATCGCGATCGTAGCGGTAACGGGCGGCGCGCCGTTCTATGCGCAGGAGCGCGTGGGGCAGTACGGGCGGCGCTTCAATATGTACAAGCTGCGCACGATGGTTCGCGACGCGCACGAGATGCGCGATCAGCTGATGCACCTGAATGAAGTCGACGGCCCGGTTTTCAAGATCCGCAACGACCCGCGACTGCATCCGCTCGGCGGCCTGCTCCGCCGCACGAGCATCGACGAACTGCCGAACCTGATCAACGTCGTGCTGGGCGACATGTCGCTGGTGGGTCCGCGACCCGCGCTGCCGTGCGAGATCGATCATTACGACGCCTTCGCGCGTCGCCGGCTCCTCGTGCCGCAAGGCATCACGTGCTTGTGGCAGATCAACGGCCGAAGCGACGTCTCATTCGAACATTGGATGGAACTCGACAATCGCTACGTCGACTCGTGGACGCCGACGAGCGACCTGGCCATCCTCGTTCAAACGATTCCCGCCGTAATCCGCAAGGACGGAGCCCATTAAGCCGCAACTTCGGGTCGTCCGGCCGGTACGGCGCGAACGCCACCACACGATAGCCGCCTCGACCATCTTCGTGATGGGCGCGACCTTCGCATCGACGATTCTCGGTTTTTTCCGAGAGGTGGTAAATGCGCGCTACTACGGTACGCGTTGGGAGATGGATACCTTCCTCGCCGCGGCGACGATTCCGACGATTCTTTTCGGCGTCTTCAATGGCGCGTTACTGAGTGCGCTCGTTCCTGTATTCTCGGAATACATCACACACGGGCAGGAAGAAGAAGCGTGGCGCCTGGGTAACACGGTGCTCAATATTCTTGCGATCGTCCTTACGGTCTGTGCGGTGTTAGGATGGTTCTTGGCCCCCGTTTACGTGCCGTTGATCGCGCACGGATTTCCTGCACCGCAGATGTCCGTCGCAGTCCATATGACGCGCGACCTCATCCCGAGTATCGTAGCAGTAAGTTTGAGCGGCGTCCTCTCGGCCATGCTGAACGCTTATCATCGCTTTCGGGCCACGGCGCTCATTGGCATCGCAATCAACGTCGTGACTATCGCCGGCGTGGTGTTGCTGAACCATCACTACGGAATTTTTGCATTGGTGTACGGTACGCTCTGGGGCCTAATTGCGCAGGTATTCGTGCAGTTACCCTCATTCATCAGGCTGGGACGCTATCGCCCGGTAATCGATCTGCACCATCCAGGCCTCTCGAAGATTTGGACACTGCTTGGACCGATCATCATCGGTGGTGCCGCAGGACAGCTCGCGCTTTTTTTTGATCGTTTCTTCGCCTCGACACTGCCGCCGGGGTACATGGCCGGTATCAATTACGCCACAAAGCTCGTAAATTTTCCCCAGCAGATTTTCGCTGCGGCCATAGCCACAGTCATATTCCCGCTACTCGCCGCACAGTTCGCGCGAGACAACCGCCGAGGAGTGGCGATTTCCGCAGTAACCGGCCTTCGACTCGTTAATTTTATCACGATCCCAGCGGTATGCGCCTTGATCGTTTTAGCGCATCCAATGGTGCAGACCCTCTTCGAGCGCGGCTCCTTTGGCCCAAGTGCAACGAATGTCACCGCTGGCCTGTTGCCGTATGCGGCGGTCGGCCTGGTTGCGCTCGCAGCGAATGTGGTACTGACGCGGTGTTGCTTCGCCTGCAAGGAGACAGCAATTCCGGTCGCCATCAGCGTGATAACGGTCGTAATTAACGTCTTGCTTTCGATGTTGTGGCTACCGTCGCTCGGTGCGCGGGGGCTAATGCTTGCGAATAGTTTGAGCCAGACGTTGCAAGCGGTACTCCTCTTGCTCTTGGTAGCCCGGCTGGTGCATGGTATCGCCTGGGGTGACCTCGCTGGCTCAGTTGCGAAAATCGCTGTCGCGTCGCTCGCAATGTATGCATCGCTTTGGTGGATCGGAGCGTTAGGCGTGCACGTTGCCCCCGCGTTGGGCGCCCGCGCCTGGTATCTTGCCGGCCAGCTCGCGATCGGCGGTGCGGTTTTTATCGCTGTCGCAAAACTCCTTGGCGTCGCAGAACTTGACCTTGCTTGGACGACGATCGTCGCGAAATTCGAGCGGCACGTCATTGCACCACCTGAAAATCGCGACGCGCCGATCGCTTAAATCCCGATTCGTCCCCCGTTCCAGGTCGCTGAGTCGAAGCGCGTAGAGCATTCCCCGCTCACAACAAATAATACGTTGCCAATGACGATTGGCGGAGAAGGGCTGAAGCGTCCGGAAATGGATGCGTCAAATGACCTGCCCCGTATTTTGTCAATCACGTAAGGCGCGCCGTCCATATCGACTGCAAAAAGGACTCGCATCGCACAATGGGGCACCTTTGGCCGGAGCTTCCGTCGCCGTCTTCCAGCGAAGCCGTCCCGTGGATGCATCAAAGGCTGCAATGTGTCGCGATATTGCGATTCGTCGCATGTTTCCCACCAGCGTCCCTACCGTGCGAAAGGTGCCCGAAGGAACGGCCGAACGCCGCCCGGGCGTGTCTTCATAACGCAACAACAGCTTTCCCGATGACCGTTTGAGGGCTACTACTTGTGTCGACCATACGGCTTCGTCGAGCAACGGCTCCGAGCCGATTTTGCACAGAACGATCTAGTGCGTCTCTCCCATTAGGTGAGACCAGCTCGACACTTTGAAGAAACGCTTTGTTCGCACGGTCACGCCGCCATCGGCTGCGCCGTATGGCTTGTCGCCAGTTGAAGAAGCGTGCTGTGGTATCGAGGGACCAAGCTTAAGGCGTCTTCTTGCTCGCAACCTCATTGTCGAATAAGCGCTGCCAGCGGTATCCCGCAATACCATAGACCTGCCTCTCAAAGAGGGCCACGTGCGACATAGCATTGATGGCCATGGTATTTTCGCGCCAGCGAAGCGTCCCGTAGCAACATCCAAGCCGTAGCGGCGGCAACGGGAACGATCTTATCACCCTCCGGGCGTCCCAATAAGAGAGATCGGACCAGGCATGAAGGGATTGGCGCCTGCTCCTACCACAACCAAGCCCGCCGCGATGACCGGCGCGTCCATCATTGCATTAGAGAAATGCACCCCCCAACGAATCCCTCCGGTATTACGATTTATCGCGATCAGATCGCCGACGAGCGTGCCTATTTATAGGAACGGGTGGGGACCGAAGAAACGGCGTTGGGATCGGGACCGAACTGGTACATCGACCAGACGTTGTCCGGCGCTGCGCGCTACTTTTGTTGACTGTTCCCGAGAAGAGCGAACGTTTCAAAAATGCTAGCTAGTCGTAACAGGCCGGAGTTCATCGATAGGCGCCCCGGGACAATGCGAGCAGGAAGATGATGGACGGGAACGCTGCAAGTTCCAAAAGCAACTCAACGAGAGCGGCGACATTCACAATAAAGATGCGCTGCCGACCAACTGCCACTGGCCAGCCGTTGGTTACGCCGTCGATTCGGACATGAGCGAGCGGGCGTAGTTCCGTACCGGCAAAGGCGTCCCAATTGGGAGAAAATCGAGTGTTGAATCGGAGCGTGCCCGGGCCCGAAACGGTGGCGCTGAGGATTAGCCAGGTGTAAAAATGCGGTACAACGCTTCGGAAAGTAGCCGACGCGCCAAATGGGCGAACTCCCGGCGGGTTGCCAACGGCAGCGATAGCACAAAACCCGTCGCAACGAAGGGCTCGAATAGGGTCGGTGAAACGCAGCCACTCGAATGCTCGTGCGTTACGAACCACTTTCTCGTCGCCCGAGTATAACGCGCCCCGAACGATTGCTAACGCGCTTTTGCAATCACCGCATTTGACGGTGAGGGGCAGCCTAGAAGTGGTTAAGGCGCCGCCGAGCGGATTACCAAGTTCGGGATGGAGCGGCACGGCGAGGCTCGCATCAACCCACGCTTTGCTTGCATCGAGGGTCGAGAAAGAAGGCCGTACCGCCACGATACGAACTCCCGGGACATCTCCCACAAAGAGATCGTTTCTCCACAGATCGTCTCCGATATTCGCAATCATGGGCTGCGACGGCCAAAGGGAAAGCAGCGGAATCGCGTTTGCAATCGTATGGGGCGATACAGCCGGGTGCGGTATGGAAACAGGTGCGAGCGGCATTTGGGGGGCGAGTGCGGCGAGGTTTGACTGCAGATACGGGCGCGTCGCGATCGTGTCGACGCCGAGCGCCGCAACCTCACTTGGATCATCATACATGAGAAGCATGCCCAAAGCGCGATTGACCGGATATGTCGGAAAAACGGAATTAAGAGGAACGTCCCCGGAGAGTGTGGCGTAAGCATCGGGATCCACGCCGCTGCCCTTGCCATCCAGCGAAAATGGTTGGAATTCGGGTACGTACGCGATCCGGCCGCTTTGAGATTTCACAGAACTCGCGGGGATCGCGCTCGCGGATACGAACCACCGAAAGGCCGGATGGAACGCCCATGGCAACGCTAAAAATATCGTTAGCAGCAGCGCTAGAAAGCCCGCCCGTCTATCCTTGAGGTGCGCCAACGACACAATGTATAGCACCGGCGTTATGGCAACAAGATCGTAGAGCTCTCGGAAAACGCCTAACGCCTTGATTTGAAGTACGCCCCAAGTGTAGAGAGGGCCAATAGGCCCCGAGGTGCCGCTTGCAAAAACCAACAAGAGCGCGGAAACGACGATAATCCAGCGCGCTGGCACTTGGCGAAGGGCGGACCGAAGACCGATCGCTGCCATGAGCGCCAGTGGGATGCCGGCGAAAGCGACCGAAGAAAATGCTGCAGCGTAATTAAAGGCGTATCCAAGACCAAATATCGAGAGGCCCAGCGGGACCGATTCCGTGCGTTGCCACGGCAGCAGAAACGGAATCTGAGATATTGCGTGGAGGTGCGCGACGAGCCCGAAGCAGATCGGAAATGCCGTGATCGAAAACGCGAGCAGAGGGGTGTAATATCGTCGTCGTATCGACCAAATCAAGATTACCGGAAAGAGGATGAGGGCGAATTCTAGTTGCGTGATAGCCAATGCAGCGTACAGGACCAGCCGCGCGCGGTTCGGCGATGGCGCTAATAGTTCGCCGATAAGACCCAGTGCGAACGCATACGCGGCGACCATGTAGATATGCCCCGCGACGAATTTCGAAAACACCCAGGGATTGAGTGTGCCAATGAGCACGCAGGCAATGCGCATCGAGGCCGTCGCCCCGAATCGGAACGCGATGCGGAACGCGGATACGGCTGCAATTCCGATCGATGCGGCGATAGTAACCGCGATAATTGCGATTGCCGGAAGTCCCAGCCACGCGAGCGCTGCCAGCAACGGGGCAATCAGGTAAAACGTCGGGTAGGGCTGGCTTTCTCCGAAGCCTTGAGGAAGCCAGGGACTAATATAGCCGACGAAGGTCGCGAGCAGCTTGCTCTGGTCGGCCGGTATGCGCCAGTCGTGACGAAGCGCGGGAAGGCCGTGTCCAAGGACGCTCCATAGAACCACGCCCGCGACACAAATGATGGTCACGAGTAGAATGAGTTTCTCTCTACGAACTGGCGTCATGGTCTTGAGCGCACTAGGGGAACTCGGCCGATTGCCCGCAGAATACCGGCAAGGCCTACTCGCCTACGAAAGCGCTTTCAAGTAGCGCGCGGTATCGATAATTTGCGATTCCAGGGAGACTAGGCCTACGCCGACGCCTTTCGCAAGCCCTTCGAATGCGGCACCGTCTCCCACGTATCGATCGAAAGCTGATTCGTCTAAAGGAGGACGGGTGACTGGAAGGTCTGGGCGCCCGAGCAGCGCCGCGCAAAGACGCGCCAGTTCTTCCACCTCGACGATTCGCGTGCTCGAGGCATCGTAAGGCATCCGAAGGTGTCGCTCGTCAAGCAGTAGAGACGTCGCAACTTCGATAACATCTCGAACGTGGACAAAGGATCGAAATACCGGCTTTGCCGATCTTATTGATATCGTTCGTCCGGCAATTACGTCATTGAGAATGGAGCTCAGGGCGTACGTGTTGACTTTGTTGATGTGGGGACCCGTCATATTGAAAATGCGGCAAGCAGTAACGGGGAACGCAGGCCGGTCCAGCCCGAGAAAGCGGATCTCGTCTTCGATTTTCGATTGACCGTATGGCTCGCGGTCTGTATCGACGCCCGACCCTGTGGCAAAGTATGCCGCGCCTGAGGATGCGAAAAAAAACGCTCCAGATTCGAGGCTAGAGCAATACGAAGCGACCCGCTCGTTTATTTCACGATTGACCGCCTTGAATCTCTCAGGCCCAAGTTCCGCGACTTTTTCCTTGCCGAGATAGGCGTAGTGGTATACGAAAGCCGGCGCGTTGACGGACTCGCGCAGCGCCGTCAGCGGCAAGATATGCAGGCGTCTTCCGGACGCTAAGGTCACCTCACGCGCGGCCGAAGCGTACGCCCGAACGCGCGCCTCCATTTCTATCCCGAGTGCCGCATCTAAAAGCTCAAGCGTTGCACGACCGAGCCACCCTCCGGCACCAGTGACGACAAACCTGAGGCCGCTCAAGCGTAGCCGTTCGGCGACGCTTGAAGAGAATGAAAGCATCTGCTTTTACGTTTCCATCTGTGGTATCAAGAGGTTGTCTCGCAACTCCTCTGCCGTCAAAAATGGTGCTAGATCTTCAAGTGCGGGACTGACGATGCGTCCATCGGGAAGCTGGCGGGCGCTTAATTTAGGCTCAAATCCCTGAGCCGCGTCAAGTACAACGTCGCAAATGACTGGGCCTTCGGCGTCCAGCGCTGCCACGATCGTGGATTCTAACGACGCGCCCTCGGCGCGAAACGTCGTGAAGCCATAAGCTTCTCCTATTTTGCGGATATCGGGAAACGAGATTCCGTTCGAAGGTCCTTCACCCGCCAGGCGTTTAAAAAAGTTTCCTTGAGTAAGGCGGCACGATAAGTAGCCAGCGTTGTTGAAAACGAAAATCTTGATTGGTAAACGATGGTGTACGACGGTCTGGAGCTCTTGAATATTCATTTGTAGGCTGCCGTCGCCCGCGAGGCAAACAACGCGTCTGCCAGGAACTGCCACCGCCGCACCAATCGAGGCAGGCAGTTCATAGCCCATGGAAGCCGATCCCGAATTGGCAAAAATGCATTGCCCATCTTTTGTTTGCGCAGCTTGGAACGTAACTACGCAAGCTGATCCATTTGCGCAAGAGACAATCTCGTCAGCATTGAGGTGAGCGAACAAGCGATCCACGAAGTAGTACGGGTTAACCCCATTTGATAACTCCCGCTGACGATCTTGCAGGACGGGATATCTCCTTACTCTTTCGCGGCACCAGGACAGCCACGATGCATGCAGGCTGCCGTCGAATCCTTCGGAGTCGATAATTCGTTCTAATTCCTCAAGAAAATCACGGGCGTCGGCTTGGATGGGTAGATCCGGTAAGATCATTGGTTTTCGGAGTTCTGCCTCGTCTACGTCTACCATCATCTTGTACGCATGACGCGCAAAGGACTGCCAATTGTAACTGATTTGCCGTATGTTTAGGCGCGATCCCAGAATCAAGAGGGCATCAGAATTTTGAACGGTGAAATTTCCTGCGCGGTCACCGATGGTGCCGGGCCGCCCACAATAAAGCGGATCGTCCGAAGCTAATGCGTCGATCGCGGTCCATGCGGTGGTCACGGGAACGTTCAATTTCTTGATGACGCGACGGAAGACCGGGAGGGCACCTGCGCGTCGCACCCCTGAGCCTACTAGAATAGCGGGGCGCTTCGCCTCGAGCAGCTTATTGAGGACGGTTAGGCAGGGGACCCGCAAGTGGTCTTGCGTTTTCCGATCGGGAGGAGACGGTTCGTATTCGCGCAGGCCGGCGACAGCGATCATGCTCGCCTGAACGTCGATCGGTACGTCGAGCCACACGGGACCCGGTCGACCGCTCGTCGCCAGGTGGAATGCCTTCTCAAGGTGGAATTTGATGCTTTCCGGTTCGGTCACAAGCGCCGCATATTTTGTGATTCCTTCGACCAAACGTACGACGTCTATTTCTTGATCGCCTAATTGGCGAAGTCCAGGCACTGGATTGCATGCCAGCAGCGTCTCACGCTTAACTTGCCCAGAAATTACGATCATTGGTATGGAATCGGTATACGCTCCAAAAACACCATTGAGCGCGTTGATGACGCCAGGGCCTGCGGTTACGTTCACAAGGGCGGGGCGGTTGGTGACCCGCGCGAATCCTTCTGCCGCCATCGCCGCCGCCTGCTCATGATGAGCGAAAATGCACGATAGACCTTGCTGGAAGCTCAGCGAGTCGTTGAGGTGCATCGCGCCGCCGCCGGTAACGACGAAAGCCGTGTCGATACCCCGCTCGGCGAGATACTTCGCGACAAAATCGGAAAGTTTAACGCGTGCTTGATCGGGCTCCATCAAATCACCTATCTTAAAACGCTCGGCGGACTCGTTGACGCATCACCTCGTGTTGAGGGAGCTTGAGGCCATTCAACGATCGCGGTCAGAATTCTTTCGCCTTACTGCGGGGAAAAGTTGCGTAGGACGGCCGGTTTGCAGGGCGAATCGTGCCGTAGCGCTCATACCCAGGGCGAGTTTGCCTTAGAATTGGAGCATCGTATAAAAGTCGTAATATTGGCAGGGGGGCTAGGCACCCGGCTTTCTGAAGAAACGGTAATAAAGCCGAAGCCCATGGTCGAAATTGGCGGTTACCCGATCATCTGGCACCTGATGAAGATCTACGCGGCTGCCGGTTTTACGGAATTCGTCGTCGCACTCGGTTATCGGCAAGACCTCGTCAAAGAGTATTTTAGGGCATTATACTCGGCGAGTAACGACGTCACCGTCAATCTGGCAACGGGTACGATTGATTACCGCGAGCGCAACCGTCTCAACTGGCGGGTTCACCTCATTGATACGGGACTAAGCACGATGACGGGAGGGCGCATAAAGAGACTCCGGGAGGTCATTGGCGAGGAGCCGTTTATGTGCACCTACGGCGATGGTCTTGCGTCGATCCGCGTGGATCAATTGCTGGCATTTCATCGCGAGCAGGGCAGGGA
Organism: Vulcanimicrobiota bacterium; assembly: GCA_027459645.1. Taxonomy (GTDB): domain Bacteria; phylum Vulcanimicrobiota; class Vulcanimicrobiia; order Vulcanimicrobiales; family Vulcanimicrobiaceae; genus JAMXLG01. The sequence goes on from DAIDHQ010000036.1 coordinate 26,092, forward strand.
GGCCACCATTACGGCAGTTAGGCCTCCGGCGCGGTTCGGTGTCCTCGAAATCGACGGCGATCGCGTGACGCGGTTTGCCGAGAAACCGCAAACCAGCGAAGGTTGGATAAACGGTGGCTTTTTTGTTTTCGAGCCATCGATTTTCAATCGAATCTCGGGTGATGACAGCATTTTGGAACACGAACCTTTAGCCGGGCTTGCAAGAGATCGGGAGCTATCAGTCTTCAAGCACGGCGGCTTTTGGCAGCCGATGGACACTCTGAGGGATAAGCGTTTGCTGGAGGAATTATGGATGGCGGGAGACGCGCCGTGGCAGGTGACCGGTGAACGGTAGTTGGCAAAACCGTCGGCTGTTAGTAACGGGAGCTACTGGTATTGTGGGCTCCTGGTTGTCGGAATACTTCGTGGCCAAAGGCGCGGATGTCGTAGCACTCGTTCAGGACGAGGATCGGCACTCGCGGTTTTATACTGACGGTTTAGCGGAGCGATGCACGATTGTGCGGGGCGACCTTGCGAACTTCCTCGACGTCATGCGCGCTGTCAACAGCTACGAAATCGAAACCGTTTTCCACCTTGGTGCCCAGACGATCGTCGGGTCAGCATTGCGTGACCCCTTAGAATGTTTTGAAAGTAATATTCGTGGTACGTACAACTTGCTAGAGGCAGCCCGGCGTCTGAGTCCTATGGTTCGCGCCTTTGTCGTTGCTTCCAGTGACAAGGCGTACGGCGACTCCCCCGTCCTGCCGTATACGGAAGACATGCCGCTGCGGGGTCTGCACCCTTACGATGTCTCAAAAAGTTGCACCGACCTGCTCGCTCAAACTTACGCGCATACTTACGGACTTAACGTCACGATCGCGCGATGCGGCAACATCTACGGTGGCGGGGACTTAAATTGGAGTCGAATCGTTCCCGGGACAATTAGAAGCTTGCTTGCCAACGAGAAGGTTGTGTTGCGTAGCGACGGGTCGATGATTCGCGATTACATTTACGTGCGCGATGTCGTTGAAGCCTATATTACCTTAGCTGAAAAATCATACGATGTGGACCTCGCTGGCCAGGCGTTCAATTTTAGCCCTGAGCGCGGGCTGACGGTCATGGAAGTCGTTCAAGAGATCGGAAGAGCGATGTGCGTAGAGCCAGAACTGGTCATTCAAAATCGCGCTAAAATGGAAATTCAAAACCAAACGCTCGACTCTACGAGGGCGCGATCGCTTCTCTCCTGGGCTCCGAAGTGGACCATCGCCGAAGGCTTAGAAGAAACCGTCGCTTGGTATCGGAAGGCGCTGCTTCGATAGAGTTGCATGTTCGCTCCCCACTCAGTGGCGGATTTGCCGCGGTATATCCCAACGCGGTGCTGGGGCCCGCACCGGAGGAAGTAAGGTCCAGAGAACGATGATCTGCTGTTGACCAAGATCCGTTCAAAGCGATGTTATGCGACGCGGCCTTTGAGCAAATTGTAACGCGTTTCAAGCATCTCGATCCGCTTTTCGTCTTCCCGGTGAATTGATCCATAGTAATTGCGTTTGTTGAGCAACCACAGAAGCTCGAAGTGGACGGCATCCGTCAAACCCTGCTCAATGTTCGCAATCTCGAGGGCTTCTGCGGAAAAAACTACCTTCCGTGTTTCGAAGCGAGTAAGATGGACTTCGCGAATCCTGCGCAACGCGGGAATCGCATCCGCGCCCACGCCTCCGCCTACCACCAGGTCCAGTTGACGCCGCTTGCAATCTCTAGCAACGTCCATCACGCAGTTCGTGACGAACTCGAGGTTTATCGCGTCACGGGACTGATTCGCTGAACCGACAAAATCGACGCGACCGAATACGACTCCCCCAATTCCGGGACCGGCCGCCGCGACTTCGAGGATCGCATCGCGGTTCTCATACGCCGTCATTGTTTCCATGTTAAAGAGAAACTGAGTTTCGAGGAATTCGTCCTCGGTATAAGCCGCGTTCTTTGCCGCGATGTATTTCGAAAGAGCGTAGGGGGTTTCAATCATAGGCGCAATGATGTAGTTGACGCCAATCTGCTTGCTCTCGAACAGATCTCGAATCGCCTCGCAGCCGCCGATCTTTACAGCCAGCTCGACGCCAGCCGACCGTGCAATGTCCACGAGTCTGAGGAGTTCGTCCGGTCGCGTTCCTTCCGCCTCGAACTCTGCCTTGACTGCAACGCATCCATAGTCTTTGTGTGCACGCTTTAAGATTTCTACCATCTGGCGTTCAGTAGAGTTCATTTCAAAAAACCTCAGGATAAACAAGAACGTAGGATGGTCAGGAAGCTGACCGCCGGGCGTAAAAGTACGGCGGGCGCGATTTCAACCCTCCCACCAGTGGTCCGAAAGCACCAGTTCAATTTTATTAAATGGCTACTGTTACTCACTGCAAAAGGCGGCGTGATAATGAGCGGTCGAAACCGGGTCGAGTGTGCGAAGGTGCGGCCACAGCGTAGCGCAATCGGCCGGCTTCAGATAGGTTATTAACCAGCCACGACCCGGGCCGACCTCGAGCGCTCTTTTGATGTATGTCCCTTGGCGCTTGTAGGAGAGTGTTAGCATCGTGTTGTCCATGCCGGCGGGAATCAAGGGAAGCCATGCGAGCCGCTCGCGCACCGTCCCATCGAGCGATCGCTCGAGGGGAAGAATTTGACCGGTAGAGAGCTTCACCCAGGCGGGCGAGCTTGGGTAAACGACTAAGTCCGAGGATCGGATTCCCGCCCGCCGTTCAATGGTCGCCAACTCGCCCGTTATCGGTGGAAGGTACTGCGAATACATATCGGGCCTTACGGGCCACGGGATGTGTGTGGCTTCGAGCTGCGTGAGCGACCCAAAGTCATACGTTAGAAGCAGGATGAAAATCGGGGCAAATGCAACGCGAATACTTATCCACTCTATTGAAGGTTTCGCGTCGGCGCTAATCGTCCACAAGATCATAGCCAAAAACGCGATGATCGGGATGATGCTTCCGACGTGTGTTTCATATGACTCCCCGACGAAATAGAGCGTGAATCCCCAAAGCCCGAACCACGCCGGTAACGTCCCCGCCAATGTGCGCGTCCCCTGCGACCGCGCGAGCCATACGACGGCGGTTCCAGAGGCTGCGAGCGACAGGAGAATGAGCCACATACCCCCCAGAAGGTTTACTGGAACCTCGAACTGTTTGGAGGCACCGTACGCAAGCGTGAATTCGAAAAACGCACGAAAATCAGGAAGATGATGCAGATGTTGCAGATAGAACTCGCTGATCCCTAACCAACTTGCCCCCAAAAGCGCAGGAAACGGCAGTAGCGTTTTCAGGGCGCATGTAATCCCTCTCCAAACGCCTTCTTGCGACCATGTCAAATAGATTTCTACTATTGCCCAAATGCCCCATGGAACGGTCGCCCAAACGCCGACCTCCGCAGACCAGAGGCAACCGATGAGCCACGACGCATAACCGCAAACGACGGCAAAAGAACGAAGCGCAGGCCGATCTCGCAGCCGATACGTCAGATAGGCGCAAAACATGCAGAACATGGGCCAAATTAGGCGGAATCCTTCTTGGGGATAAAGCGTCGCTCCGTACGGATAATATTGCGCTTGAGACGAATAAAACACGGCGACCGAAAGTAACGCGGCAAAAATATAGCCCCACGCCGTTCGCGTGCCCCAGCATGCCATCAGAAAAAAAATGGCGGCTTCCGCGGCAACCATCAGATCGTTGAGGAAATAAAACTTATCGAAAGTGGTTGTTCCAACAAACGCCGCAATGGCGAGCACTGCCCCGAATCCGTATTGAGAAGGAACGTCCCACAGAAGCCAATGACCGGCGCGGACCATAGCCGCAGGCCCTATGAAGTAGCTCTGATGATAGGGAATCCAAACATTGAGGGTGCCGTCAACACGCAAACCCAAGACGAGGAAGACGATGACGGCGGAAACTATCACCCACGGCGCAACGATTGGGTTGCGCTTCTTCTTGGAGAGAATGACGCCGTTTGTCAATACGAACGATGCGGCAAATGCTATGAGGGCCAGACCGCTAGAAGGCGTCGCGCTCAGTAGAAAGTTCGGTAACGACACATACGGATAGCCGGCCGTCATAGTCCATGCGATAATCGCCGTTACTGCGACTGCTATTCGGTCACGGGTATCGAGGTCCTTAGAGACCCATGAAACAGCTAAGATTTCCGTGGCTGCGATCGGCAGTGCATACCACCGTCGTGCAAAAATTAATATCGAGGCCGTCGCTATGACGACGGCTGCGACGGCCAAGATCGTTTCTACGCGATAAGCCGCTTGTGTATGCCCGTATCGTCTTACTGCCATGGCCGCAAGCGTCCCGCACGCGGAGAACAATAATACGACCCCAGAGGCCGAGCTTCCAGCCTTTACCGCCAGTATTGTAAGCAAACAAAAGGCGAAGAAAAGAGACGCATCCAGGAGCCGCCCCGCTATCGGGCCGCTTTCGGTTGTATCGAAGAAAAAAAAGAATAGGCAGAACGACCCAATTGCGAACCAAGCGCCGCTGAGCGAAACCGTCCAGGTGTCGATGAGATGCGCCACGACGGTAATCGCCGACAGCAATATCAGCGTTCCGAGGAATATGACGAAGTAGAACGCTCTAAACCTGAGTATCATCGTCTAATATCTTGCAGACAAAACATCGAGTGCAAAAGCGACCGCCGACATCGGTATCGATCCAGTGCGTGGGTTCATTTCATAAGGGAGAGCAGAAGGGCCATTCAAGGCGATATGGACCGCAAGCGGTTTGCGCGCGTTGCCTTTCAAGTGCAGTAGATACGGCGTCTGGCTTACGGAGACCAACTGTCTTCGACCCGCGCTTCTTATGATGGCTGTGGCGGGAACATAGGAGACGAGCGCAATGTCAAGTTTTGCAGAGTGCCCCTGGCATCCAGCCGGAATGATAAGTGTAGCGTTGCGACTGGCGAAGCGAAGTGGGGCGTCCGCAGAATACACGTTGGGCAACTGCTGAAGACTCGGAAAGTCATAGAAAGGGCGATCGCCAGCGCCCACCGCATGGTAAAATCCATTAGCCCACGTTACCGCCGGCTGCTGAGACGCGAAAATCTTGTCTATCGGAACGGCCCCGCAAACTCTCCGTCCTTGAATGAGAGCGTGGGTGGCCGCAATGGGCCTAGCGCTGACAGCCAAACCAACGCGTTGGCTTTCATCTTTTAAGAAGCGCATAAGTGCCGGGTAGTCCCAGAATTCTACGTACTCAGCACCTCTGTTCGCCAAGCCGGAGGGCGTTACGCGCGCGAGCGAGGCGATATTCGGAAGCGGCCCAATTTCTCGGCTTGTCACCTGTAAGTGCCACGTTTCCTGGGGCGGAAAGTATCTATTGCAGCAGCGAAATTGACTAGCGAACGCCGTCGCGTTGCCCTCGTGGAAATATGATGATAAAGGGGCGTCGAGCGAAACCTTTACTCGCGCGCTCGCACCAACTTCCGAAAATAACCCGCTGTCTGCTGCGCGATTCAGAATCTGCAGGTCGCGCCAGGCATGATTAAGGCGTGCATCTATATAGGTGTTAGCACGCACGGCGCCATACGTACCTAGAAACGCGACCAGCACAAGGGCTGCTGCGATGGCGGGGAACTGAACCTCGCGGCGAAATGCTCTCACCAGAAGGACGGCAACAGCCCCGATTGCAAGCCAGCGGACGACAGCAAGGCTCTCACCAGCGAACAGTGTGCACCCGAGTAGGAGCAGCAACGGTTTGGGGACGCGCCCAACTGGGCCAGCCGTGAATACCCCGACCGTCGCGAAAGAGGCTAGTAGGGCGAGTACCCAACCGAGGGCCCCGGCAGCCGGAACGTAGACGAACGTTAGGTCGCGCGAGGTCGTCGAAAGGGTATCATGGACGAACGACGCCTGCAATCGACTGACACCGGGGATCAGCCCTACTAGTTGCTGTACAAGTTCCGGCGGCGTAGGAAAGTGCGGATATGCGCGGAGCGACGCAAGCAGCACTGCTGCAACCACCGCCGCAATTGCTGTGGCCGTCGGGAAACGCAGGCGACTAGACGCGGCCGCTTCTAGAGCCGCGGCATACGGCAAGAGGAATACGGCCTCTGGGACGCACATTGCGGCCCCTGTTAATAAAATACTTGCAGCAACCGAATTAGCGACTCCGACCACGGTAAGCTGCCTCAGAGCGAGCAGATAAAGTAGCGAAGATAACGCTGCTTGAATCGGCGCGTTCAGAAGCGGGTCGCGTGCGCCAGTCAACTGGAAGTAAGCGGCGCCGATACCCAATGACGCGGCGGCGATCGCCTTCGAACATGTAATACTGGCTAGGAATCGGTAGAACGTCAGGAAGCAACCGGCGATCAAAAGCGCGGACAGCAAATGCAATGCTGTCGGTGGGATATGCGGCAGAAGCAAACCATCTATTGGAGCACGGTGTGCAGCCAGCAGAGGGTAGCCAGACGCCGTAAAGGCAGCGTCCGGTCCGAATGCGCCGCCTAACTGGCAGAAGCCTATTGCAAAACCAAAAGCCGCGACGCCCAGCTCATCAAAGTACCGTCTCACGTAAGTTCCGCTATCGTCCGCGTGAAGGCTCTTTACGCCTTAGGGCTGCAAGTTCAGCCTTTAAGGCGCGGACTTGGGCGCGTAAGTCATTTACCTGAGCAGCCAGCTGCTGGGTCGCGCGAAGCTCTATCGAAACGGTGTTCGTGACGTTCATCGCGTCCTTCTCCGGATTCGTAAGCTGCTCAGGGGTATCTTGCGCGATGAAGCCGATGTGCTCTGGTGCCCCAGTCTCGTTTCTATAGCGAAAGCGAACAACGCGCACGCTGTTAAGTAGCTTCACCGCATCGCCCTCGTATGTGCTGATGTCCCGCTTCTCGTACCGGCTTGAGCGAACATAGAGTGCCCCTTGCAGACCTAGATTCCCATCGTCATCCAGTGCGAGAAGCGTTGCCTGGTGTTGGCGATCGTTGAAGAGATCAATGGCGAGCGATCTGGCGCTGACGCCTGCTTGAACCTCGTTTGGGGACGATGATATAACGGTTGTCAGCGTCTTATCCGGTGAGCTCGGGAATGAAACGATGTTGGAACCAGGCGGGGCACTCGATGCGACCGACTGCGGCGCACCACATGCTGTTAGCGCCGTACCGGCCACGCACACCGTTGCGGCTAGGAAGCCTCTTTTAACCTGTTGAACAACTGTCGGCGATGTCCGTTCGAAAAACACCGTGGCTCCTTATGGCGCTCGGCGCCGTCGCGCTTCTCTTGATTTCATTTATCGCCAATTCCTCTGGCACCCGTAACCAGGTGTATGAAATCGTGCCTCAAGGAACTTATGGCGGTGGCAAAACTTTCATCAAGTCCATCCGCCCCATACGCCAGATGAGGACCAGCCTCGATTTGTCGCTCAGCTTTACTCCTATCGGAAATGGTTACCAGAACCTGTTTCAGACGGCCGAAGGTAATGACGGCGTCCGTGCGGAGTATTATCGCGGTGATTTGGCGGTAATCATTGGCAATGGCGACGACCCGGGAACGTCGAGCTATATGATTGCGCGCGGTCTCATACCGGGGCAAGAACACGCTCTCAGCCTGCACATTTCGTCGACTGGCCGCGTTACGTGGACGGTCGATGGTGCGTTCGGCTCTGCTGTAGCGCCGAGCGCAATGCCAACATTTTCCATTATTGAATTTGGTAATGGATTTGACGGCCATCGAGAGTTCAAAGGCCAGTTGGGCGAAATCTATTTGGCATATGCCGTGCAGACGCCGCAACGCCCGCTGCCTTGGATGCTTTTTCGATTAATCGCGGCGGCATTCGCAATTGCGGCGACGGCGGTATTCTTTTCAAAAAGAACACGCCCAGCAACGCTTCCCAATCCGCCAACTAGAGGCGGCGGGAAAGAGTCACAGACGCATCGTCAATTTTGCGTAGGACGTACACGAAAACGGCAAGGACTGGTAGCGCCGCCAAAAATGCGACGAGAACGTTTCCGGTGTAATCAAAGTAGCCCCAATGCGACAGTTCTACGAAGGCCCAACTGGTAAAACTGCCGATTACGACGGTGTGAGCGACGTACAATGAGAAGCTGTAGTCACCCATTATTTGAAACGGCCGCGTTTGGAATAGGCGTTGAAGCCATGGCAGTGTCAAGGCTGCTAAAATCATAAAAATCGCACCCATCGCCCACGGGTAAGTAAGCGGGTGCAGATGAAGAAAACCAAAGACGACGCTGAAGACATGGTAGGGACCGGCGGGAATATTCCCAATGTTTGCTGATCCGAAAATGACTCCCGCAACTAGCCAAAGATAGCTAAGCTTGCCCAATTTCGAGATATAGTGCGGACGTGAAACAAAGATGTCTGCGATAATCATCCCTACGAAAAAAATTGCGAAGTGAGGCTCGCCGGGTTCAAGAAGAAGAGCAAAAAGGACCATTGCGCTACTTGCAGCCATTCGTGCGCGGAATTCCCACTGCATTGTGAACGCTACAGTTAGATAGGAGAAAATCATGTAAGAGCCGAGGATCTCGATAAAGAGCGTTCCTAAGTTCGAATTAAAGTGAGCTTGTGGGGAAAGTCCGACAAACCAAATTCCATAAAATGCCGTCCATGCGGCATTCAGAAAGGAAACGTTGACGGCGCTCCAATTTAGGTGGAGCCACCAGGAGTTCGCAATTGCCCCGGCCTGATTGTTAAACATCAAATGGTTCGCAAGCAAAAAATATGCTACGAAAACGGTTGCTGCGGCGGGCGGCATGAGACGAACGTACCTGCGCAAGTAGCTTTTTTTGACTTTGTCTGCGTTTTTGTTTCGGAAAAAGCTGATACTTATGACGAAGCCGCTTAGTACGAAAAATATGTAGACGTTGAAGTCGCCGGCGAAAAAGACCGCTAAGGGCGAGCAGTATATCCAGCGCTCGAGCCAGGCGGCGCGCAAAGGTAGCGAAGGGTCAACGGCCCCAGGAAAGAACGCGAGGAAATTGTGCCATAGAAAGACGCCGACGGAGGCGATGCCGCGAAGGCCGTCTAGGTAATTGATTCTAGCCGATTCTGGGAGCGGCTTTTCCTCCATGAATCCTCCGGGACGTGGTGGGCTCGCGACTCCGCGAATGGTGCTCTGTGTAGTCGTTTGTCCTGTCGAGCGCGCGTTGCCGGCGGTGCCTAGTCGCGCACTCGAGCTGGTATTGCTGATCGAGATGCCGGAGCGTCGGCGAGCTCGACATCTAAATGTGAGCCCGTTCCCCACTCCATATCAGTAATGAACAACGGGCGTCTTCGCACTTCTTCGTAGATGATCCCAATGTATTCGCTTAGAATGCCGAGGAGCAAAAAGAGCAGGCTGAAGAGCAAGAGCAAAAGGCTGACGATCGTGCCGAAGCCGGAAAATGGCACGCCGGCAACGACCCAACGTACGAATAGTCCGACGAACAGCATGAATGTCAATAATGACAAAAAAATTCCGAACGTAGGAATAACGCGAAGAGGCGCCGTCGTGCTGCTCGCTATTCCGTGCAGACCGAAGACGATGTTCCCGATGAGATTATAGGTGGATCGACCAGCAAAGCGCGGTGGGCGCTCGTGCTCGATCCCAATCGAGTTGTAGCCAACCCATCCCCACATTGTACGGAGCATTCTATTTCGCTCGTCAAACGTGTTGATTGCGGCATACAGCTTCCTATCAATTAATCGAAAATCGCTTACATTGCGGGGGACGGGATGCTCGTTGATACTATTGATCAGCCAATAGAACACCTTCGTCATGAATTGGCGCAGGCGCCCTTCATCGTGGCGCTTCCTTACCACCCCATAGACGTTCTGGTAGCCCTCTTCCCATTTACTAATAAACGTCGGGATGAGTTCAGGTGGATCTTGGAGGTCCGCCGTCATGACGATGGCAGCGGCGCCTTGGGCTCGCCGCAACCCTGCGGTCACCGCACCCTCGATGCCGAAGTTACGAGAAAAACGGATGATTTTGAATCGGTTGTCGTTCGCACGAATGATCATCAATTTCTCGAATGTGGCGTCGCGCGAGCCGTTTTCTACGATGATGAATTCGAAGGCGTAACGAGGCGCAAGCTGGCTAGCGACCGAGCGTAAGCGGCTAGCTAGCTCGTCGACACAGCCTTCCTCGTTAAATGCCGGTATAACGACCGATATGAGCGTACTCATGCGACCTTCCAGGATGTGGATACGATCACACCATACTGTCATCTGTCGCGCGTTCGCTCCTGCTTTAGTTACTCGAAGGGAAGCGTTTTCACATCCAGAAGGGGGCGCGACCATGCGGAAATTGCGCGTAGCTCTGTTCGACCTCGACGACACCCTGCATGACGACACCAACTCGTACATGTCGGCTGCGACGGATGTCGCACTCGGGGTTTCGGCCCGTATCGGGGCCGAACCGAACGAGATCGCGTCGCGATTCGGAAGCGTGCTTCGCGCATTCTGGAAAGGCTTGACCGTTGAGGAGATGCGACGAGGGGTAGAGCAGATGCGTTCGCGCATGTGGCACCAGACGCTCGCGTCTTTCGGAGTAGAGGACGAGGAACTGGCGCGGTCTCTCGCCGCGCAGTTCGACGAGCGTCGCGTCCGCTATTACAGGCTGTTCCCCGGCGCGCTCGCGTTGTTGGTGAAATTGCGCCGGCTCGGCGTTAAAACTGGTCTCGTTTCGAATGGGTTCGCTGTGACGCACCGGGAAAAAATCGGGCTGCTCGGCCTCGAACCGTATTTCGATTCGATATTTCTTTCGGATGAAGTCAGCTTCGTTAAACCCGATCCGCAATTCTTTGAATTCGTATGCGTGCAGATGAACGAAGCGCCGGCGGCTACCGCAATGGTCGGGGACCGCTACGACAAGGATCTAGTGGGAGCGATTGAAATTGGATTATTTACCGTTCTGGTAAATACGCACCGCAAACCGCTTCCCTCAGGTTCTCCGCGACCCGATGCTGTAGTGGATACCATTGCGGCTGCAGGCGACATCCTGCTTTCAAAGGTGCAGTCTCTTACGTAAAAGTTTTTACCTTCCGCGCTCCCGCGGAATGAAATGCTGCCTCTGCGGCTGATGCATCACCGCCACTGCAGTCGTAGGCGATGACGCAACGGTTGTCTTCCAGCGCTTCGCTATAATTCTCGACTTCGTCATCGGGGATCGGCAAAGAACCGATGTGCTGCGTTACGCGATCGTTGAAAAGGATGTTGACGCTCGATCCGCTGTTCGTTAGCCCGGGGACGCCGGTGCCGCCGCTGCCCGTCATGATCGCATCGCCACCGATGCGTCCCATCGTTGCCGATTCAATCTCGGGCGCCCCGGCGTGAATGAAGTTTAGAAACGAGTCTGCGTGCTCGCGCGTAGGCTCGGCTGTCGTGATGACGCTGAGCTTGCTACGATCGATGCCGGGCATCGAACCAAGCATCGATTCGAGCTCGCTGACATTCTCGGTGGGCACGATTCCGGTGACGAAGCAGGCCACGTAGTTTCTCCTTCGACCACCCTTCGACAAGCTCAGGGTGACACTGGGTGTTATTTGAATTCGCGTACTGCGGCGGCTAGTCGCAGGATGCCTTCTTGGATTTTATCCTCGGATGCGTTCGAAAAATTCAGGCGCATGCCGTCGTGGATGTCGCGCCCCGGATAGAAGCTAACACCTGGGACGAACACCACCTTCTGTTCGGCAGAACGCTTCAGAAGCTCGGTTGTGTCGACGCCCTCCACAGTCGCCCACAGAAACATGCCGCCCTTGGGGCGATTGAAGCTGACGCCGGCCGGCATGGTGCGCTCGAGCGCCTCCACCATGACGTCGCGGCGATGCGCATAGGTCTCCACGATGCGGTCGACGTGGGCCTCGAAGGCGTGGCGCTTATTGGCGTAGCGGTGGAACACGTATTGCGCGAGCGAGCCCGTCTGCAGGTCGGTGCCCTGTTTTGAAAGGGCGATCTTTTCACGAATCTCGTGGTCGGGAATCGCGAGCCACGCGATGCGCAGGCCCGGCGCCAAGATCTTGCTGCCGGTGCCGGAGTAAATCACGGTATCGGTCTTTGCGAGCGAGACTAACGACGGAAGATCGTCGCCTTCGAAACGCAGTTCGCCGTACGGATCGTCCTCGACGATGGGCAGTCCGAAGCGCTCGCAAATCTCCACGATCGCTACGCGGCGCTCGGCGCTCAGCGTACGGCCGGTCGGGTTTTGGAAGTTCGGAACCAAATACAAAAATTTCGGAAAGTGATCCGCATGCTCCAGCACGCGTTCGAGCGATTCCGGAACGATGCCGTCTTCATCGGTTTCGACGGTAAGATACCGCGCTTGATACGCATCGAACGCTTGAATCGCACCCAGGTACGACGGATTTTCCAGCACTACGTGATCGCCCGGATCCAGGAAGACTTTGCCGATCAAGTCCAAGCCCTGCTGCGAGCCGTTGACGATCAGAATCTCGGTCGGATCGAAGATCGTGTTCAAGCGGCGCGACAGCCGGTCGGCCACCCACGTCCGCATTTCCGGAATGCCTTCCGTTACGCCGTACTGCAGCGCCGCCGCGCCGTACTCTTCCATGACCTCCGCCGTGCATTCGGCGATCTCGCGCGTCGGAAAGAGCTCCGGTGCCGGCAGTCCACCACCGAACGAAATGACGTCCGGTTGCTGCGTCACCTTCAGCATCTCGCGGATGGTGGATGCCCGTAATCGGGCCGTACGTTCGGCGAAACGGGCTGCGCGAGAAACGGTGGTCATATGCCGCCGGTATTAGCCGACGGGCATCGGGGGTCCGCCTATCGTGGGGCGGGGTGGAATCGTGGCGCCCGGCGTCGGCGCTTCGGGGACGAAGGTCAGCAATACCGCCCCCAGGCCGATCAGCAGCGTCAGCAGCGTTACGAAGATGCCGAGCACCGGCACCAGCTGCGCCGCCGTCAGCAGCGTCAGCCCGAGAATTAATGCGACGAGCGGACTCGGCGTCGTCCGGGGTGAGAGCAGCTCGTAGAAGCGCCGCCCGATCAAGAGAGCAAGCGCCGCGCTGCCGACGAAGACGCCGGCGATCAGCAAGACGCCTTCCACGAAGATCAGCGGAATCAAAACAACAGTGATCGCAAGCAAGATCGCAAGCGGGATGACCGCGACCCATGCGAACAAGCCGGCAGCGGTCGCCATCGCGGGATGTTGCTCCAAGCGTCCGACGGCCATGCGCGTGCGCAGCGGAAAGATCAAGAAGAAGACGAGGATCAGTACGTCCCACGTGATGCGCCACCACACGTGATGGTTGGGCGCCTCACTCGGCGAAGCGAAATTCGACGGCGACCACCACGGAACGACCGCATCAATCACTTCACCGCCGAGCGCGTGCTGCGCCCCGGTGATCGTACCGCCTTGCATGATGATGTTGCCGCCTAGCACGTTGACGTCGCCGTCCACGGTGCCTTTGATCGTTGCGTCGCCGCCGACGACGTTGATGTCGCCTTCCACGACTTGCCCCGGTTCGACCACGACCGATCCCATGTAGTCACCGCCATGATAGACGCTGCGCGGCTGCGCCGACGCGAGGCCGGTCGCAGCGAACGTGCACAGCGCGAACGCGAAGAACGAAAGCATAAGGGAAAGTCGCGTTCTCATCGGACCTCCGATCGGGCAAAGACGGTTGCCAAACGCGGGCGAACCGAACGGTGGAAGTAGATCAGGCCGCCGATGAGCAGCAGATCGAGGAGCAGGATGGCGCTCACGATGCCGACCGTAATCGGGCCCGCAGGGCCGAAACCGTGCAGCACCGAGGCGACGGTGACGATCGACGTGCCGAGCGCCGACGTGAATGCGCCGACGGCGCTTGCGATGCGCGGCACGTGCGATCCGAAGACCACGTAGGCGCCGGTCAACGCGATCCAGGCGCCGACCAGGTAGAACGCGAGCAGCGCCCACGGCGAGATGCGCCGCGGTTCGTGCATGCGGATGCCGTTGACTTCCGCCATGACGGCGAAGGTAAAATTCGGCGCGAGTTCCGACGGGGGCGTCGTTGCGAGCAGCGCGTCGACGACGCGCAATTCGGTCAGGAGCGACGCGCACGCGTCGCAGGTGCGCAGATGGGCGGAAACGGCCGACATCTGGCGCGGCTGCAGCGTCGCTTCGACATAGCGGTCGAGCAGCGGTTCACACGAGGAGCAGCGCACGCATGCCTCCTCGCTGATGGGCGGACGATTCGGCACGCACTTCGCGTTCGTGCATCTTTTTTGCCAGCGCGATCTTCCCACGATGGATCAGCGTCTTCACATTGCCGAGCGAGAGCCCGAGCGTGCTCGCGATCGTGTGGTATTCCATGTTGTCGAAGTAGCGCAGTGCCAAGACGGTCCTCGTTCGTTCCGGGAGCTCCGCGAGCGCTTCACGCAGTTCGCGCTCCGCCTCGCGGCGCAGGATCCCGCCTTCGGGATCCGAGCTTTCGCTGAGGTCCGGCAGGGCGTTCTCTAGGGTCTGGTCCTCGGGCAGCTCCTGGGTCGCCGGCCGCCGAAGCGACTTACCCAGATGGGTCCGGACGACGTTTCGGGCGATCTGGTAGATCCACGTCGAGAACCGGCCGAGCTGCGGGTTGAACGTGCCCAAATGGGCGTAGGCCCGCAAGAATGTCTCCTGCGAAAGGTCGGACACATCGGCGCTGCTTCGGACGCTGGCTCCGATGAAATTGGCGATTCCCCGCTTGTACCGGTCCACCAGCTCGGCGAAGAGATCGCTCTCACCGTTCCGGATGCGCCGCACCAGAGCTTCGTCGCTCTCAGCCTCGATGGCCATCCCTTTCGTTTCGTGTCCCTCTGGGCGTTGGTACTGCAGCTACCCGGGTTTGTTACAGGTAGCCGAGTTCGCGAAGGATGGGATTTCGGGCGTCTTTCGCGCTCAGAAGCGGCTCGCGGCCCTCGAGCGGCCAGTCGATCGCCAGATTTGGGTCGTCCCACGCCACCCCGATTTCTTGCGTTGGGTCGTATTCGGCGGTTTGCTTATAAAGCAGTATGGTGTTGTCTTCAAGCGCCAGAAAGCCATGGAGGCAACCGGCAGGGATGTAGAGCTGCGTGTGCTCGCCGGCACGGAGCGTTGCGCCGTACCACTTGAGATACGACGGGCTGGCCTTTCGGAGATCGACGATGACGTCGAAGGCGGCCCCTTCCAACACTTGGACGAGCTTTGCCATACGTAAATCGGCGTGAAGTCCCCGGAGCGTCCAGGCACAAGAGCGCGAGACATTGTCTTGCACGAAGTCATTTTGGGTCAATTGGGCATAGCGAGAGCGCGCGAAGACTTCCTTGAAGTAGCCTCGCGAATCGCGAAATACCGCGGGAACGATTTCAAAAGCGCCGTCTATCGGAGTTTGCCGAACGTCCACGCTGGTCCATTCGGCACGCATTGCCCCTTCATCCCGGGACTCGTCGAGGGCGCCGTCGTAGCAAGGGCCGCCATGGCCGCGAACGGGAAACCCACTTTCACCGCACGCTCAGTATTAAACGCAAGCGCCGTAGTTTTTACCGCTAGTATGCTAATGAACGTTGGCGGATTTGCCTACCACGCCTTAGCGAGTCGTCGTCTTGGGGTCGACGAGTACGGCGCGCTCTATGCGCTCATCAGCGTTTATCAGATCACGGCCATGCCGATCAGTATCTTGACGCCGGTCATTGCGAAGGTGTCGGCGGAATTCGCAGCTCTCCACGACGATGGTCACGTGCGGGGTCTCATCGATCTTATTTTAGTTACCTTCGGTGTTCTCGGCCTTCTCTATGTCATCTTAGGTTCCGTGTTCTCCCTCCCGATTGGATCGTTTCTGCATCTACCGTGGTGGGTGATTCCAATTGTCGGCATCATGGCTGCGCTCGGGACGATTTCGGGTGCGTTTCGTGCGATCGCCCAGGGCGTCCATCAATATGGATCTTACAGCGCATCTATGATTACGGAAGGCGTGAGCAAGGTTGCGGCCCTGGCCTTACTTGGGCTGACCGGCTTAACCGTGTTTCGCGGAGGTCTCGCGTTTGCCGCGGGACTTCTGTTGGGCGGCGTGGCGATCGTGTATCCGTTGTTTCGGCGATACGCCTCCGAGAGGGCTTTCAAGGTCGTACTCGATTGGAAGAGAATCGCTGCGACAACGGGAGCTGCCGCTTCCGTGACGCTGACGGTTACCGTTATTGGCTTCGCTGACGTGATCGTTGTCAAGCATTTTTTTTCGGCTGCTGACGCTGGGCTGTACTCTGCGACGTCTTTATGTGCGCGCATCCTCTTTTATTTCGTCGGGTTCGTGCCGGCGATTTTGATTCCTCAAGCGACGCATCGCCATTCTCGCGGTGAACGCACGCGTGTCACCTTATGGTCGGCGATCGCTTTCGTCGGGATCACTGCGCTGATCGGCGTTATCGCTTACCGCTTCCTTGGAGTCATCGTGCTCCATTTGCTCGTTGGAAGGGCTTTTGATGGAGCACTTTCGATTCTGCCGACCTATGCCGGCGCGATGGGCCTGCTTGCGCTCACGAGCACCATCGGTTCCTATGCATTAGCGACACACCGGCTGTCGTTCGCCGTACCGCTTCTCGCGGGGACCGCAGCGACGATCGTTGCCATCATTCTTGTTCATCCGTCGCTCGCGGTGGTTGCCGACGAACTCTTGTTGGGCAACATGCTCATGCTGGCGACCGTTGCAGCGCCACTGTCGATACAGGCAGCGAGAGAGCAACGCCGATGAAAATTTTGCTCATTGGCGGATCGGGGCAGCTTGGCCGCGCGATTCTTGCACGCTGGACCGGCGAGATTCTTGCGCCGTCGCACGAGACATTCGACATCAACGACCCAGCCGCAATTGCAACGATCGATGGGTTCGATATGGTCGTTAACTGCGCTGCGTTTCACAACGTCGATACCTGTGAGTCGCAGCCGGAGGCCGCGTTCGCAACAAATGCGCTCGCGGTCGATCGTCTTGCGGCCGAATGCCATGAGCGGGCCGTTACGTTTATGACGGTCAGTACCGATTACGTTTTTGACGGCCGCAAAGGCGCACCGTACGTCGAGAGCGATTGCCCTCATCCGCTGTCAGCGTACGGCGTATCGAAACTTGCCGGAGAGTTATTGGTCGAACGGCGTAATATGAAGGCGTTTGTCGTTCGAACGTGCGGCGTTTACGGAACGAACGCATCGAGAAGCAAGGGCACGTTTATCGACCGTGTCATCACGCAGGCGAAAAACGGGGAGAAGATTCGCATCGTGAACGACGTCGTCGTCTCCCCGACGTACGCGGGGCATTTGGCGGAAGCGATGCGCAAATTGCTCGACACCGAAGCCTATGGTTTGTACCACGTATGCAACGCGGGCGCCGTCACGTGGTACGAGTTTGCGAAAAAGGCGCTCGAACTCGCCGGTATCGACCACCCGATCGAGCCGATCTCATCGTCCGAGTGGAAAGCCGCTGCCGTGCGGCCGGCGTATTCGGCGCTCGCCAGCGAAAAGCTCGGCGCGCTCGGCATTACCATGCCTACCTGGGCAGAGGGCATCGCCGCCTACCTGCGCGACAAAGCCTCTTGAGGAAAACCCCACCGTTGCCCTTAAGATAGGGCGGCTATGGAACTTCAGATCGATCCGGGCATCGTGGAGCGGTGCCGGGAGCTCGCCGCGTCCATCGTGGAGCCGGTGGGCGCGTTTATCGCGGGGCACTCGACGGTCGCCGTCGAGCGTTCGGTGCTGCGGCTGCTTGGCGTCGACGGCGTTGCCGCCGACGAAGTTCCGATCCCCAACCTGATCGTCGATGCACTCTCCGCCGACGACCGCGCTCGGGGCGTCGCGATCGCTTTCGGGAAGGGCCTCGCCGAGACGGGGCTAGAGCCGCGTGCGCTCGGAGAAGCTATTGCTGCGGGTACCTGTCGCCTGGCGGACTTTGCCGACGTGCCCGAAGCGGCCGCGCGCGGCGCGCTGCAGCCTTTCGTGAAGGCCTCGCTCGAAAAGATTCGCGGACGCCGTGCCGAGCGCGAAGAGAAGATGTCGCGCCTGCCGCAACTGCCCCCGCCGCTGCTCTACGTCATCGTTGCGAGCGGCAACATCTACGAAGATCGCACCGCCGCCGTTGCCGCCGTTGAAGCGGGGGCGCAAATTATCGCCGTCATTCGCTCGACGGGCCAATCGTTGCTGGACTTCGTGCCTTTCGGTCCGACGACCGAAGGTTTCGGCGGCACCTACGCCACGCAAGAAAATTTCCGCATCATGCGTGAAGCGCTCGATGAAATTTCCGAACGCGAAGGTCGCTACGTGATGCTCACCAACTACGCGAGCGGGTTGTGCATGCCGGAAATCGCGTCGATGGCTGCGCTCGAGCGGCTCGACATGCTGCTCAACGACTCGATGTACGGCATTCTCTTTCGCGATATCAACATGAAGCGCACGTTCATCGATCAGCACTTCAGCCGCATGTTGAACGCGTATTCCGGCATCATCATCAACACGGGCGAAGACAACTATCTCACCACGGCCGACGCTGTCGAACAAGCTCCGGCGGTGCTGGCGTCGCAGTTCATCAACGAAGAATTCGCGCATCGCGCGGGCATGCCCGACCGGCAAATCGGCCTGGGCGATGCGTACGAAATTAGCCCTGATTTGCAGGATGGGTTCCTCTATCAAGTTGCGCAGGCGCAGTTGACGCGTCAAATCTTCCCGGAAGCGCCGCTGAAGTACATGCCGCCGACGAAGCACATGACCGGCGACATCTTCAAAGGGCATCTGATCGACGCGATGTTCAATCTGACGTCGGTGATGACGCGCCAAACGATTCATCTGTGCGGCATGCTGACGGAAGCGATTCACACGCCGTTCCTCGGCGACCGCGCGCTTTCGATCGAAAACGCGCAATATATCATGAATACCGCGCGCCATTTCGGCGACGAAATCACCTTCAAACCGGGCGGCACGATCGAGCGCCGCGCGCAGGCGGTGCTCTCGGATGCCGAAGCGCTCT
The DNA here is from genome assembly GCA_027459645.1 of Vulcanimicrobiota bacterium. Classification (GTDB taxonomy): domain Bacteria; phylum Vulcanimicrobiota; class Vulcanimicrobiia; order Vulcanimicrobiales; family Vulcanimicrobiaceae; genus JAMXLG01. The sequence continues at coordinate 45,013 of DAIDHQ010000036.1, forward strand.
TGCGTAAAGTCGCCGACATGGGCTTGATGAACGCGATCGAAGCGGCGGTCTTCGCGGATGTCTCGCGCGCGCCAGATGGCGGACGCGGCTTCGACGGCGTCTTCGAACGCGCCGAGGGGTATTGGAACCCGTTCGAAGAGGCCTTGCGTGGCGGTCCTTCGTCTCCGCTACGCTCCGCTCAGGATGACACAGGGGGGCGCTCCGCTCAGAATGACAAAAAATGAGTAACGTCATTAAACCGTACGGGGACGCGACCAACGACGGCAAGGTGCAGCTCTCGTTCACGCTGCCGATCGAATGGAGCGAAGCCGCCGACGAAGCGGCGCGCCAGCTCGTCGCAAAGATGGGCTTCACCGACGTGCAAGTCGTCGAGGGGCGCAAGATCGCGACCGGGTTTTCGTTCTTCGTCGTCTATGGCAGCACGTCGCAGAGCATCGACTTTGCCACGATCAAAGCGCCGTCGGCCAAGACGCACGCGATGTCCATGGAAGAGATCGACGCCTTCGTGCAAGAGAAGCTCGGGCGCAAGATTCGCATCGCCGGCGCGTGCATCGGCACCGACGCGCACACCGTCGGCATCGACGCCATCCTGAACATGAAGGGCTACAAGGGTGATTACGGCCTCGAGCGCTACCATTCGTTCGAAACCTTCAACCTGGGCAGCCAGATTGCCGTCGACGATTTCGTGAAGTTCGCGAAGGATCACGCCATCGACGCGCTCCTGGCCTCGCAGGTGGTCACGCAGAAGGGCAGCGACATCAAGAATTTCACCGCCCTTGCCGAGCTGCTCGAAGCCGAACGCCTGCGCGACCGCGTGGTGCTCATTTGCGGCGGCCCGCGCGTCACCAACCTGATGGCGAGCGAATTGGGGTACGACGCCGGGTTCGGCCGGGGGACGGTGCCCAGCGAAGTCGCCGCATTTGTGGCCACGACGCTTGCGGGACGCCTCACGCCCGGTGGCAAATAAGCCCTAACCCGTGTTAAGCGATCTTCTAGGCTGGTTTACCGGCAAGGATGCGAACCGGCGCAAATATCCGCGTAAGCGGAAGCCGTACCGCGCGACGGTTTCCGTGGATGGGGGGCTGACCCAGAAGCCTGCGATCGGGCTCGATATCAGCGGCGGCGGTTTGTGCGTTCTCACCCAAGAGCCGGTCGGACGCGACGAATTCGAAGTACGCGCGACGATTGAGACGCGCGTGATTCGTATGCGCGCCAAAGCTGTCTGGCAAGACACGGTCTCTCACCAGGGCAAGTCGGTTTGGCGCTATGGCATGCGCTTCACGGGCATCTCCGCCGACGATTGGGATGCGATCATCCGCTACACCACCGACAAGCCCGTCGCGGAATCGAACAAAGCGCAGGATGAACTCGTGACCGTTCGCATGACGCCCGACGATGCCAACCGCCTGCTGCCCGTCGCCCTCCAGCAGCGCCTGTTGCAGGCCCTGGTCGAACGCCGGCGCCTCGCCCCGTTGCAAGACAACGTCACGCCGCTCGTGCAGTATTTTTACTCAGGCGTGGTGCGCCACAACAACGCGTTGGTGCACCGCCTGACGATTCAATCGAAGGTCGTCGGTCCCGAAGGGGCCGAGATCTACGAAACGCGCTTCGTCTTCGACGACAGCGGCCAAACGGTTCAAGTCCTGAATTAGCCCTTGAGTAAAACCGCCCTCATCACCGGGATCACCGGGCAAGATGGTTCGTATCTTGCTGAATTGTTGCTTGGCGAAGGCTATCGCGTCGTCGGGATGACGCGGCGCACGTCGACCGACGTGCACGAGCGCATTCAGCACATCGTCGACGATATCGAATTCGTGTCGGGCGATCTGCTCGACCAAACGTCGATCACGACCATCGTCGACAACGTGCGTCCGGACGAAGTCTATAATCTTGCCGCGCAATCGTTCGTGCCGACATCGTGGAGCCAGCCGGTGCTCACGGGCGAGTTCACCGCACTCGGTGTCACGCGCGTACTCGAAGCGATTCGCGCCGTCGATCCCAAAATCAAATTCTATCAGGCGTCGAGTTCGGAGATGTTCGGCAAAGTCGTCGAAGTGCCGCAACGCGAGACGACGTCGTTCTATCCGCGCAGTCCATACGGCGTTGCAAAAGTGTACGGCCACTGGATTACCGTGAATTATCGCGAATCTTACGACATGTTTGCGGTAAGCGGAATACTGTTTAATCATGAAAGCGAGCGTAGGGGCAAGGAATTCGTAACGCGAAAAATTACCGACGGCGTTGCGCGCATCAAGCTCGGGCTCGAACGCGAACTGCGTCTCGGCAATTTGGAAGCGCAGCGCGATTGGGGTTTTGCCGGCGATTACGTGCGCGCGATGTGGCTGATGCTACAGCAAAACGAACCCGACGATTATGTGATCGCGACAGGGCGCACGCATTCGGTGCGCGAGTTCGTGCGCATCGCATTCGAAGCAGCCGGCCTCGGCGCGTACGAGCCGTACGTCGTGCAGGATCCGCGCTTCATGCGTCCCGCCGAAGTTGATCTGCTCGTCGGCGATCCCTCGAAAGCAAAGCGCGTGCTCGGCTGGGAGCCGGAAGTCTCGTTCGAGCAACTCGTCGAGATGATGGTGCGCGCCGATATCGACCGGCTCGCGCCGCAGGTTCGCGCCTAACCATCGTGCGCGCGCTCGTCACCGGTGCGACGGGCTTCGTCGGTAGGCATTTGCTCGCCGCGCTTGCCGAAGCGGGGCATGAACGCTTCGCGTGCGGTGGACCGCACGATGCCGATGCGATGCCGCTCGATCTCGCGGATCCTTCCGCGTTGCGCGGCGCGCTGGACCTGGCGCAGCCCGACGTCGTCTTTCACCTCGCCGCGCAAACCTTCGTTCCCGAGGCGCTCGCAAACCCCGGCGCCACCTACGGAACAAACGTCACCGGCACGGCGAATCTTGCGCAAGCCCTGCGCGACTACGCGCGCGCCGAGAACGCGACGCCGCGACTGATATTCGCAAGTTCTGCGGAAGTCTACGGCCATCAGCCGCCGCAAGCGTTTCCGCTCGTGGAAACGACGTCGCTCTCGCCGAACAATCCCTATGCCGCAAGCAAAGCCGCCGCCGAGATGTTGTTGCTCGGCGAAGCGCGCACGTTTGCGCTCGACGTCGTGATCGTGCGTTCGTTCAACCTCATCGGTCCCGGCCAGAGCGATCGCTTCGTCGTGCCGAATTTCGCAAAGCAGCTCGCGCAGATTGCGAGCGGCGGCAAGCCGGTCATGCACGTCGGCAACTTGGAAGCCAAGCGCGACTTTCTCGACGTTCGCGACGCGGCACGCGCCTACGTCGCGCTGGCGGAACGCGGCGTGCGCGGTGAAGCCTACAACCTCTGCAGCGGCAGCGTGCATGCGATTAAAGACGTGCTGCGCGAATTGATTCTTGCCGCTCACGTTCCAGTCGAAGTGCGCGAAGACCCGGAACGCATGCGTCCCTCCGATACACCGCTCTTCCTCGGAGACAATACCAAACTGCGCGCGGCCACAGGCTGGGAGCCGCGGATTGCGCTCCGCTCGTCGATTCGGGAAATCTATGCAGCAGCTTCGAGTCAGCTCGGCGCTTCCTGACCCGCCGTTCGAGTTTTACGATGGTGCGACGCCGGCCGGCTTCGACGTCGCTTTGACGCAGGCGATCGCCAGAAGGCTCGGCCGTGAATGGTCGCTCGTGCCTTTTTCCGGCGAGAGTTTCGAAGCGATCTTCGACGGGCTCGGCGCGACGGCGGATCTCATCGCCTCGGGAACCACCGTCACCCCGGAACGGCAAGCGCGCGCGCGATTTTGCGCGCCCTACCTGCGCTCGGGGCAGAGCCTGGTCGTCAATATCGAAGCGACGCCCGGCGCGACGAGCGTCGACGCGCTGCACGGCTTAGCCGTCGGCATTCAAAAGGGCAACACGTCGGAAGCCGTCGCGCAACGCTTCCTCGTCGAAGGCAAGATCTCGCGCATCGCCTGGTATGCCTATCACGACATCGCCAAAGCGCTCGATGATTTGGAAGCGGCGCGTATCGGCGCGATCATCAAGCTCGAACCCGTCATGCGTGCGCTCACCGCATCGCGCCAAAAACTTCGCGTGGTTCAAGCCGGTCTTACGGTGGAAATGATCGCGTATTGCGTCGCGCTTGGGGACGAGGCGCTCGAGGCCGGCGTCAATGCCGCGCAGCAAGCATTGCTGGCCGACGGGACGATCGAGACGCTCGCCAATCGATTCAATCTTCTTTCGCCGCACACGGAGATCGCTCGATGATCCACGCGTTTCGCCTCTTCACCGGCCCCGACGATGCGTCGCACGTCGAAGAAGGCGTGCTGCACGAAGCGCCGGTCGACGTGACCTCGATGCACGTCGAAGAGACGGCCGCACACGGTTCGCTCGATTGGCACAATGCCCCCGTGCCGCAGTACGTCATCACGCTTTCGGGAACGCTCGAATTTACGACGCGCGACGGCGAGCAGTTCACGCTTCGCCCGGGCGACGTGCTCATCGCGCAAGACTGCGCCGGTAGCGGTCACACGTGGCGTTTGATCGACGATCAGCCGTGGCGGCGAGCCTACGTCGCGCTCGCGCCAGGAAGCTCGCCCCCGTTCCAGGCGACGGGAAAAGCCGCGCCTCGGCCCTAACTACAAGCGCCCCATGACCGATCCACGCAACGACGAATTTCAAGCGCTCGTCTTTAAGAACCGCGGTGCGCTGCTGACGATACCGGCCGCCATGCTGGCAGCATTCGGAAAACCGAGTGCGACGAGCGTCGCCGTCGGATTGCCGCTTGCAATCGCCGGCGAGCTGGTGCGTTGCTGGGCCGTCGGCTATTCCGGCGTCACGACGCGCGGCGACCACGTGGAGGCGCCGAAGCTGATCACCGCGGGACCCTACGCCCACGTGCGCAATCCGCTCTACGTCGGCAACTTTATTACGGCGCTCGGCTTTGCGATTTCGTTCACCGGAAAGAACTCGTTCGCGCAGAAGCTCGCGCTCATCGGCGGCTCGCTAGGCATCATGGCCGGCGTCTATGCCACGATCATCCCGCACGAAGAGCAGTTCTTGCGCTCCCAGTTCGGCGAGGCGTTCGACCGTTATTGCGAGCGGGTGCCTCCGCTCGTGCCCCAAGCCGAGCCGGCGAGCGACCCTCAAGGCGACTGGGACCCCTCGGTCATCCGCGACGCCGAGAGCCGCACCTTCGCCACCTTCGGGGCCATGCTCGGCGTCCTGATCCTCAAGACGCTCAAGGCCTAGCGCTCGGGGGCGCTCCGGCCGACATTTGTCCTGGATGGGAAGCATGAAGCTTAAGAGAAGCCGGGGCAAGTTATGAGTGCCATGAATTCCAACGCCGTCGTCCTTTCCACCGCCCGTACGCCGTTTGGCAAATTGGGCGGTGCGCTCGCGCCCCTCGATGCCACGACCCTCGGATCGCTCGCGCTGCTCGGTGCGCTGCGCCGCGCCGGCATCGACCCTTCCGAGATCGAGCACCTGATCTTCGGCCAAGTGCTGCAGGCCGGTGCGGGTCAGAATCCGGCGCGTCAGGTGCTCTTTAAAACGGGCCTCGCGAAAACGTCGACCGCCGAAACCGTTAACAAAGTGTGCGCGTCGGGGCTGCTCTCGGTGGCCAACGCGATGCGCTTGATCAACGCGGGCGCAAACAGCGTCGTCGGCGCCGGCGGCATGGAATCGATGTCGAACGCACCCTATCTCCTCAAAGACGCGCGTTTCGGCTACCGCTTCGGTGACGGCAAGCTGATCGACGCGATGATCAACGACGGCTTGTGGGATGCGTACTTCCCGATGACGATGTCGACGCAAGGCAGCATCGTCGCAAACGAATTCGGCATGTCGCGCGAAGAGCAGGATCGCTTCGGTTACGAAAGCCATCACCGCGCGACCGTCGCGCACGAAGCCGGCAACTTCCGCGACGAGATCGTTCCCGTAAAAGTCGCGACGAAGGCGAAGGGCAAGGCGGTGCTCGACGAGATGCCGCAACTTGCGAAGACGCGCATTCCGGCAACGGTGGGCGCCCTTCGACAAGCTCAGGGTGACACTCCCGACATGTGGGATCACACGCCGTCGCAACAGTTTACGCTCGACTACGCGAAGTGGGCGCCGTTCGTCACCGGCGACGTGCCGCATACGGTCGTCGATCGCGACGAACCCGTGCGCACCGACGCCAGCCTCGAAGCGATGGCGAAGCTCAAACCGCTCGAACCCAACGGCACGATCACCGCGGCGAACGCGCCCGGCGTCAACGATGGCGCGGCTGCGCTGATTCTCGCCGACGCGCAATACGCGAAGGATCGCAGATATGAAGCGCTCGCAACCGTGCTCGATCACGCGACGGTCGGCTGGGATTCGCCTTATATCTGCCTGACGCCGGCAATGGCGGCACAGAAGCTGATGGATCGCCACGGGCTATCCAAGAGCGACATCGCCGTGTGGGAAATCAACGAAGCGTTCTCAGCGGTCGCGATTACCTCGGCGCGCAATCTCGGCATCGGTGAAGAAACGATCAATCAATTCGGCGGCGCCGTCGCGATGGGGCATCCGATCGGCGCGTCGGGCGCGCGCATCGTCGGCACGCTGATCAATCAACTTCGCAAGCGCGGCGGCGGGTACGGCATCGCCTCGATCTGCTCGGGTGGCGGTCAGGGCGACGCGCTTCTCGTTAAAGTAGGCTAACGCTTGCACGATACGCAAGCCCGCGCGCAGTTCGATCTGAGCGACGAGCAGCGGCAAATCGCCGCGCTCGCCGCCGAGATTGCGCAGCGTGAGATCGCTCCGCATATCGCACAGTGGGACCGCGACCACGCGTTCCCGCGCGATCTGTATGCGAAGCTCAACGACGCCGGAATCATGGGCATCATCGTGCCCGAAAGCTACGGCGGCGTCGGCGCGGATTACGTGTCGTATGCGCTTGCAATCGAAGAACTTGCGCGCGTCGATCCGGGGACGGCCGTGACCGTCTCGGTGCACTCGATGATCTGCAGCGCGATCCTGCGCCTAGGGACGGAAGAACAGAAGCGTCGCTGGCTTCCGAAACTCGGCGGCGGAAATCAGATCGGCGCCTTTGCGTTGACCGAACCCGATTGCGGTTCCGATGCGGCGGCGCTGCGCGCGACGGCGAAGAAACACGGCGACGGCTACCTGCTCAACGGGCGCAAGCAGTGGTGCACGAACGGCACCTACGCCGGCGTGACGATGGGCATGTTTCGCACGGGCGGCGGCGGCGCCAGGGGCGTGAGCGCATTTCTGATTCCCGGCGACGCGCCGGGCGTCTCCGTCGAGAAAATCACCGAAAAGCTCGGCATTCACACCAGCAACACGTGCGATCTCGCCTTCGACGACGTCGGCGTCGGCACCGACGCGCTGCTCGGCAAGGAAGGCGACGGTTTCGGATCCGCGATGACGGCGCTTGCAAGCGGACGCATCGGCATCGCCGCGCAGGCGACCGGCATACTCGCTGCATGTTTGGAGCAATCGATCGCATTTGCGAAAGACCGCGTTGCCTTCGGGCGCGCGATCGGTGCGTACGAAGGCGTGTCGTTCAAGATCGCGCAGATGGCGACCGATCTCGACGCCGCGCGGATGCTCGTCTATCGAGCGGCGGCGCTCGCCGATGCGGGTAGGCCGTTCGTCATCGAGGCGAGCAAAGCAAAGTTCTTTGCATCGACGGCCGCACGCAGACATGCGTCGGAAGCACTGCAGATTCACGGTGGTTACGGGTACACCACCGAATTCGCGATCGAACGCTTCTATCGCGATGCGAAGATCACGGAAATCTACGAAGGAACGAGCGAAATTCAACAGATCATCATCGCGCGCTCATTGTTAGGCAAGTTGGACTAAAAATGTATGACCGCGCCGCTTTCGCGGCGCGGTCACTGGTATCGTGGCTGGACCGTCGCATTCATGTTACCACGCACCGCCCACCGGTCGCAATGCCGATGCGCTGGAGCGTACGGGGATCGAACCCGTTGCGGCATGAATTGACGGTCCAGCCGTCGACACCATCGAAACGCCCCAGCGCGGGCCAATCACGCGATACCTAGGAGAAAGCAAGAGCAACGCCATGAACCTCATGGAGTACCAGGGCAAGGAATTGTTCCGCCGCTGCGGCATTCCGGTGCCGAGATCGCAACACTGCAAGACGCCCGACGAAGTCGCGGCGTTCATCGAAAAGAATCCCGGCAAGTGGGTCGTCAAAGCGCAAGTGCTGATGGGCGGCCGCGGTAAGGCCGGCAAGATCAAATTTGCGACGACGGCCGAAGAAGGGCGTAAGGTCGCGCAGGAGATCATGGCGACGCCTATGCCCCCGAATCGCCAGAATCCAAGCGGCGAACCGATTCATTCGGTGCTCGTGGAAGAGACGCTCGAGGTTGCACTCGAAGCGTATACCGCGATCAGCGTCGACCGCACGACGAAGAAGCCGGCGATCATCGTCACCAAATTCGGCGGCATGGACGTCGAAGAAGTGCACGAGAAACATCCAGAGTCGTTTGCAACGTTCTTCGTCGATACGGCGATCGGCTATTCGCCCTTCATCGGGCGCGAACTCGCCTTTAAAACCGATCTCGATGCCGGCTATCGCAAGCAGTTCCCCGCGATCGTCGCCGGCATGTACGATCTCTTCTTCAAGTACGGCGCGAAGCTCGTCGAGATCAATCCGCTCGTACTCACCAAAGACGGGCGCGTGATCGCGGCCGACGCGAAAGTTGAAATCGACGACGACGCGCTCTTCCGCCATCCGGAATTCAAGGATTGGCAGCAAGTGTTGCCGCTGGATGAAGACGAGACGCTTGCAACGCAAGCGGGCCTGGGCATCCGCAACTTCCGCCGCTTCGGTGGAACCGTCGGCACGATGGCCAACGGCGCGGGCCTTGCGATGGGGACGATGGACGCGGTGAAAAACGCGGGCGGCGAGATCGCGAACTTCCTCGACGTCGGCGGCGGCGCAAACGCCGAGCGCGTGCGCAGCTGTTACGAACTCGTCGTCAATCACACGGGCGCGAAGGTGTTCTTCGTCAATATCTTCGGCGGCATCACTCGCGGCGACGAAGTCGCCAAAGGCATCGTCGAAGCACTCAAAACGACGAAGTCGCGCAAGATTCCGCTCGTCATTCGTTTGACGGGCACGAACGAAGAAGAAGGCCGCCGGATTCTCGCGGACGCGGGCATGACGCCGGTCGAAACGATGGACGAAGGCGCGAAGCGCGCCGTCGAATTGGCCGCCTCCGGCGTGTCATCCTGAGCGGAACGAAGTGGAGTCGAAGGATTGAATCATGAGTATTTTCTTAGATAAAAACAGCAAGGTGTTCGTTCAGGGCATCACCGGAGCCGAAGGTTCCTACCATACGGGGCGGATGCTCGCGTACGGCACGAACATCGTCGGCGGCGTCACACCCGGCAAGGGCGGTCAAAAGACCGAACACGGATTGCCCGTGTTTAACACCGTCAAAGAGTGCGTCGAAGCGACGGGCGCCACGCATCAGTGCATCTTCGTGCCGCCCGCCGGCGCGGCCGATGCGCTCTTCGAAGCGTACGAGGCCGGCGTGCGATTTGCGGTCTGCATCACCGAAGGCGTACCGGTGCACGATATGTTGCGCGTCGTCGGTGCGACGCCGGGCATGCGCATCATCGGCCCGAACTGCCCCGGCTTGATCTCCCCCGGCAAATCCTCGATCGGTATCATGCCCGGCCACGTCTTTAAAGAAGGCAACGTCGGTTTGATCTCGCGCTCGGGAACGCTCACGTATGAAGTCGTCGACGGATTAACGCGCGCGGGCCTCGGCCAATCGACGTGCGTCGGCATCGGCGGCGATCCGATCATCGGCACGACGTTCGTGGATTGTCTGCGTGAGTTCAAGAACGATCCGCAAACGCAAGCGGTCGTGATCTGCGGCGAAATCGGCGGATCCGACGAAGAAGACGCGGCGGCGTTCGTCAAGGAGCACATGGCCGGCACCCCGATCGTCGCCTTCATCGGCGGCCGCAATGCCCCGCCCGGAAAGTCGCTCGGCCATGCCGGCGCCATTATCTCCGGCGGCTTCGGCACCCCGGAGAGCAAGATCAAGGCCTTCCAGGCCGCTGGAGTCCCCGTGGCCGACCGGCCGTCCGAGATCCCGGGCCTTTTGGCCCAGCGGATGGCCGTTTCGGTCTAGGAACCTATATGACGCTTTTTCGCGTCTTCGTGCCAAAAATGAGGGGTCGCCGGTCTCGGCAACCCCTCATTTTTTAAGCGAGGATAAAGGAGGCGACGTTTGTGGCAAGAAATCGAATCGAACGTCACGTGAGAAAGCGCTGAGAGTCCCCGGTGGGGGACCCTCGGCAGTTTCACGTGTACGTTTTGTCACTCACATCTACTGAGGGCTATCAATTGAATAGTAAGCGAACCCTCCGTCAGGTGGCCGTGGCGCTCTCACTCCTCGTCGCCTTCCTGTTCCAGGGAACATGGGCACTGGCAGGTACGACGGGCGGACTGAGCGGCGTAGTCACGGACTCGTCCGGTGCACCGGTGGCGGGAGCGGCCATTAAGGCCTCCTCGGCATCGCAAACGGCTACCGCAACGACGGATGCGAGTGGGCACTTTACCTTCATTTCGCTTTCACCGGATACATATACGGTGTCGGCGGAAAAGAAAGGCTATAGTCCCACGTCGCTCGCCGGCGTTACGGTCTTCGCGGACCAAAACCTGACGGTTTCACTGACGCTATCGAAGGCACTCAAGACGATCGCCGTAACCACGGCGACCGCCGCGGGTAACCTCGTCAAATCCGGTACGACGTCTGACGTCTACTCGGTCAACTCTGCGACCGCGACCGCGGTGCAGGGCATCGGCGGTGGTTACAACCTCGACTCGGCCTACTCTGCGGTCTACTCGCAGCCGGGCGTGACGTCGTACATTGGTAACTACGGCTTCGGCCAAACGTTCTACATCCGCGGCTCCGCGTACAGCCAAGTCGGCTATGAGTACGACGGCGTCCCGGTCAACCGCGCGTTCGACAACTACAATGCGAACTCGCTCTCGAGCCTCGGCACCCAAGAGACGGAAGTCTACGCGGGCGGCTCGAGCGCCGGTGCTGCTTCGGCAACGCTCGGCGGTTACATCAACCAGGTCATTAAGACCGGTACGTATCCGGGAACGGGTACGCTGGTCGGCGGCCTCGGATCGCCGAACTTCTACCACAAGCTCAGCGTTGAAACGGGCGGCGCCACGCCGAACCGTTTGTTCTCGTATTACATCGGGCTCTCTGGTGTGAACCAGCAGTTCCCGTTCATTACGAACAACAACGCCGCCGGTCTGAACCCCGACGGTAGCAACGCATACGGTTTGTCTGGTAGCAGCATCAACCCGATCGGCTTCTTCACGCTCTTCTACGGCCCTGGGCCGTGGTCGACGTGTACTGCCACGGGAGCGCCGCCTGCCGGTGCTTCGACGATCGGTGGAAACCCGGCGTGCTCGGCCTACGCGCCGCTCGCCGCGAACTACAACATCGGCATTCGCGACCGTGAGAACGTCTTCAACTTCCATTTCGGCATTCCGCACAAGAAGGACGGCGGCCGCGATGACGTGCAGGCGTTGCTCTACAACTTCGGCTATCAGTCGCTGTACAACGACAGCCTGAACGCCCTCGGCGGCGCTTCGTACTGGAACAACCAGCTCTCGAGCGTCGTCAATCTCTTCGGCATTGCCAACCCCGCATCGCCCTACCCGAACCTCTGCGGCTTCCAGGCTGCTCTCGGTTTGTCGTGCGCCACGCAGGGCCCGTCGCCGATTCCGATCGACGACACGATCACGTTCCCGGGCGGCACGGGCTTCGGCCAGAGTGCAACCGGCGTGACGGCGGTCAACTACTACGCGCCCGGCTATCCCACGAACCGTCCGGTCGGCGTCGGAATCGATCCGAACCTACAAGACGGCATCTGGAATGATGGTACGGTCGTGAAACTCCAGTATCAGAAGAACTTCGGTTCGACGGCGTTTGCGCGCTTGTTGGGCTACTCGTTCTACTCTGACTGGCTGATGACGGCGCCGAACGATTCGGGCGGCTTCATTACGTCGTACATCCCGGGCATGGGTAACAGCTACCCGTCGCCGGATTACGAACTGAACACGCACACGCGTGGTCTGCAACTCGACGTTGAAGATCAGATCAATGAAAAGAACCTCCTGAGCTTCATCGCCAATTACACGACGGCGACGGTCGTGCGCTGGAACAACCAGATCCAGTACGGCTTCAACCACGCTGGTATCAACCTCACGGACGGTACGAACTGCTACAACACGACGACGGGTGCGCTCGCCTCGTGTCTCTCCGGTTCCACTGCCGTCAGCGATGGCAACCTGTTGCCGGGTGGCGCGGGTCTCCCGCCGGTTCCGGTCGGTGCGCCCGCCAACGCGTCGTACCAGATCACCGTTCCGGGTGATTACGGTCCGCGCAACGACGTGACGCCGCGCTTCACTAACATCTCGCTCTCCGATGTGTGGCAGCCCACCGACAAGTGGAACATCAACCTCGGCGTGCGTGAGGAAGTCTATCAGTATCTGCTTCATAGCACGGTGAACCCGGAGTTCAACTTCTGGTTCAACCAGGCTGCGAACTCGTATTGTTACGATCCGGGCACGGGTAACGTGTTGCTGACGCCGGTTTCGCCGACGACGCCTCCGTATGCGCAAGGTCCGGTTGTTGCCTACAACTCGCTCCCGGGTGAGAATCCGGGACTGTGCTACACCGGCGCAGGCGCCGCACTGATCGGTCCTTCGGGCCAACAGGCGGTTCACCCCAACGGTGTCGGCGGTAACAAGCTCTACACCAACGTCGGCCCGACGTCGCTGAGCCACACGCTGTTCTCACCGCGTCTCTCGGGCACGTATACGATCAATCCGGATACGGTTCTTCGCTTCTCGGCCGGCCGCTACACGCAGCCGACGGAAACGGCGTTCGAACAGTACTCCAACGCGTCGGGACTCGGCGCCGCGAAGTTCGACTTCCATTACTTCTGGAATCTGGGCTTCACGAACCCGGTCCACGACAACCCGGTTCAAACGTCGAATAACTACGACTTCTCGTACGAGCGGCACTTCAAGGGCACCGACTGGACCATGAAGATCTCGCCGTTCTATCGTTATACGACCAACGAACTCGTGACGGTCTCGCTC
>DAIDHQ010000037.1 GCA_027459645.1 Vulcanimicrobiota bacterium
CGCGGTAATGGTTCGCTTGAACCAGGATGCCGATGCAGATAATCTGGCTTCGACCAACCTTCAATCGGCAGAGTCGAACCTGCGGGATCTCAGCGTGGGACAAGCAACGACGGAGTTTACGAAGCTGCAGGTACTCGTACAGCTGGGTTCATCGCTGCTCGCTCAGGCGAACCTAAACCCCGGAACGGTGTTGGGTCTGTTCAGATAGCAGCATTTAACAACTAGGAGCGAACGGTGCCTTGCGAAAGCTCTTTCTGGCGATAGCCGGTCATAGCACCGAGTGGGCGAACCAATCGCGAAAAACTACGAGATCTGACCGTTTTTGTTGGGCAAGTCCGATCAAGCACTTCTTGTATCCCCCCATCACCAATTGCTTGTGTTTACATGAACTATCCTGACCTCATAGCAGCGACCTTGAAGTAGAGCCGACCAAACCGGCCACCGCAGCAATGATTAGGGGGAGGCTCGATCGACGTGCCAAGAGGGTGACCGCAGCCAATTCGATGGAATTGATTTTGAACCGCGATAGCGTTGCAGCGAGCGACTTCACGGACAGCCATGAACGCAGATTTACCGCGCCCGGCTTTATGACGCTGCGTCAGTTGCTTCAGCTAGTCGAGAAAGTGCGTTACCTTCCTACCATCGGTGGTGGAAAGGCCACATGGTCAGCCTGGGCGGGTCGCCCTCTTGCCGTGCTTGCACAGGAATGGGAGGAGCCAAAGTTCGTGGCACCGCCAGATACGCCGCTCGATGTCGACCCGCTCCGCGTGCATTTTTCCTACCATGCGCTTGCGCCCCCGATGGCCGTCTACACCGAAGTACTGCAGGGTAGCGACCGGCCAGCGACGCCACGCCGACCATCACTCGTCAGCGGTGAGAATTTCATCGCTGAATTCCTCGCCGAAACCGCGCCCGAGCGAGAAGACTTGATTCAGCCGGGCCTCGACCTTGCGCGCGCCCTTCGCAATGAGGCTGTTGCGCTTAGCCACGGTAAGCGTACCGAATATTCGTCCGATATTCCGGAGCTCTTTTTTACCGCTGCGAAAATTGCGCTACTGGTTCTACAACGCGACTCAAGTGAATTGCAGCGACACGAGCGCGACCTTCTGGTTTATCTACAAAAGGACAATCCGAGAAAACTGCTCCTCGATTATGAGCGGTTCAAAAAAGAACTGACATCATAGCGCTGCGCCAAGCGCCGTTGGCCTCGGCATTGAAGGCGCTCCCAACGACGCACGCTTCAAAAAGCCAAAGCAACTTGGGGTGGGGACGAGCACGATCAGATGCTGGACGCTGCGAACGATGAGTGCAGATGCATCACGAGCACCCGTAGCATGGTTCTGGTCATGGCCGAGAGCATCCACGCAACCGATATGCATCCATCGCTTCTGCGTGCGCCACTTCGAGCCGCGTGGTAGCGACCGGAGGCCGTATGGCGACCCATTCGGTTTTGAAACCGCGCGCTCTTTGCCTTTGGAGCGCTCACGCCGCGGGATTTCATCGTGATCGGGCTCGCGTGGCTGGGATGCGTCGTGGGGCTCGTGCTGCTCAAGTTTGCCTCCAACGCGATACCCCGCCGCTATATTGACAAGGTTCGATATGATGCATAGCATCGAAGAATGTCGATGCAACGCTGTTGCCCCCCGGCGACTATTGCCGAGGGCGACTTCGAACCGGCCGCCGCGCTCCTAAAAGCGCTCGCCGATCCCTATCGCCTGCGCATCCTCGCCACGCTCGCCGGCAGCCCCGACGACGTCTGCGTCTGCGATTTCACGGGGGCGCTGCCGCTCAATCAGCCAACCGTTTCGCATCATCTGCGCATTCTGCGCGAGGCGGAGCTCGTTACGTCGGAGCGGCGCGGCACCTGGGTCTACTACCGCCTGGCACCGGGGGCAGAAGCCCGCATCGAGGCCGCGTTAACGCCGATCTTTTCGCCGAAGATACCGCTGCACGCATGACGCTCGCGCTCGCACGCCGCTGCGCCGCCGAATGTATCGGTACGGCCATCTTGCTCGCGGCCGTCGTCGGATCGGGCATTATGGCCGAGCGTCTCGCGCAAGGCAACGTTGCCATTGCGCTGCTCGCAAATTCGATTGCGACCAGCGGCGTTCTGCTGTGTTTGATCCTTGCGCTCGGGCCGTTATCCGGTGCGCACTTCAATCCGGCGGTATCGCTCGCGGACGCGATGCGCCGCGGTCTCACCGCGATCGAATGCACGTGGTACATCGTCGCGCAGATCGCCGGCGGCGTCGCCGGCGTCGTCGCAGCGCACGCGATGTTCGGATTGCCGCCGGTCTTTTTCTCGCAGCACGCGCGCACGGGGCCTTCGCAGTGGTTCGCGGAGTTCGTCGCAACCTTCGGCTTGCTGCTCGTCATCTGGGGCTGCGTTCGTTTCAAGTCCGCCTTTACGGCCTTTGCCGTATCGGGATACATCGTCGGCGCCTATTGGTTCACCGCCTCGACGTCGTTTGCAAACCCCGCCGTCACGATCGCGCGATCGCTCAGCGATACGTTCGCCGGAATCCGTCCGATCGACGTTCCCGGATTCGTCCTCGCGCAACTGCTCGGAGCGGTCGCCGCGACGCTGCTCTTCAACTGGCTTGCGCCGATCGACGCCCAGCAAGCACACGATACGCTCGTTCCTCACGATGGAGAAACCCATGTCGCCTAAACCGTTCGTGCTGTTCGTCTGCCGCCACAACACGGGCCGCAGCCAAATGGCGGAAGCGTATTTGCGTCACTTCGCCGGAGATCGCGTGGAGGTTGCCTCGGCCGGAACCGAAGCCGCCGACGCTCCGAACGCGGGCGTCGTTGCCGCCATGGCGGAAGACGGCATCGATATCTCCGCCGCGCGGCCGAAATTGATCGATCCGCAGATCGCCGCTCGTGCGGACCGCATCATCACGATGGGCTGCGACGTAACGGGCGTGCCGCGCATCGACGACGATTGGGGCCTTCCCGATCCCAAAGGCCAGCCGCCGCAACGCGTTCGCGACATTCGCGAACTGGTTAAAGCAAAGGCGCGCGCGTTAGCCGGGCAATTGTGCGAGGAGATACCACGCAGCGTCGACGCATAACGGCGGCGGTGAGAAGGCCGGCACCGTAACCGCGCTGCCCATCAGATGCTGCGTCGCAAGCAGCGCGTAGCGATGTTCTTCGAGCCCGTCGGGCGAGGTCTGCAGTGCCGGAGCGGCGCGCGCAACGAGCGACGCCGCGAGCGCACCGTCGGGGGGAACCACCCCGTAGTAGATCGCCAAGATCTGCGCTAGCGCATCGGGATACGACTTCGTGAAATCGGCGACGGGGCCGGGATGGCCGGGAAATGCGTAGGGCCGGTACGATTGCGTCGCTTCATCGAAGAGATGCGTTTGGATGGCAGAGCGTATCGTCGCCGCATCGTCGCCGTAGCGGCGCGCGGTGGTTTCGTCGCCGAACGCCTCGCGAAACAACGCCGCCGCTTCGCGCAGTCCGCGGTAGACCTGCACGTTGTCGATCGTGTAATAGACGGCATGCCCCGGCCGCGACAACGTCAATCCGATCGGTTGCAGCGTCGCCAGGCTCGAATCCATGATGCGCACGAGATCGGCGCGATGGCGCAGCACGAAGGCGCGCAGCGCGGGATCGCCGCTCGCATACGCGTCGTGCGCCAGCATCAGAAACATCGCGCCGTAGGCGTCGGTCGAATCCGGGCGCCCTCGCGAAACGACGCGGTGCCGGATCACGTCCACGTCGTCGGGCACCCCGTCGATGCCGGTTCCGGAGCCGTGTGCATGTGCGACGTACCAGCGCATCCAGTTCAGCACGATGTCGCTGCGCAAGCCCGAACGAACGAGCGCATCGGAAACCAGCGTGCCGAAATAGCCGCTCACGTACGACCGCGCCGGCCGCACGCGAAGCATGTCTCCGACGAGGCATTGATTCGCGATCCAGTCCGAGGCGCGCTCCATCTGTTCGCGTTGCGGCAAAGCAAGCGTGGCGGCGAGCATAGCAGGGCCAATAATAGGGGCTACGAAAGGCCTCCTTGCTTGCAATTTGCGAGCGAGGTGAAGGTTTGGCGACACCCGGGGCGGCCGGCGCGCGCGTAACGATTCGTCCGCATCGTTCTTACCGAACGCTGAGGGTTTCGCGCGTCAATTGGCTGGCCACGATCATTACGTTACCCGTCGGCATGATGCTTGCCTACGTGGTGCTCTTTCTCGTGTGGCCGCGCGCGAGCGCCTGGGTAACGTCGTTGCTGAACGGATCGACGCCCGTTAACACCAGCATCGCCGACAACTTTTTGTGGATCGGTTCGACGATTCCCGTTCCAACGATGCCGCCGACCGGCATTCGCGGCGCCCTCAACGTCGCCGCCGCCTGCGCCGCCCTGCTGATCGTCGGCGGCGTCCTGCGGAAGCGCTCGCCGTTAGTGCTGTGGATCATGGGGAACTTGATCGTTCTGTTGCTTGCGGCACTCTGGTACTTCTTCGAAGGTAGCGCCGCATACGATGCGCCGACCTTCATGCTGCTGCTGGAACGCACCAGCGTGCTGATGATTCTTTGCGCGCCGATCTTTTCGGTGATCGTCGCCGCGCTCTTGCCGTTCAACGTCGTGGAGCGCAGCGTTATGTTCGTGATGCTGATCGGACTCAATTTCGGCATGTCGCTGCTGCGCATCGCCGCGTTTGCGATCTTCCTCGATCACTTCGGCGTGCTCTCGGAAGCGAACCTGTACTTATTTTTCGGACCGCTCATCGACGTGGTCTATTTCATCCTGGCATATTCGTTGTGCGTCGTGTCGCTGAGCCGCCGGATATCGCGCAGCGAAGAGGTTTGGGAATGGTTGTAGCACTCCTCAACCTCTGGCTCGTGCTGGTCGTCGCGCTGATGTCGATCTACACGCTGCGCCATTGGATCTTCACGTTTTCGCGCGTCTATTGGAAGCAGCGCATGTCGTTCTCGGACGCATACGAAGAGAACCCGCCGTCGATCACCGTCCTCGTTCCGATGCACAACGAGGGAGCGGTCGCGGCGGCGTGTCTGGATGCGCTTCTCTCGTCGGAATACCCGGCCGAACGTCTGACGATCGTCGCCGTCAACGACCAATCGACCGACGACACCGCCGAGATTCTCGAGCAGTACGCAGAGCGCCATCCGCGCGTCCAGGTCGTCTCGATCGACGGCCCCATACGCGGAAAGGCTAACGCGCTCAACATTGCGCTCGAGCAAGTCGATTCGGATATTGTGCTCGTCTTCGACGCGGATTACACGCCGGGACGCGGGTTGATTCGCACGCTGATCAACGCCTTCGTCGATCCCGAGGTCGGCGCGGTCATGGGCCGCGTGGTGCCCCGCAATACCAGCCGCAACATGCTCACGCGACTGCTTTCGATGGAGCGTTCCGGCGGCTACCAAGTCGACCAGCAGGCGCGCTACAACTTCAACCTGCTGCCGCAATACGGCGGAACCGTGGGTGGATTCCGACGGCGCTTGCTGGTGCAACTGGGCGGCTTCGATCGCCACGCGCTCGCCGAAGATACCGAGCTCACGGCGAAGATTTTCCAAGCGGGATGGAAGATCGTCTACGATAATCGCGCCGAGTGCTACGAAGAAGTGCCGGAGACGTGGGAATCGCGGTTCAAGCAGCTTCGCCGCTGGTCGCGCGGACACAATCGCGTGCTGTGGTCCTATCTGTGGGCGCTCGTAAACGCGCCGGTCCTCACCGTTCCCCAACGCATCGACTCGGCGCTGTTGCTGCTGTGCTATGCCGTACCGCCGATTCTCATCTCCGGCTGGCTCGCGGCGCTCACGCTCTTCTTGATGGGACGCCTGCCGTACGCCGGGGGCATTTTGCTCGCGTTTTGCGTCGTTCTCTATAACGCGTTCGGCAACTTCGCGCCGGTGTA
Source organism: Vulcanimicrobiota bacterium (assembly GCA_027459645.1). Classification (GTDB taxonomy): domain Bacteria; phylum Vulcanimicrobiota; class Vulcanimicrobiia; order Vulcanimicrobiales; family Vulcanimicrobiaceae; genus JAMXLG01. The sequence goes on from DAIDHQ010000037.1 coordinate 5,886, forward strand.
TCAGGTCGCAACCGCCGAAGTACTCGACGGTGCGACGACGAGGCTCTTGCTGCTGCCCTATCTCTTTTACATGTTTCCGTTCAATTCGTGGTCGATTACCACGGGTTTCATCGATGCCGTGGGCGACATCCTCAAGAGCCGAAGAGGGCGATGGGACAAGACCGCCCGCGTCGGCTTGGCGAGATGACGCGCGTCGAAATACTCGTCGTCGCGCTCTATCTCGTCGCCGTTCTTCTGCCGTTGCTACCCGGCTTGCTCGAGTTGCGCGTCGCAACCGACGACGATCCGCTGAAGATCGACACCAGCTATGCGCGCGATCCGCGTTTTCTCGGTAAATCCATGCGTGCGAAGCTCGGCCCGGTGATGAACGAAGTCTCGGGTGATGCGCGCGTTCCCTTTCTCAATCGCAAAAACGAGTTCGCGCGGGTCACCGACGGCTTCGAATCGATCGATCGAGCGCGTTTCGACGACGTCGTGCTCTCGCGAGGGCGCTTTGCGGTCGGAGACCACAGCTCGATGTCGGATGTGTACGCCCGCGGCGACGTGGCCGTCGGAGCCTTTGGCGCGCTGCGGACGCTTGCGTCCGATGCCTCGGCTCGCTTCGGATCCAACACCCGCGTCGCGCGTTGGATCGACGTCGAAGGTGACTGCACCTTCGGCAACGGCTCCGACCTGGGTCAGTCGGCGAGCGCTGCGGGACGGCTCATCGTCGGCACCGGCGTCCGCTTCAACCGTCTCTTCGGGCGCCCCGTCGCCGTCGTCGACGCGAGACGTGCCGAACTGCGCGCCCTCACCGGCAGTCCCGTCGCCGTTCGGGGCCCCAACGACCGCCGGCTCGTCACATCGTATGTAATCGATCCCGGATCAATCGTCGATGAAGATATCGTGGCGACCAAAGACGTGTTCGTCGGTACCGATGCAACGGTGGGCGGCAGCATTAAAGCGGCGGGCACGGTGACGATCGCCGAAAATGCGTGCGTTCTCGGCAACGTGATCGCGCGCGGAAACGTCACGCTCGCGCCCGATGCGACCGTTCTGGGCCACATCTTCGGCGACGCCGACGTGATCCTGGAGCCCGGAGCGCTGGTCGGCGACCGGCACGCGCCAAAGACGCTGCATGCCTCGCGCCACGCGCAGCTTTCCCCTGAAGCATGCGTTTACGGCTGGATCATTGCCGAGCGCGGCGGGATGACGCTGTAGTGCCCTCGACGCTCTCGCGCCATGCTGCCGGAGTGCTGCTGCAGCGCATCGGTGCCGCGCTGGTGCTTGCGGCGGTACTCAGCTCGCCGCTCGTACCAAAGGATGTGCGAGCCGCATTTATCCTGATACGCCAACTCTCGCTCGCCACCGCGTTACCTTCTCCGGCGCCAAGGGTGTCCGTATCGCCCTCTCCCGTTCCGGCGCGAACCGTTCCGCGTCAAATGGTCCCGCACGCCGTGCCGAACATCCCCGCGCAGCCCCACATTGCACGCACGGGCGAGTTGACGATCACCAATCGGTTCGATACCTTTTCCAGCCCCGGCAACTTCTACGGACCTTGGCAAACGCAAACACTCGAATACCAATGGCAGGCCGGTAAGCGGGACATTCCGTCCTTTACGCTGCTCAACCGAAACGATCGCGATCGCAATGCGTTCGGTCAGCCCGTACCCTCGCATTCGACGGCGGTCTATCTCGACGACTACCACAATTGGTCGAAGTCGTTTTTCACCTACACGCAAGTCATGACGTCGAACGGCAACATCTTGCCGAACCGGCTGCTGTATGTGGAAGCCGATCAGAAACTGTTGCGTCAACGCAATTTGGTCTTTGCCATCGGCGGAGCGCTGTATTCGAACCCGGACGGCAGCGCGACGCGCTCGCTCAGCATCGGCCCGACGCTCTACGAGCGATCGATGGTTTACACCGTGCGCTATATGCCCGCGGCGGTTTCGGGAAGCTTTTCCGGATTCGACAACAACGGGTTGCCGATCTCCGGCACGATGAAATCCTACGGCTCGGGCCTCGAGCTCGTGGCGGAATACAATAAACTTGGCAGCAATCAAATCACCGCAACGTATCTCGGCGGTAATCAGCCCGGCATTCTCGTGGGCGCGCTGGGCGCATTGCCGGCGCAGTTCACGAACATCCAGCGCATCGGAGAATTCGACCTGAACCTCAAGCATTGGTTCCGCAAGGATTTCGGTTTCGTCGCCGGGGTTACGATCGCATCACATTCGATGCAATCGACGGGCGCACCGATCTACCGCGACAACGCGTTCACGGCGGGCTTGTTCTTCGGCCGCGCGGTGGGCTTGCCATGATGCGCTCACTACTTTGGGCCCTGATCGCCGTCGGCGCGGCCCTGCTTGCGGCATGCGGAGCCGGCACGACCGTGCTCGTTCCGCACAACGCCTCGCCCAGCGCATCACCCGGCGCCGCGGCGACGGCCGTGGCGACCGCTGCTGCAACGATGAGCTCTTCGGGATCCACGGCCGGCTTGATCCTTGCGCCGCCCGCGAGCAGCGGCGTCTCCGGCCTTACCGTTGCCTTCGGCGCAACCAACGGGAACGGGTTCGTCGTCGCTGGCGGCTGGAACGGCCTTCCACCCAATACGCCGCCGCTCACCGCAAACGTGGGCCCGCAGCCGTCGGTCCTTGCGTACGTTACGATCTCACCTTCAGTCGACGCCATCTTTCAAACGGTGCCGAGCTTGATCGTCAATCTCGGCACGGGTGCGACGACCAAAGGCAGCAGCTACTACGTCGCCTATCTTCCGCCGGGCGCGACGTCATGGCAACAACCGCTGCTGGGACCAGCGACGTTCAATAACGCCGTACAGCTGAATCTTCCGCCGAATCTCAACGCGGGCGCATGGACGGTGCAGGCCGGTTTGACCTACACGTACGCAATCTACCAGATTCCTACGCCGTCGTTCGTCGACGATTGGACGACCTACGCACACGACGCGCAACGCACGGGATTCGAACAATTCCCGGGTTCGAGTCCGCTCGGCGTCATCACCGCGCAAAACGCGCCCTCGCTCCAACTCGCCTGGAGCAACGCGCCCGATCCGAGCTGTCACGACAAAGCGATCGCCGCGCAGGTCGTCGTCGATGAAGCGAGCCCCCTCGTCGCAAACGGGCTGGTGTATTACGCCGACACGTGCGGATTCATCGCCGCGCTCAATCGCGACACGGGGGCGGTGGTCTGGTCCTATCAAGCGGCCGTGCAGAATCAAGTCGACGGCGTGCTCGGCACGCCCGTGATCGACAACGGAAAACTGATCGTACCGGTTTGGGGTAATCCCGGTAACTGTACGCCTGCGACACTTTCGACGTGCGTACGCGCAAACGGCGGCTACCTGATCGCCCTCGACGCCACGAGCGGCGCACTTCTGTGGCAGACGACGCCGCTCGCGCAAGGCAACTTGCGCGGCGAACCGTTCGCACTCAACGGAATCGTCTACGAAGGCGTTTCCGGCGGCGACGATACCAGCGGATACGTCCAAGGCGGCATCGTGACGTACGACGAGAACAGCGGGGCTCAGATCGGATCGATGATTCAATTCGCGTCTCCCACGAGCGCGTACGCGCCTTACGACGGAGGAAGTTCGTGGACGCCGATGACGTATGACGGCACGAACATCTACGTCGGCACCGGAAACACGCGGGACGACAACGGGACCGACGACGGCGTCGTTCAATTGATTCCGCAGCCCGGCGCGGCTCCGCTCGTGAGCAGCAACTACGTCATCTCGACCTTCGACAATGTGAGTGCCGACGAAGACGTCGGCGGCGGCATCTTACTCTACGGCGGCAACCTCTATTTCACGGGAAAGAACGGCTACTTCTATAGCTACAGCGAGACGAATTCATCGACGCCGTTGATCGACAGCCTGATCAATACCAATCCGAGCCCCGCCGGGCGCGGCGGAATCGGTACGCCGACCACCGACGGAAACGTCATGACGGCGTCGTCGGGCTACAACTACTGTTTTTCAAACAACATCTGCACGCAAAGCAATCTGGATTGCTTCCACGTCGGATCGGGCACGCCGTTCGCGCAGCTCCAGGCGACGAACTCGGCGATCTTTTCGTATGCCGCATTCGCGCCCGGCGTCGGCTTTATCGGCATCGACAACGGTGCGACGAGCGGCACCCCCACCGGCTCCGCTGCGGCCGCTCCGGCGTTCGTCGCGTTCGACGACACGTGCAAGATCGTTTGGCAAGCCAACGCGGTGGACGTCCGCGGGTTCTTTTATGGGGGACCGGCCGTCGTGGGCAGCGGCGTCTATGCGGTGGACAACGCCGGGAACGTCTACGCCTGGAAACTGCCCTACCAGATGGGCCTCGCGGCCTCCAAGGCCCCGGCCGAGCGCATCCATTCGCTGCCCCTCACGCTGCTGCGCTCGACCCACTACAGCAAGCGGCCCCACGATTTGTAAAGCCAACGAAAAGCTAGAGAAAAGCGTTTGTAAGGTGCCCCCAAAGGATCAATAGGAGGCGACCGAGCGAGCCGATATTCCTAGCATGCTCAAGCTGATCAACCGTTGGACCGTGCTCGCGGCCATCACGCTCGTGACCCTTCTGGGGATCGGGCATCGGCTTTCGACGCTGCCCGCGCATGCGGCCGGGCTGACGGTCTCCTCGACCTCGCTCGACGTCGCGCATTAAGCTCGCCCGGCAGGAAGAACCTCGCCCCTAGACGGACCGACCAAGGGGAGGGTCCCATCGTGTTTACCGCGCGTTCACTCACTCTCGGCTTGATTGCCGTCATACGCTTCGTTGTCAACGCCGTCGGCCTCATCGCCGTGCTGGCGTACGTCGCGATCTTCGTTCTCGCGATGGTGCACGCGCCGAAGATTCAAAACGCCGTGCTCGTCGTCCGGATGGAGCACGTTTTCGCGCCTTCGATTCGCAGCGTTTCGTCCTGGTTCGGCTGGCATTGGCCCGCGACCACGACCAACTTTGCGCCGCTCATTTTAGCGGCGGCCGCCGGCGTCGTGAAACAGGTTTTGGACAACATCCTGGCACGCATCGACCTGCAACTGCGCAGCTCTTGGACGCCGGCCCCGGCCCGCGCGCAAGGGAAGGCGGGCGCGCTTGGATCCGACCGCTACAAGCTAAGCGCCGAGTCCGAAAGCGACCGCGCGCTGTTGCTCAAGCGTTATCGCGAGATCGAAGATGCGCTGCAATCGACCGCGCGCAAGTCGTGCACGTTCGTTTCGATCGACGTCGTCGGATCGACCGAGATGAAACGCGGCGAACGGGAAACCGCTATCGCCGCAACGTTCCAAGCCTACGAAGAGATGGTGCGCCATATCTTCGCGCAATATCGCGTGTGGAAGCAAACGTGGACGCCCGACGGCGTCATGGCCTGTTTTCTGGATCGTGATCTTGCGATGGCTGCGGCGCAGCAAGTCCTCATGGCGCTCGAAGCCTTCAACGCTAGTGAAAATCAACTTCGCACGCCGATCAAAGTGCGCTGCGGATTGAACGAAGGTGAGGTCGTGATCTTCGAAGACAGCGCGCTCGAAAAAGTTGCCGACCACGCGATCGACGTGGCGGGCCACATGCAAAAGCACGCGAGCGAGGACGCCCTGCAGATCGGCGATGCGGTCCACGCACGCCTGGCATCGTCGGCAGGCTTTGCCGCAACCGGCCGCAGCGTCGACGGGTACGCTACGTTCGAATGGACGCCGAAATCCCAGAACGTCGCCGTAGCGACACAGACCTAACATCGAACGCGGGCCGTAGCGCGGCCTTCCGATTCGTCTTCATCATGGGCATCGTCAGCCTCTTCGCTGACATGACCTATGAAGGGGCACGCAGCGTCCTTGGGCCGTTCTTCGCAGCGCTTGGAGCGAGCGGCGCCGTCGTCGGCGTCGTCGCGGGAGCGGGCGAACTCATCGGCTACGCCCTGCGTTACGCATCGGGTCATTTGGCCGACCGCACGCGCCGCTATTGGCCGATCGCCTTCGCGGGTTATGCGATCAATTTGCTGAGCGTACCAGCGCTCGGCTTGGCGCGTTCGTGGCCCGTTGCGTCGATGTTCACGATCGGCGAGCGTTTTGGACGCGGCGTACGCAAACCCGCAAACAACGCGATGATCTCGTACGCCGGATCTCAACTCGGCCAGGGATGGGTCTTCGGTTTCCGCGAGGCGATGGATCAAACCGGCGCGACGATCGGTCCGCTTCTTGTCGCAGGCGCGCTCGCGATCGGGCTCGGTTTCAATCACGCCTTCGCGCTGCTTGCCATTCCGGCGTTTCTCTCCCTCGTCGTAATGACCGCCGCATGGCGCCTCTTTCCCGTGCCGTCGTCATTCGAGAAAGCGCAAGCGCATCTCGGCGGGAATCATCGCGCGGCTTACTGGATCTACGCCGCCGGAGCGGCGTGTCTGGCGGCTGGCTTCGCCGACTTCCCGCTGATCTCGTACCATTTCGCCAAAGCGCACGTTTTCGGAGCCGACGTCATTCCGGTCATTTATGCGGCTGCCATGCTCTCCGCCGCCGTCGCGAGCATCGGCCTGGGAAGACTTTACGATCGATTCGGCACGCCGTTGCTCGTCATTACCTTTATCGTCGTCGCCGCGTACACGCCGCTTGCGTTTCTCTTCGGCGGTTGGGTCGCGCTAATCGGGGCGTTTTTATGGGGCATCGGCATGGGCGCGCAAGACGCCCTCTTTCCCGCCCTCGTCGCTAAAATCACGCCGCAGCAGACGCGGGCGTCGGCGCTCGGGACCTTCGATGCAATCTACGGTATCGCATGGTTTGCGGGTAGCGCGCTCATGGGCCTCATCTACGATCGCAGCTTGGTCGCCGTCGTCATTTTCGGCGTGAGCGCACAGCTCGTCGGCGTGCCGCTCGTTGCGCTCGCGAGCACGCGCCACCGTCATGCCGAGGCGGCGATCGCAAAATGATACGCGAGGGTCTGCGACCACATCACGTTTAAACCGGAGGCGCGCACGCGCGCTTCCGCCTCGTCGAGCGTATACACGTGGTCGTTCGGCGGCCCGACCGGCCGGTCGGCATCGGCGTTCCAGTCGATGAATAGCGCATAGCCGCCCGGTTTTACCAACTTCGAGAGTTCCGCGAGCGCTTCGTCGCCAAGTTCGTGCAGCACGTTGAGCGCCAGTACGCGGTCTGCGGTCCCTTCGAGAGGGCGCGGATCGTCCGCGAGTTCGACCGATGGCTGCGGCCGAGCGTTCAGCTTTGCACGCAAGAGATCGAGCATCTGCGGCTGCTCGTCGAGCGCGACGATCTCGAGGTCGGGCCGGCGTTGCGCGAGCGCGACCGCATAGGCGCCGGTTCCCGTGCCAAAATCGACGATGCGCGCGTTCTCGGGCGCGTCGAGCAGATCGAGAACGAGTTCCGCCGGCAAATAGATGAAGCGGCTGGGATCGTCGAGCACTTGTGCGCGCGCGGGATCGAAGCGTTCGGGCTGCTTCGCGCCATGCCGTTCGTGATGGGGCATCGTTCCTACCTTACGAGAGCAATTTGACGAAGGTCTCGGTCAAACGCGAGAGTTCGCGTTCGTCGATATCGCCCTTCGCGTTCGGACGAAGGCATGTCGCCATGCTCGAGGTCATCAACTGGACGGTCGCGCGTTCGAGCGCGGACCGCGCGGCCGACATCTGCTGCGCGATCGCATGGCAATCGCGACGTTCGGTCAGCATGCGTTGGATCGCGCGAATCTGTCCCTCCACGCGCCGCAGCCGCCCGATGATCTCCTCGATCGTCGCATCGTCGATCTCTAGCGATTGCGGCGGAGGAGCCGCTGACGTCTTGCGAGCCATAGGGCCACTATACCCTCAGGGGTACCTCTTGTAAATACCCTACGGGGTATAGTAGTATGGGCTCCATGAAGCTGTCGTCCGAACTCTCCCGCGCCGCGTGCGATCGCGGCTGGCGGGTCGAATCCGCCGTCCGCGGCATCGCCGGGATACTCGTTCTTGCGAGCATCGCGCTCGCGCTGTTCGTCGACGAACGGTGGCTGCTGCTCACCGCGTTCGTCGGCGTGAATCTCTTGCAATCGTCGCTCACCGGCTGGTGTCTGATGTCGAACCTGCTCGGTCTCGCGGGCGTGGGCCGGGGTGGGCGCCATGCGTAAGGCGACGGTAGCGGCCGTTGCAGCGCTCTCCCTTACCGCGTGTGGAGCGCACGACGCGCAGAGTCAACCCGCCAAGCAAGCAATCGCCGTCCAAAGTACGACCGCGAAGACGACGTCCTTCGCAACGAAGGTCAACCTGGCGGGCTCGCTCACTGCAACGTCGCAGGCGCAAGTCGGCGCGATGACGCCCGGCCGGGTGGAGGCGATCTACGTACGGGTCGGCGATCACGTGCACGCGGGCGAGGTCGTGGCCCAGGTGGACGCTTCGAGCTACGGCGCGCAACTCGCCGGCGCACGTGCCGGCGCCGTGGCTGCACGTGAAGGCGCGGTCGCCGCGCAGGCCGGCGTCGCGCAAGCCCAAAGCCAGCTTCATCTGGCCACGGTCACCGCCGCTCGCATGCGTGCGCTGTATTCGGAGGGCGCCATTTCGCGCCAGCAGTACGATCAAGTCCAAGCGAATCTCGCCGCAGCCAGAAGCGGTTACGCGCAGGCGCAAGCTTCGGCACTTTCGGCTTCCGCACAGCGCGCGCAAGCGCAGGCCGGAGTCGCTGCAGCGAGCGTTCCCGTCGCGCAAGCATCCGTCACCGCGCCGTTTGACGGCGTCGTCACGAGCCGATTCGTCGATACCGGAGCCGTCGTCGGCCCCGGAAGTCCGATCGTCGCACTACAGGGAAGCTCGGGACTCGAGCTCGACGTCGCGATTCCGGAAGACGACGCCGTTGCCGTCAGGCTCGGTGCGCCGGTGCGCGTGCGCATCGACGCGCTCGGCGGCAAGCAAACGACGGGGACGGTTCGCGGCATCGCGCCCTCCGATAACGCGGCGCTGCGTTCGTCGACGCTTCGCATCGCGGTCACGCCCGTGCCGGGCGCGACCGCCGGCATGTTCGCGCGCGTCACGCTCGAAGGCGCGCAGCATCGCGGCATCGGCGTGCCGCTTTCATCCATCGTCACGCGTGGCGGTCAATCCGGCGTCTTCGAAATCGACGGTGGAACGGCAACCTTCATCCCCGTAACGACGCTCGGCATCAACGGCGCGACCGCCGAAGTGCAAGGCGTCAAAGCCGGCGCGAAAATCGCGACCAGCATGCTCGGCCAACTCACCGACGGCGCGGCCGTAAGCGAGAGCCGATGAGCGCTCCCGTCAAACGTCTCGGATTTGCAGGGCGCCTCGCGCGCATGTTTTTGCGTTCGAAGCTTACGCCCGCGATCGTCGTAGCCATCGTCGCCTGGGGATTGCTCGCGATCTTCCAAACCCCGCGCCAAGAAAACCCGCAGATCACGATGCCGGCGGCGATCATCGTCACGCAATATCCCGGCGCCTCGGCTGCCGAAGTGCAGCGTCTGGTGACCGAACGCGGAGAGCGCGTGCTCGCCGAAGTTCCCGGAATCGAGCACATTTATGCGACGTCCACGCAAGACGTTTCGATCATGACGGTGCTCTTTCACGTCGGCGACGATCCCACGAAATCGTTCGTCTCGCTCTACGACCAAGTCTTCGCGCACCTCGGCGACCTTCCGCCGGGAGCGTCGCAACCGCTGATCACGCCGCTTTCGGTCGACGACATTCCGATCGTGACGCTGACGCTGCACGGCGCACACTACAACCGGGGCCAACTCGACGCAACGGCAGAACGCCTGATCGACCGTCTTCGTTCGATCGACGGCGTGTCGACGATCGACACCTACGGGGGGCGCCCGCGCGAAGTCAACGTAACGCTCGATCCCATCAAGCTCGCCGCGTATAACCTCTCGCCGGGGCAGATCGCGCAGGCACTGGGCGCGACGAACGTCACGCGTCCGGTCGGATCGCTGCGCGACGGTTCCCGCGACATCTCGATGCACGCCGGCACCCCGTTTACGAGCATCGATCAAGTACGCGCGCAAATCATCAACGTCGTCAACGGCCAACCGGTCACGCTCGGACAAGTTGCCGACGTACAGATGGGCTATTCGCCCGACGAAACGCGCACGACGTTTGCGTACGGCCGCGGTACCAAAGGCGAAACGCAAGCCCCGCAAGATGCGGTGACGCTTGCCATCGCCAAAAAAGCCGGCACCAACGCGGTGGACGTCGCAAACGCGATTCTCGCGGCGACCAAAGCTTTTGACGCCCCTCCCGGCGTGGCAATCACCGTTACGCGAAACGACGGTAACAAAGCCAACCTCGCGGTCAACGAGCTCATCGAGCGGCTGGTAGAAGCGATCATCATCGTAGTGCTGCTGCTCCTCGTGCTCGGATGGCGCGAGGCGCTCGTCGTTGCGACGGCGATCCCGCTCACGCTCTTCGTCACGCTCGGAACCGGTATGCTCACGGGCCAGTCGATCAACCGCATCACGCTCTTCGCGCTGATTCTAGGTCTCGGCTTGCTGGTCGATCAGGCGATCGTCATCGTCGAAAACATTCACCGGCATTACCACGCCGAACCCGACCGTCCGAAAGACGAAGCGACCGTGCTCGCCGTCGACGAGATCGGGAGCCCTACGACGCTTGCGACCGTCACCGTCGTCCTCTCGTTCTTGCCGATGCTCTTCGTCACCGGAATGATGGGACCGTACATGCGGCCCATTCCGATCAACGTCCCGATCGCCATGATCGCGTCGCTGCTCATCGCCTTCGCAATTACGCCCTGGGCGACGTACGCGCTCTTGCGCAACCGGCCGGTCAAAGCACAGCACGGAACCCCGCGGTGGATCCGTCCCTTCCGCAACGCGCTCGACAACATGCTGGAGCATCCCAAACGCGCCCGGTGGTTTCTCCTCGCGCTCGCGGTGGCGTTCGTGTTGAGCATCGCGCTACCGGCGGTAAAGCTCGTGAAGTTCCGCATGCTGCCCGACGCAAATCAGACGTCGTTCCTGGTCGAGGTCGATACGCCGCCCACAAGTTCCGTTGCGGCGAGCGCGCGCGTGGCCGAGATCATCGGCGCGAAGATCGCGTCGTATCCCGAAGTCTCCGACTACGAGGTATACGCCGGAATCCATAGCGTTCCCGATCTCGCCGCGCTGCTTCAAGGTTCGGTATTTCGCGGAGCCCCGAATGAAGCGGACATTCGCGTGAACCTTCTTCCGAAGGGCGAACGCAAGATGCAATCGGCGCCGTTCGTCGCGCAGATCCGCCCCGATCTCCAAAAGCTCGCCGCGCGATACGGCTCGACGTTGCGCATCTTGCAGGTTCCTCCGGGACCGCCGGTGCGCGATACGATCCTCGCTAAGATCTACGGACCCGATCCGGAAGTGCGCCGCGCGATCGCCGCGCGCGTCGTCGGGATGATGCAGCACGAACGCGGCGTCGTCGACATTAATCCGAGCGATAAGGCGCAACCAGCCGCGCTTCAACTCGAGGTCGATCAACGCAAGGCCGCGCTCTCGGGCGTCGACGTTGCCACGATCGCGCAAACGCTCGGCATGGCGCTGCACGGCGCATCGGTTTCGACGCTTCATACGCCGGGCGACGCTCGCCCGGTCGGCATCTTCGTTCGGTTCGCGCCGCAGTACCGCCAAGACACGGCGGCATTGGGTTCGATCATGGTGCCCTCGCGCACCGGCGGGAGCGTGCCGCTTTCGTCACTGACGAACGTGGTGGCAACCAACGTCGCGCAGCCGCTCTATCGCGACGATTACCGCGACGTCACCTACGTCGGCGCCGACATGGCGGGTCGCAGCTCGACCTATGCGGTCATCGACATGGCGCTGGAGCTCATGCACCATCCGCTTCCCGCCGGCTATCGCTTGGCGTGGGGCGGCGAATGGCATCTCACCAATACGGTCTTCCGCGATCTTGGAACGGCGATGGGTATCGCCTTCGTCCTGATCTACTTCTTGCTCGTCGCGCGCTTCCGGTCGTTCCGTATTCCGTTCGTCGTACTTGCGGCCGTGCCGCTGGCCGTCATCGGCGTCTTGCCTGGCTTCGCGATCCTCGCGCCGTTTGGCGTGTATTTCTCGGCGACCGCGATGATCGGACTGATCGCACTCATCGGCATCGTCGTTCGCAACTCGATCATCTTGATCGAGTTCATCGAAGACAAACTCAAAGAAGGCATCCCCTTACGGGAAGCATTGGTTGAAGCGGCGGCCGCAAGAACGCGTCCGATATTCCTGACCGCTGCCGCCGGCGTGCTTTCATCCATCGTGATCGCCGCCGATCCGGTATGGAGCGGTCTGGCGTGGGCGTTGGTCTTCGGCATGACCGCATCGGCGGTGCTTTCGGTGCTCGCCATTCCCGTGCTCTACGCCGGCGTAGCCAAAGCCGGTGCACTCGCACGCACCGAATTACCCGAAGAGCAGGCGTCGCTTGCAAGCGTCGTCACCTTCCCCGAACTCGGCAATTACGTCATGGAATCGCGTGCGCTTCCGCGCGTGCTTTCCGGGGAGACGATCGAACTCGACGCGGAGATTTTCCGCGGCGAAGGCGACGGCGTCGATGCGGTCGCGACCCTGAAGGGGCCTTTCCGCGTAGAAGCCGCCGAGATGCGCTTCACGAGTGCCTACGGCCGTTTGCAAGGCACGCAACACCTCACGCTACGCTCGATCGCGCAACAACCCGTCTGGAGAACCCTCGAAAATGCTTAACCCTGCACGCAGCGCACGCACCGCGTTGCTTGCGCTTCTCGCCGCCGTTTCGGTGCCCCATGCGGCAATCGCACGAGACACGGCACCGCAGCCGCTGACGCTCGATCGAGCGATTTCGATCGCGCTCCAGCACAATCTCACCTACGCCGCCTCGCACGATCGCGTCGACTCTGCGGTCGCGCAACTGCAGCAAACGCGCGCGCCGGAACTTCCTTCCGTCGGCTTGCAGTACCAGTATCAATACGTCAGCAACGTTGCGAAGTTGAACACGCCCATCGGCCAGTTGCCGTTTAGTTCGGTCAACGCGACGAGCGTGCCGCTCGCCACCGTGCAGTACACGCTCTTCGACGGAGGCCTCACGGCTTCGCGCGTCAGCCAAGCCCAAGCCGGCCTTGCGGCAGCCGAAGCCGGCGAGCGACAGAACCGCGCATCGGTGATCGCCGACGTTTCAAAAGCCTATTACGATCTCGCCTCCGCGGAATCGATGCAAGACGTGGCCAATCGCGCCGTCGCTCTTGCGCAATCTGCGGAACGCAACGCAGAGCGCTTTTTAAAGCAAGGACAGATTCCGCGCGCCGACCTTCTTCGCGCGCAGGCAGAAGTGGCAAACGAGCGCGTCAAGGCGCTTCAGGCGCAGAACGCCGTTCATCTGTTACAGGTCGCGTTGGATAACGTGCTCGGCATGCCGCACGATCTGATCTACCGCCCGACCGACCCGATCGACGCTCCCGCGCCATCCTTCAAACTCGCCACACTGCTTGCATCGGCGACGCAGTCGCGCGGCGATCTGGCAGCGGCGCGCGCGGCCGTCGTTGCCGCTGAAGACGCGGTTTCTGCCGCAAAGGCCGGGTATGCTCCGCACGTGAGCGCGATGATTGCGGACGGCAATACCCAGCCGGCGGTGACCGCCGGCTTTCACAACCAGTTCACGATCGGTCTCAACGCCGTCTGGTCGCTCTTCGATAACGGCTATACGGCCGGCGCCGTCGCTCAGGCACGCAGCGGGGTTGCGCTCGCGCAAAACGGGCTCGAGCAGCTCGAAGACGGCATCGATCTGCAAGTGCGCCAAGCGTTCCTGAATGTCAACGACGCAAACGAGCGGGTCGCCGCCGCGTCATCGTACGTGAAGCTGGCGGACGAGAATCTACGGCTGGCCAGCGTACGCTACCGGGGCGGCGTGGGTACGGCCCTGGAACTCCAAGATGCCGAAGTCCGCGACCGGGCCGCTCACGAAGAACTCGTCCTGGCGCAAACCGCGCTGCGCAAGAGCATCGTCGAACTGCGATTTGCTTCGGGTCTTCTCTAACCTAGCCCAAAACCGTCACAAGGAGCGTATACCGTTACATTATGAACACCGTTACTTTCAACTATGGCCGCGCCGTAACGACGGCCCTTCCCTTCGACCAAGCGATCGAGCGTGTGAAAGCATTGCTCAAAGATGAGGGCTTCGGGGTCCTCTGCGAGATCGACGTTACCGCGACGATGCAGCAGAAACTCGGCGCCGAATTCCGTCCCTATCGCATCTTGGGTGCCTGCAATCCGCAGCTCGCGCACCGCGCGCTCAGCGTAGAAAGTCAGCTTGGTTTGTTGCTACCCTGTAACGTCGTCGTGCAGGAAGAAAACGGCAAGACCGTCGTTTCGGCAATTGACGCGAGCGCGATGATGGGCGTCGTCGGACACGCCGGCCTGAGCGACGTCGCCGAAGACGCGAACGCGCGTTTGCAACGCGTGCTGGATTCCATCGCAGCCGCGTCTCCGGCATGAAGCCCCGGGGCGTCATCCCCCGTGTCGCCCTTGGCCTTCAAGTTACGAACGCCTGAGTTTGGGAACGCTCTTCGGTACGATGTTCTCGGATCAGACCGAAGAGCTTACGGTCGCGACATTCGAGGGAGCGCTCGGTATCTACGAGCGCCCGCTGTTCGAAAAAGCTCTTCCTCCCGCGAATTACGCGGGGCGGATCGTCCTGGATTTCGCGCGCGTCACCTCGATCGATTCGACGATTCTTGCGGCGCTGATGCTCTATCGCCAGCGCCGCATTATCGCGGGCGGTAATCCGCTCGAGGTCATTGCGATCGTCAACCCGCGCCTCCACCGGCTCTTCGAGATTACCGGAATCGTCCGTGCGATCACCGTGTTGCCGCTAGAGGCGCGGGAAGAGTTCGTCCAAGACTAGCGCCCGGTCACCAGGTGCGCATTCCCGGTGCCAGATAGCCCGGATTGTGCATGTGCTGCGCGATCGGGCCCATGTAGGCGAGCACGGCGAGCGCCAGCGCCACCGCTCCCCATCGGAACAGATGCTGCAGGATGCCCGGCGTCACGTACGACGTTTCGGGATCGGGCGCGAAATTGCGCGCATCCGGCTGCTTGCGCAGCCCGGGTTGTCGAAGGGCGGCCTGGAGGCAACCTTGGGTGGATCGATGGTTTGGTCGGCGCTTGACGGTTGATGGTATCGCACAGGCGCACAGAGGATCGTCCCCAGGAGCAGGGCCAGGATCGCCAGCCCAAGGTGATTCCTTAGCGCTTGTAGCGATCCAGCCTGCCAAAAAAGCGGCTCCCATCACGACGACGAACAGTAAGGTGGCGGGAAGCGGTGGGTCTTTCTGGTCGAGTTGACTCACGATAGCGGTTCTCCTTAACGGCCAAAAACATACCAGGCGGCCGTACCGCCGGTGTGAACGCGTCTTCACGAATCGTGCACAACTTCTGATTAGCTGAACGAGAAAATACGGCGAATGAGCAAACGGGTTCTGATCGTCGACGACGAGGCCCAGATCGGCGAGGTACTGACCGCATATTTGGAACGGGAAGGCTTCACGCCGGTCTTCAAGCAGAACGTCAAAGACGCGATGGCCGAACTCGAGCGGGCGACACCCGACATCATGCTCTTGGACATCACCCTGCCCGACGGCAGCGGCCTGGACATCCTGCGGGCCTCGACGCCCAAGGAGATCCCCACGCTCATGCTGACAGCGCGCGCCGACGAGTTGGATCGCATCGTCGGTCTGGAACTGGGTGCGGACGACTATATTACCAAGCCGTTTTCGCCGCGCGAAGTCGTGGCTCGCGTGCGCGCGGTCTTACGCCGAAGCAACGGCGACCCACAGCGCGCGCCGAAAAACGACGTGCTGCGCTTTGATTCGATGGAGATCGATTTCGGCGAGCACGAAGTACGCATCGACGGCAAGAGCGCCAACCTTACCCGTTCGGAATTCAAGATTCTCTCGGTTCTCGCGAAGCAGCCCGGCCACGCGTTCACCCGCAGCCACCTTTTGGATCTCCTCGGCGACGAGGGGTCGGTCTACGAGCGCACGCTCGATCGGCACATCAACAATCTACGCAAAAAGATCGAACCGGCGCCGGAAAACCCGACGTACGTGCAGACCGTATTCGGCGTAGGGTATAAGTTCAGGAAGCAATGACCGAGGCGCTCCTCCACGCGATCGACCTTGCACTCAATGAAGAGTGGCAAGAAGCAAAGGATATCGTGGAGGCGCTCGACGCACCCCTCGCCGACCGCTTATTCCTGTTGATTTGCACGCTCGAAGAACGCGAAAGCGCCCGCGGCCGGCAGATCGCGACCGTGCGCCACGAGATCGGCAACGCCATTGCGATCGCTCAAGCGAATCTGGAAGCGATGGCCGACGGCGTCCTAGAGGCGACGCCCGCGCGTCTGGAATCGATCGTTGTCGCGCTTTCCGGCGTCGGCGAAATCCTGGACGATCTGCGCAAGCCGCCGAAATCCGAGCCGGGCAGCGAGGTCGTGAATCTTGCCGAGTTTGACATGTGCGCGCTAATCGCCGCGCACGTCGCCGCGGTGGCCGGAATGGCCAAAGCAAAATCGGTCAGCGTCGTCTACGAATCTTGCGGTGCGGGTTTCGAGAGCTGCCGGAACTATCGAGGCGATCAAACGCGCGTCGGCCAGATCTTGCGCAACGTGCTGCTCAACGCCGTGCGTTACACGCCTCCCGGCGGTTCGATCCGCGTGGAATGTCAAAAGCACGACGCGGAATTGCACGTGTCCGTCCGCGATACGGGAACCGGTATCGCGAGCGCGGATCTGCCGCACGTCTTCGAAGCGGGCTATCGCGGCAAGAACGGATCGGGATCGGGCTTGGGCCTGTCGGTTGTGAAGAAACTCGTCAAAGCCATGGGCGGCGAGGCGTCGATCGCCTCGGCCGAAGGCGACGGGGCAACGTTTATGTTGGCTCTTCCGGCGCAGGTGGTCCCTTCGCCACCTCCCGCTTGAGACCGGCCGCGATTTCCTCGACGAAACGGCGCAACGAACGTTCGGCGATCCCGTGAAGCGCGATGTCGTCGAGCAGTTTGCCCGCCCGTCCACCCGGCGGCGTATAGCTGCCTTGGAGCCATAATTCGCACGCGTTCTCGCCGAGCGGCGTAACCGAAAGCGTTCCGTCGAACGTCGGGAAGAATCGTTGCGCGCGCGCCGCGCGCAAATGCAGTTCGCATTCCCAGCGTTCGGGGCGCTCGCCGATTTCTACCACCATCGGCATCTTGAAGGCGAACTCGAGCTGCTTGTAGGGTTCGGCACGCTCGCGCAATTCGGCAATCACCGCGAAGAGCGACGAGCGTACCGAAGCCGACGGCAGATCGAGACATACGTACATCTCGACGCCGGGGCTTTTCATCGCGTAGATTTCGCCGCCTCCTCGACCTTGAAGCGTTCTTCGATGCGGCTGCCGATCTCACGCAGCAATTCACGCGCGGTCGAAGACGCGAGCCGCGATCCGAGAATCGCATCGAATGCGGCGCCGGCGGCGCCCAGCGGCGGCAGGTACGTTCCACGCAGCTCGAGCGCGCAACTCGTGTAATCTTCGTCGGCCCGGACGGTCAACTCACCGTCGAAGTCCGGAAAGAGGCCGCCCTGAGGATGCCAATGCAGCTTCCACGGTTCGTCGAAATGCATGGGGTCCGTGCCGGGGCCGTAGGTAACGACGACGTCCTTCTGCAGCCTTGCCTCGCCGTTCTCCGGAAGCGGAATCGCGAGGCGTACCATCTGCGGCTCCCCCGATATCGCGTACGCGCCAAGTGCGTCTTCGAGATAGCCGCGAGCGCGGCCGTAGGGGACGTTGACATAGCGGCGATAAAACAGCGTTGACATGCGCCAACCATAGCGGCAGATGAAGAATAGCCGGTGAACGCGCCTTCTCCGCTCATTCAAAGGCGGTTGGAAGAATCGACGCGATGAAGACCCTCGACGCCTACTGGCGTGCGGCCAACTATCTTTCGGTCGGCCAGATCTATTTAATGGCCAACCCCTTGCTGCGCGAACCACTCGCGCCGGCACACGTGAAGCCGCGCCTGCTCGGGCACTGGGGAACGACGCCGGGGCTCAACTTTATCTACGCCCACATGAACCGCGCGATTCTGGAACGCGACCTGAACGCAATCTTCGTGGCCGGCCCGGGCCACGGCGGACCGGCCGTCGTTGCAAACGCCTATCTCGAGGGAACCTACAGCGAGCGCTATCCGGACGTCACGCAAGACGCGGGCGGCATGGCGAAGCTCTTCAAGCAGTTTTCGTTTCCCGGCGGCATTCCCAGTCACGCATCGCCCGACACGCCCGGTTCGATCAACGAGGGCGGGGAACTAGGGTATTCGATCGCGCACGCCTACGGAGCCGTCTTCGACAATCCCAGCCTGCTGGCGTGCTGCGTGGTCGGCGACGGCGAAGCCGAGACCGGTGCGCTTGCCACCAGCTGGCATTCGAACAAGTTCCTGAATCCGGCGCGCGACGGCGCGGTGCTGCCGATCCTGCATCTCAACGGTTACAAGATCGCGCAACCGACCGTGCTCGCGCGGATCTCGCAGCGCGAACTGATCGCGCTCTTCGAAGGATACGGCTACGCGCCGGTCGTGGTTGCCGGCGACGATCCGCGCATCATGCACGAGCGCATGGCCGCTGCGCTCGATCACGCGCTCGACGTCATCGCCGAAATACAACGGAGCGCCCGCGAAGGCGGCTTCAAAAAGCGCGAGCCATGGCCGATGATCGGTCCTGCGCTCGCCGAAGGGCTGGACGGGACCGCGCGAGATCGACGGCGTGCAGATCGAAAATACGTTCCGCGCGCACCAGATACCGATCGCCAACGCGCGAGAGAACCGCGAGCATCTCGAACTGCTCGAAGGCTGGATGCGCAGCTACCAGCCCGAGACGCTCTTCGACCCGCACGGCCGTTTGCGCGACGAGCTACGCGCCGCGGCCCCTTCGGGAACGCGGCGGATGAGCGCGAATCCGCACGCCAACGGCGGCGAACTGCTGGAAGACCTCATGATTCCGGACTTCACGCGCTATGCCGTCCCGGTCGACGCGCCGGGCCGCAGCACCGCGGAATCGACGCGCGTGTTCGGATCGTTCGTGCGCGACGTAATGCAAGCAAATGCCGGACGCTTCCGGCTCTTCGGACCCGATGAGACGGAATCGAATCGCCTGGGAGCGGTCTTCGAGGTCACCGATCGCGCTTCGACCGCGGAGATCTACGCAAGCGACGAACACCTCTCACCGGACGGGCGCGTGATGGAGGTGCTGAGCGAACATCTCTGCCAAGGGTGGCTGGAAGGCTATTTGCTGAGCGGGCGGCACGGGCTCTTTTCGTGCTACGAAGCCTTCATTCACATCGTCGATTCGATGTTCAACCAACACGCGAAGTGGCTGAAGGTTGCGCGCGACATCGCCTGGCGGCGCCCCATCGCATCCCTGAACTACCTGCTGACCTCGCACGTGTGGCGTCAAGACCACAACGGCTTCAGCCATCAGGACCCCGGCTTCATCGACAACGTCGTCAACAAGAAGGCCGACGTCGTGCGCGTCTATCTTCCGCCCGACGCCAATACGCTGCTTTCGGTCGGCGATCACTGCCTGCGCAGTAAGAACTACGTGAACGTGATCATCGCCGGAAAGCAACCGGAACTGCAGTGGCTCGACATGGAAGCCGCCATCCGCCATTGTTCGCAGGGTGCATCGATTTGGCGCTGGGCGAGCAACGACGAAGGCACGACACCCGACGTCGTCATGGCGTGCGCCGGCGACGTGCCAACGCTCGAAACCCTCGCGGCGGTCGATTTGCTGCGCGAGAAGATTCCCGACTTGAAGATTCGCGTCGTGAACGTCGTCGATCTCATGGCCTTGCAACCGCAGAGCGAACATCCCCACGGTCTCTCGGATGCCGATTTCGACGCACTCTTTACGGCGGACCGTCCGATCATCTTTGCCTTCCATGGGTATCCGTGGCTGATCCATCGGTTGACCTATCGCCGCCACGGACACGACAATCTTCACGTCCGCGGATATAAAGAAGAGGGCACGACCACGACACCTTTCGATATGGCGGTGCGCAACGAGATCGATCGCTTGCATCTGACCGCCGACGTGATCGACCGCGTCCCGGGTCTAATCGAACGCGCCGCGCATGTGAAGCAGTACGTGCACGACAAGCTGGTCGATCATAAGCGCTACATCGGCGAATACGGCGACGACATGCCCGAATTCAAACAGTGGCGCTGGAACCGCTGAACGTTCTCGCGGTCGACGCGGGCTCATCGTCGCTCAAGCTCGCGCTCTACGAGATGCCCTCGGAACGGCGCATCGACGAAGCCAGCGTTGCCGTGGGCTCTTCGAGCGAAAGCCTTGCATCGTTCGTCGCTTCGCTGCGCGAACGAGACATGTCGATCGACGCGGTCGTACATCGCATCGTCTTCGGCGGTCCCGGTGCGACGCAGCCTCAACGCGCGACGCCAGAAGAACTGCAGCGCATCGAAGGCTTCGTGCCGATGCATCCGGTGCATCTGCGCATCGAACTCGACGCAATCGCCGAAACGCAGCGCTTGCTGCCGGCGATCGCGCAGTGGTTGTGCTTCGATACCGTCTTTCACGAGCGGATGCCGGCGCTCGCGAAGCGCTATCCTCTGGGACCGGAATTCGAAGGCATCCGCCGCTACGGCTATCACGGGCTTTCCTACGAATACATCGTCTCGACGCTTCCCAAGACGGGACGCTTCGTCATCGCGCATCTCGGAAGCGGTGCCAGCATGGCTGCCGTGCGCGACGGCGAGCCGATGGATACGACGATGGGTTTTTCGCCGCTCGGCGGCATTATGATGGGCACGCGTCCCGGCGATCTGGATCCCGGCGTGCTGCTCTACGCAATGGAAGAGCTCGGCATCGACGCGCGCCGCCTGCGCGATGCGCTGACGCGGCACAGCGGTTTGCTCGGCGCCTCGCAATCGACGAGCGACATGCGCGAACTCCTGGAGCGCGAGACGCACGACGAGCGCGCACGCGAAGCCGTCGAGCTCTTCGTCTATATCGCGGCGAAAGCGGTCGGAGCGCTGGCTACGGCGCTCGGCGGCATCGATCGCTTGATTTTCACCGGCGGTATCGGCGAGAACGCGCGCGTGGTGCGGGATCGCATCTGCGCGCGCCTCGCGTATCTCAACGCCGAATCGTTCGTCGTGCCGACGAACGAGGCTCTAGCGATGTGCCGCCACGTGTGGAACGGCAAATAGTCGCGTCATATCGTTTGCGGACGCCGCGTACATGAGGTGTCGCAGGCCGAACGCATCTTCGATCGTGCGCAGCAACGAGTAATGCGTGTACGGCGTCGAGTCGGCAACGCCGCGCGGACCGTGATTCGTGATGACGATCGCGGGAACGCGACCGCCGCCGCCTTCGCTTCCGTCCCCGTTGTCTTCGTCGAACGTCAGCACGATCGCAACGTTCTGCTTGCTCTTCCACGCCGCCGAATTCATGAGCTCGCCGACGATTGCGCCGAATGCACGGTCGCCGCGCGCGATCAGACCGTCGCGGTCGAGCATGAAGCAGTCGTGCGGAACGCCGAGGACGCCGGCGATGCCGTGCATGTCGTTGCAGACGTTCGGAACGATCAGTGCAAAATTCGGAAGGCGGTTCTGCTCGGCGTCCTTCTGCAATTGATCGAATCCGACCAGATGCTGCGCCCGATACGACGGCGACGCTTTTTGAACGCCGTCAAAATTCAAGAAGCCGGAGTGTTTGCTCGCATAGAAGCCCTTATAGAGCGCAAGCGAACCGGGCGCCGGCATGCTTTCGTAATAGCCCTTCCATGATAGACGCGCGGCATCGAGCTGCGTCGCTAGGCTCGGCGCGTCGACGGCATTGACGGTGAACGGGCCGTCGTTGCGAATGCCGAACGTGCTGCCGCCGACGAGGGCAACATAGTTGGGCTCGCTTGGATGCGCGACGGCGTCGTAGTGCGTGGCGGAACCGTAGGCCTTGGCCATGGCGTTAATCCGGGGAGCGGCCTTGTTGCCGTAGATCGCCGATGCGTCTTTATTCTCGTCGACAATGACGAAGATATGTTGGTAACGCGGCACCGGAGGGGATACCGGTAGCAGGGCGGCGAGTGTAAAAGCGAGCGAGCCGAGATTAATCATGTATGAACCCTACACCAGCGAGGAAAGGCCGCGCCCTGCGGCCAGAGAAGAGGCAGGGGGTATGAAACGTCTGCTCGGGATTTTGGGCCTCCTGAGCCTGCTGTACGGATGTGACGGCGGCGGCTATTTGCCGTACGCGCCACATGCCTTGAACCCCCAGCAGATATCTACCCTGGTGAACGACGCCTCCGCCGAAAACGGCGTGCCCCCGGGCCTCGTCCGGGCCGTCCTGATGGCGGAATCGGCCGGCGACCCCTCTGCAGTCAGCATGGCCGGCGCCCAGGGGCTGATGCAGCTGATGCCGGCGACCTCGGCGGATTGCGGCATCGTCAATCCGTTCGATGCCACCCAGAATGTCTCGTGCGGTACTTCCTACTTGAAGCAGCTGCTCGACCGTTATCACGGCGACGCGACGCTCGCGGTCGCGGCCTATAATGCGGGGCCCGGGGCCGTCGACCGGTACCACGGCGTTCCACCATATGCAGAGACGCGCGCATATGTAGCGCGCGTAATTAGCGCTTACCGGAGCTACTAGGGACTTCCGTCCCGCCTCCTTGATGGCGACGCTCACGGAACGGCAGCCGCTCCCGCGCGCGCTCACGTCAAATTTCCGGCCGAACATTCTCGATCGCTATTTGCTCGGCGAAATGGCCGGCCCGTTCGCATTTGCATTCGTCGCGTTCTTGCTCTTTTGGGCGCTCCAAATTTTCTTCGCGGCCGCAGACTACATTATCAATCAGCACGCGCCGTTTTTCTTGGTGCTGCGTTTCGTGTTGTTTCGCGTGCCGCCCGCGGTGCCGATGGCGTTTCCGTTCGCCTGCCTCTTCGCCGGATTGCTCGCGATGGGGCGGCTCATGGCGGACAACGAGGTCACGGCGATGCGCACGTCGGGCATTCCGATCTGGCGCATCGCGCTCACACCGCTGATTTTTGGTTTCGCGATGTTTCTCGTAGCGTACGCTACCGACGAATGGATCGCTCCCGCTTCGGCCGATCTCTCGTCGCGTACGTTCTATCAGATCATCTATCACACGAACGCGCTGCCCGTCGATCCGCAGTTTTTCCAGAAAGACCCCGATACCGGCAACGTCTTCTTCATCACGCAAATTCTCCCCGATCATAAGACGATGGTCGACGTTCAAGTCTATAAGCCGGCGCGCTTCGGTGAATGGACGGAGACGTTGCAGGCGAAAAGCGCGACGGTCGATCATAGCGCGCTCGTGCTGCACGACGTCATCGACACGCGATACGCTGCGGACGGTTACGTGAACAGCCAGCAGCACGTCAAAGAAGTGATGATCGGCTTACCGCTCGCCGAAGCGGCGGCCCAGTTCATGACCAGCATCAACTCGGACGCGAGCTCGACGTCGACCAAGGCGCTACAGACGCAGGTCGCCGCGATGCAGGCGCAAGGAATCAGCGGCTCCGCGCTCGGAACGGTGCAGGTCAATCTTGCAAACAAGGTGGCTTGGCCGTTTGCGAGCTTCATCGGGGTCGTGCTGGCCGTACCGCTCGCACTGCGATTCGGGAAACGGGGCAGGACCTTGGGAATCGCACTAGCGATTCTTGCGTTCTTCGTGTACTACTTGATGTCGTCGGCGGGCGCTGCGCTCGGAAGGAACAATTCCATCAATCCGTATCTCGCGGCTTGGCTGCCGAACATCATCATGGGATCGGCCGGCCTGTTGCTTCTGTGGCTGGAAGAACGCTGATGCGGTTCCTTCGCTCGCGCGCGCTCTCAGGTATCGTGCTGCAGCGCTTCGGCGCGCTGCTCGTCGCGGTGTCGATTCTCTCACCGTCCTTCGTGCCGCACGATGCCATGGCCGCGGCGGCCCTGCAATCTCCCAACGTCATGCGCCTGCTTTCCGATCAACCCTGTTCGGATCGCCGTCAGCTCTTCGGCCCCGAACCGCAACAGGTCGCGCAGGCGACGCCGGAGCCGACGCCGCCGCAGATTCTGGCGACGGCAACGCCGGGCATCTCGACGAGCCCCTCGCCCTTCCCGACGCCGAGTTTCGGGGCGCCCACCAATTCCACGACGACGCTCTATGCAACGCCGCCCCCGCGTCCGGGATCGACGCAGAATCCCGTCACGCCGCCGCCGGTTCCCACGGCAACGCCGCCGCCATTCAGCCAAAACGTGCCGGTCTTCGTGCAACGCGGCGGCGATACGCCCCCGCCGATCACGCCGGCCGGCCAGCTTGCGCCCGCCCCCACGCCGGTCCCGACGGGCGTGCCTACGCTCGCGCCCGGCTATATAGCGATTCTGGCCGACAAGGTATCGGGCAGCACGAAACAGGGCGAGCCCGGCGATGCCGACGGCAACGTGCACATCCTGTACAAAGCCGAAGAGATCGTCGGCGATCACGCCCATTACGACGGCTTGCGAACCGTTACCATCACCGGTCATCCATTCATCATCGATCGTCAACAAGATTCGGTGCTGCAAGGCGACGAGATCATCTTCGACACGATCTCGCAGACGGCAAAGCTGGTTCACGGGCGCGGCACCAGTTCGCAAGGCGTGCAGCGCGGCTTGGTGCACTTTAACGCAAAAGATCTGCATACCGACGCGGACGGCGTCGGGCACGGGCTCGCGCCTACCGTTTCCACCTGCGAAAATCCGCGCGGCGGCTATCACATCAGCGGCAAAAACATGGTCGTCTATCCCGGCGATAAGATCGTCATCTACCAGGCGATCCTGTGGCTGGGCGCGGCCGCGATCTTCTGGCTGCCGAAGGTCGTGATTCCGCTGCGCACCGTCGAAAACGAAGCGCAGAAGCCCAAGTACTTTCCCGACGTCGGATACGATCAGTACGAAGGGTACTGGATCAAGACGCGCATCACGTTCGGTAAGAACCAGTACTACTACGGCTACTATACGATCAACTATTTCAGCAAGGTCGGCCTTGGCTTGGGCTATACGGCGTACTACCTATCGCCGAAAAACAAGCGCAGCGCCTCGCTGAATTTTTACACCATCAGCGACAAACGCGTGCAAGCACGCCAGAACAACCTTGCGGTCAATGAGATCGAGAATTTCTCGCAGACGCTGCGCGGAAATTTCGGGATGACCTATACGTCGAACTACGGCCCGTACACCAACGTTCCCGCGAATACGGGCTTTACGAGCAACATCGCGCACACCGGTCTGCACGCGCAGCAGACCTATGGATTTACCTACAACTCCGTCGGTTCGCAATCGAACAGCACGTCGTATTCGTTCACCGACAGCCGCCAGCTACGAAGCAACCTCCGCAACTCGGTGAACTTCAATCTGTCGTCGAGCTCGTCAAACTACGGCGGATTCTCATCGTCGAACTCGACCGCGCACTTCAACGACTTGGCGGATCTTACGACCAGCGGCGCCGACTACCAGATGGTCTTCGACAAACAGTTCGCGCGCCAGCCGTTCGGCATCAACAAAGAACCCGAGCTGACGATTCGCCCGTACAAGATGTTCGACAACTTTCACGCGTTCCCGATCCAAGGCAACTTCGTGATCGGCGAATACTCCGAGCCCTCGAACGCTTTTGCAACGCAGCGCGCCGACATCGGCCTGAACTTCGGGCCGCTCTCGAAAAAGATCTTCAACAGCGATTTCAACGCGACGGTCAACGTCAACCAATATGCGTACGGAACGGGCGACTTAAAGGCGGCGATCCAGCAGAATCTCTCGCTGAACACGCCGCTCGGCAACCACTTCCTCAACAGCATCTCGTACAACGAATCGAACTACAACGGCCCTGCCACCGTGCCGTTCCAATTCCTCGATCAGCAGCCGACGGCGAATACGAAGGCCGCGCAGGATTTGGTGCGCATCTTCAACGGCAACACCTACAATCTCTCATTGGGCTTCTCGACGTACTTCAACGCGCAGGCGCAGCCGGTCACGTATCAACTGACCGCGCAGCCGAGTCCGCGTTCAATCGTGCTGCTCGGCGGCACGTTCAATCCCGGGCCGGGCAACGGCTTCTATCAGACGAACATCCAGGCGGCCACGCCGTTCGGGCGCGATGCGTCGCTCCAATTCGTCGGCGACATCAATTGGAAAGAAAAGGGCCGCATCGAAAACAAGGTCATCTATTACACGCGCACGATCGGCAACTGCTACCAGATTCAGACGCTCTACAATCAGTCGTTGAAGCTGGTAACGGTCTCGATCAACATTCTCGCGTTCCCGTCACGCGGCGCGACCTTCAACATCGGCCAAGCCGGCCCGATCGTCCCGACGACGTTCAACTTCTAGCTGGGGTACGATGGTGAAGCATCGTTCGTCCGGAGCCGCTCCTCGCTCCGGCATCCTGCCTGCGCTCCTGCTGCACTTCCTCGCGCCTCTCGCCATCGTGGCTCCGGCGCTCGTTCAGAGCCTCCGTCCGAACGATACTTCACCATCGATGCCCGTTGCGTAGAGATGTTATTGGCCGGCGTCGCAGGGCGGGTGGCCGCAGGCACACATTTCGGTTTCGATGTCGGTCTCCGCGTCGCGGCAGTAGTCGCTGCAGTAACTCTCGCCCATCGTCGCGCCCATCATCGTGCACTGACAGATCTCGTGCGCGCAGATGACGCCTTGCTGGAAATCGGATGCATCGCTGATCATGGCACGTTCGTACCCCGTCATGGATTGTTCGTAATGTCCCCGGAGAAAATGATCGACGCCGTGTCGCCGTTGTTTCCGGTGTGAGAGCCGACTACCGGATTGAACGTTCCCGTATCAAAAGCGGAAACCGTGTTGAGATTGGGCGATTGCCACGTCGTGTCGGTCGCTCCACCCTGTCCGAGCGAATCGACGATTTGGGATGCGACGTCCGTCGCTGCGCCGTGGACGATGAAATAGTTGAAGAGCCAAATCGACGCCGTGCCGGGCACCGGCGTCGCGCTGGGAGTGGGTGACGGCGTCGGCGATCCGCTCGGACTTCCCGTCGGACTCGGCGTCGGAGACGGCGTGGCGGTCGGCGTCGCACTCGGCGTCACGGTCGGGGTCGCGGTCGGACCCGGCGTCGCGTTGAACGACGCCAGGGTGCGCCGAAACTGCACCGTGAACTGACTGTTCTGGCCGTTGCTGTTCGGTTGGAAATAGAGATCGTTTCCGTTGACGAACGGCACGCTCAACCACTGTGGAGCGCCCTGCGAGCCCGGGGGACGATAGCCTTGCCATACGGAGGCGCCGACGGAGCCGCTCGTGCCGTCGATGGCCACCATGAACCAATAGCCCTGGTACCCGTTGTTAAACCCTTGTGCGATCGGCTGTTGATTGTTGCCGCTGGTATTAAACATAGCGACGTACGAGTACGTTCCAAAATTCATCGGACCGGAGGTCTGGAATTTCACTTGCATGAATCCCGATGGCAAGCTTCCTGAAGGGCCAGTACTTCCGTTTTTATTCGGCGTCACTTGACGCCCGCACGCTGCAACCATGAGCGCACTTACCGAACCAACGACGAAACCGGATCTACGAATCATGCTCTCCTCAACGTGGGTGCGACAGACTGCCGCGGCGGCTCTCGCCGCCATCCTGCTGGCATTGGCATTCCCACGCGCCGGACTTGCGTGGTGCGCACCGCTGGGTGCAGCGGCGCTGTTCTGGACGTGGGAAGGCGCGTCCTGGAAACGCGCGTTCGCCCTTGGTTGGTTCGCTGGATGGATCTTTTTTACCATCAGCTTCTGGTGGTGGACCGTCACGATTGCGACCGTCGTCGGCCCGCTCGCTTATGCGGCGGTCGTCGTTGCATCGGCGATTGAAGCGCTCGCGTTCGGCGCGGCGGCAATCGTCGCTTCCGGTATCCGCACGCGCGCGATGCCCGCGCTCGCGCCGCTAGGCGGCGCGGCGGCTTTTACCATGCTCGAATGGATTCGCTCGGTCGGTCCGCTCGGCGTGCCGTTCGCGCAACTCGGCTACACGCAGGCCGACACGCCGCTCAAAGCGATCGCGGCATACATCGGCACGATCGGCATAACGTTTACGCTCTGCGTTTTCGGCGCGTATCTCGCCGATGCAATCGTCCGAAAGACGTGGCGTACGTTTGCCGTTACGACCGCGTGCATCGTCGTTGCGACGGCGGCGGCATGGATTGCGTGGCCGGCGCGTTATCTTCCGAAGCCGGCGATTCCCGTCGCGGCGGTGCAAGGCAACATCACGCAAACGCTCAAGTGGCAGCCGGGCGCGGAAGTGCTTGCGACGCAGCGCTACGAAGCGATGACGCAAGCGGCGATTGCGCACAATCATCCAAAGCTCGTCGTTTGGCCAGAAACGGTCATCGCGCTGCGCAACGGCGGGTTGAACGAACATCCCGAACTGCTGAGCGCGTTCGCGCAGCTCGCGCGTCGCGGCGATATGACGCTGATCGCCGGCAGCCTGTCCTTGCGCAACGACCGTTTCTACAACAGCCTGTTCTTCTTCACGCCGCTCGGCTTGACGTCGGTGTACGACAAGCATCAGCTCGTGCCGTTTGCGGAACATTTTCCCGGCAAAGCGTGGCTTGGATGGCTGCCGTACATCGGACAACTCAACGGTCATCTCGCGGAAGGCTCGGGTACGATCGTCTTTCCGACGAGCGCTGGCCTCGTCGTCGGGCCGTTGATTTGTTGGGAATCCGCGTTCGGCGACCTTGCCTACGACGAAGCGCGGCAAGGCGCACAAGTGCTGGTGGTTTCTACCGATGACGCATGGTTCGGAACGTCGTCGGGTCCCTACCAGCACGCGCAGATCGCGCAGCTTCGCGCGATCGAAAGCGGTGAATACGTCGTGCGCGCGGCGGCTACAGGCATCAGCGGCGTCATTAATCCCGATGGAACGTGGCAAAGCCGCACGACCTTGGAAACGCAGACGACCGCATTCGGCGACGTCGGCCTTCCGGCAGGTTCGGTGTTCGCGCACATCGGACCGAACGGCGTGTTCCTCGGATTATTCGTGCTCGCGCTGATCCTGCCGTTTACGGGCCGAGGGCGCAGTGATCAAGCGTAATCGCAAATTCGTACGTCCGCTGCTCGTCGGCATCGGCATCGTTCTGGTCGGGTGGCTCATCGCCGGCATCATTCTTGCCGGCCGCGGCACGCCGCCGATTCCCATTCCGCAGAACGGCATCACGCTGCAGGGCGGTCACGTACAAGGAAATCGCATCTCCACCAAATCGTGGAGCTTCGACTATAAGAGCGCGCAATTGTCGCCCGACGGCACGACGGGTACGGTCGACGGGGTACGCAACGGCATCGTCTTAAAGAAAGGCAAGCCGTATCTGCGCGTATCGGCGGAGCAGATTACCATCGACACGCAGTCGCTCAACTTCACCGCCGTCGGAAAGGTCCACGTAGAGGTGATCCACGACCCGCAAAAGCGCTCGTTCGACACCGATCTGGTCGTGTGGACGAACGGCGCCAAGATGCTGCGCATGGACCACCCGAGCTACCTGCACTCCGGTAGCCAGACGCTCAAGCTCTCCAGCGTGATCATCAACTTTCAGACCAATACGATCCACCTGGGCGCGATTTCGGGGAGCTTGGATATCCAGAAATAGAAGCGAGGGGCCGATAGTAAGAACATGCCCCGTCTGCGGTCGCTGCTTATAGGCGCCCTCGCCTTGCTTTCCCTATCGGCCTGCCACAAAGGCACGACTGCCGCGCATCCGTCGCTGCCGCCGCTGCTCATAGAGGACCGAGGATTCGTCATGCCTCTGCATCAGGCGGTCACGCACATCAGCTACCGGCCCTACGTTCCGCGCGGCGCGCAGATTCTCGCCTACGCGGTCATTCCGCCGCTCGGCGACAAGGACACTCCCGCGAACCGCGGCATCGCCGTCGAATATGAAAGCAATCGCCACGCGTGGCTGCTCTCACAGTGGCCGAAGCAGAATTTCACCTTGCTGTTTCTTCACGGCAACAACATCAGCGACGCGCCGTGCACGATCGCCCACTATAAGAAAGACGGCGTGGCCTGGACCACGCGCGGAACGTTGGCAATGACGCTGCAACCCGATGGGAACGCGACGGCGGCTTCGGTGGACGCAGAGGCACGACGGCTTTTCGCCGCCGGCGCCTGCACGGCTTCGGCGTTACCGAAATCTTCGCGTTCGGCCGCTCGCGATGCTCGCGGCCGATCCGCGCAGTCCGCCTAATCTTTTGGCGTTTCGTCAGGCTCTTCGAGCTTTTTCTTTGCCTCGGCGATCAGTTTCTTGACCTTCTGACCGCCTTTGTGGCCGATTTCTTCGTAAAAGTCGGGTCCGTACTTGTCCTTAACGACTTTCCCGCCTTTTTGGCCGATCGACTCGTAGAATTCAACGCCATGGCGATCTCTGGTCGCCTTGCCGCCCTTCCGGCCGATCTCTTCGTAGAATGTCGACCCGTAGCGATCCCGCACGGTGTCGCCGCCCTTCTTGCCGGCTTCGCGAACGGACATTTCCTTACGGTCGTCCGCGTCGCCGCCTTTTTTTTCAGCCATGTGTCCCGATCGTGGTTAACCCGAGATGAACGCGTGCTATGTCGCAGAACCAGACTTGCGCTTCGGTTTTTGACCGCCTTTTTGGCCGATGACCTCGTAAAAGGACGGACCATACTTGGTTTTGGTGGCCTCGCCGCCCTTACGGCCGATTTCCTCGTAGAACTCCGTGCCGTACTTGGCTTTTACGCGCTCACCGCCGCGGCGGCCGGCCTCCCGGACGCTCATGCCGCCCTGCGGGTCTTCTTGCATCGCCATTGTTCTGATCTTCACCTCGAAAGAAGTATGCGAAGGTACTTATTGCCCCCCCGACCGCTCGGTAAACCAAGGATTTCCCAGGCATGATTACGACGGTCTTGGAAGGCGTCTCGATTATCGACGGTACGGGCCGCCCGCGCTTCTGCACGGACATCGCCCTGGCCGGCGAACGCATCGCGATCGTCGGGGACTGCACCGGCCGTGAGGCCCGCCGCCGGCTCGACTGCCGAGGCAGCATCGCCGCGCCGGGCTTCATAGACGCTTGTTCCCACACCGGCAGTAGGTGGCTCACCCTCCCCGGGCAGAGCACGAAGACCGCTCAAGGCGTGGCCACCGAAATCACGGCAATCTCGGCAAAATCCTTGTCGTCGGATTGGGAAGAAAGCCTCTCCTTCGACGGGTTTTTAGACCTGGCCCGACGCGCGGGCTATGAGGCGAAAGGCTCGTTTTTAGCGGACGCCGGTGTTCGAGAGGCGTGCGAAGCGGGTGCGGGCGGCGGCTTCATCGACTTCGAGCTGATGTCGCCTTCCGACGCCGTGACCCTCGCCCGCGAAGCTCGGGCCGGCGGGGCCCCGCGCGTCGTGGTTGCGAACGCACAAATCGACGACGCAATCGCGGTTGCGGAGCGGGCGGCCGTGCACGTGCACGTCGCACGCGTCGAGAGCGCCCCGCGAGAAATGGAGCGGATCCTCGAGCGAATCGATCGCGCCCGCACGCGCGGCGCATCGATCTCGATCGACGTCTATCCGTACGTTGCGACGTGGATCTCGTTGGAATCGCTGCTGCCGGCGCGGGTCGGCGTCGCGGCGCTGGAGGACGAGGCGTTCGCTGCGACCGTTGCGTTAGAAATGCAAGTTCGGCTCGGCGATATCTGGCACGACGTGATGCTGGCCTCGGTTGCAAGTGAGGAGCGCATGGCGTGGTGCGGCATGCGCTTCGACGAAATCGCGCGCCAGATGCGCGTGTCGCCCGCGCGCGCCGTGCTCTCGTTCGTACAATCCGAAGGCGGCGAGGCGCGCGCGTTTTACTTCCGCTTACGCGAAGACGATATCGCGACCGCGCTGTCGGCCGATTTTTGCGCGGTCGGCAGCTCCGCTCCGTCGTACGATCTGCGCGATCGTCGTTTTGGCCTGGTGCATCCGCGCGCGTACGGAACGTTTCCGCGCATCGTCGGACGCTACGTGCGTCGACGCAAGACGTTAAGCCTGGAAGAGGCCGTGCGCCGGATGACGTCGCTCCCCGCGCGCATCTTCGGCCTCGACCGGCGCGGCGAGATCGCCGAGGGGGCCTCCGCCGATCTGACGATCTTCGACGAACGCGAATTCGTCGATACCGCAACCTACGAGCAGCCATATTCGTTACCAACGGGGCTGCGATACGCTTTTATCAACGGCCGCCAAACCATCGGAGAAACCTCATGATTCTCGCCGCCGCGCTCTCGCTTTCGCTGCAATTAGTACGCACGAGTTTCGACATGCTCGACGGCGTCAGCGTCGAGGTGATCGTGCACAACCCCGAATCGCATCCGGTCACGGCAACCTTCCCGGCCCCGGCCGAATACGAACTCGACCTGACCGACGGTAAAAAGCGGCTGTGGACCACGCTGCAGGCACCGCCGCCCGGAGTACGCTTTCCGGCTCACACGCACGTCTTTATGCCCGGTCCGACCGTTCTCGCGATCTACGTGTGGAACGGCGCACTCGGCGACGGCAGCATTCCCGCACCGGGCACGTATCGCTTTCGCGCCAAGCTTCTCGATACGTCGCCGCCTGCGGATGCATTTACAAGCGTGCACTTCATCAAGCCGGTGCCCGTGTCGGCGCTCTCAAAATTGAAAGTTGGCGACGAGGTGACTATCGCCGGAACGCTGGCACGAGACGGCATGCACCTGACGGATTCGACCGGCACGGTTGCCTTGATGCGTAGACTGGCGAACGCAACGAAGGGCATGGTCGTCATTCGCGGCTACATCGTCGAACGTCCGGATCACACGCTTGCGTTTTATGTCAAACGATGGGGAATGATGCTATAAGGTTATGTTGAGCGCACTCGTTCTTGCCGTTACGCTTCACACGACGCCCCTCACCGGCGCACTCTATCGAGCGGGCGGCGGAGCAGGCGACGGCTTCTCGACGGTTCGAGCGCTCGACACCATGTTTGGCGCTGCGGAAGTGCAGGCCGAGTTCGAGAAACTGCAGGCGCAATACGGTGAGAGCACGCCGCTGGTGGACGCCTTCGATTTCGCGATGCGCGACGCGTGGCATCGCGCGGGCCAAGACGACGTTCGCATCGCAAGCGGATCGTCGCTTGACGGGCGCGGGCTCGCCCTGGCGGTCATACGGGCGGGATCCCACAAGAACCGCTTCAGCGTCGAACGCCTCTTCGGTTCGCTCTTCCCGCCGCGGCTCGCCGGCGACGTCCTGTTGGATCTCGACACGAAGTACGGCACCGACCGGGCATCGCAGTTCCGCAAACTCGCCGATACGTTCTTTGCCGACATGGGTTCGGACTTGGGTGACACCGCCCTGAAGGGAGCTGCGGGCAAGCGCTAAAAGCCGCTCGTAATGGAGTGGGGCCACTTCGATGTCGCGTCGCAACGCGAGTGGCTGGTCACCGACGGCCGCGGAGGCTATGCATCCGGGACGGTTTCCGGCGCTTTGACGCGCCGCTATCACGGCTTGCTCGTCGCCGCTCAACAGCCGCCCCTAGGCCGGCGCGTGCTCCTTTCGAAGATCGATGCGAGCGCTACGTACGACGGTAACGCGTTCGACCTCGGCACGAATCGCTGGCACGACGGCACGATCGCGCCGAACGGTTATTGCCGTTTGCTGGATTTCACCCTCGAAGACGGCTTCCCGGTCTGGACGTATGCGTTTGCCGACGCACGCATCGAACAGCGCGTTTGGATGGACGGCGAAGCAACGACGTACGTTCGCTTTTGCGCGCGTGCCGCGTCGTCCGACGTCACGCTTCGGCTAAAGTGCTACATCGAAGACCGTGATTTTCACACGCTCACGCATGCGTACGACGCGGGCGCGCCCGCAGCGGTGCAAGGAACCCGCGCAACGCTGCGTTTGGGAAACGGCACGGAGTGGCATCTCGCGAGCGACCGCGGAACGCTCGACGCCGCGCAAGAGTGGTATTACGGCGTCCGTTACGACGTCGAACGCGATCGCGGTCTGGACTATACCGGCGACGTCTATCATGCGCTCACCATCGACGCAGCGCTTGCGCCGAACGAATCGATCACGTTGATCGCTTCCACGCAGACGATCGGCCTCGTGGACGGCGACGCTTCGCTCGCGCGCGCTTCGGGGCGTTGCGCGTCGTTGCTGAACGCATGGAGACGCGCGCAGCCGGCGGCGGCTCGGGCTCCAGCGTGGATCGCCCAGTTGGTGCGCGCGGCGGATCAATTCATCGTGGACCGCAAAGACGGAAAGACGGTCATCGCGGGCTATCACTGGTTCGGCGACTGGGGTCGCGATACGATGATCGCGCTGCCGGGGCTTACTCTGACGACGGGACGCCCGGAGATCGCGAAATCGATCCTGCAGACCTTTGCGAGCTACGTCGATCGGGGGATGATTCCCAATCGCTTTCCCGACGAAGGCGAAGCGCTCGAATATAATACGGTCGACGCGCCACTGTGGTTTATCGAAGCGGTCCGCGCCTATCACGACGCAACCGACGACACGTCACTGATCGCCGAGATCTTCGATCCGCTCGATTCGATCGTCACCTGGTACCAGCGCGGCACCCGGTACGGCATCGCCGTCGATCCGGCCGACGGGCTGGTGCGCGCGGGCGTACCCGGCGTGCAGTTGACGTGGATGGACGCGAAGGTCGGCGATTGGGTCGTGACGCCGCGGATCGGCAAGCCCGTGGAAATCAACGCGCTCTGGTACAACGCTCTGCGCTCGATGGATATGCTCGCCGGATCGATCGGCCGCGATCCCACGCGTTATCGAGATCTCGCCGGATCCGTGCGGCGTTCGTTTTCGCGCTTCTGGAACGCCGACGGGCAGTATCTTTTCGACGTTCTCGACGGGCCGAACGGCAACGATGCGTCGATCCGGCCCAACGCCGTTTTTGCCGCCGCGCTGCCGTTTCGAGCCATAGATCAAACGACCGAGCGCGCCATCGTGGAGCGTGCCTCGCAAGTGCTGCTGACGCCGCTCGGTTTGCGTTCGCTCGCCTACGACGATCCGGCGTATGTCGGTCATTACGGCGGCCCCGTGCAAGAACGCGACTGCGGTTATCATCGCGGCACGGTATGGCCGTGGTTGATCGGGCCATTCGTGCGCGCGTGGAACAATGCATACGGAAGCAGCGCCGGCGTGTTGCGCTTTGTGGACGCGTTCGGAATGCGGCTAGAAGACTACGGCGTGGGTACGCTCGCAGAAATTGCGGACGGCGACGCGCCGCACGACGAACGCGGTGCGATCGCGCAAGCGTGGAGCGTGGCGCAAGTGCTGCAAACGTGGCACGAATTTGCAAGGGAGAATCAGTGAGCGACAGCGAGAACCCCGAGCGCGCCCGGCTGCGCGAGAAACGCGCGCCGTGGTGGCGGTGGGGACCGTACGTCAGCGACCGCCAGTGGGGCACCGTGCGCGAAGATTATTCGGCCACCGGCGAGGCGTGGGAATACTTCCCGTTCGACGTGGCCTCGAAGCGCGTCTATCGCTGGGGCGAGGACGGCATCTTCGGCATCTCCGACAACCAGCAGCATCTTTGCTTCGCGCTTGCGATGTGGAACGGCAACGACGATCGCCTCAAAGAACGCTTCTTCGGACTCACCGGCAATCAGGGCAATCACGGCGAGGACGTCAAAGAATACTACTGGTATCTGGACAATCTTCCGTCGCACGCGTATATGAAGGCGCTCTACAAGTATCCTCATCGCGCCTTCCCTTATAAGCAACTGCTCGACGAAAATGCACGCCGTACGCGTCTCGACCCAGAATACGAATTGGTCGACACCGGAATCTTCGACGAAAACCGCTATTTCGACGTGCAGATCGAATATGCGAAGGCCGACACCAACGACATCCTCGTTCGCATTACCGTTACCAACCGAGGCGGCGAGCCGCACGACCTGCAGTTGCTTCCGACGCTCTGGTATCGCAACGAGTGGTCGTGGCGCGAAGGCATTCCGATTCCTGCAATCACCGGGCAGCCGAAGCACTCCGGATACGAATGGGCGATCGCGAGCGAGCAGCATCTCGGCGACATGCATTTTTATGCCGAAGCGCCGGCGCGCATGCTTTACACGGAAAACGAAACGAATTTTCAGGCGCTCTGGAACGTCGCCAACCGCACGCGTTTTGCCAAGGACGGCATCGAACGATGCATCGTGCACGGCGACGACAGCGCGGTCAGCCGCGAGGCGCACGGCACGAAAGTAAGCCCGCATTATCCGCTCTCGCTTGCCGCCGGCGAATCGCGCGTGATTCGCCTGCGTTTGAGCGCGTCTTCGCACGACGAGCCTTTTGGAGCCGGTTTCGACGAGGTCTTCGCCAACCGGATCGAAGAAGCGGACGCCTTTTACGAAGAGATCAATCCGTTTCGTGCCGACGTCGAAGCGCGCAACGTGCAACGGCAAGCGTTCGCCGGCCTCTTGTGGTCCAAGCAGTTCTATCACTACAACATCAGGCGGTGGCTGGAAGGCGATCCGCTGCAGCCGCCTCCGCCTCCGCAGCGGTATCAAGGACGCAACCACGATTGGATCCACTTCGACGCCGGCGAAGTCATGTCGATGCCGGATACGTGGGAGTATCCCTGGTTTGCGGCTTGGGATCTTGCGTTTCACTGCGTTGCGTTCGCGCTGATCGATCCGGATTTTGCGAAAAATCAGTTGGTGCTGCTGGAGCGCGAATGGTTCATGCATCCCAACGGTCAGATTCCGGCGTACGAGTGGGCGTTCTCGGACGTGAATCCGCCCGTCCATGCATGGGCGGCTCTTCGGGTCTACCAGATCGAACAGAAAGAACACGGACGGGGCGACATCGCGTTTCTGGAACGCGTGTTCCAGAAGCTGCTGCTGAACTTCACGTGGTGGGTGAACCGCAAAGACGCCAACGGCAATAACGTCTTCCAGGGCGGCTTCCTGGGATTGGACAACATCGGCATCTTCGACCGCAGCCGCCCGCTGCCGACGGGCGGATTTCTGAATCAATCCGACGGCACGAGCTGGATGGGCGTCTATACGCTCAACATGCTCGCGATCGCCGTGGAACTTGCGATGCACAACCCCGTCTACGAAGACATCGCGACGAAATTCTTCGAGCATTTCCTGTATATCGCCGATGCGATGAACCATCTCGGCGGCGAAGGGTTGTGGAACAAAGAAGACGGCTTTTATTACGACATGCTGATGCTCGACGACGGGCGAAGCATCCCGATCAAGATACGATCCATGGTCGGCTTGATTCCGCTTCTCGCCGTCGAGATCGTCGAACCGGAAGAGCTCGATGCGCTTCCCGCGTTCAAACGCCGTTTGGAGTGGTTCATCCGCCATCGGCCCACGCTTGCAGAAAACGTCGCGAGCATGGAAGAGAGCGGCGTCGGCGCGCGC
Organism: Vulcanimicrobiota bacterium; assembly: GCA_027459645.1. Taxonomy (GTDB): domain Bacteria; phylum Vulcanimicrobiota; class Vulcanimicrobiia; order Vulcanimicrobiales; family Vulcanimicrobiaceae; genus JAMXLG01. The sequence goes on from DAIDHQ010000037.1 coordinate 43,237, forward strand.
CGTCTGCTCTCGATCGTCGACCGCGATCAGCTCGAGCAAATCCTCACGAAGATGCTGGAGGAAGACGGGTTTCTCAGCCCCTACGGAATTCGCAGCATCTCGCGCTTTCATAAAGACCATCCGTTTACGCTGGACATCGACGGATCGTCGTACAAAGTCGACTACGAGCCTGCGGAGTCGACGACCGGCACCTTCGGCGGCAATTCAAATTGGCGCGGGCCGATCTGGTTTCCGATGAACTTCTTGCTGATCGAAGCGCTGCAACGTTTCCACTATTACTTCGGCAGTTCGTTTAAGATCGAATGTCCTACGGGCAGCGGTCAGATGATGGACTTGTGGGAGATTGCGTCGCTCCTCTCGCGGCGCCTGATCAACATCTTCTTGCCCGGCTCCAACGGCGCGCGTCCGGTCAACGGCGGCGTCGAACTCTTCGATCGCGATCCGCATTGGCGCGATCACCTCTTGTTCTACGAATACTTCAATGGCGACAACGGCATGGGACTTGGCGCAAGTCACCAAACCGGGTGGACGGCGCTCGTCGCCAAATTGATCGAGCAGCGCAGCGAATACGGTTAGGCGATAGGGTCCGAGCTCCGGCATCAATAAGGCGCAAGGGTATGGACCGCTACCCTCACCTGCCGCAACGCATCGTCATCCTCGCCTTCGAGGGGCCCGACCGCTATTCGATGGTCGGCGGCCTCGGCGTTCGCGTCAGCGAGCTCGCCGTAGCCACGGCGGCAGCCGGCTTCGACACCGAACTGGTCTTCGTCGGCGACCCGTCGCTGGCGCCCATCGAACAGCGTGCCCCCCGCTTCACGCTACGGCGTTGGTGTCAGTGGATTTCCGCCTATCATCCCGGCGGCGTCTACGACGGCGAAGCCGGCAAGATCAACGATTATGCGCAGAGCGTTCCGCGATTTCTCATCGACGACGTCGTGCAACCGGCGGTCGCGCGCGGCGAACGCGTCTTAGTGCTGGCCGAAGACTGGCAGGTCGTACCGGCCGTGTTGAACCTGGACGCGGGGCTGCGCGCTGCGGGCCTGCGCTACGCCGTAACGATCGCATGGAATGCGAACAACACTTACGGATTCCACGAGATCGATTTTCCGCGCCTTGCGGCCGCCTGCCGGATTACGTGCGTCAGCCGCTATATGAAGTTCGAACTCGCGCTCGCGGGTGCCGACGCCCTCGTCATTCCAAACGGCATTCCCGAACGCATTTTCGATGAAGTCAAAGCCTCGGACGTCGCCTACTTAAATCGCGTGCTCTCGGGGCGCAACACGCTGTTGAAAGTCGGGCGGTTCGATCCCGACAAGCGTTGGCTGCAAGCGATCGATGCCGTCGCCGATCTTCGCGAAGCGGGGCGCCTCGTGCAATTGATCGTGCGCGGCGGGAAAGAAGCGTACGGAGACGTCGTCTTCGGCCAAGCGCGCGCTCGCGGGTTGACCGTCGCCGACGTCACGTTCGAATCACCCGACATCGAAACGATTGCAAAAACGCTCGCGGAATCCCAGGCGGACATCGTCAACGTCAAGAGTTTCTTGCCCGACGCAATGCTCTTCACGCTCTATGGCGCGGTCGACGCCGTGCTGGCGAACAGTGGGAAGGAACCGTTCGGCCTTGTGGGACTCGAGGTCATGGCGTCGGGCGGCGTCGCCGTGTGCGGTTCGACGGGCGAAGACTACGCGAGCGCCTTCGAAAACTCCATCGTCTGCGACACGAGCGATCCACGCGAGTTGGCGACCTATTTGGAGCGCCTATTCGGCGACGCGTCGATTCGCGAGCGCATCCGGGAGAACGCGCCCGGCACGGCACGCCAGTTCTCGTGGACAAACGTGCTCGAGATTCTCGACGCGAAAGTGGCCTTCATGAACGCGCGTAGCGCCTAGCCGTTGCGGCGGCGTTGTTAGATTTGTTGAGACCTTCTGCGCGCCTTATGACACGCTGAGAGCGCTGGGATCGCACGCGCGCTCCCACGCTTACTCACATCATAAGGAAGGCTAGCATGAACAAACGCATGAGCCGGCCTTGGTGGGTGGCCCTCGCTCTAACTCTCGTCTTCACCAGCCAGGTAACATGGGCACTGGCGGGCACGACGGGCGGACTGAGCGGGATCGTCTCCGATCAAGCCGGACATCCGGTGGCCGACGCCTCGGTCAAAGTCACGTCTGCGTCGCAGACGGCGACCGCGACGACCGATGCGCGCGGGCACTTCACCTTCGTTTCGCTCTCGCCGGATACATATACGGTGTCGGCGGAAAAGCAAGGTTTTACGCCGGGTTCTCTCGCGGGCGTGACCGTCTTCGCCGATCAAAACTTGACGGTTTCGCTCACCATCTCCAATCAGCCGAAGACCATCGTCAAGACGGTTGCAACGGTCGGCGGCAATCTCGTTAAAAGCGGTACGACCTCCGACGTCTACTCCGTCAACGCGGCAACCGCGGCCGCGGTGCAGGGCATCGGCGGTGGTTACAATCTCGATTCGGCGTATTCCGCGCTGTACTCACAGCCGGGCGTGACCTCGAGCATCGGTAACTACGGCTTCGGCCAGGTATACTACATCCGCGGCTCCGCATACAGCCAAGTCGGCTACGAGTATGACGGCGTTCCGGTCAATCGCGCGTTCGACAACTATAACGCGAACTCGCTTTCGAGTCTGGGCACCCAAGAGACGGAAGTCTATGCGGGCGGTTCACCTGCGGGTGCGTCGTCATCGACCCTCGCCGGCTACATCAACCAGGTCATTAAGACCGGTACGTACCCGGGAACGGGAACGCTGGTCGGCGGGATCGGGTCTCCGACGTTCTACCACAAACTCAGCGTTGAAACGGGCGGCGCGACGCCGAACCGGCTGTTTTCGTATTACGTCGGTCTCTCCGGTTCGAACCAGCAGTTTCCGCTCATTACGAACAATAATGCGGCGGGACTGAATCCGGACGGAAGCAACGCCTACGGTTTCGTCGGCAGCGGCTTTAATCCGGTTGCCGGAACGTTTGCATCGTATGCGAACGGCCCGTGGCCGACGTGTACCGCAACGGGTGCGGCACCGGCCGGCGCACCTCTCTACGAACTGCAAAACATCCTGCCGGGTGGGACGCCGACGCCCGTGTGCTCGGCGTACGCTCCGCTTGCAGCAAACTATAACATCGGCATCCGCGATCGCGAGAACGTGTTCAACTTCCACTTCGGCATTCCGCACAAGAACAACGGCGGCCGCGACGATGCGCAAGCGCTGGTCTATAATTTCGCGTACCAGTCGCTTTACAACGACAGCCTCAACGCCCTCGGCGGCGCGGGCTATTGGAACACCATGTTCGCATCGGCGGTCCCGGCGGCGGAACTTATCGACACGCTCAACGGCGGCTCCGGTGCGCCGTTACCCGGACCGTATTCGAATCTCTGCACGGTCAACTCGTATATCTTCGGATACGCGTGCGCGTCATCCGGGCCGTCGCCGGTTCCGGTCGGCGACAGCGTGATCTTCCCGACGAACACGAGCTTCGGGCAAAACGCCGCGGGTGTGGGTGCCGTTCCGTATCTCATCCCGGGTTATCCGACCAATCGTCCCGTCGGCGTCGGTGTCAACCCGAACCTTCAGGATGCGATTTGGAACGACGGGACCGTCGTGAAACTCCAGTACCAGAAGAACTTCGGTTCCACGGCGTTCGCGCGTCTGTTGGGCTACACGTTCTATTCCGACTGGCTGCAAACGGCCCCCAACGACGCGGGCGGCTTTATCAGCTTCTTCGTTCCGGGCATGGGTGCCAGCAATCCATCTCCGAACTACGAGCTGAACACGCACACGCGCGGCGTGCAACTCGACGTTGAAGATCAGATCAACGAAAAGAACCTGCTGAGCTTCATCGGCAATTACACGACCGCTACCGTCACTCGCTGGAACAATGAGTTCTATGCCTTCAATGGTAACGGCGTCAACTTGACCGACGGTACGAACTGCTATAGCACGACGACCGGGGCCGTCAATTCATGCCTCTCGGGCTCGACCGCCGTCAATGAAGCAAATCTGCTCCCCGGGAGCGCCGGACTTCCGCCGATCCCGGCTGGTGCGCCGGCAAACGCATCGTATCAGGTGACGGTCCCAGGCGGGTACGGTCCCCTGAACAACGTTCAACCGCGCTTTAGTTCGTTCGCGCTTTCCGACGTGTGGCAGCCGGACGATCGCTGGAACATCAATCTCGGCGTGCGCGAAGAGCTCTATCAGTACTTGCTGGGCAGCACGCAAAACCCAGAGTTCAACTTCTGGTTCAACCAAGCTGCGAACTCGTATTGCTACGACCCCGGCACGGGCAACGTGTTGCTCACGCCCGTGACGCCGACGACACCGCCGAACCGTCAAGGTCCGGTCGTTGCCTACAATACGCTTCCGGGTGAGAATCCGGGACTGTGCTACACCGGCAATGGCGGCGCGCTGATCGGGCCTTCCGGACAGCAAGCCGTTCATCCGAACGGCGTAGGTGGCAACAAGCTCTACACCAACGTCGCCCCGTCGTCCCTGAGCCACACGGTTTTCTCGCCGCGTCTCTCGGGTACGTACACCATAAATCCGGATACGGTTCTTCGCTTCTCGGCCGGCCGCTACACGCAGCCGACGCAAACGGCGTTCGAACAGTATACCAACGCGTCGGGGCTCGGTGCGGCGAAGTTCGATTACACGTACTTCTGGAATCTGGGCTTCAATAACCCGGTCCACGACAACCCGGTTCAAACGTCGAATAACTACGACTTCTCGTACGAGCGGCACTTCAAGGGCACCGACTGGACCATGAAGATCTCGCCGTTCTATCGTTATACGACCAACGAACTCGTGACGGTCTCGCTC
>DAIDHQ010000038.1 GCA_027459645.1 Vulcanimicrobiota bacterium
ATCCTGCAACTCCGGCTCGCTGAGATGCGCGACGATCTCGCCGGCTCTGAGGCGATCGCCGGTGTACGTGCGGAAATCGGTCAGCAGCCCGGGCGCGCGGGCAACGATCTCTTGCACGAGATACGGCTGCACGTTCGCGGGTGCGGAGATCGTCGTTCCCGACGCATTGCTTTCGATAGTGGCAAGCGTCACCGGTATCGGCGCCGATCCTTGCGCGCCCTGCATCGAGGTCATGTTCGTAGAGGACGAGCCTCTTCGCGATTGCGCGAAGGCGATGGCGACGACCGCCATACCCGCAATGACGACCATCGCGATCGTCGCCGGACGTCGTTTGCGCCACAGCACCAGCGCCCCAATCAACATGACGACAAGCAGCGCGAAGGTTGCGTTGCGCCAGGCGCTCGCATCACCCGCAGACGATGCGTTCATGCCGGCCATCGAACCAGATGGCGTCGTCGGCATACCGCTACGCGGGGCTACGGTCGAGCCGCTCGTCATCGCTCCTGCCGAGTTCATTGCCGACGTATGTGCAACCTGACCGACGACGAGATTTGTGTTGAGTGTAGCCGTAACGCCTCCTGAAAACTGCACGCGCAGTCTCCAGGGTGCTGCCGTGCCGAACGGGATGTTAAAGCGCCATGCGTTCGTGCGTCCCGGAACGCGAACCGCCGCGCCGCTCGGACCTGCCATATTCATCGACGGCATGAGCGTTGAGTAGTGGACCGTCGTGCGCGTCGAAATGGCAGGTGAAACGCCGGAGAGCGTTACGGTTATGGCGTTGGTACCGACCTGCGGTGGATCGGGCGAAAACACGATCGTCGCATGCGCGGCACCGATCCGAGCGATAATCGGTGCTGCGAGCGACGGCGCGGCCAGTAGTGCCAATAGTATTGGCACTTGCGTGCATAATAAAAGGAACCTTCGGGTCATGACATCAGCCTCAAGGAGCAGTGAACGAGCGCGGGTGCGATTGCGGGCACCGCAACCCCGAACGCGACGATGAGCGCAAGAGCGGCGGCGACGAGACCGCGGCGGCGACGGTCGGGCACGACGTCGCCGTTCGGCCGCAGCAACGCCTCGAGACGGCCGTACACCGCATCGCGCTCGGCGAAAGCAGCGATGGGGCTCGTCCCGGCGGAGGCTGCACCGCGAGCGACGCGCAACAGCGCCGACGCGAGATCGATGCGCTTCACATGCGAGAGCGCGCATTCATCGGCACAGAATTCGCGCGAGCAACGGTAAACGCCGATGAGGCGATCGACCTGCAACGGAAGCAAATCGGTCAGAAAATATAGCCACGGCGTCAAACGATGATCGCCGCGCTCGATATGTGCGCGCTCGTGAAAGAGTGCCGCGCGCAGTTCTGCATCGTCGAACTGCTGCAGCGAAAAGGTCGATGCGTACGCGCCGGGATGAGGCGCATTGGCAACCATGATAAGCATTGCGCGTTCGTCACGCACTTCGAAGAGCGGAATGCCGACCTCAGCGGCGATGCAGGCAGCCCGGCCATGCGCAGGCTCCGCGTTCGCCAACATCGTGCGAAGTTCACGGTGCCGCATATGCGCGCGCGCAATCGATCTCCCGATCGTAGCCGCGACGAGCGCAGCAAGGAAGGCGAAGAGAATTTTCCCGGCGGTCAGTTGCAAACAAGGGGATTTGGCCCCCTCTGCGATCGCTAGAGCGACGAGTCCCAAAAAGAGCGTGCCGGCCACACTTGCAGCGAATGCGGCGAGGCCGGCCTGCCAGTGGCGATCATCGTGCATCGCCTCGATCGAAGGGGCCAGAGCTCGCACTGCGAGCCACGCCAACGGCGGAACGATCAATGCCGCGCAAAGCGATGTGAACATCGCACCCGAAGTCAGACATGCTACGATCAGCGCGGCGATTTGGCTCACCGCTCTCCCCTCACACGTTGCTCGGCGAGTAGGCGCTCGAATTCTTGAAGTGACTCGGCGTCATGCGCCATCGTCTCGGCCAAGCTCGCCATGAGCGGACTGCGATAGTTGCGCAAAAGTCCGCTAAGGACACCGCCGACGACCCACCGATCGAACTCCTCTTTCGAAAGCGAAGCGGCGAACGCGTTCGCGCGCCCGATCGAGCGCTTCCTCAGATAGCCTTTCTCCGTTAGTGTATTCAGGGTGGTCTTCGCCGACGAATAGTGGACGTGCTGACCCGCGTTTTTCAGCCATTCGGCGACGTCACCGACGGTGACTGGGCTGTCGATAGCCCAAACTGCGTTTAGAACGAGGCTCTCCAGAGGGCCCAAAACCGCGGCAGAGCCGACTTCGTCGGGGCGAAATATCCGAGTTCCCATCTGCCAAATACGTTAGCAGGTCCACGGAAAGCCGTCAATATGGGCGACCCCGTCGGTCGGCAATCTCGCCTCTGAGGTCGACAAGCTCCCGGGGGACGCAACCGGTATCGTCGGCACGGAACGACGTGAAAACCGCTTAACCAACATTAGATCGCGCTTTTTCCCTTTCAAGCAAATAGCGATAGCTAGGACATGCATGTTGAATCGCCCGATTGCAGCCGACGTTACGACCTCCGTAAAGAGTTACACGCTCGAAAGACCGTTCGATGTCGAGCAATATCAGAAGAACTTTTTGCAGTCTGGCCGATTCAGAGGGCCGTTGCGCGTCTATGCAACCTCGCTACTTCGACCGAAGGTAACCTCGCACGCGCATCTAAAGGCGCCGGGTACGAGCGACAAGCGAGGAACGGTATGGCCGATACGACGCATCACTATCGCGTGCAAATGACCTGGACGGGAAGCAACGGTGTTGGAACCACCTCCTATCGAAGCTACGGGCGCGACTACGAATTAACGATAAACGGAAAGGCGACGATGCGAGGCTCCGCCGATCCGCAGTACCGCGGCGATCCAACCTTGTGGAACCCCGAAGAACTTTTTCTTGCTTCGCTCAGCGCATGCCATCAACTATGGTATCTCCATCTCTGCGCGAACGCCGGGGTTGTCGTCCAAGCGTACGAGGATCGGGCGGAGAGCAGCATGGTCGTCCGCGACGACGGAAGCGGCGAATTCGTCTCGGTGCTCCTGCGCCCGGCGGTCACCATCGCCCGTGGCTCGGACCGCGAACGTGCGCTTACGATGCACGATGAGGCGGCCAAAATGTGCTTCCTCGCTCGTTCGGTGAATTTCCCGGTCGTGCACGAGCCGGTTGTCGAATTCGAAACGAGCGTATCGTGATGCGAAGATATGCCGAGGTAGCGCTTCTGCTCTTCGTTGCTGCGTGCTCGCACGGAGCGCGACCGAACGCACCGCCGGGCACCGTGCGCTTTGCAATCGCCGCCGACCCGACGACGCTCGATCCGCTCTTTCTTACCCCCGATGCGGCTTCGGTCGATCAACAAGTCGCGCGGTTGCTTTTCGAACCATTCGTCGATCTCGACGCACATGGGCGTTTGGTTCCGGTGTTGTTGCGCGAGATACCAACGCGGAGCAACGGCGGCATCTCGGCCGACGGCCGGAGGATCGTCTATCATCTCCGGTCCGGAGTCCGTTGGAGCGACGGAACGCCGGTGACGAGCGCCGACGTACTCTTTACCTTGCATGCGATTCTCAACCCGCATAATCCGGTTCGAACACGCGAAGGATATGCGCTGATCGATCGGGCCGTCGCGCCGAATGCCTCGACCGTCGTTCTGCATTTGAGAAAACCGTGGGCGCCTGCGGTTGCGACGTTCTTTTCGTACGGAATCGAACCGTATGCCGTCGTGCCCGCGCACGTACTTGCCGGAGTTCGTTCGTTGCGAACCGCGCGTTTTAACGGCGACCCGACGGTGAGCGACGGCCCATTTCGTTTCGTTTCATGGCATCGCGGCGACCGATTGACGTTTCGTGCCAACCCGCTCTACTGGCGTGGCGCGCCGAAGGTCCGGCGAATCGTCGCGCGCATCGTTACCGATCCCGGCACGAATCTCACGTTGCTGCGCACCGGCGAGCTCGACTGGAACCTCATCGCACCCGCGCAACAAACGGCGCTGCGCGGCGCGACGTCGATTCGCATTCTCCGCGTGCCGACCAGCGTGATCGCCGGCATCGCTATGAACGTCGGACGCGGGCCGCTGCGCGACGTTCGCGTACGGCGAGCGATCGCCGAGAGTATCGACCGTCGCGCGATATCTCGCAAAATTACGCTCGGCGTCTATCCCGTCGCCGACACG
>DAIDHQ010000039.1 GCA_027459645.1 Vulcanimicrobiota bacterium
TCGAGCTACCTTCGCCCCTTGTAGGAGCGCCGCGTGCAATTCCGATTTTCCAACATCGATTCCGACAAAATCCAACGCCTCATCTCCTCCGCGAAATCCCTCTGATTCATGCAGGCTACCGCGTGTGCGGCGCCTCCCATACTGTCCGATCTTTGGGGAGAGCACAATGCGGCCGAGCATCTATCTGAGCACGGACTCGAGGTCACAGGATGACGCGATGTCCCGGCCGCAGGTCCCCTTCGCCAGAGGACCGCTGCCAACATATCAGGATGACACAAGCGCTTCGCTCAGGATGAAACGGTATAGCCGATCGCCGCGAGCACGCGCTGCGTATCGAGGGCTTCCCGGAAGGTCGGTAACGCGCTCGAGCCGGTTTCGATCTGCTTGACGAACTCGTCGTAGAGTTCCATGAGCAGCGGCACGTTGGCGCTGGCGCGTTCGCTCAGCATCGCGAACTTTGCGTATGGCGAAGGTTTGCAGCCCAGTTCGTTCGTCTCTTCGTCGTCGACCGTATAGAGCGTCATGTCCGCGATGTCTTTGCCGCTCGCGACCGCGGTGCGGTTTTCGCCGTGCACGGCCATCGTGAACGATTCGACGAACGTCGTGCCGTCGACAGTGAGGCGCCCGACGGCGCCGTCGCCGTAATCGAGCAACGCGAACGCTCCGTCGTCTACGGTACTGCGAAACTCACCCTCGCCGTCACGCCGCACGGGATTGGCCGTACGCAGGAAGCCCTGCACGCGCCGCGGCGGCCGGCCGACCGTCCAATTCGCGCTATCGATCACGTGCGAGAGCAACGCACCGGCAATTCCGCCACCGCGATCGTGCTCGAACCACCAACCGCGCGAACGGGTGCCGGAGGCTCGCAGAAACGACATGTATTGCGTGATCTCGATTTCGCGCAGCGGGGAGAGGTGCCCGTTCTCCACCAGTTGCTTGAGCGCCATGCGTTGCGGAACGAAGCGAAACTCGTGCGCGACGCCGCACGCCGTGCCCGCGTTTTCCGCAGCGGCGACCATCTCTTCGGCCTCCTCAACATTCAGCGCGAACGGCTTTTCGCACATCACGTTGAGGCGTTTATCGAGCGCTCCCAGGACGTCGTCGCGATGTGTGAAGGGCGGAGAGGCGATCGTGATGCAGTCGAGCTCGCAGCCGTCGAGCATCTCGCGGGCGCTTGCAAATGCATGCGGGATGTTGCGCTCCTTCGCAACCTTTGCGGCGCTGTGCGGCGAGGCGAGCGCGACGACGTCGAAACGCGGATGCGCGAGCAGCGCCGGAAGGTGAGCGTGGACGCCGAAGCCGGCGCCGACGATGCCGATGCGATAGATATTCACAATACCTCTTCGATGATGTCGATTGCGCGAAAGAGATCGTTTTCCGGGATGACCAGGGGCGGGGTAATCGAGAGCACGTTTCCGGCCGGCCCGGATTGCAGTAACACGACGTTACGCGCGAGGGACGCCTTTACGACGCGCTCCGCCGCTGCGCCGTCTTCAAGTTCTACGCCCCACATCATGCCGCGGCCGCGAATCGCACGTACCCCGTCGTGCTTGCGCAGCTTCGCGAGGCGTTCGCCGAGCGCGCTCCCCAGCGTGCGGGCGCGCACCAGCAACTTGCGGCTTTCGATCTCGCCGATGACGGCAAGCGAGGCCGCGCACCCCATCGGATTGCCCAAGTAGGTCGAGGTGTGAAGCGCTTCTCCCGCGGAACGTGGCCACGCGTCCATGACCGGCGCGCGCGCGATCGTGGCGCTGATCGGAAATCCCCCGCCCATCGCCTTACCCATGCAAAGAATGTCCGGGACGACGCCTTCGGCATCGCATGCAAACCACGTGCCGGTGCGCCCAAAGCCGGTGTAGATCTCATCGAGGATCATCAGCACGCCCCGCCGGTCGCAAAGCGCGCGCAGCGCGGAAAGATAGCCTTCAGGCGGAACGATGCAGCCGCCGCGTCCCTGAATCGGTTCGAGCACGACCGCGGCGACGTCGTCGCGATCGGCGAGAACCGCTTCCAAAGCGTTGAGCGCGTCTTGCGTCGTCGTGCGCTGCGCGTCGGGATAAAACAGAAACGTCGTGACATCCGGAACGAGGGCGCGGAACGGTTCGACGAACTTGCGGATGCCGCTGACCGCAAGCGCACCGAGCGACAGCCCGTGATAGGCACCGTGAAACGCGACGAAGCGGTGTTTTCCCGTTGCGAGCACCGCGGTCTTGAGCGCCGCCTCGACGGCTTCCGAACCGGTCGATGCGAGAAAGGACTTTGTCAGGCCGCGCGGCGCGATCTCGCTCAATCGCTGCAGCAGACGCGCGCGCAACTCGGTTGGATGCACGTCACCCATGCCGTGCATCAAACGCTGCGCTTGACCCGCAATTGCCGAGGCGACCGCCGGATTCGCGTGGCCGACGCCGGCGACGCCGAACGCCGATTCCAGGTCGATATACTCGTTGCCGTCGACGTCGGTGATGCTCGCGCCCGACGCGCGTTCCCAGAAGACGGGAAAGTCGGCGCTCAAATAGGTGACGTTGGGCGATTCGTACCGTTCGATGTGCGGCCGCAACGCCGCAGTACGCGGGCCGGGAATGCGCTCGCTCATGCGTTCTCGACGCTCAACCATCGCACGAAATCCGCGATGCGTGCGCGACCGCCGTGATTGCCTTCGAGCGGCGGCCGTTGCAGTTCGCCGAAGCGGGCGATGCGGTTCGCTCCGGCGTCGATCGCGAAGGCCAGCAGCGCGTCATCGGTTGCGGCCGCCGCGACGGCTTCGATCGGTACCGCGTGCCGGCGAAGATAGGCGAGTGCGTCTGCCGTCGACCCGACCGAACGCACGGCGAGAGCGCGCGGCAAAAAGGCGGGCGGCTCGCTTTGCGGCGGATCCAGCACCGCAAGATACGTCGCGCGTTCGTTCGAAAAAACGGCACCGCTTCCGGTTGCGCTGCGAAACGCCGCCAGGTTGCGGGCGCTCGCAACGCGCGAGTTGACGTGCGCGTCGCGCTGCCCGGGCGGAAACTCGACTTCTGCGCGCTCCACCGCCGCGGCGAGCATTTCGCAAAACGCGGGGACGCCGATCGCGCCGCCTTCTTCGACGAAGAGCGCATGCAGCGAGAGGCATCCCTCGCTTTCATAAAGGACGAGATCGCGCGCGGCCCCGTCGGCGATCGCTCGCGCTTCGGCTTCGCCGCGCAGCGCTTCGCGAGAAACGTAGCCGACGGTGGCCTTCGAACCGAAACCGATGAAGCGCCCCGGACCTACCGTTCGCGCGATCGATGCGAGGGTGGCGTCGCTTCCGAAGGCGACGACGGCATCGAACGCTTGCAACTCGACGGCGTCGCTTTCGCTTTCCCACTGTTCCGCGCGCGCGGCGGAGGCACACGCGTCGAGCTCCTCGCTAAGCGTCGCAAAAAATGTTCGCACGAGTCCGTCTTCGCGATCTTTCACGAGCACGTCGCATTTCGCACAGAGCGCGAGCACGGCCGGTACGATCGAGACGCCGATCGTCGTGCGGCTGGAAATCACGCACACTGATCCGATCGGAAGTGCGAGCGCCCGCGTGCGGCCAGAGCGAGTTTGTGGTGCGTCGAGGACGTCGAGCGAACCGAGCTCGCTCTCGATCGTCGCTTCGAGCGCGGCGCGCGTGATGGATCCGAAAAGCTGATCGAGCGCGTACTCGACGACCGGAAGCGAATACCCCGTACGTTCGACGATCGGATCGAGCAAGCGCACGCGCGGGGGAAAGTCCGCGTCGGTCCAGCGCGCTGCAGCATCCGCGACGGCCGCGACGATCCGCCGCGACGCAACGCCCTGCAACGCCGTCATCGGGTGAGTAAATCTTCCGCGGTGAGCGAACAGCCGCGCAACTGTGCCCCGGCCTCGCGCCCCATCAGCACGAGCCCCTCGTCGAATTGCACGCCCAGGTCCTCGGTTTCTATCGCGACGACCGACGAACGATTAGCGAGATCGACGTGCACGAGTGCCCCCACTTTACCGTGCGCGAGCGTGCGGCCGTCCGGACCGACGACGCGCGTGCGCATCCACGGCCCGCACTGCTTATAGCGCGGTTCGGTCGCCGCGTCGCGAGCTTGGCGCAGCAACACGTCGTCGTAATATTGCGAAGCGAGTTCCGTCATGCCGTATTCGGCAACGATCGAACCGAGCGCGATGCCGAAGCGGCGCGCGGCGCTTGCGTAGAGTTCGTGGCGGTCCACGTAGCGCGAACGCCCTTTGAAGCCGCCGGTTTCCATGAAACGCGAGCCGGCCGGCAGGGCAAAATACCGCTTGCGTTCGTCGAGAGCGTCGAGCAGATGCACGAGCGCAAAGGCGGTCGTGGCGATCAGGAGCGGACGGTCGTGTTCGACGGCGGCTTCGATCTCGCCGATCAGCGCGTCGACCTGTAAGGTGCCGTCGTGGATGAACCAGCCGGTTTCGCTGTCCCCTAGAAGGGCCGAGACGTGGCGCATCATGTAGCCGAGCGACGAATGCGGATTCTCGGCCGGGTTGGGCACCAGGTTCACGTAGCGTAGTTGCACGTGGTCGGGAAGCATGAAACGATCGAACGCGGCCAGCGACGCGGCGTCATAGAGCGCGCCGCTTTCCATGTAATGGCGCCCCGATTCGCCTTGCGTCGTTCCGCTCGTTTCAAAAACCAGGGCGGCGTCACGCGGGTCGAACGTGGCAAGCGTCGCTTCTTTCAACGCCGCGCTGGGCAACGGCGGAATCTCTTCCCACGACTGCGGCAGACGATCGGGGGTGAAGCCTTTTTGCGCGCAGTACGACGCATAGGGAGCGTTGTAGCGAAGCTGATGCGCGAATACGTGCAACGCAAGCTCGTTGAATTGCGCGTCGCTCAAGGGTATGTCGTGCGCGTGCCAGCGGCGGATCGCTTCGAGAATCGCGCGATCGAGTTGCTCGGCTTCTTCGCGATACGCTGCGGTCATCGTGATCCTCCAGTGAAGCGCACGAGGTCTGTTTTGATGCACTCGTCGGCCACGACGTCGAGTCCCGCTCGTTCGGCGAGTTCGATCGCTTGCTCGTTGACGATGCCGAGTTGAAACCAAATCGCCTTGGCGCCGATCGCCACCGCCTCTTCCGCGATCGGCACGGCGTCGCTGGCTTTGCGAAACACGTCGACGACGTCGGGCGCGCCGTGAGCCTGCGCGTAGGCGGTCAGGGTCGGAAACGCCGGTACGCCGTCGATCTCGTCGACCGCCGGATTGATCGGGACGACCTCGAAGCGGCCCAGCGCTCGAAGGTAGGTGAAGATCTCGTTGCTCGCGCGCGAGCGGTCCTTCGACGCGCCGACGACGGCGATCGTGCGGGTGCGATCCAGCAGCGCCTTGCGCTGAGCCGGCTCTCCGAGCATCATCGGACGACGCGGCGGGGCGCTTGCTCGGGCCGCTCGCGCTCGGAGCTGGGACGGTGATCCTGCATGGAACGGCTGCTTCGTTATATAAACCTGAACCTCATGGGGATGACTCTCACCGAAAAAATTCTGGCTCGTCACGCAGGCCTGGACCGCGTCGAAGCCGGCCAAATCATCAACGCCAACGTCGATCTGGTTCTTGCCAACGAGCTCTCTGCCGCGGTCGCCATCGGCGTCATGCGCGGCATAAAGGGCGCGAGCAAGGTGTTCGATCGCGAAAAGATCGCGCTGGTCGAAGATCACTTCGTTCCGGCGAAAGACGCGCAGTCCGCAAAACTCGCGAAACTCATGAAAGATTTTGCGGCGGAACAGAAGATCACACATTTCTTCGACGTCGGCCGGGGCGGCATCGAACACGTGGTGTTGCCGCAGGAAGGTCTGGTCGCACCCGGTGAGGTGATCGTCGGAGGCGACTCTCACACGTGCACGTACGGTGCGCTCGGCGCGTTCGCGACCGGCATGGGCTCGACGGATATCGCCGCGGCGTTCGTGCTGGGCGAGGTCTGGCTGAAGGTTCCCGCTTCGATCAAGATTATCTACAGCGGCACGCTCGGGCACATGGTCTACGCCAAGGACCTGATGCTGCGTACCGTGGGCGAACTGGGAATCGACGGCGCGACCTATCGCGCGATCGAATACCACGGCAGCACGATCGACGAGATGTCGATCACGGGACGATTCACGATGGCCAACATGGCGATCGAGGCGGGTGCGAAGAACGGCATCTTCCATGCCGACGACAAGGCGATCGCTTTCGTGAAAGAACGTACAGATCGCCCGTTCGTCGTCGAAAAGGCGGACGCCGACGCGGTCTACGAACGCGTCATCGCGATCGACGTCGCGAACCTGGAGCCTCAGGTCGCGTGCCCGCACACGCCCGACAACGTCCATTCCATTTCGGACGTTACGCGCGACGACGTCGTCGTCGATCAAGTCTTTATCGGTTCGTGCACCAACGGGTACATCGACGATCTGCGCATCGTCGCGAAAATTCTCGAAGGGAAGAAGATCGCGTCGAACGTTCGCGTCATCGTCAACCCCGGATCCCAGCAAGTCTGGATGCAGGCCGCGCAAGAGGGCGTGCTGACGACGCTCGCCGCCGCGGGATGCGCGGTGAACACGCCCGGCTGCGGCGCCTGCTTCGGCGGTCATATGGGAACGCTCGGCGACGGCGAACGAGCGATCTCGACGACGAATCGCAATTACGTCGGCCGCATGGGTTCGCCGAAATCCGAAGTCTATCTCGCATCACCCGCCACGTGTGCCGCTTCGGCGCTTACGGGCAAGATCACCGATCCTCGCGTTCTGGAATTGGCTGGAGTCTAAATGCTGCACGGTAAAGCGCACAAATATGGCAAGAACGTCGATACCGACGTCATTATCCCCGGCAAATACTGCAACATCATCGACCCGGCCGAGCTCGGAAAACACGCGC
The DNA here is from genome assembly GCA_027459645.1 of Vulcanimicrobiota bacterium. Lineage (GTDB taxonomy): Bacteria > Vulcanimicrobiota > Vulcanimicrobiia > Vulcanimicrobiales > Vulcanimicrobiaceae > JAMXLG01. Next base: position 6,852 of record DAIDHQ010000039.1, read on the forward strand.
TCGAGGGACTCGATCCCAATTACACCACGAAGATGAAGAGCGGCGACATCATCGTTGCCGACACGAACTTCGGTTGCGGTTCCAGCCGCGAGGTCGCACCGATCGCGATTAAAGGGTCCGGCACCTCGGCGGTCATCGCGAAAAGCTTCGCACGTATCTTTTATCGCAACGCACTCAACATCGGCTTGCCGATTTTCGAGTCCGCCGAAGCGGTCGACGGCATCGACGACGGCGACGAAATCGAAGTGTTCCCCGAGAGCGGCGTCATTCGCAACATTACGAAGGGCACCGAATATAAATCCGCCGAGTTTCCGCCATTCATGCGCGAGTTGATCGACGCCGGCGGATTGGTGCCTTACGTCGAAAGGCGACTTGCCGCAAAAGTCTAACTAATGAAACGCCGCGTAACAGCGCGGCGTTTTTCGTTCTCTTACCGACACCGAGTACTGGAGCTACCATCTTGAGAGCGCGCTTTGCATTTGCAGGTGCCGCCGTTCTTGCCGCCTTGCTCGCCGCTTGCGGCGGCGGCGGCGGAAGCAGCGGCCCTAATCCCGGACCGCCGCCGACCAGCATCCCAACCATGACGCCCACGGGCGCACCGTCGCAGAACGTTACGCTCGGAGCGGCGACTTCGGCACCGTTCCCATCGGGCGCGGGCGTTAGCGGTTCCGTCGCACTGCCGGCCGGATCCGGCTCGGCCACCATCACGGTCGGCCAGTCGCCCCCCCAGGGGACGGTGGCGGTTCAAGGGCAATCGCACTCGCAAGCGATCGGCCCGAATACGGCCGTTGCCTACGTCTCGTTCACGGCTACGTCGAACCTCACCATGAACGGCATCCCGGGCTTTACCGCGACGTTGCCGCTGACGGCGCCTACCGGAAACTATTTTGTCGCGTACTGGGCCACGTCGAGTGCGTCGAGTGCGTCGCCTGCGCCGCAGGCGCCCGCGTGGGTTTCCAGCACGACCGCAGGACAACTGGGCGGACCGAATCTTCAGGTCACGGTTCCAGCCTCGTCTACGCCCACGATCACGCTCAAGAGCGGCCAAGCACTCTATGTGGCGGTGTACGTCGGATCGTACATCCCGCCGATCAACATTTTCGGCTGCGTCGGCGTCCAGGCATCTCGCGCGTACGTCGGTGCGCCCCAGCTTTCGCATCCGGTAACGCCGGGTGACTCCTACGCCTATACCGGAACGCTCGCTCAAGCGATTTCGCGCACGCAGCCGTGTCCTCAGCCAACGGCAACCGCCAACGCGAATGTCGCGATCAGCGTCTCCGTCTCGTCGCCGTCGCCGTCGACGCTTGCGGAAACCAGCGTCGAAACCGATACATACCCGACGAACACGACGCAACTGACGACGGTCGCGAACGTCAGCACGCAGACGTCGGGCAGCACCACGATGTTCTTCGAAAACGGGGAAACCTCGACGGACGGAAACGGCAACCAGGTCGTCACGACCTATGCGTCGCCGCTGCAGTTCGCGCAAACGCCGGAGCAGCAGGGCAACACCTGGAGCGGCGTCCTTCCTGCAACCGTCAATCAAACGGCTGCAGACGGGACGACGCTCGACCGTACGTATAACCCGAGCACGAGCGTCTTTTATAGCGAGACTGACACGATTCCGGGCGGCTACGGCTCGAACGTCATTGCCGCGAATGCCGACGGAAGCGGAAGCTACGAACTCGGCAAGGGCTCGCCGTTCGACACGATCGTGAGCCTAGGCGCGCCGGCGGGCGGTACGATCGCCATAACGGTCGGCACGAACACGTTGACCATTCCGTCGTGGCTGCCGTCTCCGCTCAAACTCTATTCCGATCAAACCACCGACCTAGGAACCGTTTCGGCTCTCGGCGCGGTATGTTCGGCATCTGCGGTGAGCGGGTCGCCCGTCTACGAACATCTCCAGCGTCAGACCGCGTTCGTCGATCCGGTGCTCGGATATATCGAAACCGAAACGGTCGATAGCTACGACGCCAACGCCGGGAGCGGCTGGTTCGGCCCGGTGTGCGCGACGATCAACGATACGCTCGATCAATACTACGACTGGAGCCTGACCTCGCCGGGATTGTTCTTCTCGCTCAACGCCCAACCGGTTCAGGTCAACACCATCGCGGAAACGCTCAACCTCGGAGCCGGCTATGTCGCAAACGCCCACGGGCGTCGCGCCGCATCGCAAGCGCTTCGCGCGCAGCTCTCCGCGCGACTTTCCGGTATTCGATTCATTCGCGAACGCGAACGCGCGCAGACCGTTAGAGCGGCTGCGTCGGCGCTTCGTGCTCTCCATGGAGGTCAGCTATGAACCGCTTCACTTCGCTTCGTGCTCTCGCTACGGCAGCAGCGTTCGCCGTCGCGCTTGCAGCCTGTGGCGGCGGCAGCGGTACGGCGCCGTCCGCGCCCGCGCAGAACGGATACAACCCGACGAATGGCATTCCGCCCGCCTTGCAGATTCCGGATTGGAATCAAAACGTGCTCGAAGGCGCCTCGTACGCCGGCCCGTTGAACGGCGGCATGCTGTCCGTCAACGTGCTGGTCCATCAGCAGAACCCGCAAGGGCTCGAACAATACGCGCGCGACGTAAACGACCCGCACTCGGGCGAGTACCGCCAATGGCTTACGCCTAAGCAAATCGGGGAACGTTTCGGCGCTTCTATGGCCGATTATCAAAAGGCCGCAGACTACTTCCAACAGCAAGGTCTCGTCGTTGGGGCGTGGCCGCAACACATGCTGCTGACCGTTTCCGGCGAGCAAGCAAAGATGGAGCGAGCGTTCGGAACGACGTTCGGGCGCTTCTCGCGTTTCGGCCAAACGTTCGTGGCCCCGACGTCGACGCCGCACTTTTTGAGTGCGATTCCCGTCGATGCGGTTGGCCGTCTCGTCAGCTACGAACCCATGCACAGCTACATGATGAATCCGCCGCGCGTGGGTGCTGCCGTCAATCTCGGCTATTCCCCGCAGGTCGTGAGAGCAGCGTTCGATCTCAACAACGCGTACGCCCAAGGCTTTAACGGCAGCGGCGTGACGATCGCCATCATCGGCACCGGTCCGATCGATACGGCCAACGGCAATGCCGGTGCGGCCTGCAATGTCGGCGGTGCGACGACGGGCCCCGAAGGCGACTACGATCTCAGCGCGCTCACCGCAATCTATGGCGCGAGCGCCGCAAACGTCTACGAACAATGCGTGACGGCCAACGGCGTTGCTGCAGGTTTGCAGAATTCTGGCATCCCGACCACCGCGCCGAATCCCACTCCACTCCCGCCGGGTGCGACGCCGCCGCCGGGTAATAACTTCTTTCCGTATTCGAACGCGTTTGCAACGCCGCCGCCGGTTACGTCGCCGTCATGCAGCGGCACGCTGCCGGCATGTAATCCGGAAGACGGTGAAGCGCAACTGGACGTGCAGCAAGCCTCGACGCTCGCGCCGGGTGCGACGGTCGATTTCTATCTGGCGTACAATGCGGCCGATTGCTTCACGTATTTCCCCACGCCGTGCGCGACGTCGGGATCGAATGCCGGGCAACCTCTCATCGGGCTATCCGAAGCAGACCCCGAGATTCAGCAAGTGATCGCCGACGACACGGCCGACGTCATCTCGATGAGCTACGGCGGCGGCGAAATTCAACAATTCCCGAACGGCGCGACGAGCTACCAAGACTCGTACTATCATCTGGAGTTCGCGGCGCTCGCGGCCGAAGGCATTGCCGCGTTTGCCTCTTCGGGTGACAGTGGTTCGGCGGAGTGTCTGAGCCAGTTCGGTTATCTGCCGCAGCCGTGCGTGAGCTATCCGTCGGGAGATCCATACGTCACCTCGGTCGGCGGCGTCACCGCGTACATCAGCGCATTCGGCGCGCTTCAAGGGCCGATTTTGGCCTGGGGGATTTCGACGTCGGAGCCCGCCGGCTACGGCGCGGCCGGTGCGACGGGCGGCGGAACCTCAACGTTCATGGCGGCACCCGTCTGGCAACAGCAAGCGCTCTCGCCTGCACCGACGCTACGCGAACAGCCCGACGTCTCGATGATCGGTGATCCGAACACGGGCGTCACGATGTTCTCCAATGCGCGGTTCGGTGGTGCGCCGAACGACATCGGCGGAACGTCGGTCGCTGCACCGGAAATGGCGGCCGTGTGGGCGCTCGTACTGAGCGCGTGCAAGGCGCATCCCGGATCGGGTATGTGTCCCGCTTCCGGAAGCGGTCACTACTGGCGCTTAGGAAATGCGTCGCCGTATTTCTACACGGTCCTCAGCGGCAAAGCCAATCTGCCGTACGCGAGCACGATCTACGACGTGCTCTACGGCAGCAACGAGATGCAGACGACCGGAACGCCCGGGGTTCCCGTTCCGGGTGCATCGGCGATGCCGGGGTACGATGAAACCACCGGCGTCGGCGTTCCATACGCGGGCCATCTGATCCAAGCGATCAGCGGCGTGTCCGTTCCGTAAGGGAGACCGCAGAAAGCACAACGAGCGTTCCAATGTGGAACGCTCGTTTTCTTTTTGCGACGTTACGCAGATCTAGAGAGGTGGATTGCCCGTTCCGCCGCCCACGCCGCTAAGTCCCGGATCGGCGTTGAGATTGTTGATCCATTTCTCTTTCGGCCGATACGCGGCCGTGAACGGCACGTTCAACTTCGGATCATTGTACATGCCGATCATGTCAGTCGTGCCGTCGAGGCGTCCCGACATCAAGATCGTCGAACCGTTCGGTAACGAAACGACCATGCGAATATTTTGACCGTCGACCGATCCCGACAACGGATAGCGCTTGTTGTGTTGGTTGTCGAGATAGGTGCCGGTGACGGCGTCGCCGGTCTGCTTGAGATTCATATGATCGTAAGTGGTAACGGGGCCGTTTTGGATCTGCACTTCCCAAACGCCGTCGATTCCTTGACGGGCGTTGACCGGCGGTTTAGGCGTCGCACCGGCCTTAGCGCCTGGTGGTGCGGTCGGACCGAGGAGATTCTGCAGCGCCGGATTGGGCGTCGGCGTAGCGGGCACGGCCACCGGCGCGGCAGACGCGGGCGCCTGCGTCACGTTCGGTGGCGCCGGAGGCGGGGTCGGGTTGGACTGGGGCGCCGCGGCGATCAGGGCGGCGGCCAGAACGATGGTAACCGGGTATTTCACGTCGGCGATTCTTCGGGCTAGGCGTTTTGAATCATTTGCGTGGGAGTAGGCGCCGGCTTGGGCGTCATCCGCGGTTCCCGTGGCAGCGGAATGCGGCGGGGCAGGACGCCGTGCGTATTGACCAGGGCCGTGATCTCTTTGACGTCGGCGTTGAGGGCCGCCACGGCAGGCGTCAGCGGCGGGCACTGAAGGTCGACCGACGTGTAGTCGTGCCAGAGCACCGTCGTCGTGGTGCCGAAGGACGCGCTCTTCATACAGTGGCCGGGCGTGCCGGGATTTGCCCGGGCAGCCACGACGTCGCGGAAGAAACGGGCGGCCAGCTGTTTGGTAACGCTGAAATGGACGGGCGTCCCGCCGTCCAGGATGAATTGGGCGCCCCCGTCGGACCACACCTTAATCACGTACGCGCGGGTGTTGGTCGACCGCGACGTCTGGATATGGGCCCCGTCCAGTCGCGGGGCAGCGGCAGCGGCGATGGCCAGCCCCGCAACGGCGGCGACCGTCAGGATCCCGAGCAAAATCTTCAAAACCGTCCCTCCTGGCGATGAGCTCTTGTTCCAAGTAACGTTCGAGCGTAGGCTGTCGTTTTCCGACAAAGGTCGCTTTGACAGTCCTGCTATAATCATGGGGCTGTGAAAGAGAAGACGCACCCGAATTGGTTTCCCGAAGCGCGCGTTCACTGTGCGTGCGGGAATACATTTACCACCGGCTCGACGATGAAGGAAATCGCCGTCGAAATTTGCTCCGCCTGCCACCCGCTCTTTACGGGGCAGCAGAAGCTGATCGACACGGCCGGCCGCGTCGACAAGTTCAACCAGCGCGCCGCCGCCGCCGAAGCGAAAAAAGCGGAAGCCGCAAAGCGGAAGGCCGCAAAAGAAGCGAAAAAGGCCGCAGTCGAAGCGTAACTGCGTCGTTCCATCGTTGAGACGAGCCGTTCTGCGGCTCGTCTTTTCTTTGCACCATGCCTGAATTAACCGATAGCGTTCTCGCGCGTCTCGATTCGACGGTCCGGCGCTTCGACGAAATCGAAGCGAGTTTGGCGCACCCAACGGGTGAGTTCGATCAAGCGCGCTTTACCGCGATGGTCAAAGAGCGCGCGCAACTCGAAGCGACGGTTGCAAAGTACCGCGAGTACCGCAAGACACTCGACGAACTCGCCGCGAACGCCCGGCTCTCGAACGAAACCGACGACGTGGAGTTGCGCGAACTCGCGGAAGAAGAAGCTAAGGAGCTTCGCGCCTCGCGCGAGCGGCTCGAACGAGAGCTGCAAATGCTGATGATCCCGCGCGACCCCAACGACGACAAAGACGTCTTCATCGAAATTCGCGCGGGCGCGGGCGGCGACGAGGCGGCGATCTTCGCAGGCGACTTGGCACGCATGTATATGCGCTTTGCCGAGGCGCAGGGCATGCGCGTGGAACTCGTTTCGGAAAACGAGAGCGATGCGGGCGGATATAAAGAAATCGTCTTCGCCGTCAAAGGCGGCTCGCCGTACCGCACGTTCAAGCACGAATCGGGCGTGCATCGCGTACAGCGCGTTCCCGCAACCGAAGCGCAGGGACGCATTCACACCTCGACGGCCACGGTAGCCGTGCTTCCCGAGGTCGACGAAGACGTCGACATCGACATTAAATCGTCGGAACTGCAGATCGACACGTATAAGGCGTCGGGTGCCGGCGGCCAGTACGTCAATAAAACCGAGTCGGCCATTCGCATCACCCACCTGCCCAGCGGCATCATCGTTGCCTCGCAGCAAGAACGCTCGCAGACGCAAAATCGCGAAAAGGCGATGCAGATGCTGCGAGCGATGCTCTACGAGCGCCAGCAGCGAGAAAAAGAAGAGGCGCTCGGAACGTTGCGGCGCTCTCAAGTCGGCACCGGCGACCGTTCGGAAAAGATCCGAACCTACAATTTCCCACAAGACCGCGTCACCGACCATCGCATCAATAAGAGCTACGGAAACATCCGCGGCGTGATGGACGGCGACATCGGCGGAATCGTCGAGGACCTCCTCAACGACGAACAAGCGCGTCTGCTTGCTGGAGAAGCGGCACCGGCATAGAACTAAGGCCCCTTAATGGGTGCCCGTATCGCTGAGATTACGGCGGAGTTGCGCGCGGCCGGCGGTATTACGCCGGGCGAGATCGAGCAATTGCTCGCCAACGTTACGGGCCGTAACGGTGCCTGGCTGCGTGCCTACGGCGAAACGGCGCTTTCCGACAAAATGGAGACCACGGTACGCGAATTCGCGGCCCGTCGCATCGCGGGCGAGCCGCTTCCCTACATCGTCGGCTCGTGCGGCTTTCATGGCCACACCTTTCTCGTGGACAACCGGGTGCTCGTCCCGCGTCCCGAGACCGAGCACCTCGTCGACGAGGCTCTCGTGTTCTTGAAGGACCGCGAGTATGGACGCGTGCTCGATGTCGGCACGGGAAGCGGGGCCATCGCGTGTTCGATTCTGGCAGAAAACCGCACGGCGACGGCCGAAGCGCTCGACGTTTCCGCTGATGCGTTGCTGGTCGCCATGGCCAACGCACACCGGCTCGGCGTGGAATTGCGTTTGTCGTTCTTTTTCGGCGACGTGTCGCTTCCGGTGCTTCGGCCGTTCTACGACGCGATCGTCGCAAATCTGCCGTACGTTCCGACGAAAGATATCGCGCGGTCGCCGGACCCGGTCAGCTTCGAACCGCGCCTCGCGCTCGACGGCGGCCCGGACGGCCTGGATCACTATCGGCGCTTCGTCAAGCATGCGCCGCGGCTGCTGGCCATGGACGGGCTCTGTCTGATGGAGGCCGCGCCGCCCGTTATATCGGGTTTGGAGTGGCTCGCCTGCGCCGCTTGGCCCGATGCACAGGTGAGCGTCGAGGCCGATTACGGCGGTCGCCCCCGGTACGTCAAGGTGCGAACCGGGGCCTTGCGCGAATAGCTACTTCCCGAGATGGCGAAGTATATTTTCTTTACCGGCGGCGTCGTAAGTTCGCTCGGTAAGGGCATCACCGCGGCTTCACTCGGGCGGCTCCTCAAATCGCGCGGCATCAGCGTGTCGATCCAGAAACTGGATCCCTACATCAACGTCGACGCCGGCACGATGAACCCATATCAGCACGGCGAGGTCTTCGTTACCGAAGACGGCGCCGAAACCGATCTCGATCTGGGTCACTACGAGCGCTTCATCGACGAAAATCTCCTTCGCGCGAATAACGTCACCACCGGCCAAATCTACAACTCGGTTATCGAGAAAGAACGCCGCGGTGAATATCTCGGCGCGACCGTTCAGGTCATCCCCCACATCACGAACGAAATCAAGGCGCACATCAAGCGCGTCGCCGAAGCCAGCCACGCGGACGTCTGCATCGTCGAAGTCGGCGGCACGGTCGGCGACATCGAATCGCTGCCGTTTCTCGAAGCGATCCGCCAGATGCGCTACGACGTCGGCGATGAGAACGTGATGTACTGCCATCTCACGCTCGTGCCGCATCTCGGCGCCGCCGACGAACTCAAGACGAAACCGACGCAACACTCGGTGCGCGAACTGCGCGGCATCGGCATTTCGCCCGACGCCATCGTCTGCCGCACGCAATCTGCCGTGCCGATGCCGATCGAGTTGAAAGAAAAGATCGCGCTCTTCTGCGACGTGCCTCCGGGCGCCGTCGTGCAAAACGGCGACGCAAAGACGATCTACCAGGTGCCGTTGAATCTCGAGGCGGAAGGCCTTGCCGACGCGGTGGTTCGCAAATTGGATCTTCCGACCGGGCTCCCGAAGTTGACCGAGTGGGCGAAGATCGTCGACCGCATCATGAACCCGCGCCATACCGTCACCATCGCGCTCGTCGGCAAGTACGTCGAACTCAAAGACGCCTACATCTCGATCAACGAAGCGCTCTATCACGCCGGCATCTTCCATCATGCCGACGTGCAGATCCGGCGCATCGATTCCGTCACGGTAGAAACCGACGGCGTCGAGGTGCTCAAGGGGGCAGACGGCATCCTGGTCGCGCCGGGGTTCGGCGCCCGGGGCGTGAACGGCAAGCTGCGCGCGATTCAGTACGCGCGCGAAAACAAGATCCCGTTCCTCGGCATCTGTTTCGGCATGCAACTCGCCTGCGTGGAATTCGCGCGCAACGTTTGCGGGTTATCCAAGGCGATGTCGATCGAAGTCGACGAAGCGACGCCCGACCCGGTCATCGACTTTATGCCCGACCAGCGCGACCTCGAAATTTACGGCGGAACGATGCGCCTTGGTTCGTACTCGTGCCGCATCGATCCGAACTCCCACGCGGCGCGAGCCTACGGTAGCGATGAAGTGACCGAACGTCACCGCCATCGGTATGAGTTCAACAATAAGTACCGTCCGGCGTTCGAAGAACGTGGGATGCGCTTCACGGGCCATCACGTCGTCGGAAAGACGACGCTCGTAGAGATCGTCGAGTTGCCCGCGGATATGCACCCGTGGTTCGTGGGGACGCAGGCGCATCCGGAATTCAAATCGCGTCCGAACAGTCCGTCGCCGCTCTATCGCGATTTCGTGGGCGCGGCGCTCGCCCACAAGGGCGTGCTCGGCGAGGCGCACGAGCGGCCCGCCGAGCAATCGTGGACCCAAGCCAGCTAACCGCGCTGATCCTCACCCGCGACGAAGAACGCAATCTCCCGCGCGCGATGACGAGCCTTCCGCACGGAATGAACGTCTTCGTACTCGACGCCTATTCCGACGACGGAACCGTTGCGTTCGCGCGCGACGCCGGCGCCCGGGTGGAACAGCGCGCGTGGACCGATTTCGTCGACGCGCGCCGCTACGCAATGTCGCAAATCACCACACCGTGGATGCTGATGCTCGATGCCGATGAAGCGCTCGACGACCGCCTGCGCGACGCGGTGCTGGCGGCGCCGGGTGATGTCGACGGGTACGTCGTTCGGCGCACGACCTACTTTCACGGCAAACCGATGCGCATGTGGAGCGGCGAGCCGCTCTTGCGGCTCGTAAAGATCTCCAGCGCGCGGATCGAAGCGTTGCCTGCCGCCGGCGGCGATGCTGCGCTGCACGAACGGCTCGTCTGCGACGGACCGGTGGCCGAACTGGATGGAACGCTGTTGCACTATTCGTATCCGGACACGCGTTCGTACCGCGAAAAGTTCGACGACTATACCTCGATCGAGGCGCGTGCGTTGCCGCGTTCGATGCCCGCACTGTTCGTCGCGCTCGCCCTCGTGCCGTTGCGTTTTGCAAACAATCTGCTGCGGCGCTCCGCGCTTCTGGACGGTCCCCGCGGCTGGTACGTCGCGTGGTTCTCCGCGCTCTATCCGGCGGTCGTCCGGTGGAAGGCGCTGCGGCGCAAACGATGAGACGTTCGAAAATCGGGTTGGACGCGCGCTGCGGAAAGCGCATCTCGGTCGGAATGGCCACCTACATTCGCGAGGTCGCCGCGCGCCTGCCGCAGGTCGCCCCCGAATACGACTACGTCGAATACACGAAGGGGCAAAACCTCGGCATCGCCGAGCAAATATTGCTTCCGCTGGAGATGTGGCGCGATCGCATCGATCTCGCGCATTTCATGGCGCACTACGTCCCCGCCTTTGCCGACGGCACGTTCGTCTTCACGATTCACGACTTGATCCATCTGCGCTTCGTACAGTTCTTTCGCGCCTACATTGGGCCGTATTACAACACCGTCGTCAAGCGTGCGTGCCGGAAGGCGGCGCGCATCATCACCTCGGACAAACGCACGATCGGCGATCTGGTGCACTTTTACGGCGTCGATCCTGCGAAGATTCGCGTCATCCCGCTCGCGCCGCGCGCGCGCTTCTTCGTGCCGGCCGAGCCGTTCCGCGGCGAGCGCCCCTATTTCTTGAACGTCGGCAACCACCGCGATCATAAGGACATTCCGACGCTTTTGCGGGCGTGGGCATCGCTGCCGGAGTCCTATGAGGTCGATCTCTATCTGACCGGTCGCGACGATCTCGAAGGCGAATTACAGCGGCTCTCGACGCCGCGGCGCAAGGCGGTCGTGCTCGGAGACGTGAGCGACGACGAACTCGCGTCCTATTATGCGGGCGCCGTGGCGCTGGTTCATCCGGCGATGCTCGAGGGGTTCGGACTGCCGTTCGTCGAGGCGATTGCGGCCGGCGCTCCGGTCATTGCAACCGACCAGTCGATTCCGGAACCCGTCGCGGAGGTCTCGCTGCAGTTTCCGGTCGGCGATGCCGAGGCGGCGGCGCACCAGATGCGCCGCATGCTCGACGATGCAGCGTTACGAGCCGATCTCGTCGAACGCGGACGGCGTGCCGTCTCGCACCTGACGTGGGAACGAACGGCCCGCGAAACGGCCGCCGTTTATCGCGAAGTGCTGGAGGAGAAGACACGTTGAAGCGCTGGTTCGCGTTGCTGCTCGGATGTGCGTTGATCGCGGCTTCGCCCGCGCCCAAGAGCTCGCCGAAACCCAAAGCGACGCCGCCCAAACATTACGCGATCGTGATCAATAACGAAATGCTGCCGATCGATCCGCCGCCGCGGTTTCTCCACGGGCAGCTCTACGTTCCGGTTCGCCGCACGATCGAAGCGCTCGGCTTACAATTCAATAAGGCCGGCAAGACAATTTGGACCCAGGTGGGAGCCGAGAACGTTTCGCTCGAGATCGGAAGCCGCGAAGCGCACATCGATCAGCGCACGATTACGCTCGGCGCGGCGCCTTTCGAGATCAAGAACGTGCTCTACGCACCGCTGCGTTTTTTTACCGACGTCTTGGGCGCGCAAGCCAGTTACGACCGCGCGACGAACGTCGTTTCGATCGTCGCGCAGTTGATGGGACGTTCGGGAGCCGGGATGGTCGAAGGGCCGGAAGGCATCCAGCGTTTCGGTACGGTAAGCGCGGTCGACGTCGATTCCGATCCCCCGACGCTAACGCTCACGTATAACGCGAGCGTCAAAACGATTCCGATCTCGCGTAATGCCATCGTCGACATGCACGACGTTGCGGCAAACGTTACCACCCCCGGCGAACTCGCCGCCGTGCGTCCCGGTGATTTTGCGCGCATCTACATGCAGAAGAACGGGCACGTAACGCGCGTCGAAGACGACTTCGGCTCGTACTTCGGGCGCGTGGCCGCGATCAAGGGAAACGAATTCGTCCTCAACGACGGTCACGTCATCGTTCCGACTCGCACGACCGAGGTTTGGTTGAACGGCCGTCAAGGTTCGATCGCGGATCTCACCGTCGGCGATCAGGTGAGCGTGCGCTATAACGTTGAGACCAACGAAGTCCGGTCGATTCTGGCAAGCCGTCCGCTAGCAGCGTCCGGGTCGACGACGAGTGGCCCCGTCATTACGCGCGTTTCGCTTAGCGCGGCAGGTGCGCTCAAGCCCGGCGATTGGATCGACGTGACGCTCTACGGCACCCCGGGCGGCGCGGCGACCTTCGATATCGGGCCGTATGTGACGAACCTTGCGATGTCGGAGAGTTCACCCGGGGTCTACACCGATCGCTATAAGCTGCCCGCGGCAATCAACGTCGAAGGCGCGCCGATCATCGGACACCTTCGCGTCGGCGGGCAAGATGCACCCGACGCGCAAGCGCCCCGAACGCTCTCGGTTTCCAGTACGCCGCCCGGCGTAACGGATTTCGGGCCCGCCGACGGCGCCCGCGTGAACAACCCGCGCCCGGCAATATTCGCGACGTTTGCGACCGACGCCGTACCCGTCAATCCGTCCAGTATCTCCTTGAGCGTGAACGGACACGACGTGACGTCGGAATGCGTGCGCACGAAGACGTTCGTGCAGTACTTTCCCGATTATGATTTCCGCCGGGGGGCGGTTCGCGTTACCGTCAGGGTCGCGGACGACGCCGGCAACACGACGACGAAGTCGTGGAGCTTCACGATCAAAGAGTAGGAACGATGGATTCGAACTGCATTTTTTGCAAGATCGTCAACGGCGAAATTCCCGCGCGTTTCGCGCACCGCGACGACCGTGTGGTTGCCATTTCCGATGTGAATCCGCAGGCGCCGACGCACCTCTTGGTCATGCCGGTCGCCCATCACGCGAACATCGGCGAACTCAGCGATGCCGCCGATCGCGCTCTGACGGCCGAACTTTTCGCCGTCGCGTCGCGGCTGGGGCGCGAGCACGGCCCCGATGGCTACCGGCTCGTTATGAATACGGGTGCGGACGGGGGCCAAACGGTGGATCACCTTCACGTGCACGTCCTTGCCGGCCGGCAGATGTCGTGGCCGCCCGGGTAACGTTCCGGCCATGGTCGTTTGACGCTCCCCATCCCCTGTGATAAAGTACGTCGGTTGGGGCTCGCACCGGGCCCCGGAATTTTTGCGCCTTTCCGGCGTTTCGAAAGGGGGGTCATATACACGATGGAAGTCCGCATAGCTCCAGGTGAATCGATCGAGAGCGCGCTGCGACGCTTCAAAAAGGCCACCCAAAAGGCGGGGATTCTCGCCGAAGCGCGCAAGCACGAACATTACGAAAAGCCCAGCGTTCGGCGCAAGAAGAAGTCCGCCGCCGCTCGCAAGCGCCGCGCGTAGCCCTCTAAGAGATCATGGGTTCCCTGAAAGACCGCATCAGCGCCGATATGAAAGACGCGATGAAGGCGCGCGACCAGTTGCGCCTCGATACGCTTCGTTCGGCGCTGTCCGGCTTTACCTACAAACGCACCGAAGCCGGCGCGGATCTTTCCGATGCCGACGAGCTGGCGGTCGTCCAAAAGCTCGTCAAGCAGCGTGGCGACTCCCTCTCGGAATTCGAGAAGGCCGGCCGTACCGATTTGGCCGACAAGGAGCGCAAAGAGCGCGACATCCTGATGGTCTATCTCCCCCAGCAGAAATCGCCCGACGAGATCCGCGGCGTCATTAAGACGATCATCGCGGAACTGCCCGACGGGGCCGTCAACCAGGGCGCGGTGATGAAAGCCGCCATGGCGCAGCTCAAGGGCGTTGCCGACGGCAACACCGTCCGCCAGATCGTCGCCGAAGAGCTCGCCTCCGCGTAACTTCGCTCCGCTTCGAAGGTAGCACCCCGCATGAGGAGTCTTCGTGCGTGGGTTGCACTCGCTCTCAGCCTTAGCGGCTTGGGCGGGTTTGCCGTGTCCGCGGTGGCATCCGCGGCATCGTCTCAGGCGCCGGTCGTCATCGTGCCGATCCACGGCATGGTCGACGACGGCATGCGTCATCTCGTCGAACGCGCGGTCGCAGAGGCCAATCGCGTGCACGCGCGGGCGATCGTGCTCGACGTCAACTCCACCGGCGGTCTGCTCGCCGACGCGTTTGCGATCAAAGATGCCATTTATTCGGCGAAAGAACCGGTGATCGCGTACGACGAACGGCGCGCGTATTCCAGCGCGGCGTTGATTTCGATGGCGAGCAACACGATCGTCATGGCTCCCGGCGCGTCCATCGGCGCGGCGCAACCGCATCCGACGACCAAAGAGCTCGTCTCTGCGGTCAAAGCGGAATTTGAATCGGCGGCCCAGCGAAATCATCGCAATCCGACGCTCGCGGCGGCGATGGTCGATCCGAGCATCGACCTGCCGGGCTATAAACCCAGCGGCGCCTATCTCACGCTCAACACGGCCGACGCACTGCGCTCCGGCATCGCTCAGGCGCAAGCGCCGTCGCTCGATGCGGCACTCGCAGCGTTTCATCTCGCCAACGCACCGCGTTTGACGCCGCAGTATACGTGGGGCGAAGAACTCGCGCGTTTCGCGACGATGCCCGAAATTAGCGGGCTGTTGCTGACGATCGGGATGTTGGGGTTGATTATCGAGATGCAAACGCTGCACGGGATCGCCGGGACGATCGGCGTCGCGGCGCTCGCGCTGTTCTTCGGAACGCACGTGTACGCGGGCTTTTCCAACGGTCTGGTCATCGCGCTTGCGATCGTCGGGCTGATCGGCATACTCTGGGAGTTACACGTAGTTCCCGGACATGGGGTGCCGGGTGTCTTGGGCGCGATGGCCCTGGTAGCGGCGGTGCTACTTGCCTTCGGCCTGCCGTTTTTCTTCGTTGCCGTCGAGACGTTTTCGACCGCGGTCATCCTCACCGCGATCGGTTTCGCGCTCTTTACGCGTCTCGTTCCTGAAAACGCGTGGATGCAGAAGCTTACCCTTGCTGCCGTTCAGGGACCCGATTATGTCACCAGTTCCGATTTCTCGTCGCTTCGCGGAGCGATTGGGACCGCATCGTCGTTCCTGCGCCCGGCCGGCGTCGCGTCGATCGACGGCAAGCGCGTCGACGTCTTGACGGAGGGTGAATTCATCCAGGCGGGAACGCCGATCCGAGTGACGCGCGTCGAAGGCGCCCGCATCTTCGTCGAACCCGTGACCTTGCCCAGCTACAAGTAGCCCAAAGGAGTGTACGTCAGGTGATTGCGGCCAGTGCGATAGTCGTGGTGGTGATTTTTTTCATCGCCGTTATCGCGTTTTTCATGTTTCTCTACTACTTCCCGATCGGGTTGTGGATCCGCACGGTCGCAGCCGGCGTTCCGCTCGGCATCATTTCGCTCGTGCGCATGCGGCTGATCGGCATTCCTCCGGGCGTCATCGTGACGAATTACGTACGGGCGCGCAAAGCGGGCTTGAACCTGACGGTCGATCAGATGCAATCGCATTATCTTGCGGGCGGTAACGTGGAAAACGTCACGCTTGCGATGATCGCCGCCCAGCGCGCGCAGATCCCGCTGGAATGGCAGCGAGCGGCGGCGATCGATCTCGCGGGACGCAACGTCGTCGAAGCGCTGCAGACGTCGGTCGTTCCGAAAGTCATCGAAACGCCGATCTTCCAAGGCGTCGCGCAGAACGGCATTCAGTTGAACGTCAAGGCGCGCGTGACCGTGCGCAGCAACCTGGACCGCTACGTCGGCGG
This sequence comes from Vulcanimicrobiota bacterium, assembly GCA_027459645.1. Classification (GTDB taxonomy): domain Bacteria; phylum Vulcanimicrobiota; class Vulcanimicrobiia; order Vulcanimicrobiales; family Vulcanimicrobiaceae; genus JAMXLG01. The sequence goes on from DAIDHQ010000039.1 coordinate 22,836, forward strand.
CGCCGGCGAGCAAACGATCATCGCGCGCGTCGGTGAAGGCGTCGTTTCCGCGGTCGGCGCGGCCGTCGATCACAAAGAAGTGCTCGAGTATCCCGACCGCATTTCGAAGGCGGTCTTGGCGAAGGGGCTCGATGCCGGCACGGCCTTCGAGATCGTCTCGATCGACATCGCCGACGTCGACGTCGGCAAGAACATCGGCGCCGAACTGCAGACGTCGCAAGCCGAAGCCGATCGCCGCATCGCGCAAGCGAAAGCGTCGGAACGGCAATATGCCGCTATGGCCTCCGAACAGGAGCAAAAGGCGCAGACCCAAGCGATGCGTGCGAAGGTCGTGGAAGCCGAAGCGGCGATTCCGCTCGCAATCGCCGATGCGTTCAAGAACGGCAACCTCGGCGTGATGGATTACTATCGTCTGAAGAACATTCAGGCCGATACGACGATGCGCGACGCGATCGGTGGAAGCGCCGAAAGCCCGGCTCCTGGGGAGAACCCGCCGCCGCCCGGCAAATAACGCATGCACGAACTCGGAACGCTCGTCTGGATCATCCTCATCGTGATCGGCGTGGTCTCCTCGATCGCGAAGAAGGCGCGAGAGGGCTCGGGTGCCGTGAAACGGCTGCAGCAGCGGCAGACTCCGCGTGCACACCCCCCTCTCCAGGGCCAAAGCGTGACGGGAGCCGCTCCGGTACGGACCATGGCGCCGCCCCCGGTGCAAACCGCCCCTGCGCCGGTTCCAGTGGCGCCGCCGGTCCAGACGCGGGAGCTCATCGAGCGTCCGCCGTTCGTGATTACCACGCGTACGCCGCCGCGGCCAGCCGTGCCCGCGCCCTCGCCACAGGCCGAGCGCAGTGGAACCGCGGGTTTTCGTGGTATGTTCGAACGGGGGAACCTCGTGCGAGCGATCGTAGCCGCCGAGGTCCTCGGTCCACCTAAAGCCCTGCAGGAGCACTCGATCTGGAGTCCACGGCACAGCGAACCATCGATCTAACCGACCTCAGCGATCACGTCCGGCTCTTCGGACAGTTCGACCAAAACCTCTCAGCGCTGGAAGATCGATTGGACGTGCGCGTGCGTGCCGACGGCAATCGGCTCTTGCTCGCGGGTGAAAACGATAATGTCGACCGGGCCGAGCACGCCGTACGCCGCATGCTCGATGCCGCGGTTTCCGGCGCGCAGATCACGCCGGACGACGTTGCGCTCGCCATCGAAGATGCGCGCCAAGCACCGGGCGGCCATCCGCTTCCCGGAACGCTCATGCGCAATCATCGCGGAAGAGAAGTGCGTCCCAAGACGCGCGGCCAGCGCGAGTTCGTGCATTCGATCGAACGCAATACACTCACCGTCGGCATCGGACCGGCGGGCACCGGCAAGACGTTCCTTGCGGTCGTTATGGCCGTGCGCGCGTTGAAGAACCGCGAGGTTTCGCGCTTGATTCTTTCGCGGCCCGCCGTCGAAGCCGGCGAAAAGCTCGGTTTTTTGCCGGGCGATCTGCGCGAGAAAGTCGATCCGTATTTGCGCCCGCTCTACGACGCGCTCGAAGATCTGCTCGATGTGGCGGTCGTGGAGAAATATTTGGAACGCGGCACGATCGAAGTGGCGCCGCTTGCGTACATGCGCGGACGCACGCTCAACGACGCGTTCGTTATTTTGGACGAAGCGCAAAACGCGAGCGCGGACCAGCTCAAGATGTTTCTGACGCGGCTGGGTGAAGGTTCGAAGATGGTCGTCAACGGCGACGTGACCCAAGTCGATCTACCGTCGGGGGCTCGAAGCGGTTTACGCGACGCCGCGCGGCGATTGCAGGACGTTCCGGGCATCGGCGTGGTCGAATTGACCGAGACCGACGTGGTACGGCATCCCTTAGTGGCGAAGATCATTCGCGCGTATGAAGGCGACCATCCATTTTCGCAATGACGTCCGCGGGAGCGGCGTCAACTCACGCAGCCTAAAGGCGACGATGCAGTCGTTGATGGCCGCTGCAGGCGAGGCGGGTGCCGCCATCTCGGTGACGCTCGTCGGCGACGCGGCGATTCGCGAGATCAATCGCGAGCACCGCGGCAAAGACAAGGCGACCGACGTGCTGAGTTTTCCGCTCGAACCCGAACCGGGCGCTCCCGAACGGTTGTTGGGCGATATCGTGATCAGCCTGGATACGGCGAGGCGTCAGGCGGCGGATTACGATGCGCCGCTCGAACGCGAGCTCGAACGGCTGCTCATTCACGGACTGCTGCACGTGCTCGGGCACGATCACGAAGAAGCAGACGAACGCGAGGAGATGGAACGCGAGGAACGGCGGCTGGCCGACGCGATCGGCATGCCTTGGCCGTACGAACGCGCGTGAAGCTCTTCCAATCCTTTAATCACGCCTTCCAAGGCATCATGTACGCCGCGCGCACGCAGCAGAACATGCGCATCCATTTGCTGATCTCGCTGCTCGTGATCTTGGCGTCATTCTTTTTGCGGTTGGATCGTTCGTACGTCATCGCGCTGGTCATCATCATCGCGGTCGTGCTCTCGCTCGAGCTCGTCAATACCGCGGTCGAAGCGGTCGTCGATCTCCTTACGGCGACTCACCATCCGCTGGCAAAGACGGCAAAAGATGCCGCGGCCGGCGCGGTCTTGGTCGCATCGCTCGCCGCCATCGTCATCGGCTATCTGATCTTCTATCAAGGGATCATCAACGGCGGGCAACGCGTCTTCGCGGCCGTGACGTCGGTGCCCAGCAACGTGGCCTTCGTCGTGCTTTTCTCGGTAGCGATCGCGACGATCTTTGCCAAAGCGTGGGTCGGGCGCGGTTCCGCGCTCCAAGGCGGCGCCGTGAGCGGCCACGCCGCCCTCGCCTTTGCCGCAGCGACCCTGCTGGCGTTCATCTACGAGCGGCCTCTGCCGGCATTGCTTGCCTATTTCGTCGCGTTTCTGGTGGCCGAAAGCCGCGTCGAGGGCAAGATTCATTCGACGGCCGAGGTTATCGCCGGATCGGTGCTCGGTACGGTCGGAGCCCTGGCGATTTATCTGCTGGCTCGCTCGCACCTTATGCTATAATGGCGCCGATTTGAAAAAAGACCCGTACCGAAGCCGCGGGCCGCGGCCGGCCGGCCCCGAAGAGGGACGGTAACGATGACCACGGCCCATCCGAACTGGCTGGAAATCACCGCCCTCGTCCTGCTGGTCCTTGCGTCAGCCTTTTTCTCCGCCTCGGAGACCGCGCTGGTCTCGGTTTCGCGTCTGCGCGCTCGGGCGCTGGTCGACCGCAAGGTGCGCGGCGCGCAGGGCGTGCTCGACCTCGTCGACGACAAGAGCCACACGCTCAGCTCGATCCTGATCGGCAATACGATCGCATTGCTCGCCGCCGACTCCCTGGCAACGACCATCGCGATCGATCTGGGGCTCTCTCCACCGGCGCTGTGGTCGACGGTCGCCATGGCGGTGGTCCTGCTGCTCTTCGGAGAGATCATTCCGAAGACGCTCGCGACGACGGGCGGCGAGCGCTACATGCTGGTGATGTCGCGCGTGCTGCGCGTCGTGAGTTCGGTCATCGCCCCGGTCACCAACGTCTTTATCTTCGTCGCGAACATGCTCTTACGCGTCTTCGGGCTCAAGCACACGCACCATATGTACGTTACCGAAGAGGACATCCGGGCGCTCGTGAACGTCGGCGCCGAGCAGCGCGTGATCGAAGAAGAAGAGCGCGAGATGATTCACTCGGTCATCGAATTCGGCGATACGATCGTACGCGAGATCATGACCCCGCGTCCCGAAATCGTCGCGGTCTCGATCGACGATTCGCCGCGCCGCGCACTCGACGTCGTGATCGCCGAAGGCTATTCGAAACTGCCGGTCTATCAGGAATCGAAGGACGACATCATCGGCGTCGTGCACGATCGCGAGCTCTTGATCGCGCTCGCCAACGGCCAGTTAGCGCAGACGAGCCTGCGAACGCTGATGCGTACGGTCGTACACGTTCCCGAGACCAAGAAGCTCGCCGAGTTGCTGCGCGAGATGCAGCGTGACAAGTTTTCCATGGCGATCGTCATGGACGAATACGGGGGCACGGCCGGCCTGGTCACGATGGAGGACTTGCTCGAAGAGATCGTCGGCGAGATTCGCGACGAACACGACGTCGACGAACAGGAACCCATCCACGTCGTCAACGGCAACGAAGCCGTCGTAGAAGCGGGAACCAACATCGACGACGTCAATAACGAACTCGGGACGCACATTCCGACGGAAGATTTTGAAACGATCGGCGGATTCGTGGTCGGGCTCTTCGGGCGGTTGCCGAAGGAAGGCGAGGAGATCGACGTCGACGGGGGCACCAGCGTCAAAGTCGAACGCACCCGGGGGCGCCGCATCCTGAGCGTCCGCATCTTTACCACCCCTCACACCGACGAAGAAACGCGCGAGGCGACGAGCGATGAGCACGACGTTGTCCCCTGAACTCGACGAGCTGCTTTCGGCCGCGCGCGACGCGCGCGAACGCGCCTACGCACCCTATTCAAACTTTCGCGTGGGCGCCGCGCTCGACGCGGGCGACGGCAACGTGTTTTTCGGCTCGAACGTCGAGAACGCGAGTTACGGGTTGTCGATATGCGCCGAACGAGGCGCGGTCGTTGCCGCAATTGCGGCAGGATTCCGGCGATTCGACGCCATTGCGGTGGCGGGCCCCCAGGGAGAACTCACCAGCCCGTGCGGTGCGTGCCGGCAATTTCTCGCGGAGTTCAATCCGTCGATGACGGTAGTTTACACGGATCGCGACGGACCGGTCGCGACGACGCTGGCGGAGCTCTTGCCGCATTCCTTCAACCCGTTCGTATAAGACCCGCGCGATCGTCTTGCGCGGGCGTCCGCTCGGCGAAGCGGATCGCATCTTGACGCTCTTCACGACCGAACGCGGAAAGCTCGACGCCGTCGCAAAGGGCGTGCGCCGCGCCAAGAGCCATCTCGCCGGACGTTTGGAATTCGCGAACGAATGCGAATTGCAGATGCACCGCGGCCGTTCGCTCGATGTGATCGTGCACGCCGACATCGTCGCCTCGCCCTGGCAATCGCTGGTCGAACCGGAACGCTTTGCGGTCGCGCAATTGATTGCCGAACTAATCGATGCGTTTTGCGAGCCGGATCTCGCGATGCCCGACGTGTACGCACTGCTCGCCGGTGCGCTGCAAGCGATCGCTCAGAGCGACGCTCCACGCGCGCTCGTTCCGCGCTTCAGCCTGCGCCTGCTCTCGGCCCTCGGCATCGAACCGCCGGTCGACGCGTGCATTCGGTGCGGCGGTCCTTTCGGCGGCGAGCGCGCATGGGTCGACGAAGAGGCAGGCGGGTTTATCTGCGAGCGGTGCCGGGAGCGTTGGCGCGATCTCGTGGAACTGGACGCGGAGGATCTGCGCAATCTTGCCGAATTGGCGACGCCGCGCGGGCGCAAAGGCGCCGCGTTGCGTGCGCGGCCGCGCGTGGCGCAGGCAATCGAGGGCGTGATCGTGCATCATCTCGGGCGCCGCCCGAGAGCGGCGAATTGGGAGGGTACCCGGTAATGGCGCTGATGGCGCTCGACGTCGGAAGTAAACGCATTGGGATCGCCGTCGCGGACCCCACGGGCAGCTTCGCGCTGCCGGTCGGTACGGTCGAGCGCAGCAACCTGCGCGCCGATCTCGCAAAGCTCGTGGAATACTTCGAGTCGTACGTCGTATCCGAACTCGTGGTCGGGGATCCCGTCTCGCTTTCGGGCGAACGCGGAATCGCCGCACAGAAAATGGATGCGTTCGTCGAGCAACTCAAAGGCGTGTTTTCGGGTACGATCCACCGAGTGGACGAACGCATGACCACGGCTCAGGCGACCAAGACGCTGATTGCCGCCGACGTTTCGCGTAAGCGGCGCAAGGAGGTCGTCGACAAGATGGCCGCCGCCTTGATTCTCGAGAGTTTTCTCGCGCGCCGCCGCAACCAGGTGCGTTGATGCGGCTTTTACGTGCGTTCAATGTTGCCTTCGCCGTGGTGGTGCTCATTGGGGCCTGCGCGATCGGCTGGTATTGGTACGCCGTGCACATCGACCGCTCGCATCCGGCGCAGAGCACGCAAGTCATCGTGCCGCGCGGCTCGACGTTTACCGCGATCGCCGACCAGCTCGCCCAGCAGGGCGTGGTCGGCAACGCGTTTGCGTTTCGGCTGCTCGCGCGCCTGGCGCACGCCGACGTCGCCGTGCACGCGGGCGGCTATCAATTTGCGCCGCACGAGACCTCGGCGGAGGTTCTGCACGCATTACTGACCGGCGGCGCACAGGTCGCGACGTGGGTGACGATTCCGGAAGGCTTTACGGCCGCGCAAATTGCGGACCGCTTGCAGAACGAGGGCGTCGGGCAGGCTCCGGCGCTGCTCTCGTCATTCATGTCCACCACGCTCGTCGTGGACGGCACGCGGACGAAAAGTCTCGAAGGTTTCTTGTTCCCAAGTACCTATCTGGTGCCGCTCGGTGCTACGCCGGGGCAGATCATCAAGCAGCTGACGGGCCAGTTCTTCAAAGAGCTCCCCGCCGATGCGGCGGCACGAGCGAAGGCTCTCCACGTCACCGTCCCGCAGGCGGTGACGGTCGCATCGCTCGTCGAACGCGAAGCAAAGATCGATGCCGATCGCCCGATGATCGCGGCGGTCATCTATAACCGCTTGCGCTTGAACATGCCGTTGCAGGTCGACGCGACGATCGAATACGCACTTCCGCACCACAAGGCGGAGCTATCGTACGCCGACTTGAAGATCGACTCGCCGTACAACACCTATCTCCATTCCGGACTACCCCCCACCCCGATCGCCAACCCCGGCAAGCCGTCCCTTGAAGCGGCCTTGCACCCGGCAAAGACCGACGCGCTCTATTATGTCTATTGCGGGAACGGGCACCATGTCTTTGCGAAGACGCTTGCACAGCATCAGGCCAATGTGGCCCGGTGCTTACACTAGACCGAGAGGAATCGACGACATGACCACGTCCAACAATGGTGAAGCCAAGAGCGGTCCGCTCGAACTGAGCGAAGTGCTCTACATCGAGACCAAGGACGGCGGCGAACTGCCCTTCGAGGTCGTCGGCATCCTCGAAGACCCGGACGACGGCACGTCGTACGCGGTGCTGATGTACGAACCCAAGGACGAAGAAGCCGAAAGCGAGTTCATCGTCACGGATCTCGAAGGCAACTTGCTCGAAGACGACGAGCTGGCGCAAGAGATTCTCGACGAATTCCTGGTCTTTGCGGAAGAAGCCGGCGACGACGGCGGAGAGTCGTAGCTGAAGGTTCTCTTCCTGTCGGCAAACGTCGGCACGGGGCACCTTTCGGCGGCCAAGGCGGTCGTCACCGCGCTCAAAGAGCTCGATCCCGCCGTGCGCACGCAGGTGGTGGATTCGTACAAATACGCGGCGCTCGTCGTTTCCAGCGTCGTCTCGCAAGGCTATCTGCAGATGGTCAAGACGATTCCGCAGATGTACGGATACATTTACGACCGCGCCGAGCGCGCGACGGAGGTCGGACCGTTTCGCACGTGGGCGCACCAGTTCACCGCTGGAAATTTGCGCGCGCTCTTTAAACGCGAACGCCCCGACGTCGTCGTCTGCACGCATGCCTTTCCGGCCGGCGCCATGGCCGAATACAAGCGGCTCTACGACGATTCACCTCCCGTGGTCGGTATCGTGACCGACTTTGCCGTGCATGCCTTTTGGATGCACGACAATATCGAAGCGTACTGCGTTGCCACCGATGCAATTCGCGATGCAATGGTTGCGCGCGGCATCGATCCGGCGCGGATAAACGTATGCGGCATACCCGTCGATCCGCGATTTGCGCGCACCGATGAAGCGACCGAAGTGCTTCGCGAACGGTTGGGTCTGCCGGCGGACCGTTCGATCGCGTTGATGATGGGCGGCGGTCTGGGCTTCGGGCCCCTCGAACGCATGCTGCTTGCAATGCAGAACGTCGGCGCGCAGATCGCGGCGGTCGTGATCGCGGGACGCAATGCCCGCGTCGAACGGCGCGTCGTCGCCGCCGCCGAAGGCGTGGGATATCCGGTGCGCGTGCTGCGCTTCGTCGAAAACGTCTACGACTACATGCACGCCGCCGACGCGCTCGTCACAAAGCCTGGCGGGCTCAGCACGGCCGAGGCCCTGGCAGCGCAAGTGCCGCTGGTGCTCTCGAAGCCGCTGCCCGGTCAGGAAGAACGCAACGTTCGCGTGCTGACCGACTGGGGCGCGGCGGCCCGGGCTCGCAGCGTCGAGGAGCTCCCGGGGGTGCTGATGAGCGTACTAACGGATTCCCGGCGCCGCAAGCGAATGATTGCTGCAGCGCGGCGTTACGGCCGTCCCGACGCCGCTCGCGATGCAGCAAAGCTCATCGCCCGTCTCGCTACGGCAACGAAGGAGGTTGTAGCGTGAAACTTCCATCATCGGGAACCTACGCGTTCTGGCTTGCGCTCCTGCGCCTCTATACGGGCGCGTTCTGGCTCATGCACGGCATTCCGAAATTTACGCAGAGCCAAGATTTCATGCCTCCGAACGGCGTGATGCAACAGTTTGTGAATAGCGCGGTTGCAAACACGCACGGTCCCTATCAGCAGTTCTTGACCAACGTCGTGCTTCCGCACGCGTGGATCTTCGCGGAGCTGGTGCGCATCGGTGAAGTCATCACCGGGTGCTTGCTGCTCTTGGGATTCTTTACGCGCGCGGGTGCCGTGATCGGCATGCTGCTCGCGTTGAATTATCTCACCGCCAAAGGCGGGTTGCTGCACCTGAGCATGTGGTCGGGCATCGACGCGCAAGCGTTCGTGTTGTGCTTTATGAGCCTCGTGTTACCGACCGGCCGCGTTCTCGGCATCGACGGGCTGCTCGCGTACGTGCGCAAACGCGCGCCGGCCGCTCCGAAGGCCGTGTTCGTCGAGGAGCCGCCGATGACGGGACCCACCGCACCCACGGGCTAGTCAGTGCGGACGGTAAGCCGTTGCCTACACGTCTTCCTTCGCTTCCCGGATCGCGCGTATGGCCGAGAGTCGCAGTTCCATTTCATCTATGACGATGTGCGAGAGACGTTCCAAAAAGTTGGCTTGACGCGGCGAGAAGACGCGTGGTTCGCGATCGATGATGCAGAGCGTGCCCAATCGGTGTCCATCGCCGGTTTTTAGCGGCGCCGCTGCGTAAAATTGAAGCCCCATACTCCCGGAAACGAGTGGGTTAGCGAGCGTTCGAGGATCTTTTCTTGCCGACTCGACGACGTATGGAGCGTCCTGGAGAATGGCCGAGGCGCACAGCCCCGGATCTCTGGGAATTTCTTCAACACCTTCTAGGCCGTAGCGTGACTTGAACCAAATGCGATCGTGGTCGACGATGGTTACCAGGGCTATGGGAACGTCAAAGAGATCCGCTGCTAGTGCCGTGATACGGTCGAAAACACCGTCCGGCGGCGTGTCGAGGATAGCGTAGCGGCGCACGGCCTCGAGCCGTTTTGATTCGAGCGGACTGTCTGCTATCAACGTAAGCCTCCATTTTGTTTGGCGATGACGACTCGAGCGTGACTTCCCCCGCCTGGGCGTGGCTCGACGCTGAAGTCGAGGGCTAGATGAGCGATCAAATATAGGCCGCGCCCGAACTCGCTGAACAAGTCGGGCGGGAGTTTGGGCAGGAAGAAAAATCCCGGACCCTTGTCGAGCGCATGCAGCACGAATTGGTCGAACTGTCGCTCGAGAATGATTTCTATCGTACCGGGCGCGTGACGAATTGCATTGCTCATGAGTTCGGAAAAAATAACCTCGAAATCTATTCTTCGATCCAAGCTATATCGCGCCGCCTCGAGCTGGCACAGGATATCGTGGCGAACGTGCATGGAAGCGTCGCTCCAAATGGGGTCGAAGCGCCACCGCGCGATTTCGGTTTCGGCTTCGACGCGCATGGTTAGAATCGCGACGTCATCCCTCGACCTCTCGGGAAGGATCGTGTCGTGAAGAATGCGCGCGACGCTATCGAATAAGGGGACGGTCGGCGAGGCAAGGACCGATCGCAGCAGCTCGAGGCCGGCTAGCACGTCTCTTGTCGACTCGATAAGACCGTCCGTATAAAGCACCAATAGGGATTGCGCAGGCAAAGGGACGTGTTGCACCGTGAAGGCAGCCCCGAACTCTGATAAGCCCAGGGGGAGCCTTCGGTCGGCCAACGCTCGGACCTCGCCGCTGCTCTCGCGAAGTAACGGCGGCGGATGCCCCGCATTCGCGTAAGAAAGGTGCCGGGTAATCGGGTCGACCACGGCAACGAATGCGGTGACTACCCGGCCCTCATCCTGGATTCGCAGTGTGCGTTCGGCCGCAGAGAGCATCACGGCCGGGTCCGGATGTACTTGAGCTACTCCGCGAATCGCTTGGCGGATGTTCATCATCGTTATCGCTGCACCGAGGCCCGAACCGGCGACATCACCAATCGAAAGAATGACTCGCCCATCTTCGATTTGAAACGCGTCATACCAGTCGCCTCCGACGAGCGCTTCCGAGGAGCCCGCTTCATACAGCGCATCGAAGCGAAAATCGCGGACTTTCGGGAGGGCCGTTGCGAGAGCGGCGTTTTGGAAAGTCAGCGAGATGCGCCGTTGCGCCTCGAATTTCTGCGCGTTCTTGAGGGCGCGGGCAAAGCGCGCGGCCAAGACCTCATAGAAGGCTCCGTTCGAGGCAGTTTGCGGTTCGAAGTGCGATGCAACGCCCGCGTGAAGCATACCGATGATGTCCGAACCGTCGCGCATGACCAAAGAAAGTTCGGCCGTGTCGGCCGCCCAAATTGAACGCTCGCCGGGCCCGAATGTCTTTCCGAGAAGTTGCGCGCGCAACGTCAGGGCGCGTTCCGGGTCGCGATGAGCGAAAGCCGCGATCCGCGCAATTTCTGAAGAGCCCTCATACAAGGTGATGAGGACCCATTCGGCGCGTGCAGGCACCCAAAAATCACAAATGACCGAAAGCCGGCTCTCTAGGTCTATCTCCGCTAAGAGTTGTTCCGAAAGCCTGTCCAGGGCAGCCGCTTGGCTTGCGCTCAATGGAGATTGAAGCCGGATATGCAACGCGTCGAGCGGAAAAGACAGCGTATCATCCTCCGATGGACCACGGAGCAACCGTTCCCCGCGTTCATGATCATGAAACGTCGACACGGGCGCAGGCCCGATTGGCGGGTGAAGCGAACCGTCGGCTGAGAATTTGGGATGCCAAGCGCGGAGAGATGGCCGAGCGGCTGAAGGCGGCGGTTTGCTAAACCGTTATACGATGTAAAGTCGTATCGAGGGTTCGAATCCCTCTCTCTCCGATGTCCTTCCGCTTCGCGGAACGCCCTCCGGGCTAGGACATCTACCGGTGACATCCTGTCACCGCCGGTCCGGCCACATCATGTGGCCGCCGGTTGGGAAGGGAAAGAAAAAACGACCCCGTATCTACGGTGGTCGTCATTGCGGTCGTAGCTCAATTGGATAGAGCAACAGGCTACGAACTTGTAGGTTGGGGGTTCGAGTCCCTCCGACCGCGGATGTCGAACGAGCGCGGGCGCAAGCCTGCGCTCGTTCTCTTTTTCGAAGCGGTCACGGGCCCTGCGAAGTACTTGCTGAACGCGCGCGGGTTTTGCTAGAGTCAGGTGTCGAAACGCCCATGAGGCGTCGTGGCTCGGTAGCTCAGTGGTAGAGCAGGGGACTCATAAGCCCTTGGTCGTGTGTTCAAATCACACCCGAGTCACCATGTTCTAGGCCGGTTGCATTGCGACCGGCCTTTTTAATCGACGCAGGGAATTGACGCGGTGCGCTAGGATTGAGGGCAGCCATGTCCACCATTCCCTGCGATTTCTGCCCCCATCCGGTCGACCGGAACCAGATGGAGGAGATCGAGATCTCGCATTACGTTCCAGATAGCTCCGGAGACGATCTCGCCTACGCGAGGACGTATTTCTTCGGCCACCCCGACTGCGTGCGGAAGTTCTATCGCTCGCTGGTCGATCACAAGCTGGACTTGTTCAAGCACCTTCCCGCGACGGGCGGTCCTACGCCCGAATAATAGACGATATCGTCGTCGCAGGAGGCGGCGACTGCGTCCAAGCACTGGATGTGCGGCCGCCGCGCAGCGGCGGTGGAATCGTGCGCCCGTAGCTCAGCTGGATAGAGCGCTGCCCTCCGAAGGCAGAGGTCAGGGGTTCGAATCCCTTCGGGCGCGATTCTCTCTCAAGGGGTTGCAGACGTGCCCTCCGTATCTGGAAACGTGCAGTTATCCACGGGCCGCTTGCTCAGCTTCCTCTTCGCAGCTGTGGCCGTGTTAACAGGATGCGCCGCTCCGGCACCGATTGCGCAGTATCCGCCTTTCGTGACGCCCACGCCATCACCGACTCCGACGGCCCAGCCGACCGCCGCACCGACGCCTACGCAGACGCCCGCGCCCACGCCGACGCCGACCCCCACTCCGGGCGCGATCGGTCTGACGCCGAGTTCGATGAACTTTACGGCGACGGGCGCCGGGAACGCACAAAACGTTAGCGCAAGCGAAGCCAACTTCGGCGGAAGTTTCTCTGCCTCAACGGCTGCGAGCGGTCAACCCGGTTCGTGCAGCGGTATCGCGACAATCGCTGCGGTCAACGCCACCACGTTTACCGTAACGCCTGCCGGTGCGGGGATCTGCTCGTTTACGATTTCGAACGGCGTCGGAGAGAACGCCACGCTCGATGTGACGGTGACCGTCACAAACGTTACGGGGAGCTGAACATGCGCAACGCCGTGCAAACCTGCGCGCTTCTTGCCGCCGCCGTGATGCTCGTTCGCTGCGGCGGCGGCGGTGGCTCGCTTCCGTCGACGACCTCGCCGCAGCCAAAGACTACTCCGCTCACGCAAGCGCAGGTTACATTTACGATCGCGATTCCGCCGAAAAGCGCGCTCGCGCCGAAATACGTCTCGCCATCGACGGGTTCGGCGACCGTCGCCGTCAAGCCGCAAGGCGGAAGCGCCGGGACTCCGGTTTCGCTCACGTGCGGCGCATCGTCGTGCAGCGGAACGGTCAACGCTCCGGTCGGTGCCGATTATTTCACCGTCAATCTGTATTCGTCGAGCAATCAGTTGCTTTCGACCGGCACGACGTTGCAGACGATTACGGCCGGCAGCGTCAATAACGTCAACGTTACCTTTAACGGCGTCGTGAGTTCGTTACACGTGAGCGTCGGCGGCGGCAGCATCGGCACGGCCAATCCAAGCGTCGCCGTCGCCGTCAATGCGCTCGACGCAGCGGGCAACACGATCATCGGACCGGGCAGTTACGTCGACGGCAGCGGTAATCCGCTCACGATAACGCTTGCAGATTCCGACTCCACGACGACGTCGTTGAGTACGACGACCGTGACCGCTCCGGGCCAAACCGTCACGATGAACTATCAGGGCGGCGGAATCGCTTCTGCGACGATCTCCGCGTCGGCTCCCGGGCTAACGTCGGCATCAGCGAAGTTCATTCCGACGCCGTCGATTACGTCGGTGGGAACCGTAACGGTGCTCCCCGGCACGAGCGTGTACGAAACGCTCACGGGCAATTTCGCGACGGGCGCGACGACCGTCACCGTCAGCAATCCCGCCATTACGACGACGATCGCAACCGTGACCGCAACGCAGCTCAACGTGGTGTTGAACGTGCCTTCGAGCGCAAACGGTTCGTTTACGCTCACGGCGGTTACCAGTGCAGGTGCGAGCAGTTCCGCAAGCGGTTCGATTGCCGTGAACACGACGCCGTCGCACATCTTGAACGTCACGCTGACGAGCGACACGGTTGGGGTCGGCGGCGTAACGCCCGGGACGTGCAACGACGGCAATAGCGGCGAATTGCGTTACGAAATCTGCCAGGCTATCACCGATTATACGAACAACGGCGTCCCCGACACGATTCTCTTTCCAGGATGTTTGCCGTCCTCACCATGCACGATTACTCTGAGCGCGCCGTTGCCGCCCATGACGAAGGGCATGACGATCGACGGAGGCACGTACGGCAGCGTTATCATCGACGGCAGCTCGACGTACCGCGCATTTTGGGCCGACAAAGGCACCTTTACCCTCGCAAATTTGAAGATACAGAACGTCGACGCCGTGGGCGGAAATGGCGGCAGCGGCAGCGGCGGCGGCGGCGGCGGAGCCGGCTTTGGCGCGGGGCTCGTGGTAAACTCCGGAGCTTCGGTCGCGCTCGCGAACGATGACTTCATAAACGCAACGGTGGCCGGCGGAGCGGGCGGTGCAACGAACGCCGCGCACGGCGGCGGCGGAGGCGGTGGCCTCTTTGGTGCCGGTGGAACGGCGGCCGGCTCTTGCGGCGGTGGCGGTGGCGGCATCCTCGCGAGCGCTGGATGCGGGAACGGCGGCAAGGGCGACGGCGGCGGTGCCGGCGTCGCTTCGGGAAACACCAGCGGCGGCATCGCCTACGGTATTAACACGGGCGGCGTCAACGGCCACGGTGTTTCTGCGGGAGCGGGCGGTCTCGGCGGCGGCGGTGGCGGCTCGTACGGTTCGCCCGGCGCCGGAGGCTTCGGCGGCGGTGGCGGCGGCGGAAGCATTTCGTCGGTTGGCGGTGCCGGAGGCGCGGGTGGCGGTGGCGGCGGCAGCTCGAGCGGTGCCGGAACCGGCGGCCAGCTCTATGGCTCGATAATGGGCGGCAATGGCGGTGCGGACGGCGGCGGCGGTGGCGGTGCGGCGGCGGGAGCCGCGGTTTTTGTGATCGGCGGCACACTCGGGGCCGGCAACAGTTTTGCAACCGGCGGGTGCACGGCAACTGCAGGCGCCGCCGGAAGCGCAGGCGCTACAGTCGGCACGGCGGATTCAACGTGCGTCGGTGCATCAGCCAATTCCACGATTGACGGAACGGCGTACGCAAACGGCGGCGCGTTCGCGATTCTTCCGACGACCGGCACGCCGTAGCGTCTTTCGACTGCGATGAATGACGACGAACGCTATATTCGGCGTGCGATGGAGCTTGCGGATCTGGCCGCGCGAGGTGGTGACGTTCCGATCGGCGCGGTATTGGTTTCCGGCGATCTCGTACTCGAAGCGAAGAACGAAAAGGAAGTACGCCCCGATGCCACCGCTCACGCGGAAATGCTGCTTCTGCACGAGGCCGCGCGACGTTTGGGCGTGTGGCGGCTTTCGGATGCAACGATCTACGTGACGAAAGAACCGTGCGTCATGTGCGCGGGCGCAATGATCGCGGCGCGTATCAAGCGCGTGGTCTACGGCGCGCGCGATCCGAAGGGCGGCGCGGACGGCGGAGCGTTCGACATCTTGCGCTCGCCGAGAACCAATCATCGCCTGGACGTAACGGCCGGCGTGTTGGAAGAAGAAGCGGCGGCGCAGCTGCAGCGTTTCTTTCGACAAAAGCGGCAACCGGCGGCTGGGGAAGGGTTCGAGACGTAAGTGGGGTAGTTAGGGGCGCTCGAAGGCTCAAAGGAGCCATTGTTAGGGAGAGGTGGTCGAGTGGTTGAAGGCACCCGCCTCGAAAGCGGGCGTACCTGATGAGGGTACCGTGAGTTCGAATCTCACCCTCTCCGCCAGTGTGAACGAGCCGGGTTAACGCCCGGCTCGTTTTTCTTTCAGAACTCCGTTCGCTCGGCGGCGACGAACGTAACCGCACAATGCCAGCCCGCCCAGCGGCCGAGCAGCGAAGCTTTCCGAGCGCGGCGGACGATATCTTAGCGGAACCATGTTGAGCGACTGGTACAAACGACAGCGGGCGCGTAGAGCAGCCCCGAGACTTCTCATTTCAACGGCGGCCGCACCGGCCGTGGGTATTGCGTGCGTGCTGGCTGCGCGATGGGCGCTGACGGCCAGCGGTGGATTTCTGAGCACCGATCAGGCGAATTTTATGGTGGCGACACTGTTGATGATCGCGGTGCCGGCGTTCGTGTTCTCCGGTTACGCCGCGCTCAAGCTGTTGCGCCTGGCGCGCGATTCGAAGCTGTCGCTTATGGCGATGCTGTTGCCGCCGGACTCGGAGTAGGCGACGCCGCCAGCCGCGGATCCGGTGCTTGCGCCGGAAACGTGTAATCCGTGAATGTCGTTACCGCTTCGACTTTGAACGTGCTGACGAACACGTGCTCGGTCGCGCTCCACGTTCCGCGCGTAAGCACCCAGTGGCCGTCCACCATCCCGTAGTCGAGTCCGATCGTCATGTCGCTGCCGTTGACTTGCAGCGTGACGTGCGACGGCAATTGCGTGGACGGGTCCTCGCGCACGTCGGTCGGATAGAACGAGTTTCCCGTGCGCGCCGTCGGCTCGACCGTAAAGTGCAGTGCCTGGGGCGTTGAATCCGCAGCATACTGCGGCGCGTATTCGCTGATATACGGAACGATGGCGTCGATGCCCGGTTGCGGCGGCGGAGGAAGCGGAAAATAATACGGCTTTCCCGGATTAAACGTGATATCGATTCTTTTCAAGTTCGCAAAGTAGCTAAACGAGAAGGTCGAAAAGGGATCGAAGTACGGGAGAACCGGAAACGCTTCACCGGTGCGCACCGCGCCTTGCGGAAGATCGTGCATGATCGCCACGTTATCGGCGACGCGCACCATCACCGAACGATCGATGTCTTTGCTCTGGCCGTTGCCCAGGACGTGCGTGCGCTCCACGTAGGTCATGTACGCGGGCATTGCCGAGGTGTACGTCGTCCCGGTGTGATTGACGAGTGCGGCGAATGCGAGGTCGGCTCCAGTCATGACCCGAAAGCATTTGCCCAATGATCGAAGAGGTTCCCGCGCCCGTCGCCGAGCGCGTCATCGAAATTCGCCGGGCAATCCACCGCCATCCGGAACTGGGGTTCGAAGAGCATCGCACGAGCGCTCTGGTCGAGGCCGAGCTGGATGGGCTCGGCATCGAACACCGTCGCGTCGCAACGACCGGCGTCGTGGGCGTGGTTCGCGGCGCCAAACCTGGCCGCGTTGCCGGGCTGCGGGCCGACATGGACGCACTGCCGATCACGGAGCGCACGGGGTTGCCGTACGCATCGGAGATCGACGGCGTGATGCACGCGTGCGGACACGACGCGCACACGGCCATGCTGCTGGGAGCGGCGCGGGTGTTGCAGGAAACGCGCGCGTCGTTCGAAGGAACGGCCGTGCTGCTCTTTCAGCCCGCGGAAGAAGGGCCGGGCGGCGCGGAACCGATGATCGCCGAAGGCGCACTCGACGATCCGCGCGTCGACGCGGTTGCAATGCTGCACGTCGATCCGCGCATCGCACCGGGCGAAATCAGCATCACACCGGGGCCCGTGAACGCCTCCGCCGACGAACTGCACGTGACGGTGCGCGGAAAAGGCGGCCACGGCGCGTATCCGCATACGGCCGTCGACGCGGTACCGGCCGCCGCTGCAATCGTGCTTGCACTGCAAACCATTGCTTCGCGCGAGACCGATCCGTTGAAAAGCGTCGTCGTTACGATCGGCACGATCGTGGGCGGCTATCGTAACAACGTCATTGCCGACGAAGTGCGCATGACGGGAACGTTGCGCGCGCACGATCCCGCGGTGCGCGACGGATTGGAAGCACGCGTGCGACGCATCATCGATCACACGGCGGCGGCGTACGGCGCGACGGCCGAAATTACGATCGTGCGCGGCTATCCGCCCGTCGTCAACGACGCGGCGCTTGCGCAGAAATTCGCGTCCTACATGCGCGAACAACGCGGCATTCGCGTGGAAGCGCTGCCGCCGACCATGGGCGGCGAAGACTTCGCCTATTTCGCGCAACGCGTGCCCGGCGTGCTCGTGCGCTTGGGGATCCGCAGCGAGGCGGCGGGATCGGTTTTTCCGGGGCATAGTGCGGAATTTCGTATCGACGAGGCGGCCCTGCCGGTGGGCGTTCGAACCCTGGTCGCGTTTGCTCGAGGGGTAGGAAGCGGAGCGATCCTCAACCAGTAGTAGTTGCGACAAAAGCAGGCACTATTGGTGGTATGTCGAACCACCAGCGACATGGCTACCATCAGCGCGAGCCTGGACATCGAGTCCCCCCCGGAAGATGCCTTCCAGCTCTTGTGTGCCGTTGAGAAATGGCCGGTGTGGCTGTCGTTCATCCGCAGCGCCACGCCCGTCGATTCCGCTGCTCCCATCGCCGCCGGAAGCGAGGTCGTCCTGCGGACGGCACTGCCGGGCGAGGAAGAGCAGCTCTACGAGGTGGACCAATTCATCTCGAACTACCACCTTTCGCTCGTGGGCGCGTATTCGGTGCGCCGGCGCCTCGATTTTCGGATCGAACGCAAGACGTCGCGGGCGCGCATCCACGTGAAGCTGGACTATCCGGCATACGGCGGGAAGCTTGGAATGATGGTGGACCACTGGCGGAACGGGCGCCGCTTGGAACGGGTGCTCGACGAAGCGCTCGTCCATTTCAAACACCTCGTCGAATACCGCGCGAACGACGGCCTGCTTGCCGATTTTTAGGCGTCCGGCTTTGGCAGTCGTTGACCAAGACTGCTAGCTTTGGTATAAAAGGGGCGATATGCCGCTCTACGATTATCGCTGCGAAAACTGCCAGAAGGTCACCGAGGTCCGCCACGGTTTCAACGAAACCAACGCGCAGGCGTGCCCCCAGTGCGGCGGCTCGCTCAAGCGTATGTTCAGCGCTGCGCCGATCGTTTTTAAAGGCTCGGGCTTCTATGTGACGGACTCCCGCTCGTCATCTTCGAGCGACTCGTCGTCTTCGAGCGACTCGTCATCTTCGAATTCGTCGTCGTCTTCGAGCGAATCCGCGGCCTGACGTGCAATTGAGCTGGTCGGCGTGGGTCCTCGTGATCTGCGCGATCGTCTCGCTCGTCGCGATCCTCTTCGGCGTCGTGCGTGCTGCGTTGGCAGCGGCCGTCGTAAAACGTCATGCCGATGTGCTGACCTCGGCGCTTCCCGTCGGCGATTTGGCAGAACTCGAAGCCTACATGCAGCGGATCAACGGCGCCGTCGAAGGCATACGGCCGCTCATCGCACGCGGACAGGCCGCGGTTCAGCGGATCGATCGGGCGCTACGCGAGCTGCGCATGCCCGAAGCGATCGCCGCTTTGCGGCTGGCAGGTGCGTCACTCCGTCTCTTGTTCGGGCGGTTCCCAACTCCACGATGAATTGGGCGGCACGCCTTCCGGCGGCAGCCCGAATCCCCCACCCTCACCCGGAACGGCAAACGGCATGCCGAACGGCGAGCCCGCCGGTGTCGGCGGCGACGCCGGTGATGGAGGCGTTGGTGGCGGCGGAGCCCCAAACGGCAGTCCCGCGCCCACTCCGAAGCCCGGCGCCGGTTCTTCCGGCTGCGGCGCGCGCGGCGGCGGTTTCACGGCCGGCGCGGGGGCGGTAACGGCGGGCGCCGGAACAACGGGAGCCGGCGGTTCCACCGGCGGGAATTCGTAGCCCGTTTCGGTCGAAACGTTTGTGCTTCGTGCTGCAGCGGGTTCGGCCGGCTTTGCGGCCGGAATGGCCTTCGACGGTTTTGCGGTGACGGCTGTGGCCTGGCGTTGCGTGAAATTCGGAAGGATCAACTCGCCTTCAGCGGCTCCGACCAACACGTAGCGCGGCGGCGGCAGCAGTTGCGCTCCGGAACGATTGGCGATCTCGCGCAATTCATCCATGTACTGGCGCGGCGCTTCCTCCATTTCGATCGTGTGCAGCATCAGTTCGATCGTGTCGTAGAGATATTCGCGCGGCGGCACCTTTGCAAACGCAAACACGTTCTGCGATACCTCGGCCTTCACCGATTGCATCAGCTTTTTCCAGTACTCCATCGGCTGGTAGTATTCGAACTGGCCGAGTTCGCGTTTGGCTTGCGAATAGAGAAGTGCGATGCGTTTTCCCAGTGGATCGGCGGGCGGAGCGGGTTCCACGATCGCCACGCGTCGCGCAACGCGCGCGAGTTCGGCGACGACTTGCGCGTGAAAGAACGGATCGATTTCGTGCAGGTAATGGAACGCGATAGCGAGATCGAAGCTGTTATCTTTTGCGGGGATCACCGAGGTGCTGCCGCGCAACAGTTTTGCGTCGAGCTTGCGGTTGCGGTTGATTTCCGGATCGCGATGCTCGATGACCGTCAGCTGCGCGCCCGAAGCGATGGCACGTTTTGCATACGCGGCCTCCGGGCCGTACCCGCAGAGCAACGTCTTCGCGCCCGGTTCGATCGCGATCGCTTCCCAGATCAGCGTGTCGATATAGCGCGCCTCGTTCGCGAATTCATCCGCCGTATAGACCGGCTGCTCGTTCACGCGCGTTGTACACTCCGTAGCGTTTCGATAAAAGCTGGAAAGCTGACGTCGATGCTTGTATCGCTGTCGACCGCGACGGGACCGGCGCCCGCGGCGAGCGAGGCTGCCGCCATCGCGATGCGGTGGTCGTGATGCGTTTCGACCGAAGCGCCGCCGCCGTGCGGCTTGCCGCCGTGAATGGTAACGGCGTTTGCCTCGACTGAAACGGGGATGCCCGCTGCGCCGAGCAAGCGTTCGATGGCCGCTAGGCGGTCGGATTCTTTGGTTCGAAGATCCCGCACGCCGCTAATCTTCGTGTCGCCGGCGGCAAATGCCGCTGCCACGGCGAGAACCGGGATTTCGTCGATCGCGCGCAATGCCACATCCGGTCCGATCGTCGTGGCGCGTAGCGGCGCGTGGCGTACGACCAGATCGGCGACGGGCTCTCCGCACTGCTCGCGCGGATTCGCAAGCTCGATATCCGCTCCCATCGCCCGCAATGCATCCAGCAATCCGGTGCGCGTCGGATTGACGTTCACGCCGCGCACGGTCAACTCGCTTTCCGGAGTCACCGTGGCCGCGACGATGAAGAATGCGGCGGCGGAAAAATCGCCGGGCACGTCGATGTCGCCGGCGCGCGTGAGGCCGCCGCGAAGCGCGATCGTTTGGCCGTTCCAGGTTACGTCGGCGCCGAGGTAGCGCATCAGCCGCTCGGTGTGATCGCGCGAGCCGCGATCGGCGAGAATCTCGATGTCTGAGCGCGAGAAGAGCGCCGCGAGCAATAGCGCCGACTTCACTTGCGCCGAAGGCGAGAGCAAAATGAAGCGGCGCGTTTCGATCTGCGGCGTGCCGAGCAGGGTCATCGGCAAGTGCCCTTCGGTGGTGTCGATCTTTGCGCCGAAGGCGCGCAATTGGGCTGCGACCGGCTCCATCGGGCGGCGGCTGAGCGATGCGTCGCCTTCGAACCGAACGTGCACGCTCGCGCCCGCGCAAACGCCCAGCATCATGCGCGCGGTCGATCCCGAGTTCATGCAGTCGATTGCGCCCACCGGATCGCGAAGAGGCGTCGGATGGAGCGCCAGCGCGCTAGCGCTGCCCTCGACCTCGATGCCGAGCGCGATTAGCGCCTCGAGCGTTGCCCGCACGTCGCGGCCGCCGTTGAGGCCGCGGATCTGCAGTGGGCCTGGCGCTGCAGCAGCGAGCAACAGCGCCCGGTGGGAGATCGATTTGTCCCCCGGAACGTCGATCGACCCGCGCAGCGGGCCTGGCGAGAAGAGACGAGGGGTGGTGAGATCGGGCATCAGCCCGGTTTACGCGGATAAAGACCGGCGCTTCCTCCCAGTCGAATGGACCTCGAGATTGTGCCGGCACCCGAGATTCTGTAAAGTGGTCATATAGTATGACCAGAAAAAAAGCGAAGCCGCCCGTATCTTTTTTGCTTGCGTCCTCGCGTGAAATCGGGGCCGCCGAATTCAAGGCACGGTGCCTCGAAATCATGGATGAAGTTGAGCGCCAAGGTATCGAGGTGACCATCACCAAGCATCGCCGGCCGGTCGCACGGCTCGTTCCCGCTCGCGCTCCGGGCGTGTTCTGCGGGTCGATGAAAGATTCGATCCTTTGGGAGGGCGATCTGATCAGTCCGATCGACGTCGAGTGGGAAGCGGGGCAATGATCCTTCTCGATACCCATGCCGCGCTGTGGGCGATCGAATCGCGGTTACCGAGCAAGGTGGCAAAAACGATCGATGCTGCCTCTGGTAGGTCGGAGCTCTTGCTTTCACCTATTAGCGCGTGGGAAATCGGGATGCTCGTGAGCAAGGGGCGATTGAGACTTCAGGAGCCCGCGGACGCTTTTGTTGCGCGGTTGTTTTCGCAACCGGGCGTCGTGATTGCAAACCTTACGCCGCTCGCAGCGATGCAGTCGGCGATGGTGGAGATGCACGCCGATCCCGCGGACCGCATGCTCGTTGCGACCGCAATTGCCTACGGTGCGGATTTCGTGACGCGTGACGCGCGCATCATCTCCTGGGCGAAGTCGACGCGCGCGCTGCGATGCGTGGCCTGTTAAGGTTGCGGCGCGAGTGCTTTTGTTTCATTTTTGAGCGCGTGTTGAGCCTCTTTGCGAAGACCCGCGTCTTGCGTGTGGGCAGCGACGCTGCCTAGAGCGAGCGCATAGGCTTTAGTCAACGCGTCGGCTGCCGGCACGGCGACGTCGGGTGCAATGCCCGTGCCTTCCCAGTTGGTCTTGGTCACGGGACTATAAGCATAGCCTTCGGGCATGAAGATCGCGAACTCGCTGCCCAAAGCGTGCATGTCGCCCGGGTTTGCGCCGCCGCCGGTCGTTTGTCCGACGATCGTTACGCGGTGTAAGTTGTGCAGATCGTAGGTAAACTGTTCGGCACATGAAAACGTGCGATCGCTCGTGAGAAGATAGACCGGCTTCTTTACATAGAGCGGACCGGGAACCGTGGCCGCCGTCCGTTGTTGCTGCTCGACCATCTTGCCGCTTTTGGGATCGCGCCAGCGGATCGACGTGATTTGCTCTTGATGCGGGAAGAAGTAGGCTTCCAAGGTTTGCGCCGCGATCGGTGAGCCGCCGCCGTTGCGCCGAAGGTCGATGATGAGCGCGTCCGTGTTGCCGAGAAAACCCATCGTCGCGGCGATCGTTTTGCCGACGTCGGGGTCGCTCGAGAAATAGCGGAAATCGATGTAGCCCACGTTGCCGGGCAGACGCCTTACGTTGAAGAAGCCGAAATTTGCGTCTTCTTCGAAACGATGTTCGGCCGCGCGTTCCGCCGGCGTCGGCATTCCACGCGCGTTGAGCTGCTCGCGAAACGGATAGGCTACGTGAACGTGCTTGTCGTGCGTCACCATGGCCAGATCGTGATTGACCGCGCGCTGAAATGCTTTGGGATCGCTCAGCCTTTCATACTGCGGCGCGTGCGCCTTGAGCGTCGCGACGGCTTCCTCGGCGACCGCGGGAAAGGGATAAACGCTGAACGCCTGTTCGGCCTTGGCAAGGACGCCGTCGATCTGCGCCGGCGTGAGCGCCGTGGCGGCCGCAAGAAGGAGTGCGTGAATCATGCGCTTAGCATAACGCAGTTCGAGCCTCGGTTCACACGGAATTACGGGGCTCTCCTCGTCTGTCGCCGAAGAAAGCGCGGTGATAGACGCAATCGACCGAGATATTCTCAGTTCCCTAGAACGCGACGGCCGCATCTCGTTCAAGGAGCTCTCCGAAATCGTCGGACTCTCGGCCAACGCGGTTGCCGATCGCGTGCGGAAGCTCGAAGAGCAGGGCGTGATTCGCGCATTCACGGCCGAGATCGCGCCGGCGCCCTTCGGTTTCGGCTTGCACGCGCTGATCGAAGTAAAGATGGAATCGACCACGACGGCGGAGCAGTTCGAAGCGCGGGCCGCCGCGACACCCGGCGTCATCCGTGCACTCGTTACGACCGGCCGCTACGACTGGGTGTTAGAGTGCGTCGCCCGCGATCAGCAAGACCTGCAGCGCATCATCGAAGCGCTTCGCGCGGGCGGTCTTACGCGCGATACCTACAGTCGCATCATCGCCACCGACAAGCGGTTTCCATTACGCTTGTCCTAGTGCCCGATGCACGGCGCCACGCGGGAAACGCCGCAGTCATGGCGACGTAACGCTTCTCCGGCGCGCTTTCCCCATATAGAAAACTGTCTCCAAAGTTCCAACGGGTTATCCCGATCGCGAGAAGCGCTAGGCGAGTGCTAGGGCGGCCGAGGCAGAAGGCGAAAGCATTACACTAGTGAAGCAGGGGCAGTCGTTTCTCACTCGCATGTTTCCGCTGCTGCTCGCATCGAGCGCGCTAGCCGCGGAATATATATTTCTAGCGATCTATTTCTCACGCTCGTGCGGTTGGTCCCAGTGGCCAACTCCAATCATCATTTGGAGCCTCATGGGATTCCCGGTTACGTTTGGAATTCCGGTAGCTTTTTATATTGTCGGGCGTTCGTTGTCCCCGAAGCCGCTGCGGCTCCTCATCTGCATGTTATTGCCGGTGGTCGCGCTGATGCTGGCCGCATCGCTGCACCAACCACCTCTCGACTCGTGCAGATTGTAGTACCGAGGAGAGAAATGGTCAACATGACGACCTCGTGTCCTGCTCGCTAGGATATTCGCGTGCAGAAACCGTCGCGGCGCCACCATTACGTTCCTCAGTTCTACCTCAATGGGTTTGCGGGCGATCACGAGAGACCGCGCCTGTTTACAGTGGATCTGATGGGGCGCAAGAATTTCTACGCTAATCCTCTCAATATTGCTCTGAAGGGTGATTTTCACACGGTGGAGGTTGACGGCCATCCGCCCGATCTTATCGAGACTGCGCTTTCGGATTTTGAGGGCGCGGTCGCCCCGGCGCTGGCTCGAACCGTCGCGACGGCAACGTTCGCCAGCAGCGAGGATAAGAGCTACCTGCTGACCTTTGCGACGTTGCTTCTTGTCAAGCATCCGCGAATGCGTGCCGTGATGGATAATGTGGTGAACGCGGTGGTGCATGGAGCGAGCAGAAGTGAGGCCTCGGACGCTGAGGCATGGGAAATAAAATTACGCGGAATGATTGACGCGGGTGAGATGCCACCTAATACTGACATCGAGGCGCTCCGACATTCGATCCTCAGCGGAGATCACACGATCAAGCTCTCAACAGGCGCCCACCTTGAAATGGAGTTTGAGGTTGCCGAGGAGTTATTTCCCCTGGTCGCGCAGCGCAAGTGGAACATATACCGCGCGGTCGAGGGCGAGTTTGTTACATGCGATCGTCCTGTTGCACTGAGCTGGGCGGATCCCACGAAAAATAGTCCAATCGGGCTTGGACTCAAAAACACACGGCTGTTATTCCCGCTATCGCCGACCGTTGCAATCAGTGGAGGCTTTGAGCTACGGGATGCCACGGTCGATCTCGGCGCTGAGGATGTCGCAAAGATCAACGGCCGAATTATCCTACATGCAGGACGCCAAGTCTATGCGCGGGACGAGCAGTTTCAGTACTCGATCCATGGCAATACAGGCCCGAAGCACGGATACGCACTGCAAGATGATGCCATCATCGCTCGAAAGATGAGATAAACATTGCGCGTTGATTTACGCACGAAAATTGGTGGGGAAGGTGGGATTTGAACCATTACCAGCATTACCCTCATGGGGAATAGACGCACCACGGCAAGAGCGAAACCGGGATAGGTTCTCGCCATATTAGTCCTGAAAATACCAGAGCAACCTAGAGTCGGTTGATAGTCGCGTTAACAGCGGAGATCAAAAAAATCGTGGCACACAGATTATCCAACTACACCGAAGTTCAACTCGATGGCGGAAGCGACGCCCCCGACGAGTATTGGCAGGCGACAATGCAGCCGACGGCTACACCCCCGAGGGGTGGTGGTCCGCGCGTCCGTGCTGCATCCTCGAAAAAACGCGGAACGAAGATGTGTAGGGTGCCAGGCTGTCACACCGAGGCTCGAACTTGCGGGCATGAGCAGCGCGGGCGATACTTGCTGAGGGGCGAGCCACTCGACGAAAAGCTTAGGGTTGATTGCACTGCCGAACTTCGAGATTTCGTGGATAAATCGCGCGAGCGGGGAGTTCGGCTGAGCGATATGGTGCTGTTGTTCGAGGCAGATCTATCCCGGATCGACGTTGCCCGATCGGCGTGCTCAACAGTGGCCGCCTGGGATTTCGCAGATCCGCGGGCCGCTAGAGGGAAGATTGAGGAGCGATGTTCCGCGCGCGAGAAAGATTCAATTGAGCGGCTCGCGGTTGAGTCCGGGACGTCGCCTGGACTCGACGCACGGCGATCTCAACCTGCGTACTTCGTTAGGCGGTGCATTGTCGGCTATCTTGCCGTATTAACTAAGGTGCGCGGAATCGCGGAGGAAGACGCCTTGCGCCTCCTCCTGAAAAAAGAAATTGACGGATCAACGCGAGAGGAACTCCGCGCCGTCACCGACTGGCTTCGCGATCCTGTTTACAAGCAGCCTCATTCGTGAGATACTCGGTTTACAAAGGTTCGCGCAATTCGTCCGCGTAATTAGGTGGGCTACTACCACCACCAATCTGAAAAAAGATACACCCCGAAAACTCCGGGGTGTATCTTTTTTTGTCCCCCTTTCGGGAAAACAAAATAGAACAGGCCGCGCCGATATGGTGGCGGTCCGTTTTTCTTTGGAGCTTGACCGTGAAGAGCATCTTAAGCTTAGCCGTGCTAACCAGTTACGGAACGATGAACAGAGGAGCCGCGATCCTCGGTTTGGGGACGAGCACCCTTCAGCGAGCGTGCAGCGGGTGTAACGTGTCCGAATCTACGCGCGAAAAGTTAGAGAGCGCCTTCGGGCAACCACTCGAGTTTTTACAACAGACGATTGCGGAGGTGTCGCGATGAGTACAACGTGGCTGAACCCCACGCAGGTTGCGCGCATCCTAGGCTGTACGCGGAAACACGCCTACTGGCTTCTGGATCACGGCGGCATCCCGTGCGTCGACCTTCCGACGCCTGGACGCCGAAAGATGCGCCGCGTCTCCGCTGCCGCACTTGAAGTGTGGATGAAGGAGCATACACGATGAGCGCAGACCAAGGTTTGAGCTTTGCAATCACCGCCGATGGGTCGAGCGCGTCTGCGGAGATTCAAAACCTCGAAGCCCGCTTGACGCAACTCGAAGCGGCGTTCAAGGCATCGGGTGAAGGCGCGAGCGTTGCGTCGTCGGGGATCGAAAAGGTCGGCGTCGTATCGAAAGACGCAAGCAGTGGGCTTGAGGCAATGGCTGCGCACGCGGGCACGGTCGGTCGCGCGCTCTCCGCTCTCGGTTTCGATGCCGAGGCCGCTGGCGCTCGCGTCGAGGGCATGCTCGGCGTAATGAAAGAGCTTTCGTCGGCAGTGCCCGAGTTGCTTGCGATCGGCGCGGCGTTTGTAGCCATCTCATCGGCTGCGTCCTTTATGAAGGACAGCATTAGTTTAGCGGCTGAGTGGGACCAGCGCCTTCAGATCCTCGGGCAAACCATTCGCAACCAGGGCGGCGATTGGGACGCTATGCGCGAGAAAGTCATCGCGTGGGCTGACGTCCAAGAAAAAACCACGCAATTTTCACGCGATGAGGCCGTTCAAGCCCTCACGCAGTTGACCGCTACGGGAATGAGCGCGTCTGACGCCATGAAGGTCATCGGCGTTGCCGAAGACGCTGCAGCGGCTACCGGGCTATCGCTTACGGCGGTCGAGCATGGCCTCATGGAAGCGATGCACGGTCGCGCTCAGGCATTAACGCAGCTTGGCATTGGAACGAAGCAGTCCATTCACGATGGCATGAAGTTCCAGGACGTCCTCAACGCCATCGAGCAGCACATGGGCGGTGCCGCCACGGCTGCAGCCGACACCTATGCCGGCAAGCTCAAGGAAATGCAGCACGCGGTGGAGTCGCTGCAAGAAGACCTTGGGAACCTGCTGCTTCCCGCACTAACCAACGTCGTCGATCACATTAAGTCATTCGTCGACGAAGTCGACCGCGATCTTCCGCAGATCAAGCAGCAATTCGGTTCGGTCCTTACGGCAGTATCGGACGTCATAAACTTCCTGGTCGATCATAAGGACCAGGTCGAGTTCTTTTTCGACGTTTTGATCGCGCAGCGTGCGGTATTGGCGCTTACGGCACTTCGGACTGGATTCATTACGGCGATGGCCGCCGGCGGTGCGTTTACAACCGTCGTGGAAACGATGGAGTCCGTCTTTACCGTTGGGCTCATTCCGACAATGGACGCCGTCGTGGCAAGCCTTGGCGCTATTGTCACGGAGGAAACGGCGGCAACCTTTGGTCTGAATCTCCTCATCGCTGGCAGTATCGCCGGGGCGATCTACGCATTTCAGCATTGGCAGGAAGTTCTTCAGGTTACGCAGTTTTCCATCGGGCAACTCGAAAACGCAATCGGGTCGCTTGTTGACGATCTGCTCGGCTGGATTCCCGGAGTACACGCCTTCGCGCAGTCGCTCGAAGACATGGGGATGAAGGCGCAGATCGCAGCAGCGCAGATTCGCGACCTTCATGCGGCCCAGAATGGTGATAAGGGCAAAGCCGACATGGGCGCTGCGTCAAGCGGTGCATGGGGTGCGCCTACCGTAAGCGATGCGCTTGGGTCAACGATGGTTGGCGGCAAGCTTGGTGGAGCAAAACACGGCTCCGCTGGCGCTGCTGGTTATAACGCGCAGGCTATTCAGGCCGCAACGATCGACGAAACCGCGCTTGCCAACGCCCACAAAGCCCTCGGTGCGGCGGCGGATGATGCCTCAGCAGCGCAAGCCGCTCTTGCCGCAAAGATCATCGAAACGATGGACTCGCAACAGCAGCAGTCTATTGCCATGAAGAAGCTGCAAGAATCCTATGACGCTGCTCGCGCGTCGATTCCTCGTCTGATTGACGAGATCAAAAGCGAGAAGGACGCCGAACACGGCGCGCAGTCGGCTGTTCAGGCAACGCACGAAGCCTACACCAAGGCGGTCGCGGCGCTCAATGCCTACGAGAAGTCGCTCGAAGGTAAAACGAAGCTCACCGCAGCGGAGAAGAATGAGCTCAACGCGCTCAAAGACGCGGTTAAGGCGTCTGACACGGAATACAAGAGCGCGGATAAGACGCTCAAAGACATTACGAAAACACTCGACGAGCATAATAAGATGCTCGCTACGGCCACGAAACAGGTCAACGCGTTCGCACTTGAGCAGCAGAAGCTTGTCGTGGCGCTGAACGACGCGAAGGAGAAAGAGCAACAGAAGGTTGCCGATGAAAAGGCGATCTACGGCATGTCGCTCGACCAGCTCGCGAAGTATTACGCCGAGCGGTATGCGATGGCGGTGAAAGCCGATCAGGACTACTACGACGAGCACCACACGCACCTCAAATCTATGCTTGACGATGAGGCGAAATATTATGTGAAGTCGATCGACGCGAACTTCAATGCGTGGAAGAAGCGTCAAGATGACACTGCGAAGGCGGAACAGCAGGAAGAAACGTCGATCTCGAACTTCCTCGACGACATCATCGTTAAGCACAAGACGTTTAAGGACGAGTTCAAGTCGATTTGGAACGAAATCGAAACCATTTTCATTGACGACATTGCGAAGATGATCGCAGAGTCGAGCGCCTTCAATACGATTCTGAAGAACCTTCTCGGGAGCAATGCTGGTGGTGGTCTCGCCGGCATCATCGGATCGTTATTCGGCGGCCAGCATAACCCGGGTGGCGGAATTATCAATGGCCCGGTTGGGGCCGGCGCCGATTTGAGCAGTCTGCTGATTGCGCCCGGTTCGTCATCGTCTTCGGCGCTTGCGGTTACGCTTACCGGCGCGTCATCCGGTTCCGGGCTCGATAAGCTCTTTGGTGGCGGCTCAGGAGGCGGCTTGGGTGCGCTTGCAATGGGCGCTGGCATCGGTGGCCTCGTTGGTGGCTTCGAGGGTGCTGGTTCCGGCGCTAAGGATCAGCACGCGACTTGGGGCGCCGTCGGCGGCCTGCTCGGCGTTGGCGCGCTTGGACTCGCTGCTGGCTGGGGCAGCGGCATGGGCGCGGGTCTTGCGGCATTGCTGGGTGCTGGCCCTGCTGGATGGGCGCTCTTGCTCGGCGCAGGGCTACTCGGCGGCGCTGCCGGCGGCCTGTTCGGCCCGAATTGGGGGCCACCGTCGAATTATCCCGACCGTTCGGATACGCAGAACTACGGGCAGTTCGTTGCCGATTGGACTGGAGCGCCGGGTTCCTTTAACGGGCAGACGATCGCGCCGTTGCAACAGTACAATGGCAAGTCGAACGATGAAGCCGCGCAGATGCTCGCGTGGGCGCAAGCGAATCCGAACGATCCGCTCTCGAAGCAACTGCTCGCGTTAGGCTCGACGCAGCAGCAGCTCGATATTACGAACGAGCACAACGGCGTCTTCACGCTCGGCGACGGTAAGCAAATCAGCGTCACCGATCTCGAGAACCTCGTCAATCAGTGGCAGCAGCAGACTGGCGGAACGACCACGGTTCCGACGTTCACCCTTACGCATAGCTTCCCTGATTGGCAAAATCCGCAACTCGCGTTGGGCGGTAATTTCAACGGCCCTCCGGGATCGGTTCAGTCACCGGGCGGCCCGATAGGAAGCCATCCTGGCGCACCTGGCGCGCCAGGAGGCCCAGGCGGTGGCAATACGCATCCTCAGCCGCCAACGATCCATGTGCGCGTCGACCTTACAACCGGCGCGCTTGTCGGCGTTACGAAAGACTCACTTGTCAAAGCGGTGTCTGAATCGGTTGCCGACGAGGTTCGGCGCATCCCGCTCACGCGTTTCCAAACGACCTTCTAAAACAGTGACAGGGTTGGCAAATAGCGTGGCTTCCTGAGCCGCGCTATTTTGTTTTACCCGGATGGAGAAAGAGATGACTCGACACGAACAAATAGCCGATGCGGAGCGTGCGCTTACGTTTGCTCGCTCGCGATCGGATGAACTAAAGACGCGACTCGGCCAGCAGATCGCATCCGGCAACGGCATCGACGAAAAGACCGCGCGAAAGCAGCTTGCCGAAGAAAGTTCCGCTGTGGACTTTGCCGAGGTCCGCTTGAGCGGCCTTCGCTTGGCCGCCGAACGCGAGCTTCAGCGCATTCCAGAAATCAAGAAATCGTTGCCGGCCGCCGACAAGGCCGAGAAATCCGCAGGAGAGCGCAAGCAATCGGCACTCGAGACGCTCAAGCGCCTAACGCGCGAGATTGAAGATGCGCAGCGCGAACTGATCGAGTCGGAGCGAGCGCACGACGTCGCGTTCTTTGCGTACTCGAAGCTCGTACGCGAGGCGGCTGAACTGCGCGAACTTCACCCGGACGCTTTCCCGGAGGTGCAGCGATGACTGACGGCATTTCATCCTTTCTCGCCAGCATGCAGCGAACGCGCGAGCCGGCGGAGTTTATCGCGAAGGCTGTAGGCTCGAACGAGAGCACGCGAACGATCGACGCCGTTCTCGCTCACGGTGACGATACACAAGCCATAAAAACGCTGGGGTACAACTTCTGTGCGAATACCAATGGCGTTATTGAGGTCGACGGGCGCGTGATTAAGGGGCGAATCGTTGCGTCACTCGTTGGGCAACCGATTCTCAAGAGCGGTCGCCTCTTGGAGCCCGGTGAGCAATTTCCAGGCGACGACCCACTGATCGGCGTGGGCTTCTCGCGCGGCAAAGAATCGTGCTGGCTCGTGCGGATTCAAACTTCCGATTCCGAGCTTATTTCCGCCGCGAAGGCCGGCGAACTTTCCGCAATCCTATCGGAGACCGAATCGTGAAAAAACCACCGTTAAAGCTTAAAACAAAGCCTGCCACCGGGCAAAAAGTCGTTGCGGTGAACAAAGGCGCCGTTACGCGCGAAGTCGTCGCGGCGATGATCGCGCAGGCATTTGCCAAAGCGACCGTATCGACTCCGGCACCGCAGGAGACCCATGTTTCGGACGGCCGCGAAGCCGTGCAGATCGCCGCACAAAACGTTCTGCAACCGATGCCGGCTAGGCCCGTTCCCACGGCGGAGCAGATCCAAAAATGTGGCGGCGGAATTGGCGGTTTCCTGCGAGCAACACGCGCGCTCGAGCGCGGTGAGACGATCTAAGCTTTCCGCATGCTGGCAGCGCGGCGGGGTTGTGCGACTCCCTCAACCGCCACGCGCCCGTACGAGTGCGGAAATGCGGCCCCGGATCTTGCCATGATGGGTTCGGGGCCGCGCCCTTTAATTGAGTGAACGGCAAAAAACAATGAACGCAAAAAAAGAACCCGGCGGGGTAACGCCGGGCACAAAAAAGTCCAAGAACTCTTCGGAAAGCATATCACGGCATCGGAGAACGACACAAGGCCCGCTCTTTAGTCGCCCCCATCTTCGCGGTCATGAGTTATACGTGATTGCCCCGCAAAACGTGCTGCGAGCCGACTTATCACCGCGCGAATTGAAGGTATATCTCGCACTCGCGAGCCACGCAAACGAAGACGGCGAAGCGTGGCCTTCGCTTGGGACGATCGCCAAAGAGACTGGACTTAACGACGTCCGAGCCGTGCGTCGAGCACTCCGAGATTTAGAGCTCGTCGGAATGATCTCGTCTTTTCGGCGCTTCCGTGGCGGAAATGTCGCGGCGCTCGCGCTCTCAAGCGTCTATCGCCTCGAACCGGATCCGAACGTGTGGGTTCTGGAGCGACAAACCGATGATGATGGCCCCGGAGGCTTTGTCGCGAGGGTCGCGTGGAGCGAACTTGCCGCGCTACGTCAAGAGTTTCCCTGCGCACAGATTCGCCTCCGCACCCGCGCCGACCGCGAGCGATTCCATGCGCTCGACCGCTTTTCGCAAGTAACGTCGGAGCTCTCTGACACCACCGCGCCAGCAGATACGCCAGGCGTTGCCGTGGAGATCATCGGGATTCCTGAGCCACAGCGACAAGAGGCACAAAGCGCGCTCGACGCACTCGCGCTATGGTGCGCCCGCGGAAGCCGGCTTTTACCGTGGTCGGTGCTCGTGGCCCTTATTGAAAAAATGAACACGGAAGACCCGTCGTCATGGCTTGGTGCACGGGAGCAACGCAACGCAATCCAAGCGCGCTTAGACCACTTGAACGGAGAAAAATCGGCATGAACAATGCGCGTACAGTGGGGGCGGAATTGACCCCCACCCCTCCGGGTCAAATTGACCCCCACCCTCCGGGCGGATTCGACCCCCAGGTGGGGGCGGAATTGACCCCCCTAACTATACATAGAACATGTGAAGTGGAACGTAGTCTTACTCACTACGTTCGTAAGACGCCCGGTGCAGGCACCGTACGCAGCCTCCTGTGTGGTGGAAACCATGCCGCGTTCCTGTAGCATTTGCACTCATCCGCAGGGCATGGACATTACGAAAGCGATCTGCCGCGGCGGTTCAAAGCGGACGATTGCGGCTCGTTTCGCGGTCGACGATTCAGCAGTCCATCGACACAAAGTGAACTGCCTCCGCATCGTCGGCCCGAAGAAAGCGACAGACGAGAAACATTGGGAAAACGCGACTTTTGCGCCGGAGCGGTTCGATTCTAGTGCAGATCCACGCGCAATAATTGCACGCGCTGATTCATTGCTAACGCGCGCTGAACGTGTAATGCACGAAGCGGATAAAGACGGCGACAATTTACTTGTGTTGAAGGCAGTGCGCGAAGCGAAAGGCGTCGTTGAAATGCTCGCGCGCATTCACGGTTTGCTACAAAGCGACGGCGCCGTGGTCGTCGATCAACGCAGCGTAACTGTCAACGCGCCGGAACTTCCCGAGGAAGATATGCGCGCGATCATAGCAATGGCGCGAGGCTTGCCGGCGAGCGAAAAGGGCTGCGTTTAGGTACTAATCCCACACGCAATACGCGGGTTTCCGTGCTTAATCGGCCTCAGAAAATGGCCGACTGTCAACGGATTCGTTAACGAGAAGGGAATTTATGAAGGTCGAAGTGGTCCCGGGCGAGCCGTTAGAGCTTGCCCTAAAACGCTTTACCAAGCGCGTTTCGCGCGATGGCATACTGTTGACGTTCTGCCGTCGAGCGCGCTTTGTCGCGAAGGGTGAACGGCTACGCAATAAGAGCCGTGCTGCAAGAAAGCGCATGCAATGAGCGGCAGCGATACGCTAACGTTGATTGCGCGCGTCGACCAGCTTGAGGCGCACGTTAAAGAGCAGCGCGGCCAGATCGCCAAATTGGGCGCGGCGCTGATGCGATTAACGCAAACGTCCGAAGACAACTTCTTGGCATTCGGCAAGGCGCTAGCATCGAAGACTATTGCGGATGGCAAGCGCGAAAAGCTCATAGAGATGCTTAAAGCGACACTCGAACGGCATGAGAGCGAAATTCGCAAGCTGCGGGTTTCGAGCAAGTGTGACATCGACGGGTGCGAGCGATGAGCGAGAATTCGGCGAAGATCAAGGCGCTAGCAAGTGTGTACGAACGTCGCCTTGCCCAATCGCACTTGCTAGACTTTGCTCGGCGCGTAAATCCTTGGTTTGAAGCGCCGGTGCACCTCAAGTACCTTGCCGGCCATCTTGAACGCATCGAAAGCGGCGCAATCACGCGCCTTGCAATCACCGCGCCGCCCGGTCACGGCAAATCGTCGCTGACGCAGGCGTTCGTTGCGTGGTTCATTGGTCGCGACCCGAAACGTCGCGTCCTTGCGCTGTCGGGAAATCAGGCGTTGGCGCGCCGCAACAGTCGTGCCGTGCGCGGTATGCTGCAGAATCCGGCGTGGCCGTTCGAGTGTCGCCTCTCCGGCGAGGCGCTCGAAGAATGGGAAACGTCCGAGGGCGGCGGCGTTCGCGCGATCGGTCGCGATGGGCAACTCACGGGCTTCCGCGCTGAAGCGATTTTGTTCGATGACGTCCAGCCGGATGCTGGCACGCTGACGTCGCGGCAAGATGACGAGGCGTGGTACCGCGAGATATCGTCGACGCGTCTGGAGCCCAACGGCGTGCAGGTGTTGATCGCAACACGATGGGCGGAGGATGACCTTATCGGTCGTCTGCGTGAAGGCGCAAGCGCGATGGAGTGGACATTCGTCGACTTGCCGGCGCTGGCGCGCGAAAATGACCCGCTAGGGCGCGCGGAGGGCGACGCCCTATGGCCAGAGCGTTGGCCCGTTGACGTTCTGCGCAAGCGCAAGTCGGAGGTTGGCAGTCTCGCCTTCGCGTGCCAATACCAGGGCGCGCCGGTGCCTCCCGAGGGGCGCTTCGTTCAGCGCGCGTGGTTTCCGCGCTATACGCCCGGTTCGTTGCCGGCATTTAAGAAAATTGTGCTCGGCGTCGACTGCGCAGCAAAAGCCGAGAAGCGAAACGACAATAGCGCGATCGCCGCAGTGGGCGTTCCGGCGTCTTCTGTCGAGTCGTATCTCCTGGACGTCTGGGCGAAGCGGATTGAATTCCCGGATCTCGTTCGGGCGCTTAAGGAGCACTACGCCCGCTGGAAAGACTTAAGCGTTCCGGTCTTCGTGTACGTCGAGGACGCGAGCGCCGGCACGCAGCTCGTGCAGTCGCTAAAGCGGGAGTCCGGCATTCCTGTAATCCTCGTAAAGACGGGCGGGAAGTCGAAGATCGAGCGCATGGAATCGTTGACCCCTCACTTCGAGGCGGGGCGGGTGTTGCTTCCGGCGCACGCGTCGTGGCTTGGCGCCTTCGAGGAGGAGCTATACGCGTTCCCTGCGGCGCGCCATGACGATCGGGTCGACGCGTTCGCTATTGCGATTGCTCAGGTGGCGCAGAAGGCGTTTGCATACGCTGGAGCATTTTCGTCTGGCGCTTCGGTAGTCGCAGATGGCACCGGAACCGTTCGAACCGTACTCTCGCCGGTGAGTGACGGCGTTCCCCTGGGAAGCGGAGCCGCGATCAGCCACGCACTGCGCGCGGGGATGTTCTAATGTTGCTCCGGTTCAGGGACCGCCGGCTTTTCTTCCAGCATAGCTTATGGTATAGTTCAGGGCATGACCCTCGAAGAGAAGGTGCGCGAGAATCGACTGCGGCGGATGGCCGAGCGTCGGGGCTTAGTCCTCACGCGTTCGCGGCGGCGCGACCCGCTTGCGCTCGACTACGGCCTCTATCGGCTGTTGCGGGCGAAGCGAGTGCTGCTCGAAACGAAGTCGCTCGACGCGATCGAAGCGCGGCTCCTCAAGGGCGAATAAAACAAGAGGCTCCCCGCGTGTTGCGTACGCGAGAAGCCAGGGCCAAAAGAAAGGGTTAATTTCTCATGGCAAGAGTTACAGTACCACATTCCGGGTCGAGTGAGACATCGAACCTCGTCCGGTTTCCCGACGTCGCGGAGAGAATGGAGCGGCGGATGCGCGCTCCCGAAGTTCTCGATTTTGTTGGCACGACGGGGGCCGATGAGAAGGTCGCGCAATTCCCCGACGCGATCGGACGGTGTGAGCGACGGCTCGAGCGTTTAGCCAACGCGATTTTGGAATTACAGGAGCGACTGGAGCGGCGTGCGCGGCGGCTCGGCGTTACGCTTCCCGCGCCTCCGCTTGGTGAAAAGCTCCCGACTGTCCGTCAAATTGCTGACGATGTAACGAAACAGGTCATGGATGCGCTCGCGCAGGGCGCGGAAGGGCAATATGCAGACCAGCCGTAACGCGCCGTGTCCGTGTGGAAGCGGACGCAAATACAAAGTCTGCTGCCTCGCAAAAGACGAGGCGCAACACAAGCCGCGTATCGACAAAGACGCGCTGATCGTCTGCATGCCGACCCGCGGGCAGATCACCTACGAAACGGAGCTTGCCCTTCGTGAGACGCTGCGTGGCTTCGATGCGCTCTTTTGCACGATCGGGCGCAAGCCCGTGGTCGAGGCGCGAAACTGGCTTGCGCGCAGCGCGCTGAGCGCGATCGACGCGAATCCACTCGCGTTTACGCCGCGCGAGTGGTTCATCTTGTGGATCGACGACGACGCGTGGTGGCAGCAGGGCACCGTTCAGATTCTCGTCGACGGGTTACGGAAGGACCGCGCGACAGACGTTGTGTTCGGCCTTTTTGGAAACCGCACGCCGTATGCCGGGCCGGCGGCATTCCGTAACGCGAATGACCTGCAAAGCTTTCCGAAGATGGGCGTCGATTGTCGGCAGGGCGACCTCATACCAATCGAACGCGCAGGCTTTCACTTCGTACTCATGCGAGAGAGCGCGCTTCGTCGCGTTGGACCTGATCCGTTTACGCCGCGCCGTG
This sequence comes from Vulcanimicrobiota bacterium, assembly GCA_027459645.1. Taxonomy (GTDB): domain Bacteria; phylum Vulcanimicrobiota; class Vulcanimicrobiia; order Vulcanimicrobiales; family Vulcanimicrobiaceae; genus JAMXLG01. The sequence continues at coordinate 59,749 of DAIDHQ010000039.1, forward strand.
CCCACGGCGAGGATTTTGAATTCTGCGAACGGGCGGTCGAAGCGGGCCTCAGTCTGAAAGTCGCGACCGGCGTGCCGATAGCGCACCTGGACCCGCGCGATGGCACGGCGTACTTCGTCGGCATGGCGCCGATGATGATGGACGGGAACGTCGTGCGCGCCATGAGCCTCACGCATGCCACTCCGCAAGGTGTTAAAGAGGCCGAGCTTCGCGAATATGGCGAGCAGATTGGCGATGCAGCCGCGCGTGAGCGTGAGGCGCTGAGCGAAATTGAATCAGAAATGCAACAGCGGCGCAAGGTCGCAGAGGGAGCGGTATGATTCCGACCACAGATGGTTCCAAGGCCAAGGCGTTTCTCGCGTCGCTTAAGCCCGAAGATGCAAACATGCTGCGCGCGGCGATCGTCGCGGCAATTGCGAAGACGTCGGAACTAACCGTCGAGGTCGCCGTCGTATCGCATGCGCGCAACCTGGACGTTATTCGTGAAACGCAGATAAACGTCGCGGTCATCGAGAATACGGCGCTCGACTGCGCCGCCGACGTTCTTGCAGCGTCCTGGCCCAAGCGGACCGACGGCGCGCCCGTTACAGATCTGAGCGCGCTCGCTGCCGGCGCCGCGGTCGCGAGCGGAATGAGTCTCGGCAAGGCGCGCGGCGCCATGTATCGCGCGGGGAGCGCCCTTGGCGATGTCGAGGCGATTGCTTCGGGCAATCCCGAGAAAATTGTTCGGCGTGGGGCGCAGCACGTTTTCTGGCGCGCGTTCGGCAAGCTTGGTCGTGGTATTTTCCGCTCGTTCGGAGGTAAGTAGCGATGCGAGGGCATTTCAAACGGCGCACATACCGGGATAAGAAGACCGGCGCGATTCGCACGGCCACCACATGGTCGGTGCTTTACGATCTTCCGACTGCTCCGGGCGAAAAGCGCAAGCAGAAGATCAAGTCTGGATTCGCAACGAAGCGGGACGCGGTTGCGTGGTTCACGCGTAAGGCGGAGGAATTACGTCAAGGCATTGCGCCGGCGGATGACCGTATTACGGTTGAGCAGTACCTAACGAATTGGCTGACGACTGCGGAGGGGACCGTTTCGGCGCTCGCACTCCACGCGTACAAGAACCACGTCGAGCAGCATATCATCCCCGCGCTTGGTGCAATCCGACTAGTGGATTTGCGCGCGACGCACGTTGAAACCGCCAAGGCTCGTTGGTCGACGAGCGCCCCGAAGGGACGAAAGACGGGGCGCCTGAGCGATCGCACGGTGCGGCATATCTATTCCACGCTGAACACGGCGCTTAACCGCGCTGTTCGTCACCGAATGATCCCCGTTAATCCGTGCGAGTTTGTCGACGCTCCTCGCGTAGAGAGGCGCGAAATGCAGGCGCTCGACGCGGCGGCTGGCGCGCGGATGATCGAATTACTTGAAGGCTCGCACATTGGAGCCGCGATCGTGACGGCATTGGGCACGGGGCTCCGGCGGGGCGAACTGCTCGCGCTAAAATGGTCCGACGTCGACCTCGATGCGGGGCTCCTCACCGTTCAGCGTTCGCTCGAGCGCGCAACGAAGGCAACGCGTTTCAAAGATCCAAAGACGAAACGCTCGCGAAGGACTGTTAGCATCCCGCGTTTCGTGGTCGACCGCCTGCGGCGCCATCGTATGGAGCAGGCTGAGCGTTTCTTGTCCCTGGGTCTCGGTCGCCCGACGGCAGACGCGCTCGTATTCGAGCGGTTAGGCGAACCGTGGGTCCCTAATACGTTTGGAACGGCGTTTCGACGCGAACTAAAGCGGTTGGAATTGCCGGCAATTCGTCTGCATGACCTCCGCCATTCATTCGCGTCGATGGCGCTCGCTGCCGGCGTTGATCTGAAGACGGTTTCGAGCGCACTCGGGCACTCGACGATCTCAACGACGGCGGATGTTTACGCGCACGTTACGGCGGCCATGAAAAAGGACGCCGCCGCTCGCCTCGATGCCGCCCTCGCCGGGGCCGCAAAACGTGCAAGTGGATAGCTCATTTCACCCGCACCCGTTAGCAGTGCGTTGACAGTCGAAGCGTTTTCGGGAAAGTCCAAGCACGAAAATTGGTGGGGAAGGTGGGATTTGAACCCACACGAGTTGCCCCGGCCGCTTTTGAGGCGGCTGCGTCTGCCGTTCCGCCACTTCCCCTAGAGTGACCCGCCCCGATTCGCGCTGACGGTCGGGGGTCCTTGTATCGGGAACGTGATCCAGCGCGTGGCGCCCGGGCCGAACGGAACGTCTAGCCGGTCGTACGGCTTGCCCGGGGTGCCCGAGGCGACCGCCGAGATCGAGCGCGCGGGTGCGTTCGCGACCACTTTCACGACGAGCGACGTCGCGTTCGGCGCGAGCGAGAACGTCTTTTCGAAGCGCACGGGCGTTGCTGCAAGATCCGGTGCGGTGTACGAACACGTAAGTTCTGCTCGCACGCCGGTCGAAGTGACGCGACAGTCGTAATGCCGGTTGAAGGTCCCGGCGGGAAACGGATGCGTGTAGGGCGCGATGTAATCGCGCGGTGACGGTGAGGGGGGCGTAGCAACGTCGTCGCGCGCGGCGCCGATCGGCGTAAAGACGTTGCGATGCGTCGCGAGATCTTCGAACACGAACGAACGCGCGCCGGCATCCGCCGATACGATCGCGCGCACGCGGCCGTTGTCCAGCACGAAGGTCGAACTGCCGTCGCGGAAGGCGTCGAATGCATAGGCGATGGCACGTCCAGGCGGCACCGCACGAAACGGCGGTCCGCTGCCCGGCACGAACGCATGCGCGGTCACGGGGATCGCGTTGGAATCGAAATGCGGTGTCTTGAGAATGGTGCTTCCGGCGCGATGTAAGCCGACGTCGATCGCGCCACCCGGCGGTAGCACGAACGCGGGAACGTGGATGTTCCGTCCGTCTATATGCAGCGTCGTTGCTGCAATCGCACGCGCATGTTCCGACGGATTAAACACATCGAGCAGTGCATGCTTTCCGCTTGCGTTCACGAGCAGCGCCGCATCGCGAATACCACCCGTGCTGGAATGCGTTCGCGCGCGAATCGCATCGACGGTCGGCCCGATCGCGATGCTCTCGCGCAGCGCACGAAGCTTGGCGGCCGTCTGCGTTTCGAAACGCAAAGGTGCAAGTATTTGCGGCACGACGAGCGCTCGTACGCTGCGCAGATCAGCAAGCGAGTCATAGCGGATATCGACGAGCCGGCAGGTCAGCGCGAGCGCGCGGCAGCGCTGTTGCGCGGCAATCGTAGCATCGGCCAGCGCGGCAAACCGCGCATTGGTCATCACCGAAGGATCGTAGGCACTTCCGAGCCACGCGATGCTGGCGTCGAATTTCGGCTGCATCGACGCGAGCAGCGTACCGTGCCGGCGAACGAGATCGCCGAATGCCGCGGTCGGCGCATAACGTGCCGCAGCGGTGCCCTGAAGCGTAAAGGCGGCATCCCACGCGTAGAACCAGTTCGCCCACGGCGCCTCCCAGCCGGCCGGATTGAGCGTGTCCTGCAGCGGAAAATTGACGACGCCGTGAGCGCCGCTCTGTACGAGTTCGTGCAATGCCAGCGTGGTATTTTCGGGCGCAGCGGCGCGCGGACGCACTTCGTCAGCGCCTTGCAGCCAGCCGGCTTGAAACTCGCTCGCCATTACCGGCATCCCCGGTTGCGTCTGCAATAAGCCGGTCGAAAACGCAAGCTGCGAAAGATCGTGTTCGCCGATGCGATACGCGTCGCTTTGGTACCAGTTTCCCCACGCCCACACGGGTGAAGCCGCGGTTACCTTCATCTGGTACGTGTTGATAAAGAGCGGCACGCGGGTTCCGACAGCTGATTGCACCGTGCTCTTCAACCAGTCGATGTAGCGGTGCCAATGCGGCGCAGGCCAGGTATCGTTGTCGATGTAGGCGCCCTGATCGTCATCGAGCGCGATCGCGATCACGTCATGCGACCAGGGCTCGATCGCGGTAAGAACGTCGTGAAGCCAGCGCGCCGCGTACGTCAAATGCGTGCGGTTGTGCAGCCACTCTTGCGCGGCCTGGTCGGCGTGGGCGTTTTGCAACGTCGCGGTCGCCGGATAGCGGCCTTCGAGCACGTCGTGCAACGGCATAGTATAGGCGGGACGCTCCAGCAACCACGCCGGATAGCCGCCGTTGCGCCATTCGTTGCGAATCACGGGGCCGGGCCGCACGATCACTTTGAATCCGAGTTCGTGGATGATCGAAAAGAGCGCGCGCAGGTTGCGGCGCGGGTTGGTGTGCCCGTCGAAGTCGATCGTCGTCGCATCGGGCTCGTGCCAGTTCCAAATGAGGTACAGATCGATCGTATTAATGCCGATCGCGCGATAGCGTTCGAGATCGCTGCGCCATTGGTCGCGCGGCGTGCGTTCGTAGAAGAACGCGGCGCCGTACACGAAGTACGGCTTGCCGTCGACGGTAAATTCCGGGACGCCGCGATCGTGAACGATCGCCGAGGTGTGCCAGGTGCTCCACAGGAGCCCGAGGAGCATCAAGCAGGCATGCATCGAGCGGTGCTTCGCGCCCGGTACTGCGGCCCCTTACGTCGAAGTGCGCCGCCGATGGAAATGACGTACGGGGAGCTCCTCGGTCTTTCGGGGCGCCTGCATCTGGAAAAGCTCGAAAGCGAGGCGCTGCGTGGGAACGCGTTGGGCGATGCGCACGTGCGACCCATCCCGGTCTACACGCCGCCCGGATACGATGCGGACGCCTCCAGCCGCTATCCCGTCTTGTACGTGCTGCACGGCTACACGGGCAGCGCGCTCGGTTTGATTGCCGGACGAGCGTGGGAAACCAACGTCGTCCAGTGGGCGGACCGCCTTATCCGAGAAGGAACGATGCGTCCGGTCATCGTCGCAATTGTCGACGGATGGACGCGCTTGGGCGGTTCTCAATACGTCGATTCCGTGCACAACGGCAACTACGCGACCTACGCCGTCGAGGAGGTCATTCCGTTCGTCGATCGCACGTATCGCACGATTCCGCGCGCCGGCGGCCGAGCGGTGCTTGGAAAATCGTCCGGCGGCTTCGGATCGATGCATCTGGTGATGGAGCATCCCGGCACGTTCGCCGCAGTAGCCTCTCACAGCGGAGATTCGTACTTTCAATACGCCCATCCGCCGGCGTTTCCGCACGTGCAGCGCACGCTCGAGCGCTTTAATTTCTCGATCCGCGCGTTCGTCGAGGCCTTCGAACAGAAGAACAAGCCCGCCCAAAGCGACTTTCATACGATCGAAATGCTTGGCTACGCGGCGGCCTACTCGCCGCGCTCGGCAACGGCCTTCGATCTCGATCTGCCGTTCGATCTGCGCACCGGCGAACTGCGCGAAGAGGTGTTTGCGCGCTGGCTTTCGTTCGATCCCGTCGAACGGATCGCGCATCGCGGCGGGGAACTCGGGGAGCTGCGCCTGCGTTACATCGACTGCGGGCGGCGTGACGAGTATGGTCTCGACATCGGCGCGCGTCTGATGGCCGAGCGGATGCGCGAGCTCGGCCTGGAGGTCCGCCACGAGGAATTCGACGACGATCACCGCAACGTCGGGTACCGGTACGCGGTCTCCATGCCCGCGCTTTCCGCCGTTTTGGACGAGGACTAAATGATTCGACGCTTCCTTTTGTGCGTTGCCCTTGCTGCAGCGCTTCCGCTTTCGGCGGCGGCGCAACAGGTGACGTTGCCGAAGCCGACGCCCGACTTGCAGACGTACGACGATCCCGCGATGCATTTTCGCGCGCCTGCGAATTACGTTCCGATCGGTCAGCGGAAGCTGCCGTTGAATGCCTTAACGACCGATGCGCAAATCGTTGCGGCGTGGGCCGTCCCCGACCCGACGCGGCCGAAACGGATCTTGATCGAACAAGAGTCCTACGAACAAAATTTGAACGGGTTCGATGACGTGTTCGAACAACAAATGCGCACGCAGTTCAGCGGCGTCACGTTCCGTGACAAGCAGCACACGACATTAAAGAACGGCATGCCCGCGCTTTATATGACGGCCGTCTGGGGCACGGGGTTTTACGCGACGAAGGCCTACATGTATATTTGGGTCGACGGGCAGCGTGGCGTCGCGCTTATCTCGATGGCGCAAGTCGGCGAGATCAGCGACCAGACGGCGCGCGCGCAACTCGCAGATTGTACCGCCGTCGCATACCCGGCCGGCCGCGACTACTAGACGTTCGCGAGTTCGGGCGCGGCTAAGGCCGAACGTAGATCGTCCAGCAGATCCTCGACGTCTTCGATGCCGACGGAAAGGCGCAGCAGTCCGTCGGTAACCCCGCGGCGCTCGCGGTCTTCCTTCGGGATGGAGCCGTGCGTCATGCGCGCCGGATGGCAAATCAGCGATTCCACGCCGCCGAGACTCTCGGCCAAGCTGAAGTATTTTAGCGTGTTTGCAAACGCGAGCGCGCGCGATTGCGGCCCTTTCAGGACGAAGGAGACCATGCCGCCGAAGCCGCTCATCTGGCGCTTCGCGAGTTCGTGTTGCGGATGCGACGCAAGCCCCGGATAAAAGACGCGGTCGACTTCCGGGTGCGCCTCCAGGAACTCCGCGACCGTTTGCGCGTTGAGCGCATGCTGGCGCATCCGTAACGCGAGCGTCTTCGCTCCGCGCATCGTGAGCCATGCATCGTGCGGCCCGGGAACGCCCCCGATGGCGTTTTGATGAAACTTGATGCTGTCGGCGATTGCTTTGTCGTTCGTGATGGCGACGCCGCCGACCACGTCGGAGTGTCCGCCGATGTACTTCGTCGTCGAGTGAACGACGACGTCGGCGCCCAGCGCGAGCGGCTGTTGGAAGTATGGAGATGCAAACGTATTATCGACGACGACCACTTGCCCGGCTTTACGCATCGAAACGATGGCTGCAATGTCGATCAGCTTGAGCAGCGGATTCGTCGGTGTTTCGATCCAGAAGAGCTTCGTATTCGGCTTGATCGCGGCGCGCACGGCGGCGAGATCGCTCATGTCGACGTAGGTGAATTCCAAGCCGTAGCGTTCGAGCACCCGTGTGAAGAGCCGATAGGTTCCCCCGTAGAGGTCGTCGGTGACGACGGCGTGATCGCCGGCCTGAAGCAGATTCAGCACCGCAGCGGTCGCGGCCATGCCGCTCGCAAACGCGTAGCCGTACTCGGCCCCTTCGAGAGATGCGAGCTGCTTTTCGAGCGCGAGGCGCGTCGGATTGATCGTACGGCTGTAGTCGAAGCCTTTGTGTTCGCCGACGGCGTCTTGCGTGTACGTCGAGGTCTGATAGACGGGAACGATGGTCGCGCCGGTCGCCGGGTCGGCCTCCTGGCCGACGTGGATCGCTTTCGTGCTGAATTTCATGGCGCTGATTGCTTCGAAAGAACCTCATACGGGCCTGCGAGAACGAAGAGACCGTTGCCGTTTTGGATGAGCCATTTCACGTAGTGGCCGTCGCTCGTGCGAAAGAGCAGCGTGCGCGCGGGCATGGTCGTGCAGCCGTACAGAATGCGTTCGACGCCAGGCGATTCGGGCGCGGCGCAGGGCTCGATCGCGTTGTCGTAGCGCTTCGCGTCGAGGACGGTGAATGCGTTGCGCCATGCCGATACCGTGAGATCCGGAAACTGCGGTCCTCGATATGCACCTCGCGCGGCGGCTCGCTTGGGGTCGTTCCCATTAGTCAGCAAGATGCCGCCATGGGGCACCCACACGCTCGTGCAGTCGGCGAAGAGGTCGCTGCGCTGCCGATCGGTCGTAAACGTCAGCGTACCGTCGGGCGCAAATCGCACGCCACGGTGGCAGGGTAGGACGAGCGTGGCATAGGTGACGATAGGGATCGAGAAATCGCGATTGAGGGGAGCGCCGACGTGTGCCTGCAGGCTGGACGTTCCCGGTCGGACGCCGTGTAAGATGGCGGTATCGGCCAATCCAAAAGCGCCGAAGTGTTGTTGCGCGAGCGTGGCGGCCGTGCCGTAGATACGCCATGTAACCGCGGGCGGCCGATACGGGCGCGGCGAGACGTCGACCCGAACGCTGCCGAAGCTTTGAAAGAAACCGCCGGTACCTTTAGGCCACGGCATTTCCGTGAAGAGCTTCGACGCGGTGCCGTAGGTCGACGTTACTGGATCTGCGTAAGCGATGCGCGCGTTGAACGTGACTGCCTGCGTCGATCCGCCGATCGGTTTGACCGTGAGGTGCGAATTTGCCGTCGTGTGAGGCGGCGACCATGTGTCATCGTTACCGCTCGAATAGACGGGGATTTCAATGCGTTCGTTTACCGGCGCGCCGATTTCCGCGACGACGATGGTTTCGCCGCGTTTCTTGGGAACGACGAACGATTGCAGAAGGTCGGGGGCGGGAGTCGCCGCGGTATCACCCGGCATTTGTAACGTGTGCTGAAACGGCGTTTCCCGGCGCACGGCGACGATCGAAGGATTCAACGACATCCACCGGACGGCCGGCATGACGCCGGGCGCCGGTTCGATAGACAGTCGTATCTGCGTGTAGAGCGGCGGAACGGGTGTCGGATTGCCGCCTAAAAAGCGGACCTGTGCGTGCAGCGGAAGGGCACACGGCGCGCGACCGCATTCGGCACGCACCGCGTAATGCACCGCCGCCGCTGGCACGGTTACACGATGGAAAGGAAGCTGATGATGTCCTGACGCGTGAGCACGCCGATCGGTTCGCCGTCATCGGTGACGACCACCGCGGGATTTGCAAGCGTCAAGAGTTTATAGGCTTGTTCGATCTCCGCGAACTGCTCGAGCTGCGGGAACGGGCGCCCCATCACGTCGCTGACCGGGCGATGGATGATGTCGGATCGATCGAAGACGGCCTGCATTACGCCCACGTCGTTGATGCTGCCGACCATCTCGTGTCCGGAAACGACCGGAATCTGCGAGATTTCGTATTCGCGCAGCAAATCCAGCGCGCGCTTGACCATGTCGTCGGGTTTGACGGTAATCATCGGTGGCAGCGGCGTCTTGCCGCGCAACACGTCGCCGACGGTTGCTTTACGTTTGCCTTCGGAAAGGAAGCCGTTTGCGATCATCCACTCATCGTTGAAGATTTTCGACATGTAGCCGCGTCCGGAATCTGGAAAGACGACGACGACGATGGAGTCTTTCGGCAACGTCTTGGCAAGTTTCACGGCTGCAACCGCAGCGGTTCCCGAAGAACCACCGACGAGCAGTCCCTCTTCGCGCGCGATGCGTCGCGCCATCAAAAACGACTCACGATCCGAAACGCGCACGACTTCGTCGATCACCTTTAGATCGACGGTTTCCGGTAGGTAGTTCATGCCGATGCCTTCGACGGCATACGAGCGCGGTGTATCGCCGGAGTAGATCGACCCTTCGGGATCAGCGCCTACGACGTGCACTTTGGGGTTTTGATCCTTCAGGTAGCGCGCGGTTCCGGAAATCGTTCCGCCCGTACCGATGCCCGCGACGAAGTGCGTGATCGTGCCGCGCGTCTGCTCCCAAATCTCCGGCCCGGTCGAGCGGTAGTGCGCGTCGGGATTGTGGTGATTGTGGAACTGGTTCGGCTGGAACGCGCCCGGGATCTCGGACGAGAGCCGGTTCGCGACGCCGTAGTAGGATTCGGCCGAATCCGATGGCACGTTGCTCGGCGTGACCACCACTTCCGCGCCGTAGGCTTTGAGCAAGTCGATCTTTTCTTTCGACATCTTGTCCGGCATCACGAGGATGCACCGGTAGCCGCGAATGGCGGCGGCCATGGCCAAGCCCGAACCCGTGTTACCGCTCGTGGGCTCGACGATCGTTCCGCCCGGCTTCAGCTGCCCGGTCCGCTCGGCTTCGTCGAGCATGGCAACAGCGGGGCGATCCTTCACGCTGCCGCCGGGGTTCACGTACTCGACTTTGGCGAGGACCAGGCACTCGGCGCCGTCGGTCACCTTGTTCAGCTTGACCAGCGGCGTGTGGCCGATTGCAGCTAGAGCGTTTTCGCAGTATTGGGGACCGGTAGCCCGGTCGCTCGGAACGGTCGTGGACATGAGCGGCTCGCTTCCATGTAACGAGGTGACGGACCTACGCGATAGAACGTTTGATGAGTATGAGAAACGTCGTTCGAGCTTTCGTCGCCGGCATTGCATTTGCCGTCACATTGGCGGGGTGCGACAACGGCGATTTGCCGCCTGGGACGCAATTTTCCAGCATGCAGGGTCAGGTGCTCGACGCTACCACGCACCAGCCGATCGCGAACGCGACCGTTATCGTGGATACCGTCCTTACGACGACGACCGACGCAAACGGTGCGTTCACGATCGCCAAAGTGCCCAGCGGCATCGTCGATTACGTCGTGCGCGCCAAGGGCTATTCCGACGTATCGGCCAGTTCGAATGCCGAGCCCGGGAAGCCGTTCACGCTCAACGTCTCGATGCAGCCACCGCAGCCTTAGCATACGCGCTCGCCGGTTTTACGAACGTCGCGCGCTCGGCAACGGCGCGCTCGATCACGTCGATCACGACTTCCGCAAGCCGGTCGGAATCGTGGCGCACCTTTTCGTTTTCGCTGATCATGTCGGCCTTGACGGCGTCTAAGCCCATCGCTTCGATGCGGTCGATGTCGGGCGTCACCGGAACCTGACCCTCCTCCGCATACGTCTGCCGCAGCTTTTGGGGAGGCTCGTCGTTGACGACGACGTATTCGCAGACGCGCGCGCCCGCGTTGTCGAAGAGCGCCTCGACGTGCTGCGCCGCCGTCATGTTCGTCGTTTCTCCCGGCTGCGTCATGACGTTGCACACGTAGATCTTCACGCCGCGCGCGCGTGCGACTTCTTCGGTGATTTGCGCGATCAAGAAGTTCGGGAGAATCGACGTGAAGAGCGATCCCGGTCCCAGGACGATCGCGTCGGCTTTACGGATGGCTTCGAGCGCTTCATCGAGCGGCGCAACTTGCGGCGGATCGAAGAAGACGCGCCGAATCGGGCGCAGCGCCTTTGGGATATTCGATTCGCCTTCGACGATCGTGCCGTCGTCGAGTTCGGCGCAGAGACGCACGATCGAAAGGGTCGCGGGCAGCACACGGCCGACGATGTTGAGCACGCGGCTCGACTCTTTGATCGCCTTATCGAAATTCCCGGTGATGCCGGTCATGGCTGCGAGAAACAAGTTCCCGAACGAATGTCCGATGAGGCCTTCACCCTCTTCGAAACGGTAGCGGAAGAGATCGGTCACGAGCGCTTCGTCGTCGGCAAGCGCGACGAGGCAGTTGCGTACGTCGCCGGGCGGCAAGACGCCGAGTTCTTTCTGCAGGCGTCCCGACGAACCGCCGTCGTCGCTTACCGTAACGATGGCCGTCAAATTCCGGGTGCGGCGTTTGAGTCCGCGCAGCAATGTGGAAAGCCCGGTGCCGCCGCCGATCGCGACGATGTTGTAGCCTTGCTCCAAGCGTCGGCCCATCAGCGTGTCGATCAGACGCGCGTTCCCGCCGCTCGATGCAGCTCGCACGATCGACGCAAACCACTGCCGCGTTCCAACGACGATGAGGACCGCGCCGATCGTAACGAAGATGTAGGTGAGATACGACGGCGAGAAATAGTCGTTGACGAGGTTGTCGACGATCTCGTTGAACGGAAAGGTCGCCCCCTCCGCGAGAAACCAGCGGTCGACCCCGTTAATGAGCACCACCCATCCGATGAGTGCAAGCAGCAGCCAGCGCTTGACGCCGATGCCGGGGAGCAGCCACTGCAAGGGCTTCATGACGCGCGAGCGCATCAGCGTGCCACGTCCCGCGGATCCAGCGCCGGCGCAAGCCGCTCGTTGCGCGCGAAGTGTTCGAACAGACGCCGGGCAACATAAACGGAGCGATGACGGCCGCCGGTGCAGCCGATCCCGATCGTCAATTGCGCCTTCCCTTCGGCTATATACCTCGGGATCAAAAAGTCCATGACGTCGATCAATTTCGCCACGAACGGCTCACATGCTGCGTCGGCCTCGATGAAGGCCGCCACGCGAGCATCGTCTCCGGTAAGCGGCCGAAGCATGTCGTCGTAGTTCGGATTGCGCAGGAAGCGCACGTCGAAGAGCAGATCGAGGTCGAGCGGCAGGCCGTATTTGAAGCCGAAGGGTACCAGCGTGACGGCGAGCGAGGAGCCGTCGCCCGGTGTGAAGGAGGCCGCCAGCCGTTCTTTCAGATCGCCGTGGTTCAGGGTCGTCGTGTCGATCGCCATCGTGGCTCGCTCGCGCAGCGGCAGCAGCGCGACGCGTTCTGCGGCGATTGCGTCGCGAAGCGAACCGACCGCCGCGTAGGGATGGCGCCTGCGCGTTTCGCTGAAACGCCGGACCAGCGCGTCGTTGCGCGCCTCCATGTAAACGAGCGAAACGTCGCGGCTCTTCGCGGCGCGGTCGATGGCTTGCAGTGCATCGCCCAAGGCGTCGTCGCCGTGCGAGTCGAGCGTGACCGCGACATCGTCGATGCCGGCTTCGTCCAGCACGCGCAATGTTTGATCTAGCGCAGCCGGAGGAAGGTGTTCAACACAGTAAAAGCCCAAGTCTTCAAAGGTCTTCATCGCTTGACTCTTCCCGGCTCCGGAAAGGCCGGCGACGAAGACGACGCGCGGAGCCGTCACCATGGGCAGAGGGAGCGTTTAACGAGCATGAAGTTCTTTTCGCCTGAACGGGCCAACGCCCTCATCCCGAAGCTCGCGCCCTTGGTCGAGGAGCTTCTGGAGAAGCGGCGCGACCTGGCCATCAAGCTGCTCGAGAACGACCCGGCCCTGCGCAGCAACGCGAGCCTCCCTGGCACGCGCCTTGCCACGCCGCGTTCCCCGTTTCCGCCGCCGAGGTTCGGCGATCTGAAAAGCGAGATCGTGCGCTTGATCCACCGGATCGAGTCGTACGGATGCATCGTGAAAGACATCGATTTGGGAACCGTCGACTTCCCGTCGACCCGAGGCGGCGAAGCCGTCTACCTATGCTGGAAAGCAGGCGAGAGCGCGGTCGAGCATTGGCACGGAACCGACGAAGGCTTCGCCGAGCGGCGCCCTTTGAAATAAGGGCGCCGAGCGCCCTTACGCTTTTGTAGCGCTCGCTTCGACCGGAACGAAATCTTCCGCTAAGCCCTGCAGACGCACGTCGCCGAATTCCGCCATGTAGGCGCCGTTCTCGACGCTCGTGATCTCGCCGATTTCCGGCACGCTTGCAAGCTGCGGAATCTTTGCGCGAATCTCGTCCGGAATGCGCACCTTGTCGCCAACACTCAGCGCGCTGCCGTCGAAGAGTGCGTTCAATCCCTCGAGCAGCATCGGAAGCGGAATGCCGTAATCTTCGCTGATCCCCGCGATGGTGTGGGTTTCGCTAATGGCACAATTCGAGCATCCGCCGAGATGGAAACGCGCGAAGACGCGGCGCGCTCCGGCATGCAGCGCGAAGGCTTGGTCGACGGTCATTTCGGGGGTAAAGCGTTGTTCGTTCACGGTGGCTCCTGAGCGGTTGTCTCCCATATCATTGGCTAGAACGTACGGGCGGCCCCGCCGGTTGCGCGCGGTCTTGCGGCGCCACCAGCGACGAAAGGCGCAGCCGCACCGCTGGCGGCAGCTCGCCGTCGGCGCTGAGGAAGGCGAGCTCTGCCTCGATTCGGGCAATCCGCAGCGAGTCCAGTGCGATGCCCGCGTCGCGCGCCAGAACGCGCAGGGCGTCGCGTTCGTCGGGCGCGAGCGACTCGTGAGAAAGCTTCGTACCGCACGCCAGAAAGCCGGCGAGCTGTCCGCGTACCATCATCGGGAACGCGTCGTCGCCGCAGAGACGGGAATCCATAAACGCTTGTCCGTGCACGGGGTTATGCCACGTGCGCATGGCCAGCACCGCCTCGTCGTTTTCGTCGAGCGCGGTCGCATTCGGAAGCGTGGAATAGAGCGCGAGGTAGAGGCCGTTGCGCCGGGCGTAAAATGCGGCGCCGGTCAATCGCGCGTTGCGCTGTGCGACTTCGACCGTGCGTTTAACCAGCACGTCGGCATCGGTGATCAGCGCTGCTTCTTGCGCGAACCGGCGGATAGCCTCTTCTGCCAAATGACGATCGCGGAAGAAGAAGTCGTCGACGTGCGCGTCGACGCGCGCGTGCACGAAGCGAACCGAGAGCCCAAGCGCGAGCGCGCCTCCGAGTTGCAAGAGGACGGAAGTGCGCGAATTGCTTTCGACGAGGTGCGAGAGCAGCCACTCGAAGATAATAAACGCGCCGACGACGATCACCGAAACGATCGAATAGACCAGGGCGCGATTTACGACGAACGTGATGTCGAGGACCCGATGGCGCAGGATCACGTAGGCGAGACCGAATGGGATCGTGATAATCGTCAGCGCGAGCGGCTGCGCGTCATTGGGGTTTACGCCCACGATTGCTGCCAACAACAGGAGGACGATACCGGATAAACCCACGGCAAACGTTCCCAGCACCCACCGCATGCGCGCCCGTTCTCCGGCGCTTGCGTTTCGATACGAGAGCATCAGCGAAACGATCGCTGCGCCGACGGTTGCGAGATAGAGGAGCACGTATGTGGATCCAAGACCCGACCCCACGCCCCCGCGGGCGTAATCGACGACGACGGCGCCGAGGGCGACGGCCGCGATAACGACGGTAAGGGCCGGTAAGAGCCGGCGCATCCATTGCCGGAAGCCGCGATCGGCCGTCTGAGGGAAATAACACGAAAACGCGTACACGCCCACGGCCGTGAGTGCGACGAAGATTTGGTTGAGCAGCAGCGCGGCTGCGCGCAGCGGCAGCGCTCGGAAGATCACTGGGTCGAAGTCGATTGCAGCACCGAAGGCAACGAGAAAGACTGCGAGCGCTCGCGCCGCGGGATCGTCTGCTTTACGCCAGATGATCAGAATCGCCATCGCGACAAAGGCGAGCTTCGCAAGAAGGAACGTAATTAAGAACGCGACGTTCGTCGTGCTTAGTTTACTCGCGGCAGTCGCCGTTAAAACGACGTCTCGCGTTCCGTCGTGAAACACTATCCGGTCGCCCGGCGCGGTGCTGGAGAGCTTCAACACGTTCGCGGGGCTTGGATCGTACCGTAAGGTGTCCCCCGCGCGCACGCCCGCGCCTGAAGCCGGCGGCTTAACGGCGGTGACGTGAAAGACCCCCGGCTGCGTGCGATCGGAGCTCCCATCCAAACCGAACGTTCCGCCGGCGTCGCGGAAATGGATCACGATGATCGCGAGGCTGACCAATGCGATCGCTGCAATAACGCCTACGAGCCCTTGCCAAAACCGAGCCATGTCCGGAAATTGGCGAGAAGTGCGAAGTACGCCTATAAGAGCGTTCCTCGCGCGCTTACGCGCGCTGCGGTACGCTCGAGCCCTTCGGGCTCTATGGCTGGCGAGAAGTGCGAAGTACGCCTATAAGCCGGATTCTGTAGTCGGCGACCATCTCTCTGGGGCGTACGTCACCGCACGCCTCGGTGCGATGTGGCTCATTCGGACGGGCCGTCCGGTCCTGAGCGGGCTCAGGACGAATCGAGCGATCTTGCTTCGGGTGGGGTTTACCCGCGCCCATGTCACCATGAAGCGCCGTGAGCTCTTACCTCACGATTTCACCGTTGCCCCAAAACGTGCAGAGCACGTTTTGGGGCTGTATGTTTCTGTGGCACTTTCCTTCAGGTCACCCTGACAGGACGTTATCCTGCACCCTGCCCTGTGAAGCCCGGACTTTCCTCACAGCGCGCAAGTGAATTGCGTCTGCGCGGTCGCCCGGCGTACTTCGCGGAAGCAGTATAGCATCTAGGTGCCGTTCGCGTCGAAGATGCCGACGAAGCCGGCCTGCGACGTCGCCGTTATGCCGCCCGGGTACGGTCCGGCTGTCGGTGACGTGGATGCAGCGGGTCCGTCGATCAGGTAGAGCGAGAGACTTCCGGTGTTACACGGGAGCGTGTTGGCCGAACACCCCGTCGGGTCGACCTGGCTGGGCGTGATGGTGTATTGCGTGGGAGAGCCGCCGTAGAATCCGACTTGAATGCTCGCATTGAGCGCGCTGCTCGGGACGCCTTGCGGTTGCGTGAGACCGCCGGGTGCGATCGCTTGTCCCATCGTCGCGGTCGTCGAGGGCGTGTTGATGTAATAGTATCCGAACTGCGTGGCGGCCGTTCCGGTGACGGGTGCGGCGTTGTGGAAGTTCACCGCCATGCCGCCGCTCGGCGTGCTGAAGGTGTTGTCCGTAAAGAGCACGAGGTTGAGCGTATCGGAGGCTTGCGTGGGATGCAGTTCACCGACGAGCGCGAGGGACTCGTACGAATTGCCGTTCACGCTCTGGGTGAGCGCTTGCGTGGGGATTCCGCTGACCGGCGTTTGCGTGCCGGCGACGTCGACGACGATCTGATGCGACCCAACGCTGAACTTGCTGAATGCAGAGATTCCACCGTAGGGAATGGATCCGTTCGGACCCGGTCCTTGGACGTGTTGACCGTCAACGTACACATCGATTGGGCCGGCGTCGGCAGAAGCGTTGACGAAGCGGAAATAACCGTTGTTGTTTGAGAAGCCGGGGATGCTATTTCCGCCGCTGTTGCATGCGGCGAGCGATATTGCGAGGGCACCGGCAAGCCCGAGCATCGCTGGTCTACGTAGAGCTTGGTTCATAGCAGCCGTTGCTTACCGTCGCTTCGGCGCCGGTTAAACACGCTTGCACGCCGACGGACCCTGGGAAGCGAAAGGCGGGGTGGCTCTCACCACCCCCGCCGGTGTCACTCACGTCGGTTGAAGGTAACTCGCTTTAGACGACCTTGATCGTTATCGTCATCTTGTCGTGGGTCGGGCCGCACGGGATCAGGCAGTGCAGCGTGTACGTGCCGGCTTTTTTGGGGGTGAAGGTTACCGTCTTCGTCGATCCCGGCGTGATCATCGTGGTCGGAATGCCGAGCTCGGGCGAGGCGATTTCGTGGACGCCGTTCTGGCCTACGAGCTTGAGTTCGACCGGCTGACCCGCGTGCACCGTGATTTCCGATGGCGAGAAGAGGCTCGTAACGGAAGCGGTAATCGTGACGACTTGCGGAGTTGCCGCAGCCGATGCCGGAACCGCTGCGACGCTGAAGAGTAGCGCTAGCGCGCTCACGGGGAGGATTGCGATTAGACGTTTCATGTTCCAAGCATAGCGCCGAGCGTGGAACGAGATGTGAACGTTCTAAGAAATCTCTGCGTGCAGTGCGACTAAAGCGACTGTAGGAAATGTAGGAGTGCCGAACGCTCTGCGGGCGTTAACGAATCATACATTTGTCGCGAATCTGCAGCCTGACCGCCGTGCGATGCGATCGCCTGTTGCAGCGAGATCGCACGCCCATCGTGCATGTACGGCTGTCCGATTCGTGCGACGCCCCACAACGGCGGCGTAATAAATTCCGCTGGACGCGCAGCACCTTGTGGAACGTCGGCTTCCAAACGGCCCATATCATGCAGTAACAAATCGGTATACGGATCGATTTCCGTTCCGTTCAACGACGGCATCGGCGCATACGTGCCGATGCGCAATTGCGGTCGATGACAATCGGCGCATCCGATGCGTCCGAAGATTGCACGTCCTTCGCGCGTGCCGGAAGAATCGCCGCGCGGCGGCGGTGCAAGACGTTCGATGAAACGCGTTACCGCGGGGACGTCGCTCGAATGCGGCACGCCCGTCTCGCCCGCGAATGCCGTTGCAACGAATTGCGCGATCGTCGGTACGTCGGCCTTCCATCCAAAGCGCCCGATGCTGCCGTCGGGCAATCGCGCAAGGCGTCCGCGATGTCGAGCCGGTTCCTCCGCCGCGATGCGCGTGAGTTCGTCGACGGGAACGGCCTGCAGCAGTCCGATCCCATAGAGCGGCTGCGGGCGGCGCAGGTAATACCATGCCGGCTCGTTACGCGCTTTGATCATGCCGTGCACGATCGTGTACCGTTGATAGGGTGCAAGCCGCCCTGCGACGTCCGTTCTCATGACGAAGTCTTTCCAGTCGGTCTGGGCACCGCCGATGGTCGGAACGGCGTGGCATTTCGCACACGAAATCTGGTTGAAGGGCCCGGTGATTTCGCGGACGCGGCTCGCGCTAAAGGCGGCTAACCCGGCGCTAGCGGCTGCCGGCGGCGCGATCAGATCGCCGAAGTGAGCGCCGCGGTACGGCTGGCTTGCCGAACACGACGTGCAAAGAAGCAGCGCGAGAATGGCGAGATTCGTCTTCACCGTGAAATCGTAGCGGCGCCGGATTTCGGAAATGAGAATTTTGCGCGTCCAGGGGAAATCCGTTGCGGCAGCCTGCAATCGTCGTGGTGCTTGGGCTGGCCGAATGGTGGATCGAGAAGTACGTTTCGGATCACTCCCGCTCGCCGGTATCGCTGAGCGCATAAAGGTCGCCGCCAAAATGAAAATCGCCCGTTAGTACGAGCGATTCATGGTGGAGGCAAGGAGACTCGAACTCCTGACCCTCACGCTGCCAGCGTGATGCTCTACCAGCTGAGCTATGCCCCCGAAATTCCTCGTTCGCTTCGCTCTCTCGGACCGGGCTCGGCCCTATTTCGGGTGTTCAACCATCCAGGTTGAACCCCCAAATGCTCTGTGGCACCTTCCAGGTGCGACCCCGCAGGTGCCACGCCGTTCGGCGAGGTTGACCCCCCCCAAAGAACGCGCGGAAACGACCCGCCCTAATTAGGGACGGGCGGGTCGTTTCCTGCGCTCGCTACCGCGTCGCGATGGGCGAGAGCGGAGTTGGTTTTGTCGCAGCCGCTGCGGGCGGAACGATCGTTTTTAGGCTTGCGGTCTTTAACGTGCCGTTGAATGCGGTGACCTTCGTGCGCCACGCATCATAGGCGGCGACCTTGCCCGAATACTCGCGTTCCAGTCGCGCGTACAGTTGCAAGCTCGCTTGCGCGAGAGGCTCGTCGCCCATCAGCGCCATCACGTCTTCGCGGAACTGCCCCGGCTTCTGGATGCTGTCCTCGAAGTTCTTCGGGTTCGACGTGAACGTGTCGACGAGTGCGTTCGTCTGGTCGATGACCGCTTGAATCTTCGGCGCGTTCGGATCGCCCGCTTTGAGGGCTTTCTTCCGATCTGCCAGAGCGGCGTTGACGCGGTGCATTTCGTTGAGCATCGCATCGGTACGCGAAAGCAGATCGTAGACGCGCCGCTCTTGATTGAACTCGGCGACGTACTGCGATTCCGGAGTCGTCGACGCCGGATCCGCACGCTTCACGAGCGGGACCTTATAGGTTTTACCGTCGAGATGAAGCGCGAGCGTGTAGCGTCCAGGCGGCAACGCGGGGCCCTCGTCCGGTCCACGGAAGAAGAAGGGCGCTGCGTCATAACGCACGGGTCCGTCGATCGAGAAATCGTACGAGAACCAGTTCACGCCGGAACTCGCGCTGATCCAATACGATTTACCTTCCTGACCCGTATAGACGTCGTGCTTACCGGCGATGTGGCGCACCAGATGTCCCTTGGCGTCATAGACGTCGATCGTCGGCCGTTTATCGGGATCCTTCGGAAGATAGAAGTAGAGTTGCGCGACGCTGCTGCCGCCGAAGATGCTTCCGCCGGGCTGAGGCGCGACGAACGCATTGTAGTTGCCTTCGTCGTTCGCGTAGTTGTTGAACGCAATGACGGGGCGCGGCGCGAGAACGATCGGCGCGGTCGGCATGCCGCATCCGGCTTTTTGCACGGGCCGCATGTCGTCCATGATCCACATCGCCCGGCCGTGCGTCGCAATCACCATGTCGTCGAACTGCGGCTGGAAGCGGATGTCGCGCACTTCGACCGTCGGCAGATTCTGCCGGAACGACTGCCAATGCGCGCCCCGGTCGCAGGAGATGTAGATGCCGCGGTTCGTTCCCGCGTAGACGATATTGGGGTTGCGAATGTCGGGGCGAATCGCGCGAGCGTACTGACCCGCAGGAATGCCGTTCGTGATGCTTTGCCAGTGCTTGCCGTAATCGCTCGTGACGAAGAGATAGGTGCCTGTGTCGTTGAGCTGGTGATGGTCGGCGGAAACGTAGGCGACGCCGTCTTGGAGCGTCGACGGCGCGACCGTTTCGACCGCGCTATCCGCCGGCAGTCCGGGTGGCGTGACGTTTTGCCAATGCTTGCCGCCGTCGAGCGTGACGTGCACGAGACCGTCGTCGGATCCGGTCCAAATTTCGCCCTTGCGAAGCGGGGAGGTT
The DNA here is from genome assembly GCA_027459645.1 of Vulcanimicrobiota bacterium. Classification (GTDB taxonomy): domain Bacteria; phylum Vulcanimicrobiota; class Vulcanimicrobiia; order Vulcanimicrobiales; family Vulcanimicrobiaceae; genus JAMXLG01. The sequence goes on from DAIDHQ010000039.1 coordinate 79,850, forward strand.
TCGATGTCGAGCAACGTGCCGTAATTCTCCGCGCTCGATTCGTCGCGCGTCACGGAGTGCGTGTCGCCCTGTTGCTTGGATTTATCGTTGCGCGTGAGATCGGGGCTGATCACTTGCCAGCGTTTTCCGCGATCGAACGTTTCAAAAACGACGTTTGCGCCGATAAAGGCGGCGTGCGGATTATATGCCGCAAAGCTGATCGGCGCTTCCCAGTCGAAGCGATACTTCGAATTCGCGAGCGTGAATTCGTCGGCGGCCGTGCCGCGATAGGGGCGAAGGTTCGTGCTGTCGTGTGAAACGATGTTCAGGCTCGAAAGCTCGCCGTCTTCGTAATCGGCCCAAACGACGTTCTTGTTCAACGGATCCGGAACCGTCCACTCGCCGTCACCGCCGACGACGTTGATCCAGTCGCGGTTGGCGATGCCGTCCGCGCCGTTGAAGGCCGGTCCGCACCAGCCGTTGTTGTCTTGGAAACCGCCGCAGACTAGGTACGGCGTGCCGTTGGAGAGGCCGACGCGGTAGACTTCGCCGATCGGAAGGTTGCGCGCGCTGCTCCACGTCGAGCCGCCGTTAGTCGAAGTTGCGATGCCGCCGTCACCCGCAAGCGCCATGCGTTGACCGTCTTTAGCTATCCACATGTCGTGCAGGTCGGGATGCACGCCGAACGCGGACAAATTGAACTTCTTGCCGCCGTCGTACGACGACGCGAGCAGCATGCTGACGCCGTAGACGGTGTTCTGATTGGTCGGCGAGACGCGCACGTGCGAGAAGTAGAAGGGGCGCTGGTCGACGACCGTATCCTTACTGACCATCGTCCACGTTGCGCCCGCGTCGTCCGAGCGCCACAACAGGCCCTGTTTCGATTCGATGAGCGCAAAGATGCGCTTCGGATTCGATGGCGCAAAGGCGACGCCGATGCGGCCGAGCGGAGCCGCGGGTAAGCCGTGCCCGGTTACGGCCGTCCAGGTTTTTCCGCCGTCGGCGGATTTGAACAAACCGTCGCCGGTCATCGAACCGCTGGTCATGGCCCATGGGCGGCGTTCGATGTGCCACATGCCCGCGTAGATCACGTTCGGATTTTCGGGATCCATCGCCATGTCGCTCACGCCCGAGCGGTCGGCGACGAAGAGTGCTTTGGTCATGGTTGCGCCGCCGTCAAACGTGACGTAGACGCCGCGATCTTGGCTTGGCCCGAAAACGTTGCCGAGGACACCCACCACGACGTGCTTCGGATCGGTGGGATCGATCAGGATGCGAGAAACGCCATAGGCGTCGCTTGGGAGGGCGGCGATCTTCGTCCAGCTACGGCCGCCGTTGGTGGAGTGATAGAGTCCGGCTTCCTGAATGACGTCGTTGCGCGGGTTCGTTTCGCCGGCACCCAACCATACGTCGTCGTCGTTCTTCGGATTAACGGCAATCGCGCCGATGGACGCAACGTGAATGGAGTCGGAGATGTTCAGCCACGACTGACCGCCGTCGGTGGTCTTCCAGGCACCTCCGCCGGCGGATCCGACGTAATACAGCAGCGCGTTCTCGTTCGTGCCGGCGACCGCGGTCGCGCGTCCTTCGGGCAGTGCGGGCCCGAGTGCGCGCCAACGCATCTGGCTCACCGGGCGGTCGTCGGCGTGCGCGAGGCATGGGAATGAGGCGAGCGCACAAACGCTCGCCACAATCAAGGCTCGAATGTTCATCGGCTTACTGGCCGTCGTCCTGAACGACTTTGCCGTCGAGCTTCACGAGCGTGCGCAGATCTTTGCTCGCGGTCTCCATCCAGGTGCCGTTCTGAAGCTTCCACGTGTCTTGCGTTTTGTCGGTGGCCGAAAGATCGTGGTTCGCATCGGGGGCTTGAATTTGGCCTTCGATCTTCTGCGTCACCGTGGCGACGATCGTGTTGGCATCGGGTTGCGTTGCCGAATCGATCGTTTCGTTGCAAGCGGTGCCGTGGAACATCTTCATTTGCTGCTCGGCGTTTGCAACAACCTCATCGCGCTTTTGCGTCTTTCCCTGAAGATCGGTCTGCACGAACTCGGGCGCCATTACGGCAAACGCGGCCTGCAGGTCTTTGTCGGCGCCGCTCAAGACGGCCGTGCACGTCAGGTTATAGCGGGGTGAAAGGGCGGCAGTGACTGCCGCGGGCACAGCGGTGCCGGCCGCAGCGGGAGCAGTAGTGCTCGCCGCAGCTGGAGTAGCCGAAGGGGCATCGGCGAGGGCCGGTGCGGCAACGAGCGCGACGGCGGCCGCGAAAACGAACGCAGACTTGAAATCCATGACACCTTTCCTAGAGCAGTAACAACTTGCCCGGTTATACGGAGGTAGAGGGTGGGAGGTTTCAGGCGCGTTTCGCGTTCCGGCGAAGCGGCCGAAATGGTGGAGACGAGGGGACTCGAACCCCTGACATCCTGCTTGCAAAGCAGGCGCTCTACCAGCTGAGCTACGTCCCCACGTTTGAGGCTCGACCCCAATTCGTGCCATGGAGCGACGGCCCTTCATGGGGCGTGGCCGGTTTGAGCCGCCGGTGGCGGCAAACGTGCAAAACAGTTTACCTCACGAACCGAAGCAGCTGAGCGAGAAAAAAAAGACGATCCCACTTGGAAATCGAGGGATAAATAGACGATACTAAGGGTTGGGGGATGGACCGCATGCCGCTTCGCACCGCGAGTTGCGCGCTGACCGTTTTGCTGTTCCTAGCCGGCGGATCGGTTGCGTCGGCGAAGGACGCGGCTTGCTGGAATCTCGTCTACCGAGTCATCGAACACAACGCGTCGTCGCCGCACTATCGCTTCATCACGTATGCCGAGAATGAGCGGATCCAACAGGACGGCCAGCGGTACGAATATGCCGATGCGCATATCACCTATCGTGACGACGGCTTAGCCTACATCGACGACGATCGGTGGCAGCATCCGTTCATGAGCACGTGGGTGGAACCGGGGCCGCCGGTTCTGGGTCCCTATGGCCCGGCCCGGCGCAGTTCGTGGTTGGCCTTTGCAGCGCCGGTTCGAGGGCTCGATATTATTGCGGACGCTTCGACGGACGAGCGTACGCGCTGCATCGATGTTGGCACCGACGACTTCGGCGGGACGAAATACGTGCACCTCGTGTTCCCCGATTCACCGCCGAACCACCCCGCGCTAAAGGCCGTGTGGATCGATCCGCACACGCTCGCCGTCGCACGCGTCATTACGAGCGCGTGGATCACGTTTGCGACCGAAGACCGGCGCGTCATTCACGACCTGACCGACTATACGGTGAATCTGGAAGATCGCGGCGGCATCGAAGTCGTGCACGATATCTCGTGGAGCTATTCGTACAAGGTCTACGATCAACGCTCGACGCTCGACGCCCATTATTCTTTCGCTGGATACCGGTTCGGCGAGCAGCCGCCCGTTGGGACGCTTTTCGCCGTCCAATCGCATTAGCGGTGAGCGGCGACCCCGTCGAAGGCGGCTTCGCGCGCTATGTTCGCTGAGTCGCTGATCGCAAGAAGTCGGGTCTCGCCGGCCTTCGCCGGTTCGTGGGCGCCGTTTAGCACGCCGACGAGCCGGCCGAATCCGTCAAACACGCCGGCGCCGCCGTCGCCTCTCGCGCATGTGGGACACGATACGCGAAGCGTTCCGCCGGTCGATGCAACGATCGTTCCGGTGCTCATCACCCAGTAACCGACATCGGGGTGTCCCCAAATCCACACGGGCTCACCCGCATAGGGCGCGCTAAAGCCGGGCGGCTCGACGGTGAAGTTCGTTTGCTCGGCGACGCGAAGAAACGCAACGCCGCTCGCCGCGGACACCCGTTCGTCGATGACGTGATAGAACGACGCACGGCTTTTATCGAGAATCACCAGCGGCTTGTTGAGGGCGACGATCGACGGCGTCGTCGCGAGCGTCAATGCGCTTCCATCACTTGCAACGAGTACCGCGCTCGCAATCTCGGCGCGACCGTGGCCGAGATCCGCTTGTACGATGAAGGTTTGCCGCTGCTCGGTTCCAAGCGGCGTCGAAGGCGTGCGCGCGGGGACGGTACTGACCCCGAGCAGCAACACGAATGGGAGTAGCGCGAATCGACGCATCTGCGGCCTACCTCCGATACCGCAAAGCGTAGCACGTTTCTTAAGAGTTGTTAATGGTGCTTAATGTGAAGTTGCGATTGCGAGGTTGCCCAGATCGGTCGCGATGCGCGCGACCGGATAGCCGGGGTAACTCGGGATCTCGATACGCTGTTTGCCGAGGCTCGTATTGGGCTCCAACTGCAGCCGCACGTTGGGGGGCACCGCCATGCGCACGTCGCCGAGATTGGTGGAGGCAGCAATCGTATCGCCTTTCCAATCGGGGTGCAGGCCGACGCGCAGGTAGCCGAGGCTGGTGTGTGCGTCGAGATTGCCGAGCAGCGACCGCACTACGACGTCACCCAGGGAGTTGCGGACCTCGCATGCGCTCGTTGCCGGAACGTAGAGCGTGACGTCGACCGACGCTGCCGTTCTACCATCAACGACGAACGGCCCTTCGAACGCGATATCGAGCGTGTCTGCCGTACGAACGGCAATCGTACGCATTTGGCTGGCAAGAAACGGTTTGCGGCTTCGTACCGCTACATCGATCGCGATGCCGTCCTCTGCCGCACTTCCGACGACGGTAACGGTTCCGGTCGTCACTTGGAGATGCACGCGCGGTGCAGCGGGAAAGCGCTGCTGATAGGTGCGTTGCACGGGTCGATAATGCCGCGAGAGATACTTCAGGGCGAAATCGGCCTCCTATTGTTTCCGGGCAAACCGGACACCGCCGCTCGGAGGACGGTGCGTAAGGTACGGTGACCGCGCGGGACGTGCCCGCGTACAACGTGAATAACGGATGATGGCTCTTTCCATTCTCGACTATCCGCTCGTTACGCTAGCGGTGTGTCTCGTCTTGTTCGGAGCTGCATCATTTGCCGGTCTTCGTTTACGGGGCTTGAGGCCGTTCGACGAGGGTTCTAAAGGCGAAATCGATCTCGTCGTAAACGGCACCCTGACGCTCCTAGCGCTGATTATCGGTTTTAGCTTTTCGATGGCGGTTACGCGCTTCGAACAACGCAAGACGAATGAAGCTCGCGAAGCAAATGCAATCGGCACCGCGTACGATCAGGCCGGTCTTCTCGACGCCGGCGATGCGGCAACCGTGCGCGCGGCCTTGAAGCGCTATTTGGACGAACGAGCCGCATGGTACGCGACCTCGAGCTATGCGACGGCTCGCCGTCTACGCGAGCGTGAACTGGCGACCGAGGAGCAGTTGTGGACGACGGTGGAGCGCGCAGCGAAGGCGCATCAAACCCCCATTCAAGCGTTGGTCGTGTCGGGCATGAGTGAAGTCATCGATAACGCCGGTGACGTAGACGCCGCCTATTTGAATCGCGTTCCGCTCGCCGCTTGGGCGCTGATGTTGGTCATTGCCGTCTTCGCGTGCATTCTCATCGGCTACAGTGCACCTCCGGCGGTCTCTGTGTTTCGCGGTTTCGTCGTATTGCCGTTCATGTTTGCGATCGCGTTTTTTCTGATTGCCGATCTCGACGCAACGCGTGACGGGTTGATCCGAGTGCATCCCGAGAATCTGCTGCAACTGCAAAGGCAGTTGGACGCGCCGGCCCCCCGCGCGGGGCTTTCGCATTTGTAACGAGACGTGTGTATGGTGTTCGTCGTCGGCGGCTACTATGAAGAAAGCCCCGACGTCGTCGAGGCTTTCGAATTGGTGGGCCATCCTGGGATCGAACCAGGGACCTCATGCTTATCAAGCATGCGCTCTAACCAGCTGAGCTAATGGCCCGTGTCAGCGGCCGCTGGGCCGGACAAATCGAAAGTATATCACCCGGCGCAAGAGGTCCTCTAGGGGGCATCTGCTGCGACCCAGGTCGCAGCGTTCGTTGCGTCCTAGATCATTTCGATCCACTTTTTCATGATCGCGTCCTCGTCTTTGAGCCACGTCATCATGAGCGTCTCCAAGGCTGCGCGTTCTCGCGCGAGTTCGGCCGCCTCCGCCGTATCGGCGTCGAAGGCGAGCTGTTGTTGCGCGAGCGCGGCTTGTTCTGCATCGGCTTCGGGATCGTCGGCGACGGGCTTGGCCTGCGGCGCGCGTGGACGCGCCGCAGGCGTCGTCAGGGGGTCGATCATTGCGTGATCGACTCGATGAACTTCTTGGTGATGCCGTCGTCGGCTTTGCGCTGCTGCATGGCGACGTCTTGCAGCGTATTGATTTCGCGCATGTTCTCGGCTTGCTGGTTCATGGCTTCGTCGAAGACGGTAGATTGAAGATTCAGTTGATCTTGCGCGATCATCGACTGAATCTGCAGGCCGGTATTGAAGGCGTTGTTCGCGCCGATCGCGCCGCCCAAAATGCCGTTGGAGATGCCGCCGATGACCGACGGCGCGACGGCCTCTAAGATTGGAGCGAGAAAACTCATGATTGGCTGTCCCCCGTGACGTAGTTCTCTAAGGAGCTATCCCGCTTGTGGCCGGTCGCGTCTAGACCCGGCTGCGGCTGCCAGCGCGGGGCTTGAGCCAGCGGAATCCCTCCGGAGAGGCCGAGGAGCGCATTGACGTTTTGGCTCGCGCTCGGAGCATCGGCGCGAGCGCACTCAAGGGGCGTTTCCGGATCCCCCAAGGCGCCCCGGGCACCGAGGTCTTGATAGTGCCGCATGACCGAATCGGCGTACCCCAGCGTCTGGCCGTCCGCCCAGGTCGTCTTCGTGCCGGTGGCGTGCGGATCGCCGGCGTTATAAGCGGATAGGGCTTCACGGACGTTCCCCCCGAAGCGCTTGAGGTTCTCGGAGATCATCTTGGCGGCGTACCGGGCGTTGGCGGCCGGATCCATGGCGGCGGCGCTTCGGGCGAAGGCGTGGTAGCGGTCGTCGATCTGGAAGAGCCCGTGGCCGTGGCCCCCGTCCCCCACGACGTTGCGTCCGCTGTTGGAGCCGGGACCGCCGGTCTCTTGGGCGGCCACGGCGGCGAGCAGCCGAGGGTCTAGCCCGTACTGGCGGGCGGCCGAGTCGATTTGGGTGGCGAAGCTGACATTCATAGCCCTCGCCCTTCCCGCGCTTGGCCCCGTTTGACAAGACCGGTAGGGGCCACTAGAATCAGACGGTTTGCGGAGCTTGCCCTAGGCGAGCGAAGCGAGTCGAAGGAACCATGAGCCGTTCACACAGGGTCGATATCAGTGGCTTGCTCGGCGGCGGCCGGCAGGTCATGCTGGTCGACGACGAGGTGCCCATCGAGGAATTCGAGGGAACCCGGTTTGCGAACGCGGCAAAGGTTCATTTGCAGTTGCGCTATGTCGACCGCCTCCTTCATATTGAAGGAACCGTCGACGCGGACGCTCTCGGCATCTGCGACTCGTGCATGGAAAACGTCGACCGGGATATCCACGTCGACATCGATGAACGGCTGGATCCGCACGCCGATCGCGAAGGCGATCCGTTCGGTGAGAGCAACGTCCTTTCGGGAAACCGGCTGGACGTAGCCGACCTGGCGCAGCAGCTGGTGCTGAGCGCGATGCCGATGGGCTTGCGTTGCAGCGAGAACTGCAAGGGCTTGTGCGGTATGTGCGGAGCGAATAAAAATGTGACGCCGTGTTCGTGCGCGGACACGGGGCCCGATGAGATTCATTCTCATGGGGGCGCAGAGGCCTAGCCGAAGCGCTTGTATACTACAGGGTTCCCGATGCGGGGAGCCCACGTTGGGAGAAGAACAGTGGCGAATCTCAAGTGGAAGACGCCGCGCAGTAAAACGCGCAGCCGTCGTGCGGCAAACTGGAAGCTGAACCCGGTTACGACCGTGGAATGCCCCCAGTGTCACCAGCCGAAGCGCCCGCACTTCGTGTGCGGCACCTGCGGCACGTACGATGGTCGTCAGGTCGTCGAAATCCGCGACGAACACGCCGGTCACGATCACGCCTAACCCTTGACCGGGGTAAAAATCGCGGGCGTCGGGCATTACACGCCCGACGAGATCGTCGATAATTTCGAGCTCGAAAAGTGGTTCGACACGTCGGACGAGTGGATCACGAGCCGCACCGGGATGAAACGCCGGCACTGGGCCCGCAAGGACCAGTCGACCGGCGATTTGGCATTGGAGGCGGCGCGCCGCGCGCTCGAGTCGGCGAAGCTCCAAGCGCAGGACGTCGACGCGTTCATCGTCTGCACCGTCTATCCCGATTATCTCTTCCCGGCGACGGCCGCGATCGTGGCCTCGAGACTCGGGGCGCGCGACAAAGCCGCCTTCGACATGGAGATCGCGTGCACGGGCTTCATCTACGGCCTCACCGTCGCATCGTCGATGGTGCGCGCGGGCGTCTATAAGCGCGTCTGTCTCATCGGCGCCGAGACGCTCTCGAAACTCGTCAACAAAGACGACCGCGGCACCGCAGTGCTCTTCGGCGACGGCGCCGGCGCCGTCATCCTTGAAGCTTCCGAGAAAGACTCGTTTCTGGGGTCGGATCTGGGGAGCGACGGTTCGAAACCCGAGCTACTCTTTATCGAAGCCGGCGGTTCGCGTAACGGGATGAGTCACGAATTGCTCGATCGCAAAGCGGATCGCATCGTGATGCACGGCAAAGAAGTCTTTAAGTTCGCGGTTAACAAGATGATCCAAGCGACGGATGCGGCCCTTGCGAAAGCCAATCTGACGAAGGCCGACGTCGACGTTCTCATTCCGCATCAGGCGAACAAACGCATCATCGATTCGGCGATGAAATATCTTGGGATGCCGCCCGAAAAGTGCGTCGTCAATATTCACGAATACGGCAATACGTCGGCTGCATCGGTACCGATCGCGCTTTCGGAAGCCGTCGCATCTGGCCGCATTCAACCGGGCAACGTCATCGTGTTCGTCGGATTCGGCGGCGGCCTCTCGTGGGGCGCCGTAGTATGGAAGTGGCAATAGCGTGAGAGTCGCAGTCGTTTTTCCAGGACAGGGTTCGCAGACGCTCGGTATGGGCGTCGACGTTGCGTCGCGTGCAAAAGCGGCGGCCGATCTTTTCGAACGCGCGAAGGCGGTGCTCGGATACGATCTGCTGCAACTGCAGCGCGAAGGCCCGGAAGAAAAACTCCGCGAGACGCAGTTCAGCCAGCCGGCAATCTTCGTGACGAATCTCGCGCTCTATTACGCGGTCGGCGAGGCGCTGCAACCTGCGGTGAGTGCCGGTCATTCCTTCGGCGAGTTCTGCTCGCTGACGATCGCCAACGCCCTTTCGTTCGAAGACGCGCTGCGCATCGTAGACGAACGCGGTAAGGCGATGCAGTACGCGGCCGAACTCACGCCCGGCGGCATGTCGGCGGTGCTGGGGTTAGATGCCCAAACGATTCGCAGCGTCGTGGATGCCACGCGGGAACGCTCGGGCGGACGCGTGCAGCTTGCAAACTTTAACTCGCCGACGCAGATCGTCATCAGCGGCGATCTCGGCGCGGTCCAAAGTGCGGGCGATGCGATGATGGAAGCGGGCGCGAAACGCGTCGTTCCGCTCAACGTATCCGGCGCATGGCACTCCGCGCTGATGGAACCCGCGCTGGAGCGCTTCGCGCAAGCGGTCAACGCAGCCGCGTTTGTGACGCCGGCATTCGACGTTATTTCGAACGTCGACGCGAAGCCGTACCGCGACGTGGAGACGATCAAGGCGAATCTCGTAAAGTCGCTGACGCACGAAGTCCTCTGGCACGCGACGGCTGAAGCGATCGTCGCGCAGGGCGTCGATCTCGTCGTCGAATTCGGCGCGAGCGGCGTACTCGCACCGCTTATGAAGCGCATGGACGGCGCCCCCAAGTCTTCGATCGTGAGCGATTACGCCGGCGTCGAAAAACTGCAAGCCACCCTTCGACAGGCGCAAGGCGACAAGGTCGGAGCCGAATCATGAATTTTGAAGGTAAGGTCGCGTTCATCACGGGCGCAAGCCGCGGCATCGGCCGGGCGATTGCAGCCGAATTGTGTAAGGGCGGCACCGACGTGGCGTTGGTCGGTCGCGACCGCGCGGCACTCGAAGAAACGGCTCGGCACTGCGTCGGCGAACGCCCCGGAGCGGTCGCTCACGTAATCACGGCCGACGTCACGGATCAGGCGGCGGTCGAAGCCGCGGTCGCCGAGACCATGGAGCGCTTCGGGCGGCTCGATTTTGCCGTCGCCAATGCCGGGCAGTCCATCGATTCGCTCTTGCTGCGGCTCAAACCCGACGTGATCGACCGGATGCTCGACGTCAACCTGAAGTCGGCCTTCTACTTGTGCGGCGCCGTCGCAAAGCCCATGATGAAGCAGCGAGCCGGGTCGATCGTCCTGGTCTCGAGCATCGTCGGGCTCATCGGCAACGCCGGCCAGGCCGCCTACGCTGCCTCAAAAGCCGGACTCCTTGCGCTTGCCAAGTCGGTTGCAAAGGAGTTGGGTTCAAGGAACATAAGAGTCAACGCCGTTGCGCCGGGTCTGATTGAAACGGCGATGACCGAAAAGATGCCGGACGCCGCGCGGGAGGCTTTGATCAAACAAGCCGCGCTCGGCCGGGCCGGGAGACCGGAGGATGTCGGCGGAGTCGTCGCCTTCCTCTGCTCAGATGCTGCAGCTTACGTAACGGGCCAGACCATCGTCGTCGATGGCGGCGTGTTAATGTAAGCAGAACAACTCGATCTTATTAAGGAGCTGTAATGTCCACGTTCGACAAAGTCAAGAAGATCATCGTCGAGCAGCTCGGCGTCGACGAATCCGAAGTCACGCCCGAGGCCTCGATCACGGATGATCTCGGTGCCGACTCCCTCGACCAGGTCGAGTTGGTGATGGCTTTCGAGACCGAGTTCAACATCGATATCCCGGACGAAGAAGCCGAGAAAATCAAGACGGTCGGTGACGCGGTTGCGCGCATCGATCAAGCCACTGCAGGTACGTAAACTAAAACCACCATGTTCGACCAGTTGAGCGACCGGCTCAACGCGATATTTTCGCGGCTGACCGGGCGCGGGAAACTCAGCGAAAGTGACGTCAACGAAGCGCTACGCGAAGTTCGCGTAGCGCTTCTTGAGGCCGACGTCTCCCTCGCCGCCGCGAAGCAATTCGTCAACGGCGTCAAGGAAAAGGCGATCGGCGAAAACGTCCTGGAATCGCTGACGCCGGCGCAGACCATCGTCAAGATCGTGCACGACGATCTCGTCGAGTTGCTCGGCGGTGCGCAAGCACGCCTCCAATTCAGCGACGCGCCGCCGTCGGTGATCATGCTGGTCGGCTTGCAGGGCTCGGGTAAGACGACTCAGGCCGGCAAGCTCGCGCTGCGCTTGAAAGAACAAGGACGGCGCACGCTGCTCGTTGCCGCGGACGTCTATCGTCCCGCCGCAATCGCGCAGTTGCAGACGCTCGGCAAACAGATCGATCTTCCGGTCTTCGAAGAAGGCGCGGGCGACCCGGTCAAAATCGCGCGAGACGGCGTCAACGAAGCCAAGCGCTTGGGGCTTTCGACGGTGATCGTCGATACAGCCGGGCGGCTCGAGATCGACGACGCGTTGATGGTCGAACTCGAAAAGATCAAAGCTGCCGTCAATCCCAAAGAGATTCTTTTCGTCGCCGACGCCATGACGGGTCAAGCCGCGACGCAAGTTGCGAAGGGCTTCAACGACCGCTTGGGCATCACGGGCGTCGTTCTCACGAAGATGGACGGCGACACGCGCGGCGGCGCGGCGCTTTCGATCTTCAAAGAAACCGGTGCGCCGATCAAATTCGTCGGCGTCGGTGAAAAATTATCCGCGCTAGAGCCGTTCTACCCCGACCGGCTGGCGCAGCGCATCTTGGGCATGGGCGACGTGCTCACGCTCATCGAGAAAACGCAATCGCTCTACACGGAAGAGCAGGCGAAGAAGCTCGAGCAGAAGCTGCAGAAGAACAGCTTCACGCTCGACGATTTTCTCGAACAGATGCGCCAGATGAAAAAAATCGGCTCGATGGCGGACATCATGAAGATGATCCCCGGGCTCTCACGCGCGCTTCCCAAAGACTTCGATATTCCGGAGAAAGAGGTCAAGCGTGTCGAGGCGATCATCTCGTCGATGACGCGAGCCGAGCGGCGCAATCCGTCCATTTTGAACGGTTCGCGCCGTAAGCGCATTGCCTTCGGATCGGGGACGGCGGTCAGCGACGTCAATAAGCTGATCAAGAACTTCGAGGGCGCGCAAAAGATGATGAAACAACTTGGCGGCATGAAGGGCGGGAAACGTCCTCGCTTGCCGGCTGGCGCGTTTCGCTAACTCAAAGCTAGAAGAAGAGAGACATGGTCAAGATCAGACTGCGCCGCATGGGCGCGAAGAAACAACCGACGTACCGTTTCGTGGTGGCGGATTCGCGCTCGCCGCGCGATGGCCGTTTCATCGAGATCCTCGGGCACTACAATCCGCGCACGGAACCCAAGACGCTGGAAGTCGATGAAGCAAAAGCCAAAGAATGGCTCGCGAAGGGCGCGCAGCCGACGATGACGGTTCGCCGTCTATTTGCCGAGAAGGGCATTATGGAGCGCGGTCCGATTCCGGAGACGAAACGCGCGCCCCGTAAAGGCAAAGAGTAATGTCGTCCTTCGATGACGAGTTCGGCCTCTTCGGCGAAGACGCCGACGACGCCGATCGTCGCCCGACGCTCGGCGCGCGTAAAATCTCGTCGAACGAAACGGTTATCAACGACGTCGAACCCGAAGAGGAACGACCGGCCCGCGGACCGCGCCCCGAGCGCGCTGGTTATGACAAACCGCGCGGCGGTCAACGTGGCGGCGGCGGGCGCCGTGGTGGATTCGAACAACGTCGTAGTCGTCAACCCGAAGATCCGTGGGCGTCGCAACGCCGGGCCAGTGAGCTGCTCGATTTTATTGCGAAGAAGCTCGTGCAAAAACCGGAAGATGCGTCGGTGGAGCTCTTCACCGATGAAGAAGGCAAACCGGTCATCGAGTTGGTCGTCGATCCGGAAGATCTCGGCAAGGTGATCGGCCGCAACGGCCGCGTCGCGCAAGCGCTGCGCACGATCGTGCGCGCGACGGCCGAGACGCGGATTTCGGTCGATATCCTCGATAAAGAAGAAGCCGAAACCATCGACGAGACGAGCGCTGAAGAGTAGCGACCGCCCGATCGGACGTATCGCCGGCACCTTCGGCATACGAGGGGAACTCAAGTGCGACCCGACCAGTGCGGGTCGCGCCTTATTTGTGCGCGACGCGCGGCTGCGCTGCGAAACCAAAGACGGACGCAGCCAGAACGTCACGCTCGAAAGCGTGCGCGAACACAAGGGCCGGCTTCTGATCGCGCTCGCCGAAGCCGCGGACGCGACGGCAGCGGAACGCTACATCGGGGCGACGTTCTTCGCCCCTCGGGAAGCGCTCGACGTCGGCAGCGACGAGTATTTAGACGTCGATCTCGTCGGATGCGACGTCGTGTCGACGGACGGAAAATCGTTTGGACGCGTTACCGCCGTCGAACACTATCCCGCAAGCGACATGCTGCTCGTGGCCGGACGCATGCTCCCGATGGTAAGGGCGTTCATCCGCTCGATCGACGTCGCATCGAAGATGATCGTCGTCGACGTCCCGCCCGGTTTGCTCGACGACGAGGCCGAAGTCTCGGGCTAAAACGCTCCACCCGCGCTACGAGTTTTTGGGGTGTGCCTTCGCGTATGCTCCGACTGCTTCGTCGATCGCCTTCACGAGATCGTCGTTGCTTGCAGTCGTCGTATAAAGAAGCGCTCCGAAGCACGTGTAGACGTTCATCTTGAACGTGTAGGAGTTGTGCGAACGGAATCCGCCGATGTGCGTAACGTCGAGGATGCCCGAGATCAGCGTGTTGTCGCGATGCACGCCGCAGATAGAATTGGCTTTTACGGCGAGTTCGTTTTCCGCAACGTTTGCGGAGTTGACGTTGAAGCGCGCCGAGAGCGAACTCTGCAGCGCCTGCGTTCCGCGCGTGAGATCGGCTCCTGTCGCGTTACCGATCAAGCGCGCGGAGATGACGGCGCGAGCCGGTTTCTTCGGAGCGGCCGTGGGAGCTGGCGTTGCCGTTCCCTTGCGGTGGTGGAAGAGATCGCCGACGATGCTGTTGATCGACATCGACGCGCCCGAGGTGGAGGACGGGGCAGGCGTCGCTTTTTGCGTGACGATGGCGGTTTGATCGATGCCGGCCGCGCTCAAAATCACGCTGCGCGCGTTGAGCGCTTGCGACGCGACTTCCGGAACGCTCTGGATCTGCGTCGTTTGCGAGTAGACGCTGATGTCGTCGTTCACGTCGACGACGTCGGCGACGATAGCCGCGCCCGTTCCGATCGGCTGCACGTAGCCGCTGATGTAATAGTCGGCGCCGCGCGAGTGCGCGTACTTACCGTAGTCTTCGCGCTTGATGTCCTTCGGAATTTGCAGGATCGTGAGGCCGCCGGACTGCACGAGCACCTGCGCGTAAATTTGCGCGATCGCCTGCCCGGTCGATTTGTCGACGTCGGTCGGCGTTTCGAACGGAAAAATGACTACGACGGGAGCCTTCGTGGTTGTCACCGGAATCGGTGTTGGGGAAGGTGCTGCCTGCTTCGCGGGCGTGGCCTTCGGTGCGGCTTTAGGCGGAGCGGCCGCAAGCAATCCGAGGCTCAAGACTAGAAGAACGACACCGAAGGTGCGACGCACGGCACTCCTTTTATTACAGAACGTCAAGCTATCGAAGTAACGAACGCGCGAATCGCATCGTTCGTCTCATCCGGGCGCTCGATGAAGAGCAGGTGCCCGGCATCGGGGAGTATTCGCGCCGTCGCCCTCGGGACCCGGCCCACGAAGGCTTCCGCGAATTTCGGCGGCGTCATCACGTCGTTTGCCCCGGTGAGCGCCAAGAGCGGAACGGCGATCTCCTCCAAGCGATCGCGCACGTCGAAGGCGTCGCATGCGGCGAAGTCCCGGCGCGTTTGCGCTTGGCCGATTTCCAGCATCGTGGTCACCGCTTCGCGTAGCCGCTCCTCGGTCGGCTGGGCGAAGAAATAGTTCGCCAGCATGGCTGCGGCGGCCGGAAAGTCCGCATCGATCGCTTCAAAAATGGCCGGGGCGACGCGCAAGCGCGCGGAGGAGCCGAGCATCACGAGGCCGCCTATCCGCGGATCGTTCCGTAGCGCGAGTTCCAGCGCGATTGCGCCGCCCATCGAGCTGCCGGCCAGCACCGCGCGCTCGACGCCGCGCGAATCGAGTTCGGCTGCGACCGCGTCGGCGAACTCGCCGATGCTCGCCGGTTCGCCCGGCGTGCCGTGGCCGGGAAGATTGACGGCGATCGCGTCGGGAAACGCGGCGAGCTGCGCGTGAAAGACGTGCGGCAAGCACGCGGCACCGTGGATAAAGATCAGAGTCATGCGTTTACCTGCGTGCTATCGACGACGGGTTCGATCGAATCGACGACAAGCGGTATCCGGCTCTTGCCGGAATGCGCGTGCCACGCTGCCGAAAACTCCGCGCCGAAGAAAAAGACGGAACCGATCACGTAAAACCACAACAGTAAGGCCAGCGGTACCGAGAGCGCGCCGTAGATTTCCGTGAAGTTTACGTGCAGCGTATATTGCGTGAAAGCGAACTGTACGATCGGCCACAAGATCGCGACGATCGTTGCGCCGGGAAGGGAGAATGCGAAGGTCATGCCGTTACGATTGGGCAGAAAGCGGTAGAGCACCATCGTCGCAACAAAGACGAGCAGAATCGAAATGACGTACGCGCCGAGGTGCGTGAGGTTTTGACGGTCGGGAACCTGCGCGACGTACATGCCGATCGACAGAATCACCGGCAGCGCCATCGCGACGATCAGAAACACTGCCATGATGGGAAGCATCACGATCGAGAGTGCGATGTTGTGAATCAGCGGACGCCCTTTGGGCACGCCGAGCGCGCGGTCGAGGGCGTAGGCAAGGCCCATGAAGAGATTCTTGCCGGACCAGATCAGGAAGCCGAGCGCGATGATGCTCGAGATGCCGCGGCCATAGATGTACGACTGCAAGTTTACGGCGACGAATTCACGCAGCGTCGGGCTATAGGCGGCAAAGAACGCGAGCACGCGCTCCTGCGCGAACGGATATACGGCGGATGCGGCGGCCATGATGAGGACGACGAGCGGAAAGAGTGCGAAGATGGCGTTGAATGCGATGGCTTGCGCGAGAAACGCGCAACCGTCGCGAGAGAAGCGAAGCCCGGCTTCGCGGAGCGTGGAAATGACTCGTCCCATCCGATGCGGTAATATCGCGGTGCCGTGTCTCTATTCCCACCCGCGGCCGCAGTCGTCGTCGTCCTCAACGGGCAGCGGATCGCTTCGTATGGCGCAACGTTTCTTACGGGCGGCCACGTGTACGCGCCGCTGCGTCCGTTCGTAACGCGACTGGCCGACCGGATCTGGTTCGAGAAGGACCGGCTCGTCATCGTTCGCGACGGGCGCCGCATCGACGTCCGGACCCCGTCCCGGGAACCCGATGCGCTCGACCATCTCTACGTACCGCTTGCCTATGTCCTGCGCGCCCTGGGTGCCGCGGTCACCTATCATCGCGGCGTCCTGAACGTCCGTTTTGCCTCGACCGAGGTGCTGGCTACCCCCACGCCCTTCGCCGGCGCGCAGATCTCGCCGCGTCCGGTCTTTACGCCCCAGCCCGTCCCGACGCCGCGTCCCATCTGGACGGGAGAACCGCTCCCCCGCCGCACCCCGCTGCCGTACCCGACGCCGGCAATGCGCGCGTGACCCGCTGCACGGCGGAGCGCCGGGCATCTGCTTTTGGGAAAGTGACATACGTCTGACACTCTCGCCGGCTTAGGTGGGCTGGTGAAACGATGCGCAAGCTGCGAATGCACGCTGCCCCTCGAGTTTTTTGCACGGCGTGCAAAGACACGGGCATCAGAGCTAGTGTAAATCGTGTCAAAGGAAATACTCCGCGCGGCACTATGCAGCGAACAAAAATGCGCACGATCGCGTCCCACGTGGTGGTGTATGAGAGGGTTGTCCTCGTAGCCTAAACGAGAGCGGCCATCGTGGCTTTCGGCGAAGGTTGTTTTTGCAAAAGAACTACCGACACGAAAGGAACCACGATGACCAACCCTAGTATCG
>DAIDHQ010000040.1 GCA_027459645.1 Vulcanimicrobiota bacterium
CGGCGCCGGCGCATGGCTCATCGACTACAACGAGGTTCGCCCGCACTCGTCGCTAAACTACCTCACACCGAAAGAGTTCGCCGAAACGCAAAAACAACTCACCCCACAATTGCTGATGGATTAGGAAATGGGCTCAAACCCTCACCATTTCCATTGAATTGACCAATGGTCCCAGCGCCTACGACGACAAGGGGAACGCAACGTACGGGCTTCCCGCGGGCAACGTGCTCAAAGCGCTCGCCGATGCGCTAGCGCCCAACCCTTTCCGATGGGACAGTAGACGAACGGCTCGATACAAACGCGCAGATGCCACAAAGGTCTTAGGTCGTAAGCAGGCGTAGTTTCTTGAAGTGAGGATGCGCTTGCTGTGTACGCTCTCCCTGTTCGGGCTATCGGCATGTGCTTCGGCGGCGCATCAGACCGCAACGCCGACGCCTCCACCGCCACCGCTTCAAGAGCACGTTCCGCCTACGGAAGCCGCCGACACCAGGGCGCTCATTGCGCTATTCGGCTCGCTCATTCGACAGGAGTACGCGCACACCGGCACCGCCAAGCGCGACGCTCATCCCAAAGGACAAGGGTGCGTCAAAGCGCGCTTTACCGTGCGCACGGGGCTCGCATCACAGTTCCGGTACGGCGTCTTTGCGAAGCCGCAGAGCTATCGGGCGTGGATTCGGCTCTCGAACGGCTCGCCGATACCGGGATCCGATGCCGTCGGCGACGCCCGCGGCATGGCGATCAAAGTCATCGGCGTCAAGGGGCGCAAGCTCGTCCCGGGTGAGAAGTCCGCGCAAGACTTCGTGATGATCAATCACCCGGTCTTCTTTTCGGGCAACGCGCGCGACTATCTGGATCTCAACCGCGCCCTCGCGAGCGGCACCCAAGACGCGTTTTTCAAAACGCATCCGCGCGATGCAAAGATCGTGGCCGATATAACATCGCACGCTACGCAAGACCTCTTAGCCGAGACCTTTTACTCGATGTCGCCGTACACGCTCGGGCCGCGCTACATGAAGTTCCGCACGCTTCCGGTACGGTGCCCGCAAACTGCGGCTCTGCCAACCTATTCCGGGCCGATCCCAAACGATCCAAATTACCTCGGCGTGCGCATGTCGCGCGATCTCACAGAGACCGGCGCATGTTTCCAACTGCAAATTCAACTGCAGACCGATGCGGCAACGCAGCCCATCGAAGATTCCAGCGTCGAATGGAGCCCCGCGCAGGCGCCGTTCGTAAGCGTGGCCGACATCGTCATTCCCAAGCAGTCGTTCGATTCGGCGGCGCAGCAGACATTTTGCGAGAACCTCTCGTTTAGCCCGTGGAACGGTTCGATCGATCTACGTCCGGCCGGCGGAATCAATCGCATCCGTTTGGCGGTCTACGCCGCATCGTCGCAACTGCGTCATAAACTCAATCGCGCGCCTTCACAGGAACCAACTGGTACGGAAACCTTCAAATAACGTCGTTCGGGAGGACACAGGATGAAACGCTCGTTGGCGGCCGCCGCCGTACTCGTGGTCGTGTTGTTCGCAGCCGCACGAATCCTTACGCAGGGTGCGCAGCCCGCACGTACGACCGTGACGCTCAACCAGGGATGGACGCCCGCCGTCGCCACGCAATTCCATTACATGACCCAAGGCACGCGGCTCATGCCCGCGGCCTGGTTGCGCGCGCTGCGCCTTCCCGATGGAACGCCGATCATGTCGCCGAGCAATTTGCACCGGCTGGGTTTCCAAGACGTCCACGCGCGGCCCACCTCGAACAACCCCTACGGCTGGCCGATCGGCGTGACGGTCGATACGATCGGCGGCGTACAGGTGGCGGGGCTGACGTGCGCCGCATGCCACACGGGGCAGTTCACGTATAAGGGCACGACGTTCCGCGTGGAAGGCGGCTCGACGAACGCGGACGTGGGCCGCTTCAACACGCAATTGCGCGACGCAATCCTCGCCGTCGAGAAGAACCGCACGTTGCGTGCGCGCTTCGATAAGGACGCGGTTGCGTACGGCTATCCGAAAGCGCGGCTGCAGCGCGATTTCAATCGCGAGGCCGCAAACGCCGACCTATGGCTGCTCTACACCGCCGGCGTCGGCGGAACGTCGACCGTCCCCGGACCGGGACGCATCGACGCGATCACGGGGATCATGAACCGCGTATTCGCCTACGACCTGCACGATGCGCACAATGCCATTCGCGGCATCGCGCCGACGAGCTTTCCGCCGCTGTGGGACATCTGGCGCTTGGATTGGGTGCAGTACAACGCGTCGGCTCGCGTTCCGATGGCGCGCAACGTCGGTGAATCGCTCGGCGTGGGCGTCGTGACGAATGTCGTCAACGACAAAGGCAAGCTGAATCCCGAACCGCTGCGCTGGGAGTCCTCTGAACGCGTATACAACCTGTATTGGATGGAAGAGGCGCTCTCGCATCTGAAACCACCGGTTTGGCCCGCGAGCCTCATGGGACGCGTCGATCCGGTTCAGGCCGCACGCGGCCGGAAACTCTTCGCGCAAAATTGTGCGCGCTGTCACGGGGTTGCGAAAATCCAGGGGACGACTCCGACCGAATGGGCCGTGCGTGCAATTCCCTATCAGAAGATCGGCACCGATCCGGGCGAAGCGCTGGTGTTTGCCGGTTCGCGTTTTGACGCATCCGTTCTGGGATGGGGCAAGAGCGTGTCGGGCGGATACGGGGCCTCCAAGTTCACGGGCGAGATTTTAGCCGAGGCCTATAAAAAGGCGGGAATCACGACGCCCGCTCAAGTCGCCAAGTATAACGGCTGGGGCCGAACGAGCACCGCCACTTCACCGTGTGCGTACAAAGCGCGCCCGCTCGTGGGCATCTGGGCGACGCCGCCGTTCCTGCACAACGGCTCCGTACCCTCCATCTTCGATCTGCTGAGCGACACGCGTCCTTCGCACCCGATTCTCGGAAACCCGGAATACGATCCGGTCAAACTGGGGACCGTGCAAAAAAACACGCCTGACACGATGACACTGGACACCACGAAGCTCGGTAACAGCAACGCTGGACATTGGTTCACCAACGACAAGACGCGCCCCGGGCGCATCGGCCCGGCGTTGACCAACGCGCAGAAGTACGACATCATCGCCTATCTCAAGGTCGCGACGTACGCCGACTATCCGACCACGACGGTGAAGCAAGGGTATCCGCTACCTTGCGATCGGAACTTCGACTGGGCAAACGGCAAGATGCCCGACCTACGGCTCAACGCGAAATAAAACTAGGGGCGCGTAAAGACCCCGAGCTTGTTCTCGTTCAGCGATTCGACGGTCATGGTCATGCCATGGCCGTCTTTCGTTTTGGCGAACGTCACGGCGCTGCGCGCTCCCGAAGACGCCTCACCGACTGGAAGAAATGCAAAGGTGTTGCCGTTCCAATGCTCGAGCGCGTAGCGTTCGGGCTTCGGTCCCAGCGCAAGCGTCAGCACCCCTTGCCGCAACGTCACGCTCGCCGGTCCGAAGTACCGGTTCGCATAGGTTCCGGTGTACGAAGACAACGGCAGCGACGGCGCGGGCTTGGCGGGCGGGTTCTTGCCGACGAGTTCGCCCGTGGGCGCGAGCATTTGCGCGAAAGCTTTCGAAAACTCGCCGTACCAATCGCGTTCGATTTTTCCGAACTCGACCTTGTCGTAGAACATTTTTACGATCGCTTCGGGAACGCCCGAAGGTTCACCGTTCGTGAGCACGACGATCCCTAGTTTGGCGGCCGGAAGCATTTCGAACTGCGTCGCAGCTCCCAAGGCAAACGCGCCTGAATGGCTGAGGTGCAGCATGCCCGCGGCATCGTACCCGACGTTCATCCCGAGCCCGTAAAAGCCGTAACGTCCAACCGGATCTTGCGGGGAATTGCTGACCATCTGCGGACGCCACGTTTCGAGCAATGCGTCGCGCCCGACGATCCGACGGCCGCCGTACGTCCCCAGATTCATCTCCATGATCATCCACTTCGAAAGGTCGAGCACCGACGAACTCAAGCCCCCTGCCGGCGCTTGCATGTCGGGTTCACGGCTGCTGGTCTTCCAGGTCGATCCGGAACGAACGTGCAGCGTTGCGTGATCGCGATCGCGCACAAAGCTGCTATGGCGATAGCTGGAACGCGTCATCCCGAGCGGCGTGAAAATCTTCGCCTTCGCAAGGCCCTCCCACGTCGTTCCTTCGGCCACGGCGGCGGCCTCGCCGCCCGCGGTGAGCCCGAAATTCGTGTAGTGGTACGTCACGCGAAACGGATCGAGCGGTAGGAAGGCAAGCCGGTGCAGAATCTGCGTGCGCGAATACCCGAGGTCTTCCAGATCATCGCCCGCGTGACCGGGCAGCCCGCTTCGGTGCGAGAACATGTCCGCGATCGTTACGTGCGAACCCACCCACGGATCGGAGAGTCGAAACCATGGAAGCGCGTCGACGATCGGTTCGTTCCATTTGACTTTGCCGTCCGTGACGGCTGCAGCGACGACCGACGAGGCAATCGACTTGGAGACAGATGCGACCTGAAAGACCGTGTTCGGATCGACCCGCTCCTGCGTCCCGATCTTTCGCACGCCGTATCCCTTAGCGAAAATCACTTTCCCGTCGTAGACGACCGCCACGGAGATTCCCGGAACCCCCGAGCGCTTTTTAATCCCACGCACGATACCGTCGAGCGCGGCGATACCCGCGTGGACGCGAGCGGGCGTAACGGTGATGTCGGATTGCGTGTTAGGCCCAGCACCGACAGTAAAATTGAAGACGAGCCCGAGCGTAACGAGCGCGCCGATACGACGATACAGCATGTCTTTGCTTTCCCCATCGGCTAGGGAATCCCGGCCTGCCGGCGCGCCTCTACTCCTTGTCGAGGCGCGCGTAACCCAGCGCGGGGCTCTTCGCGAAAAAGCCGCGGGGTTTGAAGTTCACGCCGACGTGCTCGCTCGGCATGATGGGAAAGTCCTCGGGACGCGTCACGTGCGTGAAGCCCAGGCTATACCACACCACGACGTCACGATCGTAGATGCTGCGATCGTCGGCGTAGTGGAAGAGGTCGTCGTCGTACTTCTCCGGATATTGATTGGGATACCATCCGGCCGCATAGAGTTGGGTTGGATCGTAGGGCGTGACCCAAAAATGGCGCTGCACGAACGACGTAGCATCGCCGTAGCGGTACGAGGGGATCGACGAGAACGTGTTGCCGATGCCTTGAACTTCGTAACCGGCAAACTGGCCGATCTCCGAACGTTTGGAGGGATTATAGATCACCCACGAACGGTTGGTCGACTCGTCCAGATCGCGACACGCCTCCTTCGCTTTGCCGAAGACGGTGCGGGTGACCGTCAACGCGCGCCCGGCTGCATTTTTTTGCGGGTCGGGCGGTAGCCGTTTGACGTTGTATTCCTCGACGGCGTTGGCCGTGCCGTCGATGTCAAAGTCCATGCGCAAGTTGATCCAATGCTGGTGCGTGACGCCCAGCATCTGCGGCGAAACGAGCGTCCCGAATTTCTCTTCGCCGCCCATCTCGTACACGCCGGGCCCGCCCTGCGCTTCGCGTTCGCAGACGTCGCACTTGGTCTCCCACACCGTTTTGTTGAGGATCATGCCTTGCAGCTCGCCCTCAAAACCGAACGAACCGTCCAAACGGAAAACCCATTGGAAGATGTAGTCGTAGTTGCCGACGTTGGTGATATAGCCGACGACCAATTCTTTTGCGCGCGCATAAATGTGATGCTTGTCGGAGGCTTGCACGTGCGCGAACAGCGCGCCGTTTTCCCGTTCGTAGAAAAATACGCGGCTGGGATCGACCTGCGCTTGCAGCGACGTTCCGGGCAATACCGCATCGAGCACGAGCGCGTTGTTGGGTAATTCCTTGCCGGCGCGCAGGCTTACCGCCACCGCGCCCAACCCGTATTCGCCGGCATCGAAGAACTCGCGCCACACCCACTCCGGCGCCGGATCCGAATAGGGCACCAGCATCTCGGAGACGGCCGCGCGATAACAGATCGAGCGCACGCGCCCTTCGTCTTCGAAGCCGATCTGATGCATCACCAAGCCTTCGCGCTGGTTGAAGCTGTAGCGAAAATCCCAGCCGTGCCACCGGACGTGATTACCATCGAAGGTCAGACGGCTGCTCGTAGGAGGCCCGATCACGAGATCGTCGACCGGCTTTTCCGGCCCTAGCACCGCGCGACTGAAAATATCCTCGGGCACCGGCACTTTGGCAATTGCGCCGGGGTAATCGCGAATCGCGAGAATGGATGGGCCGTACGTATCGACGAGCACCATCAAACCCTCGACGTAGGGTCCGTAGTCGTTGATTCCGCCTTGCTTGTCGGCCAGCAGTACGCGCGCGGCGCGAATCGTCTTTCCGCCGCTGACCGTCGCGGGATCCTTCCCCGGAGCGTACGCATCGATGAAGAAGCGATCGGAAATCTTCCCGCCGATCGCGAAACCACGTTTTTCGAGCGCCGCTTTGACGGCCGGCGAAGCGTCCACGACCGCGGCGGCCTTTTCGAGTTCGTCGCCGGTCAGGAAGGGCTGTAGATTTTGAAGATTGCGCGTCGAGAGCACCTTGTGCGCGCGAATGTCGACGATCATTTCGTACGCCGTGCGATTCTCGGGAGAGAGCGCGACGACGAGCGCTTCGCGCCGGAACGGTTCGCCCGGCTTCCACGCCAGCACTTCGTCCTTGTGCGGCTCGCTCAACTGCACCCAACTGTACATCGTACGCGGCCCGAGCATCGTCTGGCTCGCCATCGCCGCCTTGATCTGCGCGATCTCCGGAGCGGTTAACGGATCGAGAGGGTGTGTGACCCGCTCCGGCACCGTGGTGTGCGCCGGAAGAACGGGAGCGGTCGCCGTCTGCGCGATGGCGCGCCCCCCGAGGCTCCCGGCCGCGGTAACCGCCGCACCGATGGCGACGAAATTACGCCGCGAGATTCCCTTATCGCCTTGCTCTTGCTTGCTCATCTTCGCGGGATTCGATACCGCCGCTGCAAACACTACGGCCATGACCTGGGAGGACGTGCTCGCACGCGCTGGGCAACAGGCGGAACTTGCCGCTGCAGCTTTTCTTTTGGCGCTGGTCGTTGGAGGCGCGGCCGGCATGCTTGCGGCAACAACACCGATGCGCGGACCGATCATGGCCGTCGCCGGGGCGCTGCGCGCCGTGCCCCCAATCGCGCTGCTCATGCTGGCGCTGCCCTATATCGGGTTGGGGTTCGTGCCGGCGCTGACCGCCTTAACCGTCCTGGCCGTACCGCCTATCGCGGTGAACGTCGACGTGGGCATTCGGGGCGTACCGGCGGCAACGCTCGACGCCGCGCGGGGCCTCGGCATGAGCGGGCTGCAAGTAATGGGCTATGTGCGTTTGCCTCTGGCGTGGCCAGTCATTGTCACGGGTATGCGCACCGCCGCAACCGAGACCACCGCAAACGCGACGCTCGCGACGTTCGTTGGTGCCGGCGGCTTGGGTGACGTCATTACCGCGGGGCTGCAGTACGAGCAGCAGGCGCTGGTACTGGCGGGGGGCATTGCCGCCGCCGCGCTGACGATTCTTACCGACGCTCTTTTAGCCAATCTTTCACGCGCGGCACGAGCACAAAACTGACGCCCGCGATCACCATCAGCGCAATCGCCGCCGCACCCGCCAAAATCTTCGACTTCACGTCCGGCGGAACGGGCGCCAAGAAGCTCGTCACCGTCGCGATCGTTCCGAACGAGCTCAGCACCGTTAACACGAGCACCATGAGGTTCAGGCGGCGCTGCTCTTCACCGCTACGGCTGCGCGCCTCCGTATCGTACATATCGCGCACGTCGCGCAACTTATTCCGAAGCACGTCCCGATTTTCATCGAGCTGCCATGCTTGGCTCAACGCATGCCAGTGACGGCGTTCGTACGGCGCGAAGCGCGCGATGTGATGATCGAAAATGCTCAGAAACGTGGAGACCTGTCCGTAGAGATTGAAGAGGTCTTCCGCGCAATCGGTAAGCTTTTCCGCGCGGACGTTACTCATCTGCAGCGCTCGCAGGCGCACCATCTGATCGAACAGATATTCATCGAACGTCCATATTGCCGCGTTATACGCCGTCGCGAGGTTCATCAGTTCGTAGGCCGACTCTAGCGCCGGCTCTACGCTCTCGCGCAGGGCTACGCGGGCGCCGCTTCCCAGGACCGTATCGAGCGAGCGACGCACGATGACCGAGTTCCCGAAGTCGAATTCGACGCGCGACTCTTCCAACGGCTCTTCGGCGGGAACGTGAAAAATGCGATGAAGCCACTCGGGCGGATAGTGCGCTGCCGCCGGCATTTCGCGCCAGCCGTAGTCTTTTTTATGCAGCCGAACCGCTTCCGTAAAAGCGCCGATTGCAGGCTTCGCCGTTTCGGAAACGGCCGCTTCGAGCGAGTCGTTCAACGCTTCCGCCAGGGATCTCAGCTTTTCGAGCGTCATTTCCCGGGTTGCATCGATGCGCATCGTAGCTTCGAATACGGCGACGCCGAAATCGTAAAACGTGATGCTGCAGTCTTTGAACGATAGATTCAGCCCGTGCTCGACCGCGCCCGCTTCGACGGCCTGCGCGATCGCCGGCGCCGCGTGCGTTTGAAAAACGAACGACGAGAGCAGAACCTTGCAGACGTTACGATCGAAAACGCCGCCGCCGCCTCCTCGCGAGACGCGCCACTCCATGCCGCGTGGCTTTTCACCGCCGCCGCACATCGCGAGTCCCCCTTGCGAAAATGCCTCTCGAATGGAGCGGCACATCTGCGCGTAGCGCCGTTCTCCACGGGCGTCCGGATTGCGGCCGCTCGCGCTAAAGAGATCGCGTGCGTCGAGCGTAAACCCGAGCGCGATCGGACCGCACAACCGAATGTCGTAGTGGCGACGATCTTCGTAAAGCACGGTCAGGCTTCTTGAAGTACGTGCTGCTCGAGCATCGTCGCCTCTCGGCCAACCGGTCGTCGATCCACGGCTTGATCGCCTCGAACACGGGTCGCGGTATATTTTGCGCCGCGGAAGAATCCCGCTGCAGATACGCGCTCAAAAGTTGCGCGTAGTCATGCTTGAATTGCGCGGCCTCGAATTCGCGCATCGCTAGGCCGGTAAGGCCGGTGCGGCGGCAGATTTCGAAGGCCAGTCGCGCCTCTTCCGGTTGGCCGACGCACTCGAACGGGGTATGCGCTTCTCTACCGATCAACTGCCGAAACCAAATAAGGTTTTCCGGAACGTCCGCGAGATTCTCGCCGAACACGCGATCCGCAAAACCGGGCGGCATGTACGCGCGATAGTTCAGCCAAACGTAAGCGCACTTCGGACAGCGCTTGCACCAGGGTTTGCGAACGTTGCACGAATGCGCGTGCAACAGCGCCTCTTCTTCAAACGAGGCCAGATTGAAAATTGCGACGTCCGAAAGCGGCTTGAGCACGCTGTAGATATTGAAGCCCGACAACAAATGTGACGAAATGTAGTTGTCGAGCAGAGCTTCGGCTTCGTACGATTTGCCCCACTGGTGATTGACGTCTTCACCGGTAACGTCCCATCGAAGATTGCCGTAATCGGCGCTGCGTTCGTGACCGACCACCGCGGCATCGTACCCTTCGCCGAGCACGAGCGGCAGCGTCATGAAGTAAGAAGCCGGCGTTTCGGCGGCGCAAAGCGTGCGAATACCGTATTTCTTGCGCAGCTTCAAGACCGGCGAGTCCAGAAAATCATCGAACACGCTGATGCGGTGGCGGCGTTCCTGCGAACCGTAATCGAGAACGCGGTCGATCAATTCGTGCTGATAGGCCGCCGCGCCGTAGATCGAATGCGAATACGAAATGCTGTCGTAACGCTGCCCGGCTCCCGAAAGCAACCGCTGCGCCACGACGCTGTCCTTGCCGCCGCCGCTGAAGAGCAGCGAGTGTCCCTGGGGCTCGTAGCGAATCGGCGTGAAGCAATCGGGGGCGACCGTAATTTCCGGACCGTGGTAAAACGGCAGGTCGTTCTCGTACCGCCACTGCGCCCACACGTTGACGAATATCGTGCGCCAGAGGCGCGCAAATTCGGTGTCGGCGAAATGAGCGAACGGTCCGAAATCTATGCGGCGAGGCGCGAGGCTAGCGTACTGGTTGGCGTTGAACGCACCGATGTGAAAGTAGAGACGCTGCAGCGCCTGCTCGCCGTGCTTCTCCTCGAGCGCGAAGAAGTCCAGCCCTTCGTACCACAGGCTGATCGTGAACGGCGAGCCCCCGATCGTGTAGCGGAACCACAGCCGATCGCGCTCCCGAACGAACGCATCCAGCGAAAGGGTTTCCGTCCGTGCATCCGTGTCCGCAAGCGCATGGTCCATGGCGGGCGGATTCGCGCGACGCCCGGGATTTCCGCTACTCGGCAAGTAACGTTCGCGTATGCGGATTTCTCGCGGACATGCGTTAGCGCTTATCGGCGCCGGACTTACCCTGAGCGCCTGCGGCGGCAACGCCGGCAACGCGGTCGTCGTCGGCTCGAAGAATTTCACGGAAGACATTCTGCTCGCCGAGATTTTCTCGCAGGCGTTGGAGCGGGCCGGAATACGAGTCGGCCGCAAATTCAACCTCGGCGGCACGGCGATTGCCATGGGAGCAATGCAGCGCGGCGAAATCGATCTTTATCCCGAATACACGGGAACGGGGCTCGTCGACGTGCTGAAGGCACCTCCGATGCGCGATCCGGCCGCCGCATTTGCATTTCTCGCTCGCGAGTTCAAGAGCCGCTACGATCTCGTGTGGCTGCAGCCGGCTCCGCTCGACAACTCGGAAACGCTCTGCGTTACGCAGGCCACGTCCCGGCGCTACGGTCTTTACACCATGTCGCAGTGCAGCAAGCTCGCGCCGCAACTTCGGCTCGGCACGATCGCGGAATTTCTGGTACGCCCGGACGGCCTTAAAGGCATCCAGAAATTCTACGGCGGATTTCGCTTCAAACAAGTCAAGGTTTTCGACATTTCGCTGCGTTACGACGCGCTGATGCGCGGCGACGCCGACGTCACGCTCGCCTTCACCACCGACCCCGAAATATTGTCCGATCATCTCGTGCTGTTGGCCGACGACCGCCATTTCTGGCCGGTGTATAACGCGGCGCCGCTGGTACGCGCGCAGACGCTGCAAGCCCATCCGCAAATCAAAGACATTTTGTCGCGCATCATGCCGCGACTGACCACGAAACAGGCGCAGCGCATGAACTACGCGGCGGAGATCACGCACACGTCCATTCCCGCGATCGCCGCCGCCTTTTTGAAAGACGCCGGCGCTTGACGCTCACCTCCGGCGGCGCAGAGATCCGTTTCGAATCGGTCGGCGTGCGCTACGCCGCTACCGAGCGCCCTGCGCTCGACGACGTGACGTTCGCCGTACCCTCCGGCGCGCTGACCGTGCTGGTCGGTCCCTCCGGGGGCGGCAAAACCACGTTACTGCGCACCGTCAACCGTTTGGTCGCGCCAACCGCGGGTCGCGTGCTGGTAGATGGAACCGACGTCGCCTCGGTGCCGCTCGAAGAACTGCGCCGCGGCATCGGCTACGCCATTCAAGCCGTGGGGCTTTTTCCGCATTACACGGTGGCGCAAAACGTTGCAGTCGTACCATCGCTGTTGCATTGGCCGCCGGACGAAATTACGCGCCGCGTCGACGAGCTGCTCCGATTGGTGCACTTGGATCCGGCCCGCTATCGCAATCGCTATCCGCGCGAACTCTCCGGCGGCGAGGCGCAGCGCGCGGGCGTCGCGCGCGCGATCGCATCTAAGCCGCGCATTCTCCTAATGGACGAACCTTTCGGAGCGGTGGATGCGATCGTACGCCGTTCGCTTCAGCAAGAGCTGCTCGCGATCTGCAAGAGCCTGGGTTCGACGATCCTCTTCGTCACGCACGACGTGGACGAGGCGCTGCAACTGGCGGATCGCGTGGTCGTACTCAAAGACGGGCGCGTCGAGCAGCACGGGAGCGTGCTCGACGTGATGCTCCGGCCGGCCACCGGTTACGTACGCGATCTTTTTCGCGCCGACGACGTGCTCCGGCGCCTGCGCATACTTCGCGTTGGCGACGCGATGCGCGCAGGCGAAGCCGGCGGCGCGCCGCAGATCGACGCGGACGAGCCGTTGCTGCACGCACTCGAGCGGTTCTTGCAAGGAGAACGCCGGCTCTCGGTCTGCACCCAAGGCGTGGCCGCAGGCGTACTCGATCTCGATCTCCTCCGGGCGGCGGTACTGCCGTGAGCTACATCGTGCAAAACGGCGCAGAAGTCGGCGCGCTCGCCTTCGATCACATCCTGCTGGTGCTCACGGCGCTCGCCGCGGCGCTGCTGGTTGCCGCACCGATCGGCGTTGCGGCCGCGCGTAAACGCTACGCGGCTCCGCTCATCACGCTGCTCGGCGCCTTATACACGATCCCGAGTCTCGCGCTGCTCGCCTTTCTCGTGCCCTATACGGGCTTGGGGTTTTGGACCGCCGTCATCGTCCTGGCGGCATACGCGCAGTTCATTCTCGTGCGCAATATCGCCGCCGGCTTTGCCGGCGTCCCAACGGCACAAATAGAGACGGCGCGCGCGCTCGGGATGAACGCGCGTCAGTGTTTTTTGCAGATCGAGTTACCGTTCGCATTGCCGGTCGCGATCGGCGGCATTCGCATCGCAACCGTATCCATGATTGCTATTGCTACGGTCGCCGCGTACATCGGCGCGCAAGATCTGGGAACGCTGATCTTCAATGGGCTAAACGAACACTATACTCAGGAAATTCTTGCCGGCAGCATTCCCGCAGCGCTGCTCGCGATTCTTGCCGACGGGCTGCTGCGAACGGTGGAACGGCGCGCGCAACGACGCATCGCGTAGTACCGAACGCTAGCGTTTCGGCTGCGCCGCGTATTTAAATTGTCCCGGCATCCACGCGCAGATGCTGCCGTCCGCCATCGCGAACGATTCGAAGCCGTCGACTTCGGGATTAAAGTCCGCGTTGAGAGCCTTGGTCGCCGGCCAATTCACCGCCGGTTCCTGGCGCGCGCTGGCGCGCGCTTTACTATTGGAGAATTGCGGCGCCTTCACGAGCGCGTTGAGAACCGCCGCCAAGCGCCTCGCATCATCCATAACGCAGATATTCCACCGCAGGAGGGGGACTCATTTACGTGCGCGATCCATCGCCCCACGAACGCCAACGAGGCGGACCGTCGAGGCCGCCGAAGCGTAGCGGGGTGTCCGCCGATGGGTACCGTGCGCTCTTCGAGCAGAATCCACAACCACTATTCGTCTGGGAGAACCCCAGCGGACGAATATTGGCGGTTAATCGCGCCGCGTGCAACGCCTACGGCTTTACCGAACGAGAACTGCTCTCGATGACGGTCTTTCAACTGCGGCCTAGCGATTCAGCAGAGCAGCACTTGCCGCTGCCGCTACCCGGCAGCGTGGTCGAGCGGACGCACCGCCGGCGCGACGGAAGCTTGCGCGAAAGTGAAATCCACACGAACTCCGTCATGTGGGAAGGCCGCCCCGCGATGATGTCGGTGCTGATCGACGTAACGCAGCGAAACGCGCAGCACCGCCAGGTCCGGCGGATCAGCCGTCTGTATGCAACGAGCAGCCGAATCAACCACGTGATCTTCGGGCTCCCGGACCGCGCGAGCATCCTGCAAGCAGCCTGCGATATCGCCGTCGACGCGGGCGATTTCCGTCTGGCGTGGATCGGACTGCTCCATCCGGAGACGGGGTATCTCGAGGTCGTCGCGCACGCCGGTTCGGCGGTCGACTACGTTCGCGGCATTCGCGTCACGATTCGAGATGAACCCGAAGGCCGCGGTCCCATGGGTACGGCCATGCGAGAATGCCGCGTCGTCGTCGATAACGATTTTCTGCATAGCGCTACCGGAAAGCCATGGCGCGACGACGCCGCACGCCACGAGTTGCGCGCGATCGTTTGCGCGCCGATTCTCGAAAACGGCGCGCTGATCGGCGCCCTTGCGTTATACGGCTCCGAAATCGGAATGTTCGAGGAACAAGAACAACGTTTGGTAACCGAGCTGACGGCAGACATCGGCATCGCCCTTCACGATTTGGAACGTCAAACGCGTCTTGCGACCGAAGAGCGCGTGCGCGCCATGACGACGGAGATCTACGAACTCATCGCCACCGACGCTCCTCTCGAACGCATCGGAGAGCGTCTGCTAACGATGCTCGTGGTGTACGAAACGGCCGCCGAAGGGCAGCCTCATTGCGTCACGCTGCCGCTTTTAGGCGAGGTTCGGATCGGCGAAAGCCAACTACCGCTGATTCGACCGATCGAACAGCTCGCGCGGATCGCGCTCGAACGGACCGCAACGCGCGCTCGGCTGGAGCACCAAGCCCTTCACGATTCGCTTACCGGCCTACCGAACCGGCTAGTATTTGCAGATCGGCTCACGCAGGCGCTGGCAGCCGCAAAGCGCTTCGAGCGTTTGGTGGCCGTGGGTCTGCTCGACCTCGATCGTTTCAAGCTCGTGAACGACACGCTCGGCCATGCCGAAGGCGACGCACTGCTGCACGCGGTTGCGCTTCGCTTGCGATCCGGCTTACGCGCCGACGAAACGATCGCGCGGATGGGAGGCGATGAATTTCTCCTCATCTTCAACGATTTGCGCCATCCGTCCGAAGCGGGGAACGCGGCACGCCGCCTCATCGCCCGGTTGAACGCGCCGTTCACCGTGAACGGCCGAGAATTGTACGTGAGCGGAAGCCTCGGCCTCGTCGTGAGCAATCCCGAGGATGAGATGGACGCCGGGCTGCTCTTGCAACGAGCCGACCAGGCGATGTATCAGGCGAAGCGAACCGGCTCCGGATACGCGCTCTACCGGGATCCGTCCGTCGACGGTGCGGAAGCGAGCGATCTGGACGTCGAAAACGACCTGCACCGCGCGCTGCAGCGCAACGAGTTCGTCTTGCACTATCAACCGTTCGTGGACGGGGAAACGAACGCCGTGCTCGCCGTCGAAGCGCTGATTCGATGGCAACATCCGACGTACGGAATGCTCTTTCCGGAACGCTTTATTCCGCTTGCAGAAGCAAACGGCTTGATCTTACCGATCGGCGATTGGGTGCTCGGAGCCGCGTGTAACCAGGCAGCGCAGTGGGCCCGAAATGGGCGCGCGATTGCCGTGACCGTCAACGTGTCTGCACGCCAATTCTCTCAACCGGGCTTTCAAGCCACGGTCGTGCAAGCGCTCGCCGTCAGCGGCCTCACGGCCGACCGCCTATGGATCGAAGTG
Organism: Vulcanimicrobiota bacterium; assembly: GCA_027459645.1. GTDB lineage: Bacteria > Vulcanimicrobiota > Vulcanimicrobiia > Vulcanimicrobiales > Vulcanimicrobiaceae > JAMXLG01. Next base: position 15,220 of record DAIDHQ010000040.1, read on the forward strand.
ACGGAGACGTCGATGATGCAATCGGTCTCGGCAACCGCACAGGTGATGGCGGATTTGAAAAGCGTCGGCGTGCGAATATTGATCGACGATTTCGGAACCGGGTACTCGAGCCTTTCGTACCTGCACCGGCTTCCGATCGACATGCTTAAAATCGATCGCTGCTTCGTCAGTGAAACTGGGCCGGAGTCGACCAGCAGTGGTATGGAAATCGCGCGCGCGATCGTCGGTTTGGCTCACGGTCTCGGCGTCGAGGTTCTCGCCGAAGGCGTAGAGACGGAGTCGCAACGCAGGCTTCTCCAAAACTTCGGATGTCGCCTCATGCAAGGCTTTCTCTTCTACCATCCGGCGCCCGCGGAAGATATCGCCGGAATCTTGGACTCGGCTACGCACCCCTGAAGGCGGCCCTTTCGGCTGGAGCGAACAGGCGGAACGCGCCCGAACCTCACTCCATAGAAACGCTCTCTCGTGATTGCATGCCTGACGGCGCGCACGGCGAGCTAAAACCGGACGCGGCGATACCTTACGGCGCCTTTTGACGCCATTTATAAAGAAACGTAGGCCCGTGGAAGCTACACAAAACGACGGATTCGCCTCGCTCGGGCTCGATAACGCGCTCGTCGGCGCGCTCAACACCTTGGGCTACGAAGAGCCGACCGGGATCCAGCGGGAGGCGATTCCAGCGCTGCTTTCGGGACGCGACGTCTTAGGGCAGGCCGCCACCGGCACCGGAAAGACCGCTGCTTTCGCGCTTCCGTTGCTACAGCGGATCGGCCGCCACGAAGGCGATCGTCCCATCCGCGGTTTGATTTTGGTGCCCACGCGCGAACTGGCCATGCAGGTCGCCGAAGCGGTACACCGTTACGGCAAACCCTTCGAAACGCGCGTGCTTCCCATCTTCGGCGGCCAATCGATCGGGTTGCAGCTTCGCAGCCTTCGCCGCGGCGCAGACGTCGTCGTGGCGACGCCGGGACGCGCGCTCGACTTCATCAATCGCGGCGCGCTCGATCTCTCCGGCGTGGAGTTTCTCGTGCTCGATGAAGCGGACGAGATGCTCGACATGGGATTCGCCGACGAACTCGATGCGATTCTGGCAGCGCTACCCGAGCATCGCCAAACGGCGCTCTTTTCGGCGACGATGGCTCCGCGCATTCGCGCTCTCACGAAAAAGCATCTGCACGATCCGGTCCAAGTCACCATTCCGACCGAACGTACGAAGCCGGGGACCGCACCGCGCATCCGCGAGGTTTCGTATATCGTTGCCCGGCCGCAAAAGATCGCCGCGCTCGCACGCGTGCTCGATATCGAGGATCCCGCATCGGCCATCGTCTTCTGCCGTACGCGCACCGAAGTCGACGAGCTCGCCGACATGCTCGTCGCACGCGGGTACGAAGCCGAACCGCTTCACGGCGGCCTTTCGCAAGAACAACGCGATCGCGTGCTGCGTCGCTTTCGCGAAAGCAAGGTGACGATTCTCGTCGCGACCGACGTTGCCGCGCGCGGACTCGACATCGAACATGTTTCGCACGTCGTCAATTACGACGTGCCCTCGTCGCCCGACGTCTACGTGCACCGCATCGGGCGCACGGGACGCGCGGGCCGCGAAGGCGTTGCCGTGACCTTTGCCGAGGCGCGCGAGCAGCGGCTGTTGCGCAATATCGAACACCACACGAAGCGCAAGATTCCAGTCGAATCGGTTCCGACCGTGCACGACCTGCGCGCGAAGCGGCTCGAAGCCGTGCGCTCGTCGATCGAAGCGGCGCTCGCCGACGGAGGGCTCGAGCGCTATCGCGCCATCGTCGATTCGCTCGCGACCGAATACGACGTTTACGATCTTGCCGCCGCCGCCGCAAAGCTGGCGGATCAAACGCGGGACGGCGCGCCCGAAGACGAGGTCGATATCCCGGCGGTCGCGCAGCCGCGCGAGAGTCGCGCTCCGAAACGCGAACGGACGATCGGCGGGGACGTCTCTCGTATCTACGTCGGCTTAGGGCGGCGCGATAATCTTCGTCCGGCCGATCTCGTCGGTGCGATTGCCAACGAAGCATCGCTCAATTCCCGCGATATCGGCGCGATCGATATCGCCGACCGATTTTCGCTCATCGAAGTCCCAAGCGCCCAAGTCGAGCGCATCGTCAAAGCCTTGCGTCACACGGAGATTCGCGGAAAGAAACTCGGCGCGCGCCGCGACCGCAAGTAACCGGCGCTTGCGTTGCGCGTGACCGCGTGATGCCGTTGCCTCGGACTCGCACTCCGCCCAGGGGTCGTGCTAGGTACGGGCGCAAGACGGTCGCGGCGCAGCAGCACGTTGAGCGCGTGCAACCGCGTCGTGAAGAGGGGTTCGTCCGCGGCAACCGCCTTTTGCAGCTCGGCATGCAACTCGTCCGCGAGAGCGGTTTGGGCCGCCGTCGGTGCGTAGTCGCTTCCGCCGATACCGCCGGCGTCACCGGCAATGCGCTCGTAAAGCCGGCTCGGCAGGCGCAGCGTGTCTTCCCACGTCTGGGCGCTCGGAATATAGAGCGCGTCGAGCGCCTTCCCGACCGAACGCTGCATCGCCGCAATCGCGTGCCGCGTATCGACGGACCGCGCGAGCTTGGCTTTAGCGACAAGCGCGCGATCGAGCGTGCGAAGCGAATCGATCTGCTTTCCCGTTTTGGTGAAGTCCGCCCGAAGCTGCATCATGAGTGCGAACGCTTGGCGCATCTGCGCGAGCGTCGCAGGCGATCGCGGATCGGCGAGCACGTGCAACGTTGCGTCCTGCTGCGTGCCACTCGCGATCAGACGAACGGTGTAGGTTCCGGGCAGCGCTTGCGGGCCTATGAAGCCGCCCTGCTGCGCGTGATAGTTCGAAACCAGCGGGACCGTTTGATACATCAGGTCCCACCACACGCGATTAACGCCGATCAGCGGATGCTTCACGGTAATCGTTCGGATCACCGTGGGGCCATCGAGAATCTGCACCTTTGCGGGGTGTTTCTTCGACGGGAGCGTACCGAGATAAAACGTGATATCGGCGTCGCCCGGCGGGTTCTCGCCGGCCCCGTCTCCCGTCGCCCACGTTCCCCGGCTGGAATTCCATCGGTACGCATCGCGGGGCGTAAAGAGATGGGCGCGCTCCGACGCCGTCTGCGCGGTCCACTGCTGCAACGCGCTGATATCGTCGAGAATCCATACGCCTCGGCCATGCGTCGCGACGACCAAATCGTCGAAGCGCGGTTGGACCACGAAATCATAGATGGGCACGTGTGCAAGGTTGTTGCGCAGCGAACCCCAATGCGCGCCGTCGTCGAGCGAATACCACAACCCGGTCTCAGTGCCGGCGTACAATAAGCCTTGGCGTTTCGGATCTTCGCGCAGCATCCGCGCGTAGCTATTTTTCGGAAGATTCGATGTAATCGACGTCCAATGCGCGCCGAAGTCGCGCGTCACGTAGAGATAAGGACGCCGGTCGCCGAGCTTGTGGTTTTCGGCAACGAGATACGCGGTACCGTCGCTAAAGCGCGAGGGATCGATGTTCTCGATGCGCGCCCAATGCGGCAAACCGGGGACTGCCGCCGTCAGGTTCGTCCAATGGGCCCCCTCATCGCGCGTGAGCCACACCAGACCGTCGTCCGTGCCGACCCAAATCTCGCCTTTGGCGGACGGCGATTCCGCTATGCATGCAATCGTGTCATAGACTTCCGTGCCGGCGTTGTCGACGGTGATGGGACGCCCCGACGCAATCTGTTTGCTCTTATCGTTGCGCGTGAGGTCCGGACTCACCGCGCGCCACGTGCTTCCACCGTCGTCCGTGCGCAGAAGCTCTTGGGAGCCGAAATACAGCGAGTCGGGTTCCAGTGGTGAAACGGCGACGGGTGAAACCCAATTCGCACGATATTTGTACGCATCCGCGCCCGTGCCGGAGTACGTGTCGGGCCACGGGCTGATCAAACGCGTCTGCATCGACGTGCGGTCGTAACGTATCACCGCTTCCTGATAGCCGGTGCCGTAGATTATATTCTGGTTCGCCGGTGAAAAGACGATCCAGCCGCTCTCGCCCGCATTCGGCGAAAACCACTGGTCGGGCGTAATCGCCCCGCTGAAGCTCATGCTCGGGCCGCACGCCGCGCCGGGATCCTGAAACTCGCCGCAAATCGTGTACGGAATTTTGTCGTCCACCGAAATATGGTACGGCTGCGACACGATCAACTGCGGGTCGCGCCACGTCTTGCCTCCGTCGAGGGAGAGCCGTACGCCCGCATCGGCGCCGATGATCGCGCGCTTGCCGCCGACGGGATCGATCCACATCTGATGGTGATCGTAGCCGTTCGTATGCATCGGTTTAATCGTCTTGCCGCCGTTATACGATTCGGACGGAAAGATCGACATGAAGTAGACGTGCTGCGGATTCTTCGGATCCACGGTGAATTGCGAGAAATAGTAGGGGCGCTGATCGAGTATGTGCTTGTCGCTCATCAGGCGCCAGTGCACGCCGCCGTCGCTACTGCTCCAAAATACGCCATGCTTCGATTCGATTACGGCATAGACGCGACGCGCGTCGCTCGGCGCAAATCGCACGCCGATGCGCCCCATGAGTCCGCGAGGAAGACCGTTGCCGCGTAACCGGGTCCAGTGCGCGCCCGAATCGCGCGACACGAAGATGCCGTCGGCCGGACCGCCGCTCGTGAGCATCCACGGGCGTCGCTGCACGGTCCACGTCCCCGCGATGAGATACGACGGATTTGCCGGCGAGATCGCGATCGTCGATGCGCCGGTCTGCGGTCCCGTATAGAGCGAGCGCTCCCAGTGCTTACCGCCATCGCGCGTAACGTAGACGCCGCGATGCGGTCCCGGCGCGAACGGATCGCCGACGGCGGCCACGTAAACGACGTTGGGATCGCGCGGATCGATCGCGATTTGCGCGATCTGTGCCGTATCGTCCAGCCCGACGTGCTTCCACGTCGTGCCGCCGTCGTCCGAGCGCCAGATACCGTCGCCGAAAGCAATATCGTTGCGAATATTCGGCTCGCCGGTGCCTACGTACACGATCTTCGGATTCGACGGAGCCACGGCGATTGCGCCGATTGAGGTCACCGGCTCGCGGTCGAACACCGGCTGCCAGTTCACGCCTCCGTCGGTCGTACGCCACAATCCGCCGAGACCGCCGGCAAAGTACGTCTCGGAGTTTCCGGGAACGCCCGCCACCGCATCGATCCGCCCGGTCGTCGGCCCCACATTGCGAAAATCCAGGTGAGCGAACGGCGACGGCACGGCCGGCAATGCGGCCGCCGTCCCGGCTATTAAAAAGGCGATACTCAGGGCGACAGATCGAAGCACGTTATCCCTCTCACCGGCGACGGTTGGCTACCGTTCTGTACGAGCACTATATCGATTCTCCCGTGATGCCGCCCCTAATGTGCGGAGGATGGCCAGACGAGGAACGAGAGTTCTCGCTATAATCCCGTGGTGGTTCGTAATACCAGATACGCCTGGCTCGCGCTAGCGTACGGCTGGCTGCTGGCGCTCGCGATTGCCACGTACTTCGTTGGCAACCTGCGTATCGGCGTGCTCTCGGTTACGGCACTTGCAATTGTGGCGTACTATTGGCGTTTGTCCGCGGCAATAGCGACTGCCGTCGTCGTCGGCCTTTTGCTTCCGTACCTCGATCACATCGTCGCGCCACGCATCTATCTCGACGACCGATGGGATGCGGCGAGTGCGTGCTTTTCGCCGATCTCGATGGGTTCAAAACGATCAACGACGAGCACGGCCATTTGGTCGGCGACCAAGTTTTGGCCCTTGCCGCGAAGCGCATCGCGCGCAACCTCCGAGGTGGCGCCGAACTGATGCGACCTCGATTTACAACTGGGCATCACCGTCGGTGCGAGCGTCTATCCCGTCGACGGCAGCAACGCCGACGCACTGCTGCGCAAAGCCGACGCGAATATGTACGACCGCAAGCGCGCCAAGCGCTTCGATAGCGCCGAAGCGGAAGTGCCGAACTAAAAGGATTGACCCTCACGTAGCGTCATAGTTTAGCGTACTGGGGTGAGAGTCATGAAGAACCCGGAACTATTACACGCAAAGCAATTCGCAAAGCGCGCCGGCGTCACGGTACGCACCTTACACGTGTACGACGAGGCCGGCTTGCTGTCGCCAAAAACGCGCTCCGATGCCGGCTATCGTCTCTACGGCGAAGAGGAACTCGTACGTTTGGAGCAGATCCTCGCGCTGCGGTTTCTGGGGCTCGGACTCGATCGGATCAAATCACTTCTTGATGGCCCCCCGCAAACGCTCGTTCAAGCCCTTTCCGTTCAACGCGCGGTCATCGTCGAAGAGCAGCGCCGGCTCAACCTGGTTCTGCAAGCGATCGACGAGGCGCGCACCGTGCTCGAGGAAGGCGAGCCGAGCGAGCGATGGCGCGCGGTCCAACACGTTATCGAGGCGTTCAAAATGAAAAATGACTTTAGCTGGACCGAAAATTACTACTCCGGAGAAGGGCTGCAAAAACTCGCGAAGATGCGAGCCGAGACGCCCCCCGAAGTGATCGAAAAAGGCGAGCGCGATTGGGCCGAACTGATTGCCGAGGTCGAAGCGGCGTGCAAGACGGTCGATCCTTCGAGCGATGCTGCGAAGGCGCTCGCGCGCCGTTGGCGCAATCTCATCCACCAGTTCACCAAAGGCGATCCGGATATATCGCAAGGTCTCAACAACCTGTGGACCGACCGGTCCCACTGGCCGAGCGATTTCAAAAAGCCCTACAGCGACGAGGCCGAAGCGTTTATTCGCAAAGCACAAAGCCATCTGGACTAAACGGCGCGCTTGTGAGGTGGCTCACAGACGCCTCGGCGGTCGAAGGCTACCATAGCGTGCATCACTACGCTATTGGAGTACCCTCATAGATGAACCACCTTCACAAGCGCCCGCAACTGCGCGGCCCGATAGCTGCAGCCGCTGCAGCCGCGTTGACGGCATTAGCCGCGCCAGCATTTGCCGCAATGATGGCGCCGCCGTCGATCTCCATCGTTTCGCCGTCGATGGGGAACACCATCACCGGCGACACCATCCCGGTAAACGTTGCGATCAAGAATTTCAAGCTCGAGTGTGCCAACGCCGGAAAAACGAACGTGCCGATGGGCGAAGGGCACATCCACGCGATGGTCGACGGAATGAACATGGCGCACCTGACGACCGTCGCATGTTCGGACCGCTTTAGCATCTCCGGACAAGGACTCAAACCCGGAAAGCATATGCTCGCCGTCGTTCTAGCAACCGATGCGCATGCAATCAGCAGTCTTCCCGCGATGACGTCGTTTACGTATGAACCTCGGCGCGCACGGCCGCTGCCGCGCCCGATATCGGGTACGCCGGCGCTCGCCATTCTGTCGCCGAAGAATGGGGCGACCGTCGGCAAGAAGTTCGACTTGGTGTTGAGCGTTCGCAATTTCGGGCTTTCGTGCGATCTCGAAGGCAAGCCCGACGTCCGCGGGTGGGGACACCTCCACGTCATGGTGCGACAAGCGGGCGAGACGAGCGCCGCGCCGTCGACGCCTGCGGCAGCGATGATGAAAAACGCCCATGGAATGTCTATGGCTCAGTTGCAGCCGATGCTCACCATGGCGATGCCGGGTATGATCGGCATGCCGTGCACGAAGACGGTCCCGGTCGACCTTTCGACCTGGCACGGCGGAAAAGCGAACATCGTCGTTCAGCTCGCAAACAACGATCACATGCCGACGATGGGCGTTTCGCCGGCGACGCTCTCCGTACGTCTCCGCTAGCGGCCGCGCGTGACGAAGGCTCGCGTAACGCTCTACGGACGCGCCGACTGCCGCTTCACCGAACTCGCGCGACGCCGAATCGCCGGCGTCGCGCGAGAATTCCACGATGTCGAGGTACGCATTTGCGATCGGTCCGAAGCTGCATCCGACGGCGTTCACGTGCTGGCAACACCGACGCTCGTCTTGCCCGACGGCCGCAGGCTGACCGGCACGCCGAGCGCCGACCGTTTGCGAGGGGTGTTCTCGGAACTGCTCGGGAAAGTCGCTCCCGTGCCAAACAAGGTGTGGTACCTGCAACACAGCCGTGTTTTTCACGGGGTACCTCTCGACGAAATCGAACGGTACGCTCATCTCTTTCACGAATACGACGTCGCTCCGAATGAAATCGTTTTCTCGGAAGGCGACCTTGGCGACGCGATCTATCTGTTAAAGACGGGACACGTGCGCATCTACCGGCTCACCGACGACGGCAAGCAACTGACCCTTGCGATACTCGGCCCCGGCGCCGTCTTCGGCGAGCTCGCGCTCTTCCAAGAGACGCGCCGGCAAACGTTCGCCGAAGCATTGGACGCCTCACACATTTGCGCGGCGTCGGTAGACGACTTCACGCGGCTGATGGGGCACAAGCCGCAGCTAACGATGATGGTAGCCGGTGAAATCGCGCGGCGACGCAGCGAAATGGAGACGCGCATCGCGGGACTGGCCTACGGATCGGTACGAGCGAAGCTCGTTCACATGCTGCGACACCTCGCGCGCGAGCACGGCGAAACGCTTCACGACGGACGGATTCGGATTGCGATCCGTCTTTCGCATCAAGAACTCGCGCAACTCGTCGGCATCTCACGCGAAAGCTGCACGATCGAACTCGGCAGACTTCAGAAAGCGGGCGTCGTTACGTTCGACAATGACCGGTTCATCGTCGTAGAAGCGGCGCGCCTGGAACCCGGGATCCTCGATCGCGTTTTCGGACGCATCCTCGGCTAGGCTCAACAGGCCTCGCCGCAGTCCTCGCATTCGACCTCTACGGTCGCGTGGGTGATGTGAAAGCGGTCGTGCAAGAGTTTTTTTACGTCGGAAACGATGCGTTGCGATTCCACCAGCGCCGTGCTCGGCACGCGAACGTGCAGGCTTGCGGCGATGGTCCGGTCTCCCACCGACCACACGTGAACGTCGTGAACGGCGTCGACCGACGGTACCGACAGCAGCGCCTGGTTGACCGAACCCATGCTGATGCCTTCGGGAACGCCTTCCATCAAAACGTGCAGCGAACGACGAATGAGATTCCATGCCGAATAGGAGACCGCGATCGCCGCCAGCATCGACGCGATCGGGTCGGCCTGCACGAAACCCGTGAACCGAACGACGAGTGCTGCGACGATAACGGCCACGGAGATGGCCGCGTCTCCCATAACGTGAAGCAGCACGGCGCGGAGGTTGAGCGAGGCCGATGCCGAGCGCGCCAGCACGAACGCAAGCGAACCGTTCGCGACGATTGCTATTAACGCAATGCCGATCATCAACATCGTGTTCGGCGTAGCCGGCGAACGAAGGCGTTGGACGGCTTCGAAGATCAAGAACAACACGATCGCAAAGAGTACGGCCGCATTCGTGAGCGCCGCGAGCACCGTCGCACGTCCGTAACCGAAGGTGCGGCGCTCGTCCGCCTGCCACATCGCGATTTGCGCGGCCCATAGTCCGAGGGCGGCCGCAGCGACGTCGGTCAGCATGTGCGCCGCATCGGCAAGCAAGGCCAAACTGCCCGAAAGCATTCCGCCGATCGCTTCCAACGCGAAGAGCGCAATCGTCGTTGCGACCGCGATCCGCAGCTTTCCGAGATCGTCACCGTGCTCGTGCGTGTGTGCACTGGCCATTTACGTCTCCCCGAAGCGGCCGCGCCACTTCCACAACGCGACGACGCCCCATACCGCCTCGACGATCCCGAACGGCCACGTTCCCGCGAGCCAGCCATATGCGGAACTCGCAAAACACGCGAGTGCGAAGAGCAGCGTAAATACGGAACGCCGCGTTTCGAGTGCGTAGAAGAGCATCATCAGCGTCACCGAGGCGGCGCCGAAGAGCGTGAGCACGTTCATGCGATGGGCCAAATCATAAACACGACGCCGATCAGCGCGATGACGGCGCCGCTCAAGACCTCGCCGTATCTCTCGAGAGGGCCAAGCGACAGGCGGCGCAACGCGCGGTCGGACGACACGCAGAGCACGACGTACGTCGCGATCGTGCTGAGCGCGAAGAAGACCGACATCACGACGAGCAGCGCGAAGCCAAATTTCGCGGCGGCAAAAAACGCCGGAATTCCTTCGATCATCGGCGACGAGCCGAGGATGAGCAAGAGCGCCATGCGCGAGTTCGGCCGGTCGTTGTCGTGATCGTAGGCGTGCTCGTGGTCGTGGTCGTAGTCGTGGTCGTGATGATGGTGATGGCCGCCGCTCGAAATCTCGCGGTACGACGAGATCGCAATCCATGCGCCGAAGCCCACGAGTGCAAGGCTCGAAAGCGTCGACACCAGGTGGCCGAAGCGAACGGCGACCGCGAGGCCGGCGACCCAGACGATCGCGCCGATAGCAAGCGTCGATATCGTGTGACCGAGACCCGCGCCGAACGCCGCGCGGGCGGTCTGCCGTCGCGACCAGTTTTTCTGGCGCGCCATCAACGCGATCGGCGCCCAGTGATCGGGCACGAGCGTGTGTAAAATGCCGACGGCGATAACCGCTCCGATGAGCAGCAGAGCTTGTTGCGTCATAGCTCGGAATACTACTTCAGGTACGCGCGAACGATATCGATGAGATCGCCGGCAAACGCCGTGCCGTCCTTCGAGAAGCCCGAGGGCGCAAGAAGATGCTCGTGGATGTGGCCTTCGAGAACTTCCGACATCAGGCCGTTCATCGCGCCGCGCGCCGCCGCGATGCGCTGTAACACTTCGCCGCACTCAGCGCCCGCTTCCAATGCGCGTTCGATCGCTTCCACCTGTCCTTGAATACGGCGAACGCGGTTCACCAGCTTCGTCTTATTTCGCATCGTGTGACTCACCGTGGTGCCCTTCCTTACGCGACGCTTATACCCTACCCAGGTATAGTGTTCGCGTCACCGGCATCGGCACGCAAAGATTGCCGCTTCCCCTCGTCGCATCCTTAACGGGCTGCTTCTCGCTCTTAAGGATCGAAACATGACGTCCCTAACCCTCGAATCCACCGGCGATTACCGATTCCACGTTCGCGTCGAAGGCGATGCGCCGCATGAGTTTGTTACCGGCGAAGGACCACCGCTCGGCCTTCCCGGGGCGCTCGAGCCGCAAGAGCTGCTCGGTGCGGCGATCGGCACGTGCTTGGCGTCGAGTCTGCTCTTTTGCGCGCAGAAAGCACACGTCACGATCCAATCGCTCTCCGCTCGCATAGACGTCGAAACGGTCCGTAACGCCAAAGGGCGTCTGAGGATCGGCTCGATCGACGTCGCCTTAGATGCCGGCGTACCCGAGGAGCAGGGCGAGCGGTTCGCCCGCTGTCGGGAAATTTTTGAAGACTACTGCACCGTCACGGAGAGCATCCGGGCGGGTATTCCCGTCAAAGTCGAGTTCGCATCGCGGCCAACGGAGGTCCGCTAGGCGGAACCCTCAAACATTCAAGCAAGCAGCGCTTCTTCAGCGGCTGCAGCGGGAGGTTCCAGATGCGTACTCTCCACGGCTTCCTCGCCCTTGCGTGTTCCGTTGCGTTGGCCTCTTGCGGAGGCGGCGGCGGCTCGGCAACGACCCCCACGACGCCGTCGCTGCCCCAATCCGTGCACGCAAGCCTCTCGTTCATCGTTCCAGTAAGCGGCCAGCCTGCCGCACGTCACGGCAATACCATCCCGTCGAACACCCAGTCCGTCGTCGTGAACGTCGATCAAGGCAGCGGACAGCCGTTCAGCCCATTGATATCGCAAGTAGTGAACGTCAGCGCAAGCTCGTGTCCTCCCGTCTCCGGAGGCTTGCAATGCACCGTCACGATGTCGGTACCGGTTGGTTCGGTGATTTTCTCGGTGGGCGCGTTCTCCGGAACCAACGGCGGCGGAATGCTTTTGGCGAGCGCCTTGACGCCTACCACGATCACGCCGACGACGACGAGCGTCAGCGTACCGCTGCAAACGCAGGTATCGTACCTCCTGGGCGACACCGGCGGCGGCGGTAGCCCGTTCACGCTCGATTTCGGAACGTCGTCGTTTACCCTCACGGACTCGACGGGTTCCGCAACGGGATCGTTCACCGCATTGCCCGACGGCGATTTGAAATTCACGATCACGTCGACGACGGATCCGACAATTACGTCCGGACAAGTCGGCTATCTGCGTATGATTCCCAATGCGGGATTCGCGATAATCGTCGGACAGACCGCACCCGATCCTACCGGCCTCTTTACATCCGGCGGGATCGGTCTAGCAACCATTCCTGCGCCTTGCCCGAGCGGTTCCGAGACACTCCAGGCGGATGGTATCGCGCTGGCGTCGCCGTCGTATGTCTACTCCGGGCCCCTGACTCAAACCGCCTATGCGACGGCTTCGCTCGCGCTTACGCCGACCTCGTTCGCACCGGCGAGCGGAACGCAGTACACCATCGGCGGAACCGGCACGGCCCTATCCGGAACACCACTTAGCGGATGCACGAACGGCATCTTCGGTTCGACAAGCACCGCTTATGCGGCCGTTGGCCTTCTGGGGCTTGGAGCGGCACCCGGCAGTAATTCCAGCTCGAGTTCCGGCTCGAACTCCAATGGAGTCGCGTTCGTTGTAGCGCCGCCGGCCAATCTCGTGCAGACCGATGTCCTCTCGCGCACCTACCACGGATTCATGTCGAACGCCACCCCCGCCGGACAGAGCGCCGCGCCTGTTTTGGTCACGCCGGCGAGCGGCGGCCTTCAACTCTGTACCTACACGACGTACGAATCGAATCAAGTCAATACGTCGGGCTGTACGGTCCTTAGCGGATTCTCGCAGTTTGCGCCCGGACTCTTTACCGCAACGGGCAGCGCGCCGGGCGGCGCTTCGAGCCCATGGGCGTTCGCGGTCGACGACGTCGACGGCAACTACGTCATGATCGGCGTTGGAATTCCGTCGTCGGGCACCGCGGCTACGAATCTCGTGCTGTCGTCCATTTAGGGTTGCGTATCGGCGCTGCACGGACGACGTGCGCGCCGCGATGGCGAACGTTATTCGGCCCGAGCACGTTGTAAGCATCGTCGAGGGTCCGGCCCCGCGCTGACGAATCGAACGCGCATGCCGGATCTCTCCATGTTCGCCAACACCGAAGACACCCGCGATTATCCCGCAGGCCACGTCTTTTTCTCGGCCGGGGATCGCGGCGACGCCATGTACGTCGTACTGATCGGCGAGGTCGAGATTCTCGTGCACGATCGTGCGGTCGAAACGGTCAAGGCGGGAAGCATTTTCGGCGAGATGGCGTTGATCGATAACCGCGAACGCAGCGCGACGGCACGCGCAAAAACCGCCGTTAAAGCAGCGACGATCGATCAAGGCCAGTTTCTCTATCTGCTACGGACGCATCCCTCGTTTTCGATCGAGGTCATGAACGTCATGGCCGACCGCCGTGCGTCTGCTCAACCAGGCGTTGCTGCGCTAAAGCTACGCGAAAAGCCCCAAGACCGATTGCGCGAGCGTGTTGTTGTGCGCGATAACGGCAGTGTTGAGCTGCGAGCGGAGCAGATCGAGCGTCGAAGTCGTCGTCGCCTGACCGTAGTTGAGATCGGCCAGATTGGATTGCGCCGCGGTGACGTTAAGCTGGTTGACGTCGTTGGATGCAACCTGGTTTTGCAGCGCGGCTTGCTGCGCGCCGAGCGTCGCCTGGCTCGAGTTCAACGTTACGATCGCGTTGTCGAGCTGACCGATGGCGTTGGTCGACGTTAAACTCGATGATAGGTTGACGTTCGAAATCGCCAGCTGCGAGCTGCTCACGCCCGGAAGCACCAGGTTCGTCGTATTGCCTTCGGCCGCGCCGCTCTGCACGGTAAGTGCATTGTTCTGCGTATTTGCCGGGACGTTTTGCGCGATTTGGATCCTCGCGGTCTTACCCACGTCGCTCAGATTGAAGTTTCCGAGCGCGATATTGACGTTTTCGAATCCGCCGATCGTGCCGCCAGAAGCGACGAGCCCCGATTGCACTTGCCCGCCGGTGGCACTGTCGACGACCGTCGCTTGCGCCGCGGCGACGCCATTGTTGTTGACGATCGAGATCGCGATCGTGGAGTTCGTCGTCCCCGAGCCTCCGAAACCTTGCGCGGGTCCGGTCGCGTTTTGAAAGCTTGGCCCCGACGCGGCGACCTGTGCGACCACGTTGCCGCTTCCAGTCAAGAGATCGTTATTCGTCACCGTCGCGGCCGCCGGCGTTCCCGCTTGCGCGCCCGCGAAAGAACCGTTGAGTAATTGAACGCCGTTGAAGTTCACGCTCTGCGCCGTCGTGTTAAATTGCTGCACGAGCGCGTTTGCTTGCGCTTGCAGCGCGGCACGGTCGGTTGGGCTCAGAAAATCGTTGACGCCCGTAACGGCTAAGTTACGCAACTGCGAAGCGATGCCGGAGAGTTGCTGCAACGCGCCCGAAGCAACGTTCGTCGCGTTAAACGCGTTCTGCACGTTCTGCGTCGCAGCATTGAGCGCGCTCGCCGCAACGGCAAGGGACGTTGCAATCGCATATGCCGACGGGTCGACCGACGGACTCGTCAGCCGCTTCCCCGACGCTTCCTGCGCGACGAGCGTCGATAGGGTGTTCTGAAGGCTATAGAGCTGGTCGAGCGGCTGCGCGTTCGAAGGGGTAATCGAGGCCATGGTCCCCTGATTATAGCAAAAGCCTGCTTGTCTACCGTTAGGGCGGCACACCGAAATGCAGCGGTCGCTTGCCTTGCTCGAATATTCGCGTTTCGCGTGGCCGCCCCGGAAGCTGCTGAGTCTTCCGGGGCGGCGGCGGGCACCAGCGAATCGCTCGAATCGCTATCCGCCCGTGACCTTGACCTTCGTATTCGGCGCCGCTTTTAGCGGTCTGGCGGTGATGTGCAGGATTCCACGTTCCGTCTTTGCCTGAACGGAACCGGGCTCCATTTCCTGCGGTAACGCGATCGTGCGTTCGAACGAACCGCGCCGGATTTCGCGCCGGTGATACTTCACGTCGTCGGCCTTGGTGTCGTAATCGTACTTGCCGGTGATGGTAAGTACGTTGCCGCTGACTTCCACGTCGATGTTTTCCGGTTTATATCCGGGGACGGCCATATCTGCTACGTATGTGCCGTCTTTCTCGTACACGTCGAGCGACGGAGACGAGCTCTGCTCGAGGGGGGTCGGCAGATTCCAGTCACTCCAGAAGCGATCGAAGATGGTGTCAATGTCTGCGGCGAGCGGTGTCCGCTGCAGAGGCAAGGTCATGATATTTCTCCTTTTTGACATGCCCATGGTATAGCGGCCGCATGCAGATCGAAGGAACCTTCCGTGAATTCTTTTCGCTATCCGTCGGTGTATTCGACGGAATCGATCGTGTAGTCGATAGGGCCTGCCGGGCGGTCGAACGCGACGCGATCGCCGGCGGCGTGGCCTTCGAACGCTTGCGCGATCGGCGATTGCCAACTCACGCTTCCGCGCGCCGGTTCGGCTTCGTCCTCACCGACGATGCGCAGCGTTAGCATCTGGCCTTTGGCATCGCGCGCTCGCACGGTCGCGCCGAACGTCACGCGCGTCCGGTCCTTCGGCGGTTCCGCAAACATCGCCGATGCGATGCGTTCTTCGAAATAGCGCACGTTGCGGTCGTCGCCGCTCGCACGCGCGCGTTCGAGCGCTTCGTGCAAGAGCTTCAACCCTCTACGCGTCACATAGTTCGGCGCATCGGTGCGCGGCCGCTGGAATTCCGGTTCCGGACGATCGTCGTCGTCTTTGACGAACGCACGGCTCATACGGCTGCGCTGATCCGCTCGAGGAGCTGGCGTTTGGTTTCGGGGACGACGCGCGCCACGAACGCAATCGTAACCACGCACAGAAACGCGTAGACCGCAAACGTTGCCGGGCCTCCGAGTTTTTCGATCATCGTCAGGAAAAACTCCGAAACGACGAAGTTTGCGGCCCAATTCGCGAGCGTGCAAATACTCATGCCCAAACCGCGCGCTTGCAGCGGAAAGATTTCGGAGATCAACAACCACACGATCGGACCCAAGCTATAGGCGAAGGATCCGACGTAGACGACCAGGCTCAACAGCGCGATCCACGTCAGCGCGCCGCCCAGTTGCGGTTGCGCGAAGGCGATCGCAAGTGCAAGAAGCGCCGCACACATGCCGCCGCAGCCGGCGTAGAGCAACGGCTTTCGCCCCACGCCGTCGACGAAGAGAATGGCCACGAGCGTCAATACCACGTTCACGACGCCGACGACGGCCGTCGCCAAGATCGATGCCTGATTCGACCCCACGCCCGCCATATGAAAGATCTGCGGTCCATAGTAGATGACCGTGTTGATACCCGTCACTTGCTGCAGAATCGCAAGACCGACCCCGACGAGCAACGCTCGGCGAAAGGGCACGTCGGCGAAGATCTCCATCCCCGCTTGCTTCACGCGCAGCCCCTCGCGAATCGCGGCTTCCTCTTCGGCAGTTTCATCGCTGCCGGCAATCCGGGCCAGTACGCGGCGGGCATGGTCTACTCGACCGATTTTGAAGAGAAAGCGAGGGCTTTGCGGCAGCGGAATCATACCGCCGACCAGCACGAGCGATGGAATCACCGCAAGGCCCAGCATCCAGCGCCATGCGCCGCTCGGCGCGAATGCGTAGTCTACGATGAACGCGCCCAAGATCCCGACGGTGATCGCAAATTGATAGAGCGATACCAGGGCGCCGCGAAAGCGTGCCGGCGACACCTCGGAGATATAGAGCGGCGCAACGACCGAACTCAAACCGATGGCGAGCCCCACGACGAAGCGCGAAACCAGCAGCACGCCGATTCCCGCCGCAAGCGCCGATCCGATCGCACCTAGGCCGAAGACGCCGCCGGCTAAAAAGAGCGCCTGGCGACGGCCTATGCGATCCGCCAGCACACCGGCACACGCGGAACCCGTCATCGCGCCGATCAACACGATGCTGACCGTAAACTCTTGCAGGTGCGTCGGCAGCGCAAAGGCCTTCGCGATAAAGAGAATCGCGCCGGAGATGACGCCGGTATCGTAGCCGAAGAGCAGACCGCCGAGTGCAGCGATCGAGGCGATCAGAACGACGAACGGCCGCATAAAGCGCAATTGACAGCCTTGCGCGAAGCCTCCTTCATGCTCGAGTACGCGAAGAAGCACGACCTCCACGCGCTGTTGGTACTGCACGGGGAGAGCGTCGAAATCGAGATCTACGGCGAAGGGTACGGGCCGCAGAAGCCGCACCCGCTCTACAGCGGCGCCAAGAGCTTTTGGGGCACGGCGGCGCTGCACGCGCAGCATGACGGGCTGCTCTCGCTCGACGAGCCCATCGGTACGACGCTGCCCGAGTTACACGACGCGCGTGCGACAATCACGCCGCGCCTGCTTCTTACCATGACGGCAGGCTACGGCTTCGGCGGTCTCGGCAACGCCGCGCCCACGTACGCGCGCACGCTCGAGATCCCGCTGAAATCGACGCCGGGAACGGTCTTTACCTACGGCGGCATCCCGCTGCAACTGTTCGGTGCATTTTTCGCGCGCAAACTCGAATCCATTGGTTCGAGCCCGCATCGATACCTAATCGAACGCATTCTCGATCCCGCGGGCGTTGCGATCGGCTCGTGGCGCACGCTTGCGGACGGACACCGCCCGCTCCCGACGGGCGCGCAACTCACCGCACGCGCGTGGGCCGCATACGGGCGATGGATGCTCGCGCATCGGGATGCCTACCGCGATGCGTTTAATGGCAGCGCGCTCAACCCGCGCTACGGCTTGGGATGGTGGCTCGCGGCGCCCGGGATTCCCGGCAATACCTTCTATGCGAGCGGCTCGGGCGGTCAGGCGCTCTACGTCGTTCCCTCACGCGATCTCGTCGTGGTCCATTTCGGCAAGAGCGCATCGTACAAGCACGAGGCAATGCTCAAGCGAGTGCTTTTTTGATACGCGCGACGAACGCGTCTTCGCCTTTGGTCAGCGCGTAATAGAGCCCGACGTTCGAGGCCAAACTCGAAACGGTGAGGCGCCACCAATTGAGCGCGCTCCCGTCGCCCGGCTTTATGCCGAAGCGATCGGCCACCGTTGCGAGCATCGGACGCACCGCGTGCGTCGCGTGAATGGTCAGCACGTAATCGTGGTCGCTCAGGTGGCTGACGAAGGTTTCGATCGGCGCCGGATGCGCGAGCGCAAACCCGTCGGCGGTCTTGCGCACTAAGCCGAATTCGATCGGATCGACGCCGGCGATCATCGCCGCGGCGCGGCACCACGTCACCACTTTTGCTTCGTCGCCGAGCGACGGCGCGGCGTGCGCGGAAAGGAGAATCGTGACGAAATTCGGCGTGTGACCGCGCACGATCGCTTCGGCGCCCGAGAGACAGTGATGGCCGCCGGTTGCGCCGATCGGCAACTCTTCAAAGAACGTGCCGTCGTCGTTGTACTGAAAGACTACGCTCTTCATGATGTCGTGATAGAAGGCGGCCGCGATCACCCAATCGGGATTGACCGCTTTTGAACCGTCGAAGTACTGATCGTCGTACGTGTGGGCGAACTCTCTGGCCATGCGTGCGTTAAAGAGCTCGTGCACGCAAAGGCCGCCCGGATAGGCGTGATGGCCGTTGGTATCCGACCCGGGGGCGCTCCAAAACGGCTGCGCGATTCCAATATCCGAAACCGGCGGGAAGAGCCCTTCGACCGGCGCATCGGCGGCGACGAAGCCTTCCTTGGCCATCGCGTCGCGCAGGGCGATACGCGAGGCCATCGTCGGATACTTGCGCATATAGAACGGCGCCGGATTGAGCAATAATCCCAAAACCTCGGCGCGCAAGCGCAGGTCGCTGATGCTTCCGGCGAGCGCGTAGGCTTGCGCGATCAGCGTGGTGACGAACGGGGAGCGGCTCGCGATATCGGCCGCCCGTTTGTTGGCGTTCGAAAGACCGACGGGCGCGACGAGTGCCGGCGCCGGCGTGGCGGGTGCTTCCGTAGCGAGCGCGTCCATCGCGCGGGCGGGTTCGGTGAAGAGCGGCAGCGCCGCCGCACCCGCCGCGCCGAGAAAGCTCGCACGGGATAGCAGCGACGAACGAAGGCCGTTGACGCACATGGAGCGGTTCTTCCGCGTCTGCCGTGCGATATGCTGCTGAAGGGTGCCGGAATCTACAAGGTGCTGCCCGGTTCGCGGTGCGCGAACCGGGCAGCGTTTCGTCGACGCCGTTACGGCGTCATGGTGTTAGCGCCAGCAATCGGTTTCTTTCCGGCCGCCTGCAACTGCTTCGAGAGCGGTTGCAGCGACGCGACGTACGCGTTGTATTTCACGAACGCGGCGGCGTAGGCTGCGTCGAACCGTTGCGCCAGGTTCTGGATCGCCGCGGTCGGCGGCAGAGCAACGCCGAAACCCGTTCGCGGCACGGACTCGCGTAGCGAACCCGGACGTTGGATCGAGTCTTCGTCGTTCTGGTAGTTCGCGGTGAACGTCGAGAACACGTTTTGCCACTGCGTCTTTGCCTTAGCAACGCTTGCAGCTAGCGAACCGGATGCCTTCACGCTATCGAGCGACTTCTTGATCGCATCGAGGTTGTTGAGCGCCACGTCGATCTTCCCGTAACGTTCGTCGTATTTCTTCGCGAACGCGTAGCCGGCTTCGTACTGCGCTTGCGTGTACGAATCGCGCGGATCGGGTTTGACGTCGACGTTTTGCGAGAAGGTTTTCCCGCCGATCTTCATGCGAATCGTGTACGTCCCCGGAACGACCATCGGTCCTTCCTTTGGGCCGCGGTATTGCGGACGGGCCGCGCCCATCCATTGCGGCGGTCCGTCGGTATGAAAATCCCAAACGAAGCGGTTGATGCCGGTTTTATTCGGGACGTTGGGAACGCTCTTGCCTTTGATCTTGTGCGTGCCCTTGATGGTGCGGATCACCTTTCCGCTCGCATCGAGGATTTGCACCTGCGGTGCGCCCTTCTGCGGCGCCCGCTGATAGTAATCGACGATCACGCCCTGCGGCGGATTCATCGCCGAGAAGTTCGTCAAGATACCCGAATCTTCATCACTATGATAGTGATATTCATACGACGTGCGCGGCTTGAAGAGCATCCCGCCCGCTTTTTGCGCGGCCGGAAGCTGCTGCAGCGACGTGACGTCGTCGAGAATCCACACGTCGCGACCGTGCGTCGCGATTGCGATGTCGTTGAATTCCGGTTGGATGCGGATGTCGCGAACCGATACTTCAGGAAGATTGTTGCGGAAGTTCTGCCAGTGCGCGCCCTGATCGTAGGAAATCCAGAGCCCGTTCTCCGTTCCCGCATACACGAGATTGGGGTTATGGATGTCCGGACGAATCGTGCGCACGTACTGATCGCCGGGGAGGCCGTTGACGATCTTCGTCCACGTCTTTCCGTAGTCGTGCGTGACGAAGGCGTATGGCTTGTTGTCGCCCATCCGATGATTGTCGGCGGAGACGTAAGCCGTTCCGGCCGTAAGTGGCGACGGCGCGGTCGTCTCGACGCGCGCGAATTCCGGCGTTCCCGGTGGCGTGACGTTCTGCCAGTGTGCGCCGCCGTCGCGCGTCATCTGGACGAGCCCGTCGTCGGTGCCGACCCAAATCTCGCCCTTATCGATTTGCGAACCTTCGATGTAGAGCAGCGTGTCGGAGTATTCCGCCCCGGACACGTCCTTGGCGAGCGGACCGCCCGCGGGCTTTTGGTGCGCCTTGATATTGCGCGTGAGATCCGGGCTGATCACCTTCCAGTTCTGCCCGCGGTCCGTCGATTGGAACACGACGTTCCCGCCGAACCACGCCACGTGGCCGTCCCACGGAGCGAATGCGATCGGCGAGTCCCAATTGAAGCGATATTTCGCCGTGCTTAGATCGAACGGTCCGAGAAAGCTTCCGGGAAACGAGTCGTACGGACGCACGAGCGTCGACGATTGCGTGTGCCGGTTGTAGACGAGAACTAGTCCATCTTCGAGATCGGCCCAAATGTAGTTGGGATCGACGGGATCGGGTACGGCCCATTCGCCGTCGCCGCCGACGACGTTGATCCAATCGCGGTTCAAAATGCCGTCGCGCCGGAGCGAGTTCGACGGCGCGCAGAAACCGTTGTTGTCTTGCAGCGGCGCACAAACCAGGTACGGATTACCGCTGGAGAGACCTACGTGATAGACCTCGCCGATGGTAAGGTTGGCGGCGAACGACCAGTGCTTGCCGCCGTCGAGCGTGAGCGCGTAGCCTCCGTCTTCGCCCACGATCATCCGTTTGGGATTATTCGGAGCGATCCACATCGCATGATAGTCGACGTGAACGCCGTGCGCGATGGCTTTGAATTTCGAACCGCCGTCTTTGCTTTCCGAGAGCATTTCGGAAACTGCATAGACGTGATTGGGATTTTTCGGATCCACGTTGATGTGCGAGAAATAGAACGGCCGTTGATCGACGAGCGTATCGTTGCTGACCATCTTCCAGTGCACGCCTGCGTCGTCGCTGCGCCAGAGGATGCCGCCCTTGGCCTCAACCAGTGCGTAGACGCGTTTGGGGTTGCTGGGCGCGACTGCCAAGCCGATGCGGCCCGTAAGACCGGCAGGGAAGCCGTTTCCGGTGATACGCTTCCACGCCTTTCCGCCGTCGGTCGATTTGTACAAACCATCTTGTGGGCCGCCGCTCGAGAACGTCCACGGCACGCGACGGAATTCCCACATGCCGGCATAGACCACGTTCGGATTTTGCGGGTCCATCGCCAGATCGCTCGCGCCCGTCTTCGGTCCGAGATAGAGCGTCTTGCTGAAGGTCTTGCCGCCGTCGAACGTCACGTAGACGCCGCGATGAACCGAGTCCTTGTACGGATCGCCGAACGCGCCGACGACGACGTGATTCGGATTCTTCGGATCGATCTTGATTCGCGAGATCGACCAGACGCCTTTGAGGCCGACGCGCTTCCACGTCTTGCCGCCGTTGGTCGTCTTGTAGAGACCGTTGCCGTAAGTAACGTCGTTACGCGGATTGGCTTCACCCGTGCCGGCCCAAACGACGTTTTGATTCTTGGGATCGATCGCAACCGCGCCGGCCGCGTCGGTCCCGTGGTTCACGAAGACGTCGGTCCACGTTGCGCCGCCGTTGTCGGATTTCCAGACGCCGCCGCCGGCCGTCGCGATATAGTAGAGCGCCGAATTTTGCGGCGTTCCCGCAACGCCTGCGACGCGACCGCCGGCAACCGCCGGACCGATCGACCGCCATTTCAACGCTGCGAAGGGTGCTTGTGCTGCCGGCGCCGCCGCTGGCGCCAGAAGCGCGGCTGCTGTTAATGCAGCAACCGCGTACTTCAGGTTTTTCACGTACCAGAGACCTCCACTTCCCCAGATCGATTAGTGAATCGCGTTCACCGTGATGGTTTTGAGTTTCAACCCAGACAACAGACCATTGAGTGCCGGCACCTGCGACGCAACGAACGCGTTATACCGTTTCGTTGCGCTTTGGAGTTCGGCGTTGACGCGCTGCATGTACGTTTCGGCCGCGGGTGTGACCTCGCCACCGGTATACAACAGGCCTTGCACGTCCTCGCGGAGTTTGCCCGGCATTTCGATCGAGTCTTCGGCGTTCTGGTAATTTGCCGTCAACTGGTTGAAGAGTTGAGTGCGCGCCGCCGTGATTGCCGCGATCTTCGCCGTCGCGGCGGAGTCCTTGGCTTTTTTCGCGGCTGCGGATGCTCGATTCAGTCCCTTCTTGACCGCGTCGAGACCGTTGAGCATCGTGTCGACTTGCGAGAACATCGCTTCGCCGCGTTTGGCGAACTGATATGCCCGCACGAGTTGCGCTTGCGTGTAGAGCGACTTCGGATCGTTCTTCACCACGAAGGTGCGCGTCATGACGTGCGAGCCGACCGTCAGGCGCGCGACGTACGTGCCCGGAGGCACGCCTGGACCGTCGTTGCCGCCCTGATAGTTCTTTTTGGGTGCGCCGTACCATTTCACCGGACCGTCGGTCGACCAATTCCATACGTAGCGATTGATCCCGACTTTATCGGGCACCACCGAAACCCGCTTCTTGCCCATCTTGTGCGTGCCCTTATAGGTGCGCAGCACGCGGCCGTTCTGCAAGATTTCGAGTTTCGGCGGATGCTTCGGATCCATGTGCGCAAGATAGTAGTCGATCATTACGCCGTACGGCGGATTCGACGCCGCGTAGGCGGTGTAGATACCTTCGTCGTCCGAACGCTGATTGTATTGGTACGAGACGCGGATCGGGAACATATACGTCTTGGCCGCAATCGCCGCTTGCAGTTGCTGAATCGGCGTCATGTCGTCCATCACATAGACGGAACGTCCGTGCGTGGCAATGACGAGATCGTCGAAAGCCGGCTGCATGCGAATGTCGTGCACCGAGACCGTCGGAAGGTTGTTCTTGAACGGTTTCCACGTGTTGCCGCCGTTGAACGATATCCACATGCCTTCCTCGGTTCCGAGATAGGCGATGTTGCGGTCGCGGATGTCGGCCGCAACCGAACGCGCCCACTCTGCGGAGGGTAGGCCGTTCGTGATCTTGGTCCAGTGCGCGCCGAAGTCGTGCGTCACGAAGACGTACGGCTTGTTGTCGCCGGTATAGTGGCCGTCGTTGATGGCATACGCCGTTCCGTCGACGATCGGCGACGGCGAAATCGAGGCGTAACGCCCGTATTTCGGACCGCCGGGCGGCGTCACGTTCTTCCAATGTTTACCGCCGTCGAGCGTCAGTTGAATCAAGCCGTCGTCCGTGCCGACCCAGATCTCGCCCTTGTGCAGTTTCGATCCTTCGATATCGAGAATCGTGTCGCTCTCTTCGGCGCCGGACACGTCGTGCGTGATCGGACCGCCGGAGGGTTGCTGATGCGCTTTGTCGTTACGCGTCAAATCCGGGCTGATCATCTTCCAATGAATGCCGCGATCGGTGCTTTGGAAGACGTAGTTTCCGCCCAGCCACGCGATGTGGCCGTTCCACGGTGCGAACGCGATCGGCGTTTCCCAGTTCCAGCGCACTTTCGCCTTCGCGTTAAAGAACGACTCGAGCGAGGTTTGGATGTAGGGCATGACCGACCACGAGTCTTTCGTCACCTTGTTCGTCACCGTGACGTAACCGTTTTCGGAATCGGCCCAGATGAAGTTGGGATCCGAGGGGTCGGGAACGGCCCATTCGCCGTCGCCGCCGGCTACCGCGATCCACGCCTTGTTCTGGATACCGGAGGGATCTTGGGTATTGCTCGGGGCGCACCAAGCGTTGTTGTCTTGCAGGCCGGCGCAAACCCAATACGGATTTTCGTTGGACAGGCCGACGCGATAGATCTGCGCGATCGGAAGATTGCGCGAGAAGAACCAATTCTTACCGTCGTCGACCGTGAGCGCGTAACCGCCGTCTTCACCGACCATGATGCGCGAGCCGTCGTTCGGTGCGATCCAAATCGCATGGTAGTCGACGTGCACGTCGCGTGCGATCGGCTTGAACGTCTTACCGCCGTCGGTCGATTTCGAAAGCATCATCGAGACGCCGTAGACCGTGTTCGGCTTCTTCGGATCGACGGCGATGTGCGTGAAGTAGAACGGGCGCTGATCGACGAGCGTGTTGTTCGAGACCATCTTCCAGGTCTTGCCGCCGTCGTCCGAACGCCACAGGATGCCTTGTTTGGATTCGATCAGCGCGTAGATGCGATTGCCGTCGCTCGGCGCGATCGCGAGTCCGATGCGGCCGGTGGTATCCGTGGGCAAACCGTGTCCGGTCAGGCGCGTCCAGGTTTTGCCGCCGTCGGTCGATTTGAAGAGGCCGTCGTCGGGGCCGCCGCTCTTGAACGTCCACGGCCGGCGCTGGAAGGTCCACATGCCGGCATAGAGCACGTTCGGATCTTGCGGATCCATGGCCAGGTCCGATGCCCCTGTTTCCGGACCGGTGTAGAGCGTCTTCGTCCACGTCTTACCGCCGTCGTTCGTGACGTACACGCCGCGGTCGGTCGAATCGCTGAACAGATCGCCTTGCGTCGCGACGATCACGTGGTCGTGATCTTTCGGGTCGACGACGATGCGCGAAATCTGTTTGGTGGCGTCGAGACCCATGTTCTTCCAGGTCTTGCCGCCGTCGGTCGATTTGTAGATGCCGTCGCCGTAGCTGACGTCGTTACGCGGGTTGTCCTCGCCCGTACCGACCCAGACGATCTTATTGTTCGTGGGATCGATCGTGACCGCGCCGATGGACGCGACCTTTTCGTGCGCGAAGACCGCGTCCCACGTCTGGCCGCCGTTCTCGCTGCGCCAAACGCCGCCGCCCGCCGAGCCGATGTAATAGAGCTTCGGATCGGTCGCGGATCCGGCGACGGCGGCAACGCGGCCGCCGGCGGTGGCCGGTCCCATCCCGCGCCAACGCATGTTGCCGTAGGGCGGGCCGGGCGTCGGCGTCGCGGTCGGTTTGGGCGTCGGTTTTGCCGGCTTCGGCGGCGACGTCGGGGTCGCGGCGGGAGCCGGTGATTGCTCTGCAAAGGTGGGCGCGGCACAGATTGCCGCTATTGCTACGGCAGCTAGCGCGGTAGCGAATAGACGCGATCTCACTCTGATCTTCGATCCTCCAACATAAGAAGCAAAGGGCGTCCGTGCGGACGCCCTCGTTCTCCTGCGCGCAGCTAATCAAAGATGCATCAGAACGCGCCTATGCGCCGACGCGAGTCACCAAAACGTCGACGTCTTCACGGTTGGGCTTGCGGATGAAGGTGATGTGCACGCGCTGTGCGCCCCACGAAAAGCGGAAGGTGTAGTCGAAGTTCTCGACGCCCCCCTCGGGCTTGGCGGCCAATGCCAGGAACCGTCCCTGGAATTCAGGATTGGCCGTACATGGAGCGACGTCTTTAAAGAAGTCCTTACCGAGCTGCGAGCGCTGGTCGAGACGCGCAAGCTGCGCTTCCATCTTGTTGTACCTGAGAATTTTTGCGTCCAGGCCGAGCGTGATGACGCCTACAGGCAGTTCGTCCAGCTCCGACTCGCCCATGGCCTCGATGTGGTCGAGAATTGCTTGGTTTTCCGTCATGGTGGTGAGAACACCAGGCACCAAGCTTACGGTTGCAGGCTCCGGACGGCAACGATGCCCCCGAAGGCGCCCAGGAACCCGAGCGCCACGCTCCCGCAGGCGTACCCAAGGGCGAGCAACGGCTGTTCCCGTGCCAGCAGGACGCTATCGAGTGAAAACGTCGAGAAGGTGGTGAAACCGCCGAGTACGCCCGTCATGAGAAAAATGCGGATCAAGGGACTCAAGCCGACCGCTCG
This sequence comes from Vulcanimicrobiota bacterium, assembly GCA_027459645.1. GTDB lineage: Bacteria > Vulcanimicrobiota > Vulcanimicrobiia > Vulcanimicrobiales > Vulcanimicrobiaceae > JAMXLG01. The sequence goes on from DAIDHQ010000040.1 coordinate 41,386, forward strand.
CGTTTGGCTCAGTTCGAAGACCACGCCGATCAGAATGCTGCCAATCACGTTGATCGCGAGGGTCCCATAGGGAAAGCCGGGCCCCAAGCGCTGCGTCGTAAAGAAGTACGTCGCATACCGCAGCACCGAGCCTAGGCCGCCCCCGAGCAGAACGGCGCCCAGAATGCGCCAGTCGAAGGGGTTCACTTCGGCGATCCGGCCTTATAGCGGATGACCTCGACCGTCTCGAGGGTGATCAACCCTTCTCCGACAAGCCGATCCAGCTCGGGAATGAACGCGCGAATCTTCTCCTCACTATCGACGATCTCGATGAGCACGGGCAGATCGGTCGAGAGATCGAACACGCGCGCGGCGTGCACGACCGAGTGGCCGCCGAAGCCCTCGATGCCCTTGAAGACCGTCGCACCGCCAAGCCCCGCCTTGCGGGCGCGTTCGACGATCGCCGTGTAGAGCGGCTGATTCCCCAGGCGGTCGCTCTCGCCGATGAAGATCCGCAGCAGTTTTCCGGTAGTCTCCGACTTCACGGTTGGTGGTGCTCCGCTTGGTAATGAGGGACGTTCACGTGGTACGCCCACCATTCGCTCAATCCGATCATCCCGCACATCACGACGAAAAAGACGACGATCCCGATGCCCCACGCGCGCCGCGCTTTCGGCGACATATTTCTACCAGCCACGCCCTGAGGTTCTCGCCCCAACAGCGCAAGGACTGCCCTGCAAGGGATGCTCGACCGACACTTGAACTCGCCGACCCCATGAGCCGACGCCGTGTCCCGCTTGTCGCGGGCCTAGTGTTCGTTCTTGGCTTGTGCGTGCTGCCGTTGACCGCGCGCGCCGAGACGACGCCGGTCCCGCCGAACGCAGCCACGATCGACGCCTATGCGACGGTCCTGCGGCAATACAATCCGCATCTTCCGAGCTGGCAGAGCAAAGAGCTCGCCCGGCATCTGCTGGTGAACGCGCAACGCTTTCGGCTGGATACGAACATGCTCGCCGCGATCGTCAGCGTGGAATCCAGTTGGAACACCGGCGCGGTTTCGTACGCCGGCGCGGTCGGCTTGGGACAGTTGATGCCCGGTACCGCTGCGAAATTGGGCGTCGACCCATACGACCCGGCGCAAAACCTCAAGGGCGCCGCCAAATATCTGCGCCGCTTGCTATCGTCGTTTGCTTCGAATCCGCACCGCTACGAACTCACTTTTGCGGCCTATAATGCCGGCCCGCAAGCCGTCAAAGAATTCGGCGGCATTCCGCCCTACGGACAAACGCAGCGCTACGTGCTGAAGGTGCTGCGCGCGTGGCACCACCTCCAGCACATCGTGCATCTGCCCGCAAACGCGTTTCTCGCCGCAAAACTCAAAACCGCCGACGAACGGTACTGGCTGGGCGATAGCTCCGCCCGCTGACGGGTAAGCTCTTTTCATGCGAAAGAGCGTCTCCACCATTGCCGTCGTCGTCGCCCTCGTTGCGTGTACCGCGCAGCAGCAACAGCAGACGCAGAGCCAGCTTCAGAACGCGGCGAGCGCCGCCCCTTCGGCGATTGCGAGCGCGGCCAACGCGGTGCGCACAAATCCGGAGGTCAAAAAGGCCGGCCGTAACCTTCGCGACGCGGCTTTATCGGCAGCCGTGGAGGCTGCCATCGCCGGCCAGGCGGGTTTGAACGTGTTTCATATCGGCGCAACCGCTCACAACGGCGTCGTAACGCTCACCGGAACGGTGTCGAGCGCTGCAATTGCATCGACGGCGGTGAGAACCGCGCGCCACGTGCGAGGCGTTACGCGCGTCGTGAACCGGTTGAACGTGCGCTAAATCACCATTTGAAGAATCGCGGAAACCGCGTTCTGCAGCGTCCTCTCTTCGTCCAGCAACATCCCTATCGCGTGCGCGTTACGTGCGGCCTCAACGTCGCTATGTTTATCGCCGACGACGACGATCTGCGACGAGGCGATCCCCCACTCGCGCGCCGCATCCAGAATCAGTTTCGGCTTCGGCTTGCGGCACTCGCAATCGTCGCCCGGCGCATGCGGGCATACGTACCATCCGTCGAACGGACCGAGCAATTCTTCCACACGCGCGTTGACCGCATGCATCTGCGCTTCCGTAATCATGCCGCGCCCGACGCCGCTCTGATTGGTGAGCACGCCGACCTTTAGACCTGCGCGGCGTAACCTATCCAATGCTTCCTTTGCATTCGAAAAAGGTTCGACGAGCGCAGGATCGCCGTTGTACGGCACGTCGACGACGATCGTGCCGTCGCGGTCGAAGAGGACGCCTTTGACGCTCACCGATTACGGCGGCTCCGAACGAGCGCCGGAGCCAGGATGGCGAGAGACGCGAGGAGGTGCAGCAGCGATTTTCGCAGAATGCGGAAATCGCGAGCGGCGACGGAACCGGTGAGCGTCAAGGGCGTCCTTCGACAAGCTCAGGATGACACGCGACAAGCTCAGGACGACGCGACGTAGACTTCCGCGCCTTTTTCGATGAACTCTTTGCTCTTCTCCGCCATGCCTTTTTCGGCGTACTCACGGACTTCTTGCGTGATCTTCATCGAACAGAAATGCGGGCCGCACATCGAACAGAAGTGCGCGATCTTCGCGCCCGGCGCGGGCAGCGTCTCGTCGTGAAATTCGCGCGCCGTTTCTGGATCGAGCGCGAGATTGAATTGATCCTCCCAGCGGAATTCGAATCGCGCTTTCGAGAGCACGTCGTCCCAATGCCGCGCGCGAGGATGGCCTTTGGCGATATCGGCTGCATGCGCCGCGATCTTATAGGCGATCACGCCGTCCTTGACGTCCTTCTTGTTCGGCAAACCCAAGTGCTCTTTGGGCGTCACGTAGCAGAGCATTGCGGTGCCGTACCACCCGATCATCGCCGCGCCGATCGCGCTCGTGATGTGATCGTAGCCCGGCGCGATGTCGGTCACGAGCGGGCCGAGCGTATAGAACGGCGCTTCGTGACAGATCTCGAGTTGCTTGTCCATGTTCTCTTTGATCAGGTGCATCGGCACGTGGCCCGGGCCTTCGATCATCACCTGAACGTCGTGCTTCCACGCGATCTGCGTCAACTCGCCGAGCGTTTCCAGTTCGCCGAACTGCGCCTCGTCGTTTGCATCGGCGGTGCACCCGGGGCGCAAGCCGTCTCCGAGCGAGAACGAGATGTCGTACGCCTTCATGATCTCGCAGATCTCTTCGAAGTGCGTGTAGAGGAAGTTCTCCTTGTGATGCGCCAGACACCATTTCGCAAGGATCGAACCGCCGCGCGAGACGATGCCCGTGACGCGCTTTGCCGTCAACGGAACGTACCGCAACAGCACGCCGGCGTGAATCGTGAAATAATCGACGCCTTGTTCGGCTTGTTCGATCAGGGTATCGCGATAGATCTCCCAGGTGAGCTCTTCCGCCTTGCCGTCGACCTTTTCGAGCGCCTGATAGATCGGCACCGTTCCGACCGGAACGGGCGAATTGCGAACGATCCACTCCCGCGTTTCGTGGATGTTCTTGCCCGTCGAAAGATCCATGATCGTATCGGCGCCCCAACGCGTCGCCCACGTCATCTTGTCGACCTCTTCCTGGATCGACGAGGCGACGGCGGAGTTTCCGATGTTCGCGTTGATCTTCACGTGGAAGTTGCGCCCGATGATCATCGGTTCGCTCTCGGGATGATTGACGTTTGCAGGGATGATGGCGCGGCCGCGCGCGACCTCGTCACGCACGAATTCCGGCGTTACCCCTTCCCGAATCGCGACGAACTCCATCTCCCTCGTGATCTCGCCGCGACGCGCGTAGTGCATCTGCGAAACGTTGCCCGTCCTGCCGCGCGCATCGATCCACGGCTTGCGTAACTTCGGCAAACCGCGCTCCAAGTCGATCGTCACGTTCGGATCGGTGTACGGGCCGCTCGTATCATAAACGGTATGCGACGTACCGTCGGTAAGCGCGATTTGACGGACCGGCACGCGAACGGACGGATCGCTGCCTTCGAGATACACTTTCACGAGAAACTCCCTTCCTACGCCGGCATTACCCGGCGCGTACGGCGGTCGGCGCGACGAGCGCCCTCTCAGCCTGCCTCCGCAAGCTCCCGCAACCTGTAACCCCGTACGACGGCGGCATGCGCCGTTCCCTATGCCCATTGGACGATTTTCGGGCGCTAGGCGCGCCATACTGGCAGGGGCCATGGCGCCTGAAGGGGCGGGAACCGAGCAATCGAACGGTGGTACTAGCATCAACAGCGAGGGGCCGGTGAATTTATGAAAGCACTCTCGACTTTCGCGCTTGCCGTTATCGTGGCCGCGATTCCGCTCTCGTCGCCCTCTGCCGGCGAAAAGCTACTCGTCAATCAGGCCGGTACGGTGACCTACGGTGCGGCAAAGAATCCGACGATCCGCCTCGCTCGCAACGCGAGCACGTCGCTTGCGGACAACGATTGGGCAAAAACGGCGAAAAATTCGAAGGCGACCGTAACGCTGCCCGACAGCTCCGTCGTACTCATGGGCGAGAACAGCGAAGTCCAGATGCAGAGCTTCGACAATTCGAAGATCGCAACGGCGTCGTTTTACGTCGTCGGAAAAGTGCGCTTCAACGTCAAGCATCCGGCCGGTGCGCGAGCGAACTATACGTTCAAGACGTCCACCGGTCAGATTGCGGTGCGCGGCACCGTCGGGGATATTTTCGCGCAAGAAACGCCGAACGGACAACCCGCCGGACTCCAAGTGAACGTGTATAGCGTCAGTAACCCGGCGCTGCCGGTGCGCGTCACCCTGAACAACGGCCAGGTCTTTACGCTGAACGCCGGCCAGTCACTGGTCGTTACGGCGGCCGCGGGTGCGCTCGTCGCGGCTGTAGGCGCCGTCACGAACAGCACGTTCGCGCCGTTCACGCAGCTCGGCGCGCCCGCAAATGCGAGCAGCCTGGGCATTACGACGACGACCACGACTGCCGCCGCCAGCGGTACCGTCACGGCTGCTGCTGCCAGCAGCGTAGCAACGACGACAGCGGCCGCCATCGCCGTCGGAACGGCGACCGCCGTGACCGTCGTTTCGAACAGTTCGAAACCGACGCTGGCGCCGACGGCCTCGCCGAGTATGACGCCATCGCCGTCACCGTCGCCATCACCCACATCGAGCCCGACGACCGCGCCGTCGCCGAGTAGCACCCCGATCACGATCATCATCAGCGGCCACACGCCGATGCCGGGGATGCCCGGCGGCCCCGGAGGGCCGGCCGTTCCAGGCGGTCCTGCAGCACCGGCCCATTCGAACGTTCCGCCCGGCCCGCCGAATGCCGCGGCCCCCGGGCATCCGACGCCAACGCTGCCGAACGTGCGGCCCACGCCTCCGATCTAGGGGTCCTCCGATTCCCTACCTGATCCTCGGCGGCGCCCAACTCGCTGTGGGCGCCGCCGCCATTTTTGCCCGCTATGCGCTCGGGGGTGCCGGGCCGCTCGCCGTGGCCGCAAGCCGGCTCGCAATCGCCACGCTCGCGCTCGTTGCGATCGCGAGCTTTCGCCGAGGCCCCTCTACGGCGCCGTCCCCGCGCGCACGCCGCCTATTGCTCATGGCCGGCCTTGCGCTGGCAACGCATTTCGCCACTTGGATCGGCTCGCTCGACTACACGTCGGTCGCGGTTTCCACGCTCTTGGTGGCGACGACGCCGCTATGGACCGCAGCCTATGATGCGCTCGCGCACCGGCGATCGCTCAAGCCGGCGGCTCTGGCGGCATACGCCGGCGGCGCGCTCGGACTGTATTTGGTAGCCGGCCTCGACCGAACGCCCGCCCCGTACGCGGGTCACGAATGGCTGGGCGCACTGCTCGCACTCGTCGGCGCCTTCGCCTTTGCGGTCTATCTCGTACTGGTTCGTGAAGCCCGTCCGGGGCTTGGCACGCGCACGATCGTAACGCACACCTATGGGTGGGCAACCGTCGCGCTGGTCATAGCCGCCGGGGTCGCGCGGCAGGCACCTCCGGCGCCTTCAGACGCCGTCGCATGGGGCGGCATCCTGGCTATGGCGGTCGTCTCACAGCTGATCGGACACACAGCCATTAATGCCTCGCTACGCTGGTTCTCTCCGAGCGTCATATCGTTTGCGAACCTCTTAGAGCCGGTTTTTGCCGCGGTGCTGGCGCTGGCGCTCTTCCATGAGGCGATTCCGCTCGTGGCGGTGGCCGGCGGCGCCGTTATTCTAGGCAGCGTCTTGCTCGTTCTTCGGACCGAGCCAATTCTCGAATCGGACTAGTCCATCGGCAAGGGAAACGCGCCGCATGCGGAATGAGGCCCGCATGAGCACGTTGACGCTAGCCCCCGCCGATCCCGATCCGCAAGAGCGCATCGAGTGGATCGAAGCAATGCGCGCCGTTATTGCGGTCGAAGGACCCGAGCGCGCGCGGCAGTTGTTGGAAGATCTGGTTTCCGAGGCGCAGCGCGGCGGCGCTCACATCTCCCTCGGATTGGAAACGCCGTACGTAAACACGATCGCGCCCGAAGCGGAACCCATTATGCCGGGCGACTTGGAGATCGAAGCGCGCTTGCGTCACTTCGTGCGTTGGAACGCTGTTGCGATGGTCGTTCGCGCAAACAAACTCTCATCCGAACTCGGCGGACACGTCGCGACGTTCGCTTCCGCGGCGACGCTGTACGACGTCGGCTTCAATCACTTCTTTCGTGCGCCGTCCGAAACGTTCGGCGGCGATCTCGTCTATTTCCAGGGACACAGTTCGCCGGGCATTTACGCACGTGCGTTTCTGGAAGGTCGCCTGACGGAAGATCAACTTAAAAACTTCCGCCAAGAGGTCGAACGTCACGGAATCCCATCGTATCCCCATCCGTGGCTGATGCCGTCGTTCTGGCAATATCCGACGGTCTCGATGGGCCTGGGGCCGATCATGTCGATCTATCAAGCGCACTTCATGCGCTACGTCCACGACCGCGGACTGAAGGATACGACCGGACGAAAAGTGTGGGCGTTCATCGGCGACGGTGAAACCGACGAACCGGAAACGCTCGGCGCGATTTCGCTTGCGGGCCGCGAGAAGCTCGACAACCTCATCTGGGTGATCAACTGCAACTTGCAGCGGCTCGACGGGCCCGTGCGCGGCAACGGCAAGATCATTCAAGAATTGGAACGCGTGTTCAAGGGCGCCGGCTGGAACGTCATAAAAGTCATCTGGGGCAGCAAGTGGGATACGCTGCTGGAAAACGAACGAAGCGGCCGTCTCGTGCAGCTCATGAACGAAACGGTCGACGGCGATTATCAGACGTATAAATCGCGCAACGGCAAATACGTTCGCGACGAGTTTTTCGGCCGCTATCCCGAGACAGCCAAACTCGTCGAACATTGGACCGACGACGAAATCTGGGCTCTCCAGCGCGGCGGGCACGATCCCGTCAAAGTCTACGCCGCCTATAAAGCAGCCATGGAAACGAAGGGGCAACCCACCGTCATTCTTGCGAAGACGATCAAGGGCTACGGCATGGGCGAGGCGGGTGAGGCGCTCAACATCGCGCATCAAGCCAAAAAGATGGACGTCGAAGAGATGCGCGCGTTTGCCAAGCGCTTCTCGATCCCCGTGACCGACGAACAGATCGAAAAGATCGAATTCTTCAAGCCGCCGGAAGACAGCCCGGAGATGAAGTACCTTCGCGAACGCGTGAACGTGCAGGGCTCCTTGCCGCAGCGACGGCAGAAATCAGAGTCCCTCGCGGTTCCACCCCTCTCCGCATTCGATGCGCAACTGAAGGGGACGGGCGACCGCGAAATATCCACCACGATGGCCTTCGTGCGCATTTTAAATACCATCGCACGCGATCCGGTCGTCGGTCCGCGCATCGTGCCGATCGTTGCCGACGAATCGCGCACCTTCGGCATGGAAGGCATGTTCCGGCAACTCGGTATCTACTCGTCGGTGGGGCAACTCTACCACCCGCAAGACGCCGAGCAATTGATGTGGTACCGCGAAGACCAGCACGGTCAGATTCTGCAAGAAGGCATCAATGAAGCGGGCGCACTGTCGTCCTTTATCGCCGCGGGGACGTCGTATTCGAACCACGACCTGCCAATGGTGCCGTTCTATATTTTCTATTCGATGTTCGGCTTCCAGCGCGTCGGCGATCTTGCGTGGGCCGCGGGCGATTCGCGTACGCGAGGGTTCCTCCTCGGCGGAACGTCCGGACGCACCACCCTCAACGGCGAAGGTTTGCAGCACGAAGACGGCCACAGCCAAGTCATCGCGGGATTCATTCCGAACTGCCGCAGTTACGATCCGACGTTCTCCTACGAAGTCGCGGTCATTATCCAAGACGGCCTGCGGCGCATGCTGACCGAGCAAGAGGATGCGTACTACTACATCACGCTCTTAAACGAAAACTACACGCATCCGGATATGCCCGATGGCGCGGCCGAGGGCATCTTGCGCGGCATGTATCTGCTGCGCGAAGGCGAGAAATCGAAGGGACCGCGCGTGCAGCTGTTCGGCTCCGGCGCGATCTTGCGCGAAGTGCTCGCTGCCGCCGACCTGCTTGCCGCCGATTGGGGCGTGCAGAGCGATGTGTGGAGCGTCACCAGTTTCAACGAGATCGCGCGCGACGGCATGAAAACCCATCGCGAGAACATGCTGCATCCAACGCGCGAGCCGCAACCGTCTTTCGCGGAATCGCTGATGAAGGGACGCAAGGGGCCCGCCATCGCCTCGACCGACTACATCCGCGCGTACGCCGAGTCGATTCGACCGTATCTCGGCGACCGCACCTACGTAACGCTCGGAACCGACGGCTACGGACGCAGCGATTTCAGAAAACGGCTGCGCGACTTCTTTGAAGTCAATCGCTATTTCGTCGCCGTCGCCGCGCTCCACGCGCTCGCCGAAGGCGGGGAGATCGATCGAAAACGCGTCGAGGAAGCGATCGCGAAGTATGGTATCGATCCGGCGAAGCCTCACCCGGTGGTGCTGTAATGGACGTACTCGTTCCCGACATCGGCGGCTTCCAAGACGTTCCCGTCATCGAAGTGCTCGTCAAGCCCGGCGACCGGGTGAAGAAAAACGATTCACTCGTTACGCTCGAAAGCGAAAAGGCTTCGATGGAAGTTCCCTCGAGCGCCGACGGCGTCGTGCAGGACGTGCGGGTGAAGGTTGGCGACAAAGTTTCACAAGGCACGGTCATCGTCAGCGTAGCGACGGACGGTGCGACGGAAGCGTCCTCACGCCCCGCTCCCGCCGATACGTCGTCGCTCGTGGAGCTCAAAGTTCCCGACATCGGCGACTTCAAAGACGTGCCCGTCATCGACGTTCTCGTCAAACCGGGCGACGTCGTCAAGAAAGAAGCGTCGCTCGTCACGCTCGAGAGCGAAAAAGCGTCGATGGACGTCCCTTCGATTGCCGACGGCACGATCGAAGACGTACGCGTGAAGGTCGGCGACAAGGTCGCGCAAGGCACGGTCATCGCCACGCTGCGATCCGCAAACGCCGTTGCGAGTCCTGCGGTTTCAAAGAACGACAGCCCGGCGCCGCAGAAACCCGCCGTTCAAAGCGAACCGGTTGCGCGGACGGAAACGGTTTCGCAAAGTAATGCAGCACAACCCCGAGATCGAGCGCTGATTCACGCAAGTCCGGCGATTCGAAAGTTCGCACGCGAACTCGGCGTCGATCTGCACGGTGTAAGCGGCAGCGGCCCCCACGGACGCGTCACCCGTGAAGACGTGCAAGGCTTCGTCAAGCGGGCGCTAACGTCGGGCGCGAGCGGTGCCGGCGGCGGCACAACCTTCGCGGGCTTGCCACCGTGGCCGAAACTCGATTTCGCCCAATTCGGTGAGACGGAACGCCGGCCGCTCCCGCGCATCAAGAAATTCTCCGGGCCGAACCTGCATCGAAATTGGCTGCAGATTCCGCACATCACGAACTATGACGAAGCGGACGTCACCGAGCTCGAGGAATTCCGCAACGAGATCAATGCCGAGAACGCCAAAGCGGGCACGCCGAAGCTCACCATGCTTGCGTTTCTCGTGAAGGCGTCGGTTGCAGCGCTCCAGCGCTTTCCCGAATTCAACAGCTCCCTGGACGGCGACGAACTGATCCTCAAGCGCTATTACAACATCGGCTTCGCTGCCGACACGCCGAACGGTTTGGTGGTTCCGGTACTCAAGGGTGCCGATGCGAAGGGGTTGCTCGAAATCGCTAGAGAGTCGGCCGACCTTGCCGCGAAGGCCCGCGAAGGAAAGCTTGGCATCGCGGAGATGCAAGGCAGCACGTTTACGATCTCGTCGATCGGCGGCATCGGGGGGACGCAGTTCACGCAGATCGTCAACGCGCCGGAGGTTGCGATTTTAGGCGCGACGCGTGCGGCGACGAAGCCGGTATGGAACGGAAGCGCGTTCGTTCCGCGATTGATGCTGCCGATCAGCGTCAGCTACGATCACCGCGTCATCGACGGAGCGGGGGCCGCGCGTTTCCTCGTCTATCTCGGATCGTTGCTGCGCGATTTCAAACGCGTGTTATTGTAGAGGGCGTGGCCGAAGAGGGGATCGCGTTCCTTACCGAACGCATCGACGCGATCGAGCGCGAGCGCGACGAACTGCTCGTCAAATCGCAGCGACTCGAGATGCTGCAGCGGTCGTTCGTGGATATCATCGCCGCTCCCGATGAGCGCCGCTTGGCGGCTGCGGCGATGCGCGGCGCCTGGTTGGGCCTGGGATTTTCGCGCGCGCTCTGGTTCGCGATCGAGCCTGCCAACGGCTTGAGCGCCGTCTACGAATTCGACGGCGACGCGGTCATCGATTCGGAGTACGGCGGCACCCTCCCGGAAGCGAGTTCGCTCGTGCGCGTGCTGGCGAATGACTCCGACGTCGTCACCGGCTGGGCCGGCGACTTCGACGCACCGCTTTTCGATACGCGCCGCCGCTACGCTGCATCCGCCGTGCGCCCGAATGCCGGCGAGTCGTACGTCTTGTACGTCGACGGTTCGAACGAACGGACGGCATCGGCGTGGACGGTCGCGTCGCTGCGCGAGCTCGCAACCCATGCGGCGTTTGCCCTCGAACGGCTGCGCATGGCGGCCGAACTCGAACGCCTGGCGATGCACGATCCGCTGACGGGCCTCATGAACCGCCGGGCGCTTGCCGAACGGTTGGAGCTCGAACTCGCTACGATGCGTCGCGCGAACACGCGCCTCGCCTTTGCGATGATCGACGTCGACGACTTCAAACGGATCAATGACACGCGCGGGCACGCGGCCGGCGACGACGCGCTGCGGGATTTCGCGCGCGTTCTATGCGAGCGTACGCGCGAGACCGACGTTCCCGCACGCTACGCAGGAGACGAGTTTTCGCTCATCATGCCGCGCATCGACGAAGCCGGCATTCGCGCGATCATGCAGCGTATCTACGAAGGGCTGGCGAGCGCCGGTCTGCGCGCGTCGATCGGCATCGCGTTCGCGGAAGCTCAGGACACGACGGAGACGCTCGTGCCGCGAGCCGACGAAGCGGTCTATATAGCTAAATCGGCCGGCAAAAACACGTACCGGCTCGCCTCTCACGCAGAATGACGCGATGCCCGGCGGAAGCGCTTGATGAATCGGCCTGCCAAAGCGCGTGCATCGATATCTCCGGATGATGATGCTCGCCGAACAACTCGGCGTCTTCCGTGCACGACTCCCGGTGCCTGGGGTCCGTTCTCATACCGCGTTATCGCCGAGCAGCTGACGCGCGCGCACGTTGTCGTCGGTGCTCACGGCGACGAGCGCGAACGTTCCGTCCCGCTGCACGTGGTGCAGCGCCCGAATGTTGAGATTCGCATCGGCAAACCGGCGCGAGAGCTGCGCGAGCGAGCCGGGCCGGTCTTCGATGCGCGCGAGTAACACGTCGTCCGAAACGGCGTGGTAGCCGGCACTCGTCAATACGCCGAGCGCGGCGTGATCGTCTTGGACTTCCATGCGCACGACCGCACCGGCGTCGTGCGTTTCGACGACGATCGTTTCGATGTCGACGTTCCGCGCGGCGAGCACTTCCGTGACTTCCGCCAGCAAGCCGGGGCGATTTGGAACGACCACCCTAATGCTGCGCAAGCTGTTTCCTTTCTTGGACCTCGGCAATCATATCGTCGGCGAAGGCATCGATTTGCTCGCGCGTCACGTTTGGCAGCACGATGACGTGCGAGATCGGCCCCGCCGTCGCAAGCTGCCACTTCGCGCGCAGTGCCTCGCTCGCCCTCGGAAAGACGACGGTGATCGCGTTCGGATTTCGCCACGCATCGATGCTGGCCGATTGAAGCCGCGCGACCAGATATTCGGCGAGTTCGAGCGAGTGCGCGAGACGCGCACGGATGCCTTCGATGCCCAATTCCTCGAGGCGATACCACAGCATCAACGGCGTGATGCCGTTGCGCGAACCGCTGATGGTCGTGTCGAGATTGCCGATATAGTCGATGGCGCGCGCGATGCGTGCGACGTTTTGCTTGCGCGCGACGACGACGCCGCAGGGAACCGGCGCCCCGAGGAACTTGTGACCGCTGACCGCGACCGAATCCGCGCCGTCCTCGAAGTCGTAGGAAGGACGCGGATGAAGAAAGCCGGCGTAGCCGCCCGAGAGCGCTGCGTCGGAATGGACGTACCGCTGCCGGATCGCCAGATCGTCCATCATCGCCACGATGCGCCGGACGTCGTCGCGAGCTTCGGTCATGGTCGTCCCAACGTTGGCAAAAATGATGGGAGGCACGTCGCGATGGATCTTTAGCGTCTCGCGGAGATCTTCATAATCGATCTCGCCGCTGGGCAGCGACCGGATCGTGATGTGCCGCATGCCGAGAAAATGCAAGTTCTTCGCAACGCTGTAATGGGTCTGCTCCGAATAATAGACCATGCCGTTGGGCAGCAGTTCGCGCGCGAGATAGAGTCCGTAGAGATTGCCTTCCGTGCCGCCGTTGGTGACGTATCCCCACCAATCGTCTCGCGGTGCGCGAAAGAGATCGGCGAAGAACTGCACGACTTCCCGTTCGAACTCGCGCGTTTCGACGCGATACGTTCCGTCGGCGAAGGGATCGCCGATATTGTTCACAGGAAAGCGAAAAAAGCGGTCAAGATCGGCGTAATCGAAATCTTTCGCCGCGGGATACCCGAGCGAAACTTCGTTTGCCGCACGCATGCGGTCGTAGAGTGCGTCGAGCCGTTCGCGGTCGTTGGAATCAAGCATGCGCGCCGCTACCGTCGACGGCGAGGGTGCGCCGTCATTGGTGCGAGGGCTTTGCTCGCAACTGCCGCAGGACGTATTGCAAGATGCCGCCGTGCCGGTAGTATTCCGCTTCGTCGGGCGTATCGATGCGCACCAAGACCTTGAAGTCGATCGACTTGCCGCTCTTCGGATCGGTTGCCTTCACGTTCGCGTGCATGCGCGGCGTAATACCGCCTTCGATGCCCGTGATCTCGTAGACTTCCTCGCCGGTCAACGCGTAGGTCGAACGATCGGCACCGTTCATGAACTGCAGCGGCAGAATGCCCATGCCGATCAGGTTGCTGCGGTGAATGCGCTCGAACGATTCCGCGATTACGGCCTTGATCCCGAGCAGATACGGGCCCTTTGCCGCCCAATCGCGCGACGAGCCCGACCCGTACTCCTTGCCGGCAAGCACGATCAGCGGCGTGCCCGCGGCCTTATACTTCATTGCGGCGTCGAAGATCGACATCTGCTCGTTGGAGGGCAGAAAGCGCGTGACGCCGCCTTCGACGCCCGGAACCAGCTGGTTACGCAAGCGTACGTTGGCGAAGGTTCCGCGCATCATCACTTCGTGATTGCCGCGGCGCGCGCCGTACGAATTGAAGTCTTTGGGCTCGATGCCTTTTTCCATCAGGTATTTCGCGGCGGGCGAACTCTTCGCGATGTTACCGGCCGGCGAAATGTGATCGGTCGTGATCGAATCGCCGAAGACGGCGAGCGCGCGCGCATTCTTGATATCCGAAAGTGCCGCCGGCGCGTCGGGCATGTCGACGAAATACGGCGGGTGTTTGACGTACTCCGATTTCGGATCCCACGCATAGCGCTCGCTCGGAGCGACCTCGAGTTTCGCCCAGTTCTCGTCGCCTTTAAAGACGTCGGAGTAGCGGCTCTTGAACATGTCGTCGGTCACGCACGCGGTGACGGTCTTGGCAATCTCGTCGTTGCTCGGCCAGATATCTTTCAAATATACCGGCTTGCCGTCGCGATCGTTGCCGATCGGTTCGCTCGTGAGATCGATGTCCATGCGGCCCGCGAGCGCGTACGCGACGACCAGCGGCGGAGAGGCCAGATAATTCGCGCGAACCTGCGGATGGATGCGTCCTTCGAAGTTGCGATTGCCCGAGAGCACCGCGGCAACGATCAGATCTTGCTCCGCGACCGTTTCCGAAACGTCGGTTGGGAGCGGCCCGGAATTTCCGATGCACGTCGTGCACCCGTAGCCGACGAGATTGAATCCGAGCGCATCGAGATCGCCTTGCAGACCCGCCTTCGCAAGATAATCCGTAACGACTTTGGAGCCGGGGGCGAGCGAGGTTTTCACCCACGGCTTGCTCTTGAGACCGCGTGCAACGGCGTTACGCGCCAGCAGGCCTGCGCCGATTAGCACCGAGGGGTTCGAGGTGTTCGTGCAACTCGTGATCGACGCGATCACCACGGAACCGTCGCTGACGTCCTTTTCCGTAAGCGCGATCGTCGCCGTGCCGCCGCCGCCTTCGCTCTCGTAGCGCGCGACCGCGCCGTTGCTGCCTTCGCGGGCGGCCATCCACTCTTGCATAGCGGCGTTGAACGACGCCTTCACATCGCCCAGGCTCACGCGATCTTGCGGACGCCGGGGACCCGCGACGTTGGGCTCAACGTCGCCAAGATTCAGGTGCAGCACGTCGGTATATTCCGCGTCGGGCATATCGTCCGTTCGGAACATGCCTTGCGAGCGCGCATATGCTTCGACCAGCGCGACGTGTTCGTCGCCGCGACCCGTCAAACGCAGATACTCGAGCGTGCGATCGTCGATCGGGAAGATCGCGCAGGTCGATCCGAATTCCGGCGACATGTTGCCGATCGTCGTGCGGTCTGCAACGGGTAATGCGCTCAGGCCCTTGCCGAAGAACTCGATGAATTTTCCGACGACGCCCTTCTTGCGCAGCATCTCGGTGATCTTGAGGACCAGATCGGTCGCCGTAACGCCTTCGCGCAACGCGCCTTCCAAACGAACGCCGATCACTTCCGGAATTAGCATCGTGACGGGTTGACCGAGCATCGCCGCTTCAGCTTCTATGCCGCCGACGCCCCACGCCAGCACGCCCAGGCCGTTGACCATCGTGGTGTGCGAATCGGTACCGACCGCAGTGTCGGGATACGCCGTCGCATTCTTCGCATCGAAGCCGACGCCCGCACCGCCCGCGCCAAAGACGACGCGCGCGAGATATTCGATGTTTACTTGATGCACGATGCCGGTGTCCGGCGGAACCGCGCGGAAACCGTCGAGCGCCGATTGGCCCCACTTCAAGAACGCGTAGCGTTCGCGATTTCGTTCAAATTCGAGCGCGGCGTTCTTTTCCGGCGCGTCCTTGCTTCCGAAGAAGTCGATCTGCACGGAATGGTCGATGACCAGTTCCACCGGTTGGAGCGGATTGATCGCCTTCGGATCGCCGCCCATCTTCGCCATCGCGTCGCGCATCGCGGCGAGATCGACGACGCAAGGAACGCCGGTGAAATCTTGCAGCAACACGCGCGCTGGGCGGAACGCGATCTCTTTTTCGCTCGTGCCCTTGGCGTTCCACGTCGCGAGCGCTTCGATGTCCGTTTTGGTCACCGAACGTCCGTCTTCGAAACGCAAAAGATTCTCGAGTAAAATCTTCAGACTGTATGGAAGGCGCGAGAGCTTCGTAAGCCCCGCCTCCTCGAGCGCCGCTAGGCGGAAATAACGATAGGAGCGGTCCCCGACGTTCAGCGTGCCGGCCGCATTAAAACTGTTTGCGTGAGCGTTCATGGCGTTAAGCGTATTTTTGGGTCGCCGTCCGCGTAGCCTTCGATAGCGAGATGCAACTCGCCAGACAAAAGTCGCCAGAGCGGGTCGGCCACGAGCTGCATGCGCCAGTGCGTCAGTTCCAGGGAGGCGTCGAACGCCTCGCGGCCGCCCGGGATCTCGCGGGCGATGCGTTCCAGGGCCGTCCTCGGCACGAGCAGGCTGGGCGGAAGCTCGTTGAGGCGGGCGATCTCACCCACGACGACGCCCATCATTGCGGCCACCGTGTCGCGATTCTGCCCGAGCGGCCGCTCCGGACGCCGGGGGAGATCGGCTTCGGGGATCGCTTCGCCGCGAGCCACCGCCTCGACGATGGCTTTCCCGAGCTGACGGCGGGTGCCGGCATCGAGCCGGCGCAACTGGTCGAGGTCCTCGATCTGTTTGGGACGCAAGGTGGCGAGGCTGCCGACGACGTCGTCGGCGATGATGTACTTCAAGGGAAGGTCGCGCTCGCGAGCGACGCGATCCCGCAATTTCACGAGTTCGCTCAACACGCCGAGCTCTCGCCGGTTCATGCGCATCGCGCCAGGAATGCGCAAATACGCGCGCCGCTCGTCGAGACGATAACGGTCGATATCGCCCAGCGCCGCGCATTCTTCCAACGCCCAGGACAAACGCCCGGCTTCTTCGAGCCGCACGACGAGTTTGTCGTACATCGGCAGCAAATGCGCGACGTCGTCGACCAGATATTCCACCTGCCTCGCGCTAAAGGGACGCGCGGACCAATCGCTCACCGTCTGCGATTTTGCAAGGCGTACCCCTTCGAGATCGCGCACCAAGTCGGCGAGCGAAACTTGCATGCCGTACCCGAGAAACGCCGCTCCGACCTGGCAATCGAACACCGTCGGCGGTACCGCGTCAAAGCGCTCGGCGAAGATCTTCAAGTCCGACGATAATGCGTGACCCACGACGATGCTATCGCCCAACGCGTCGATCAGCGTGCGCAGATCGGGAACGGCAAGCGGATCGACGATGACGGCGCCGTCGTCGAACGCGAGCTGTACGACCATCAGCCGCGGCGAGTAGGTACGTTCCGTGTGAAATTCGGTATCCAGCGCCACGCGCGGCGCCTGGCGAATTCTCGCGCACAACCGCGCGAGGGTATCGTTCGTTTCGACGGTCTCGACGTTCGTGCGATCGATCATGGCGTCACCGTTACGGTCACTCTCGGAGTGGGGTGCGGCAATTTGCGATGGAACGGGAAATGCGGGCGATGCTCTTCGTAGTACACGTGCGCGCGGTACTCCGCCTGATGCACGAAGACCGTCACACGGTCGCCGAAGATCGCGAGCAGGGTGCAGATAGGTACCGCGATCGCGCACATCGTCCAGACGTGGACCCACACCGGAACGCGAAAGGCCGCGGCGGTGGCGGTCGCCATCGTGCCGCCGAAACCGGGGATGACGCGCACGGAGATCAGGAAGAGCGGCGATCCCACCGGAAACCGCTTGACCCACGCGGGCAGCTTTTTGAGATAGCTTTCGACGTCGAACATATGGGTCGCGTGACGGTGCATGGCGTATCCGAGCAATGCGGCAAGCACCAGGCCGACGGCGTTGACGATCGATCCCTCGATCGGACCGAAGATCGCGCCGTTCATGATCGCAAGCGCATCGGTCACGGAAAACGGCGCCGACGCGACGAGGGCGAAGACCAGAACCGCGAGCAGCACGGCGACCCATGGGCCGAGCGTGAGCAGCAAATGTTCGACCTGTGGTTGTTTGGCAATGACGAATCCGGCCAACGCAAAAGACGCGGCCAATAGGGCGATAGCCGAAAGGCGCTTGAGAAGACGGTTCAAGCGGGGTAGGGAATGCGACTGGTCATCACGGTTCTGTGCGGAGTTGGTCTCTACGCGTCGCTTTTCATGCTACGCAGGGCCCGGCGCGCGCAACGGGGGCTCTTAGAGGAGCCGAGCGTCGTTCAAACGCCCCGCGCCAGCTTGATCGGCGGCGTTTCCAACGCCGCCTTCGGCACAGCCTACTATTTATTGCTTGGAATAGGGATCTGGTTCGCGCACGCTCCGTGGCAAGCCGGCATACTTTTGCTCGCGAGTCTCGCAGCTGCAATCATGTCCGCCGTGCTCGCGCATTCGTTGCTCTTCATCACAAAAATGGCTTGCCCGCATTGCTGGACCTCGCATGCGACCAACGCGTTGTTATTGTTGTGTATGACTTTTGAACTACTCAAAATATCATATTGGCAGTAGCGCTCACCTTTGCTATTATTCCGTTCTGGGCCACGTGTACAGCAGCAGTTCTGTCCCGTGAAAACCCGGCAGTGAAAAATAGGAGCCGTGCGATTGCACGGCTCCTTCTGATTTCGCGGTCGATCGCGCCGTCGGCGGTTACATCGAGTCGCTGGATTTGAACCCGTACACGGCAGCCAGATCGTGCATCGCTTGGTTGAGCACGGCGTGGTAATCCGCGTCCGCGGCAACACCGTACTTCTTGTCGATGTTGGTCATGACTTGATCGTGAATGCCGTGAGAGACGGCGCGATCGAGCATCACTTCGACGTTGAAACCGTTTCCGGTCTGGCCCGCGTCCCACAGCGCTTCGGCAAGCGCTTTGCCGTCTTTGGGATTCGGATTCGGCTTAGCCGGCAACGCGATGTTTTTCGATTGAACGATGTAGAGCGAGTTGTTGACGACGTAATCGAAAACGGTAAGGAAATTCCCGACCTTTTTCTTCCCGAATTTCTTCGTCAACGAAGCAACTTCGGCGCTGGTCTTGTCGCCCGCAAGCGTTTTGACGAGCTTGAGCGCGCTAAAGTGCGAGGGACCGCCGCCGGCAATAACCATCGAAAGGGTCACCGGAAGAGCCGGCGCACCGGTGTAGACGCAGCACGATCCGGAAAAGCGCGTGGGCTGATCCTTCACGTTGGGCATCAGCGCGGCGAGCGCCGATCCCGATGCGGTAATAATGAGCGCGGCGCATGCGAGCGCCGGAAGAACACGTTTCATAGCGATGAAGACCTCCTTTGCCACCCGATAACGGGGGAAAGCGGAGGTCAGATGTATCGCAGGGATTCAATCATCGCGGCGTAGCGTTCGTCGGCGGTCGGCACCGCGGCAAACCATGCCTCCAGAATCTCTTCGGCGACCGCGGGCGTCGTCGCGCGCATGCTGAGTGCGAGGACGTTGGCGTCGTTCCAGGTGCGCGCGCCGGCCGCCGTCGCCGCGTCGCCGCACAGCGCGGCGCGAACGCCCGCTACCTTGTTCGCCGCAATGCTCACGCCCGTTCCGGTCCAACAGCAGACGATGCCGAACGTGCACGATCCACGCGCAACCGCCTCGGCCACGGCGCGTCCGACCGACGTCCACGCCTCGTCCTGGCCGTCGCGCAGCGCGCCGAAGCGTTCGACCTCGTGGCCCAATGCATGCAGAAACGCGTCGACCGCGTCCGGTAAGGGGCCGCGGTCGTCGGAGCCAAGTGCGATCCTCACCCGCCTATAATATCGTGATTTCGTCCGCATTGAACGATCCGTCGGGATTCGTCGTGCCTCGAACGTCGACGGTCTGCCCCGGTGCGATCGTTGCGCCCCGCGGATTGATGATCGTGCCTTGATGCAGGCGGATCTGCTTGTAGGTTTGCAGCGGCATCGCGATCTGCAAGTCGAAGCGCCGGAAATACGTCACCGTGCCGCGCACGTGATTCGGATCGACGTTCAACGGCGCCGTGATGTCGCCGGTGACCTTCCGAATGATCGTGTTGACCAGCCCGCCGACGCCGGGCGGGATCGTAGGCGTGGGCGCCGGCGTCGCGCCAAGCAAGAGGACGGCCGCCGTCGCGGCAACAACTCGGGGGTTCATACCGGATGAACGGCTCATGATGTTCCTAGAGTTCCCCCGTTGCGCCTAGCCGCCACGGTTATGCTGGTCCGCGACGGCCCCGGCGGCGTGGAGGTTTTGCTGGTGCGCCGCAGCGGCCGCAGCGCCTTTGCGCCCGACGCCTTCGTCTTTCCCGGCGGCACGGTCGATCCGGCCGACTACCAGCCGCCGCTCGAGCGCTGGCAGACGCGCGTGGAAACCGAATTTCGCGGCACGGTTCCGACGCAGCTACCGACGAGCGAGCCGCCGCTAGACCGAGCCGACGCGCTCGCCGTCGTTGCCGCTGCCGTGCGCGAGCTGCAGGAAGAAGTCGCCGTCGCAATCGAGCCCGATGCACTCGTCTACTTTTCGCACTGGATCACGCCCCCGACCGAACCGCGCCGCTACAACACGCACTTTTTTATCGCCGCCGCATCGTCGGACGTGCACGGGATCGCCGACGCCGTCGAGACGCACGACGCGCAATGGATCGCCGCGAAGGAAGCGCTCGCGCGGCACGCGCGCGGTGCGATGCATCTGGTCTATCCGACGATCAAACATCTCGAACGTCTCGCAACGTTCTCCGACGTTGCGGCGTTGCTCGCATTTGCGCGTTCCAAACCCGTGCTGACGATCATGCCCGATCGCGCGCCCGGCGAAGGCTTCGTGATGCCGCCGGAATTGGAGAACGCATGGTGAGCCGCATCGCCCGCGTACGCGCGCCGAATCCGTCGCCCATGACGCTCGACGGCACGAACGCCTACGTGATCGACGCGGGAGGGGGCGAAGCCCTCGTCATCGATCCCGGACCGCCGGTCGCCGCGCACGTCGATGCGATCGTCGAAAACGCGCGCAGCCGCGGACTGCGCATCGCCGCCATCGCGTTGACGCACGGTCACCCCGACCACGTTCCCGCCGCACCGCTGCTGGCTTCGCGTACCGGAGCGCCGGTCTACGCGCATCCGCATTCGGAGGCGCCGCACGACCGCGACCTTCCGTTGGAAGGCGAACTCGCCGTCGGCACTACGGCTTTTCGCGTGATCGACGCCCCCGGGCACACCTTCGAGCACGTCGTTCTCTACGATCCACGCGAAGCGGCGCTCTTCACGGGCGACGTGATCTTGGGCGAAGGCACGGTGGTGATCGCGCCTCCCGGCGGTGCGATGCGTCCGTACATGCAGACGCTGGCGCGATTGCGCGACGAATTTCCGCAGGCGCAAACGATCTACGGCGGACACGGGCCGCGCGTCGACGATGCGCAGGCGAAGATCGCCGAATACATTGCCCATCGGGAGATGCGCCAAAACGAGTTACTTGAAGCGCTGCGGGAAGGCCCGCAGACGATTCCGGAACTGGTCGCGCGCATCTACGGCGACACGCGGCGCGCGCTGTGGCCCGCGGCGGCGCGTCAGATGCTGGCGTACCTCGTTCCGCTCATCGAAGAAAACGTCGTGCACGCGCAATTGCTGGAGCGCCCGCTCACCCCCGAAGAAACAGCGATCTTGAATCCCTCGTGGGAATCGATCGTCGGCGCCGAACATGCGCCGCTCATCGAGGCGGAACTCGGATCGATGCTCAAGCTCGATCGCGTCTACCGCTATTCGATTCGCAGCACCACTTTACCGAACTGATCGTTCTGGGCTAGGCGCTCGGCGGCGCTTGCAGCGTCGCTCATGTCGAATACGCGATCGACGACCGGATGCACGCCATGCTCTGAAACGAAGTCGAGCATGGCGCGAAAATCTTGCGGACTGCCCATCGACGTGCCGCGAATATCGACGTGATTCCAAAAGAGCGGAAAGAGCGCGAAGGTCGCCTCGCGACGCGTTCCGCCGTAAATGACGATTCGGCCGCCGGGTCGCACGACGGAAAGGGATTTCGCAACCGTGTCGCCGCCCGAGGAATCGATCACCAGATCGACTTCGCCGCGCCCAACTTTCTTGTGCCAATCCGGAAACTCGCGATAATTGATCGCGACGTCGGCTCCGAGGGACTTCGCGCGTTCGAGCTTTTCGTCGCTTCCCGACGTGACGATCGCCCGCGCGCCGGACGCCTTCGCAAAGAGCAGGGCGAAGCTCTGCACGCCGCCGCCCACCCCAGGGATCAGCACCGTCTCGCCCGCTTTGAGCTCGCCGCGCGTAAACGTAGCGCGATACGCCGTCAAGCCGGCGAGCGGAAGCGCGGCGGCTTCTTCCCATGAAAGATGCGACGGCTTCGCATGGATGTTCTCTCTGGGCACGGCGACGTATTGCGCGAAGGTTCCGTCACGCGGCATGCCGAGAATCGACGCGCCGGCGCCCCAGACGTGCGGATCGTCGCCCCAGCCGAGCATCGGATCGATGACGACTTCGCCGTTGGTTCCGTCGACGACGCCCGCTCCGTCCGAGCCGATGATGCGCGGCAAATCGATGCCGGGATAGAGTCCTTGCGTGATAAAAACGTCGCGCCGGTTAAATGCGGCAAAGCGCAGGCGTACGAGGACTTCGCCGCTCTCCGCGCGAGGAACGGGTACTTCATCGAGCCGCAGATTCTGCGGACCGCCGATTTCGTGGAGGCGAACGGCTTGCATCATCACGCCGCGAGCCTACGATGGAAGGGAGGCGAAGTCCTTACTGCTGCACCGTGACTTGAAATTTGAACCCGAAGGGTTCGACGCCGAGCAGGTCGGTCGGAATCGGCCCGGTCAATCCCGGATAGGGAATCCCCCCTCCGAAGACCGTGTAGCGCGCGGCCGCATCGTTGCTGAGATTCGTTCCGATGAACGTGACGTCGGTCTGCTTGTTCAGGTGGAATCCGACCGCCGCATTGAAAATGGTGAACGGATCGCGCCCGAGCCCATTGTTCTTCCCGCGGAAGATGGCGCTCGCCGATGCATGCCAGGCCTTCTCGGCCCAATCGAGCTGGAGCGATCCCTGTTGTTGCGGGATGCCCGCAAACTGCTGGTAATTCACCAGGTTCGAACCCGACGTCGGATTGCTGAAATCGGCGGTGAAATCTTTCGGATACGCGACGTTCAAGCCGTACATCGCGGTGAGGAAGAGATGCTCCGGAACGAAACGCTGTACGAAGCGCACCTCGGCGCCGGTATACACCGCGTTACCGTTGTTGCTGTTGATCGAGATGCATCCGGGAATCGGCGCCGACGGCGTTTGGCCCGCGCACCGGTTGACCGGCGTCGTCAGTTGATACGGATAATAAATCTCGATCGGGTCGCGCAGATTCGAACGATAGAGCGACACGTCGAGCGTCGCGTCGGTCGGGAATATGTGGGAGAATCCCAGTTCGTATTCCGTCGCGTGCTCGGGCCGTTCGTTCGGATTTCCCTGACCGAGGAACACGCCGTTTTGGTCCTGCGCGAGCTGGTCGAGCGGGAAGATATAACGTTCGATCAGCAACGGCGGCCGAAATCCGGTGCCGAACGAAAGACGCAATGAGGTCTTGGGATTCACGTTATAGATCGCGCCCAAGCGACCATCCAAATTCGATCCGAACGTGGTATAGCGGCTCGCAAAGACGCCGCCTTCGAACTTCAACTCTTTGGTCGCCTGGATGCCGCCCCGTATGAATCCCACGTTGATCGTTTGCCCGACGGTTTGCAGCGCGTCGAGCGGATCCAGGA
Source organism: Vulcanimicrobiota bacterium (assembly GCA_027459645.1). Taxonomy (GTDB): domain Bacteria; phylum Vulcanimicrobiota; class Vulcanimicrobiia; order Vulcanimicrobiales; family Vulcanimicrobiaceae; genus JAMXLG01. The sequence goes on from DAIDHQ010000040.1 coordinate 64,817, forward strand.
ACGCGAGCGACTCGTAGCGCGTGTAGCCCCCGATCGCGTATTCGCTCGTATCGAAGCTACGCTGCCACGTGAGCGCGCCGTTGTAGCGCCGATCGACGTGCGTCACGTCGTACGCGGGATTGCTGACGTTGCCGGAGATTGAAACCGCGTCGTCGTCGGTCGAGAGTTCGCCGGTGAGTTCGCCGGAGCCGAAGGGCAACTGACCGCGAACCTGATAGGCGCGAAGATTTTGCGCGAGCGATTGATTTCCGGGGCCGATGAACTGCCCGAACGTCGGACTGGCCGCGTTGCCGTCGATACCGTCGATCGACGCGCTCTGATCGCGAATGTTGCCGAGTGCAAAAACGCGCGCCGAAAGGTTCGCACGCTGCGAAAAATCCCACGTGAAGTTTGCGAGTGCCGCGTGAGATGCAAGCGACGAACCAAGCGCGGTCGTGCACGGCCGGCACGCCGGATCGGTCGAGGAATAGAGCGGCACGTACTGGTTCGCGTAGCCGCGCATGTTGTGATCGTCAACGGCCACAGCGTAGCCCAGCTTCTTCTGCGTCCCCGTCGCGTTCAGCCACAGCTCACTCTCGCCCCACGAGCCGCCCGTCTCCTGAAACGAGACGTGATTCGTTTGCGTGGGCTGCAGCGATATGAGGTTGATCGCGCCGCCGAAGGTGTTGCTGCCGTTGGAATCTTCGGGACCGAGGCCCTCGGTCACGTTGACGGCCGAGAACGCCGCCATCGGAAGCTGTGAGAGATCGACGTCGCCGGTGTTGCCGTCGTTGAGTGTCTGACCGTCGAGCGTCACGAGCGACTCGGATGGATCCGGTCCGCGAAGCGCCGCGACCGCGATCGAGCTCTGCGACCCGCCATCGGGGCGCGCGAAGGTGACGCTCGGGAGCGTTTGCAACGCATCGACCACGCGTTCTTGGCCCGCTTGCTCGCTCTGGGCACGCGTGATGGTTATCGAGGGAATCGTGCCTTGAATGCGCGCGAGCCGCCCGTCGACGGCAACGGCGGCAATCGTGCGCAGGGTCGGCGCGTCGAGCGGTTGCAGCGTGACGTCGACGTTCGTGTTGTTCTTCACGTCGACGTCGACCGTCGCCGCGACATACCCTTGCGCCGCGATGCTGACCTGATAATCGCCCGGCGACGCCTGAACCGCGAACGTACCGGTCGCATCCGTCGTCGTGCGCGTCTTCGCTCGCGTGCGGATCGTGATCGCCGCCCCGGCGATCGGAGCGCCGGACGATGTGTGAACGCGGCCGCTGACCAAACAGCAGACCGCAAGAAGCGCGGGGTACATCAAGAAAGTTTCGCAAACCCCGGCTGTGGATTTCCTGAGAAAGCAGGCCGGTTCGGGGCCGGCTTACAAAACGAACGGCATGGCAAAAAAGCGCGCCGGCGTCGTTAAGGCGGTCTTCCGCGGCCTTTCGCGGATGCAATCGAACTACGTCATCGAGGTGGGGCCCATCCGGGCAAAGGGCCTTCCTGCGATTTTAGTGGCGGTGGGCGGTATCGTCATCGGAAGCGGCATTGCCGCCGTCCTCGCCAAAAACGCCGAGCGGCTGCCGGAAACCCTGCGCGAGGCACGCGGGTTGGCGGAGACGTTACGCGGTGACCGCCGGCGGCTCAACCCGTAAAATACGAAGCATGATCGACAACGCATCCTTGACGGCATTGATCCGCCACGATATTCCCGACGCCGAGGTGGAGATCTTCGACCGCACCGGCACGATGGATCACTTCAACATCACCGTGCGTTCCAGCGCTTTCGGCGATAAAACGTTGATCGAACAACACCAGCTCGTCTACGGCGCGCTCAAGGGCGCGCTCAAAGACGGACGCGTTCACGCGGTCGAACTGACGACCGTCGTTTCAAAGAGTTAGGGCCATGTCTGAACAACTGCAACAAGAAATTCAAGCGGAGATCGCCGCCAACAAGATTCTCGTCTACGGCAAAGGGACGAAGGACATGCCGCGTTGCGGCTTCACGCTCGAGACGATCGAGTTCTTCAACCACTTCGGCTATCCGTTCGAGGTAGTCGACGTCCTCGAAAACATGCCGAAGCGCGAAGCGCTCGCCGAGATGACGAACTGGCCGACGCTGCCCAAGGTCTTCATCAACGGCAAGTTCTACGGCGATACCGATATTCTCGGGCCGATGGCGCAGAACGGCGAACTGCAAACCGTTCTGAAAGAAGCTTTCGGTTTCGAGCCGCAGCAAAAGACGACCATCAATCTTCGATAGTGTTTACCACGCTCGTCGACGCGGCTACGCTTCACGCGTGGCACGATCGTCCCGGCTGGGTGACGATCGATTGCCGCTATTCGCTCGCCGACTTCGGCGCCGGGAGGCGGCTCTACGAGCAAGCGCATATCCCCGGCGCGTATTTTGCCGACCTCGAAAGCGAGCTATCGGGACCGAAGACCGGAACGAACGGACGCCATCCGTTGCCCGACCCCGAAGCGTTCGCCGCATACTTGCGAGCGATCGGGGTCGACGACGACACGCAAATCATCGCATATGACGCGGGCGGAGACATGTTTGCGGCACGCTTATGGCTCTTGTGCCGCTGGATCGGTCACGAGGCCGTTGCCGTACTCGACGGCGGCATCGAAGCGTGGAATGCCGGCGGGTATCCGCTGACCTCTGGGCTCAGCGCAGCTCGCTCGCTCGGCAATCTGCAGGTCCGCCTGCAGCCCGAACTCGTCGTCGACGCATCGTTCGTGCTAGCGCATCTCGACGATCCTAGCGTTCGCATCGTCGACGCGCGCGGAGCGGACCGCTTTGCCGGGGAAAACGAAACGATCGATCCGGTCGCCGGTCACATTCCCGGCGCGCACAACCATTGGTTCAAAGAGAACTTTGACGGGATGCAGTTCAAGTCGCCGCAAGCGTTACGGGAAGCGTTCGCGGTCTACGGACATCCCGACCGGCTCGTCCATCAATGTGGTTCCGGCGTCTCCGCGGCGGTGAACATGCTCGCTATGGAGATTGCGGAACTTCGCGGCTCGCGCATTTACGCCGGGTCGTGGAGCGAATGGATCAGCGACCCCGCGCGGCCTATCGCTGCCGGGAACACGCCGCCGCGGCCTTAATAACGGCGATCGAAAGCGGCCGTTCTTCGGCCTTCGCCGCGGCTTGATTCAGCGTCACCGCGTCATAGAGATCGAGGAACGGGCTGTCGGCGAGAAACCGATCGGATTTCGCCGTGGCATCTTCTTGCGCGGCGATCGATTCGAGCAGGCGCCGTTGGTTGAGGGAAGCAACGCTTCGGGTTCCGCCACTATGCTGCGCCGCGCTAAAGCTCTGCGCGGCGCCGAGGGCGGCGGCGTGCTGTGCGCTCAAGTCATCGAGAACGCTCTCGCTGCTAAGTGGATTGCCTGCTATCGTCATCCCGTTTTCGGTATCGCCGACCATGCCGCCGAGCGGATCGCGTGCCGAGGCCAAACTCTCCATCTCGTACGTTTGGCTCGTCCCGCCGAAGATGTTGAGATTTTTGGCCTGCGCGTCGCGTACCGCTTGGAGTTTTGCGCGAAGCCCTTTGCTCTGGACGCCCTGCAGCAACCGGTCGATCGTAGCGAGATTACTCACGATTTGCGAAACGTCCATATCCAAGTTTTGCGTGTCGAGCTCCGCTTTCGCCGGCACGCCGCCAGGGCCCAGATCGTGGGCCATCCTGCGAACCACCGCTTTCCCGCGCGAGATCAACTTGTCGTTGGCGATCAGTCCGGCAATAGCCACGCCGGTCTTTCGGCGAAGTTCCGTGCATGCAGGCGACGAGCCGGTACGAACGATCGTCGGGGGCGTTGCAGCGGCCAGCAGGTATACGGCGAGAACGGGAACGAGCATAGGCACCTCCTTCGAGGAGGCATAACGCCAAGCGCCGCCCTGCTGTGACGCGCCTTTTTTTACCCTATCGCGGCTGCGCGCACTGCGCCGCGGCATTCATGACGACGATCGCGAGCGGTTGTTCGTCGGCCTTAGTCGCGGCTTGGTTCAGCGTCACCGCGTCATAGAGGTCGAGGAACGGGCTCTCGGCGAGAAATTGATCGGACTTCGCCGTCGCATCTTCTTGGGCGGCGATCGATTCGAGCAGCCTGCGTTGCGCGAGCGATGCGGCGCTTGCGCTCGCCGCACCCTTTGCGCCGGTTTGTTGCGCCGTTTTAAAATTCTGCGCGGCGCCGAGCGCGTCGGCGTGCTGCGCGCTCAAGTCGTCGAGCAGATCGCCGCTCGAAAGCGCGCTGTTCGTGGAAGACATGCCGTTCTCGGTGTCGCCCACCATGCCGTTGAGCGGATCGCCGGTCGAGGCGAGGTTCTCCATGTCGTACGTCTGCGACATCGCACCAAAGATGTTGAGATTCTTCGCCTGCGCGTCGCGCACGGATTGCAGTTCGCTGCGTATGTATCCCGCCTTGACGCCCTTGAGCAATGAGTCGATGGTCGAGAGATTGCTCTGGATCTGAGACGCGTCCATGGTGAGTGCTTGATTGTCGAGCTGCATCCGCGGATTATAGGAACTCACCCGGGCCGCATGCGTCGAGTTGTACGACGACGACATGGTGCCGCCGCGCAGATCGTGTGCCATTTTATCTACGGTGCTCTTCGCGTGGGCGATCAGCCTGTCGTTCGCGATCAATCCCGCGATTACGACGCCCGTCTTCTCGCGCAATTCCGTACAGAAAGGCGACGTGTTCGTGTGAACGATCGTCGGCGGCGCTTTGGCGGCAACGACGGTACTAAGGACCAGCGCGAGGAATGGCATTGCGCAACCTCCTGCGCCTCGATTGTACCACGGCCAAGCCGATTGCCGCGCAAACGAGCAGCACGAGAACGGCAGCCGCAATAAGCGCCGCTATCGAGCGATTGCGCGTTCCGGCGCAGACCGAATATGCCTTGCCGAACGCCACCTGCGCGCAGCGATACGTCTGCCAGCGGTGATCGGTTACGTCACCGAGGCGCCACGACCACACGTCGTAGGCCTGAATCCAGCGTGCGCGCAGCGCCGGGTCGGCGGCGATGCGCGTGCTCAAAGCAAGCAGCGATGCCGCATTCAACCGTTTGACGTCGAAGATTTCGTCGAACGTGGGACTTTGTACCCATTCACCCGTGAAGCGCTGATGCACGAACGGTACCGAATCGACCAGCATGCCGCCTTCGACGACGAGTTCGTAAAACGCGGGATTGTTGCGGTAAACCGGAGAGAGCGACGAGGAGATCAGCATCGGCACCCCAGCGGGAACGCGAAAGTCGTACCGGTGCGTGTGCGCGCCGAGAACGAAGGCGACATTGGCGCGATCGCGTGCGAGGGTTGCCCGAAAGGCGCGATCGTTCGCAGCGGAAAGAAATGGTACTGCCAGCACCCGGTGCGCGATCGTCGTGCTCTCTGCGTCATACCCCGGCGGAATGTGCATCAGCAGAACGCTCGTTCCGATCTGTAATTCGCGCGCGAGCCACCGCTGCTCGGCGCCGCCGGGATCGGCCGCGCGCACCTGGCACGAGCCGCGGTAGACGAACGACCACAGCACGCTATTAAGGACGACGGCTCGCATGCCGCCGGGCAAGCGTGCCGTATAATATCCGCCGTTTGCAAACGCGCGCTCGAACCCGGGCGCGGCGCCGTTGCGATCGACCAGCGGCGCGAAGATGCGCGCGATGTCCCGGGCGTACGGTCCGCCGACTTCGCTGTGATAATCTCCGCACGGGTCGTCGTTGTTTCCGAGCGCGATCAGGAATTGTGCGTGCGGAAACGCGTCGTCGAGCTGACGGGCGATCCGCGCGATCGTCTCGACCGCCGCTCGGTACGGCTCGCGTCGGTGCGCGCGCGCGAGTGAGGGAAAGTGATGCGCGAGAAAATCGCCCCCCAGCACGACCACGCGCGCGTCGGGCACGTCGCGGCGCATTTCGCGAAGCGCTTGCGAGAAGAGTGCCGGGTTAGTGTCGGCTCCGTACACGACCCGCGGACGGGAATCGAACGGGTTCATGTGGATGTCGTCGAGCACGAGCCAGTGCATCGCGACGGCTGCGACGAACGCGATCATGGCGTGGGCAACGGCGTCGGCTGCGGCACCCCGCCTTGCGGAGCGGGCGACAAGACCGGAATCGGTGGCGGAGACGGATGCGGCGGAAGATCGTGCTGGATCTGCGGAGCGGCACATGCATCGTACTCCGTTACTGAAAGCGCCACGTCGGCGCACCAATAAGAGCGCCAGGTTGCGGGTTGCATCGACGCGTGCGCGCTGCTGCCGTCGTAATACTGCTCGTAGCGCATTCGCACGCGCCGATTATCGAAAATCGTTTGCTGCAACTGACTCAAGTGCGCCGCATCGATCGTTCCGTGTCCGTAGACGCTATCGAATGCGTACTCACGCCGCCACCGCGCCGGCCTCGCTCCATTTTTGGCAACCACGGGAAGATTCCCCAACACGAAATACTGCGCATCCGCAACGCTTGCATCGTCGCCGTTCACGTGCAACACCGTAAAGGTCGGATTGTTTCCAAAGACGGGACTGAGCGAGGGTACGACGAGCATCGGCACCGCCGGGCGGCTCGGATCGAGTCCGAGCGTGCGAAATCCGTTCATGTGCGTGTGTCCGGAGATCGCCATCTGCACGCCGGGAGCCATCGCGTCGATCGCCGCTATCATTCCGTCGTTGAACGCAGGTTGCAGAAACAACACGCCCCCCGGCGGTTTTGCATGCATCGACGAATAGACGTCGATACCCGGCGGAATGTGCGCGAGTACCCACGTACGGCGCCCTTGCAACTCGCGCGCCGTCGTCTGCAGCCACGCCATCTCCGCAGCACCGGGATCGGCTTTGGGATCGCCGCATCTATTGTGGTACTCGCTCGACCACAGCACGTCGTTGAGGACGACCGCTTGGGCGCTGCCCGCCGGAAGCGGTGCCGTATAATATCCGCCCGTCGAAAAGGCCGCAACGAACGCCTTTGGATCCGGCATGCCCATCATCGCGCCCCACGACGCGGCGACGTTGGCGAGAAATGCGCTGCCGGGCTCCAATGCATAATCGCCGCAATAGCTGTCGTTGTTGCCGAGCGCGATAACGAACTGCGAACGCGGGAACGCCTGTCGAAATTCGATGGCGAGAAATCGGATCGTATCGTCGACGAAGATGCGGTAGTGCGCGTCGTCGTGCACGCGAACGTCAGCATCGAAATGTTTTCGAAAATCGTGCGCCAGAAAATCGCCGGCGATCATGACGACGCGCGGGGAGGCGACTTCGTTGCGCATCGCTTCCAGGGCGGATTCGAGCAGCGCAAAATTCGTATCGCTCCCATAGCCCGAAAACGGCTGGGGTTTGACCGAGGCATAGATCGTGCGCCACCGCTGCGCGGGAGCGGCCTCAAGCTTCTCCGCCAAGTGCGGGTCGGCCAACGGGTTGAAATGAATGTCGCTGACGACCAGCCACGCTTGAGTTTCGGCAGCCGCCACCGGCCGCGTCCAGCCGACGAGGAGCAAGCAGGCGATGAGGCAGAAGGCTGTGCGCATGTCACGCTACTGGTTGTTCAAAAGCGAACCCGACGCCTACAGCTTCGAACGGCTGCACGACGAGCGGGTGACGCCGTGGAGCGGCGTCCGAAACGTGGTCGCGAAGAATAACATGCTTGAGATGAAGCTGGGCGATCTGGGTTTCTTCTATCATTCCAGCATCGCGCAGCCCGCCGCGGTCGGTATCGTCCGCGTGGTGCGTACCGCGTATCCCGATTTCACCGCCTTCGAACGAGGCGGCGAGTACTACGATCCCCGCAGCACCCCTGATAAGCCGAAGTGGATGATGGTCGACGTAGAATACGTCGAGCCGCTCGCGCATCCGGTAACGCTCGCGCGCATGCGCGCCGAACCGCGGCTGCTCGGCATGTCGTTGCTCAAGCGCGGCCAGCGGCTCTCGGTTCAACCGGTAACGCCGCACGAGTGGAAGATCGTGCTCGAACTTTCAAAGCAGTCAGAATAAAGATGGGACCGGCGATTGCCGGTCCCATCGTTTGCTCACGCGACGGTTTCGCGTTTACGGATTGCTCTTGGCGGGGTTCGGACCGATGTTCTTGGTCAGAATGATGCGCCAGTTCGCCGGCCCGAGCACGCCTGCGGTCGTTGCCGCTTGCAGGGGTGCTACACCGGGATTGAGATAGCTCGGCAGTCCGGCGATCGGCACCGGAACGCCGTTTGCCACGATCGGGAAGAGTCCCGAGTAGGCGTTGAAGATGTTGTCGCCTGCGATTTGCAGTGCGAGCGAACGGTTGAGCGGATACTTCAAGCTTGCATACGCAAGGCCGAACGGCGGTTCGTTCAACGAGTTGTTCTTCCCGTAGAGCGTATCACCGAAGAGCACCTGCGCGTTGTTCTTGAACGTGTAGCTCACTTCGAGGTTTCCTTGCAGATACGGAATGTTCTGGTTTGAAACGCCGCCGAAATAGCCGGTGTTCAGGAAACCTTGCCCAGGCTGACCGCCCGTGAAGTTGTTGCCCGGAACGACGCCGAGCAACGTGTTGTTCGCGCATCCCGTCCCCGTCGGGTTATAGCCGTAGAAGCACGTCGGCAGATTGTATGCAAACGCGTGCTGCACGGAACCCGAGAGCGAGTAGCTGAAGCCAACCGGAACCTGATGCTTGATCGAGGCTTCGATGCCTTCGTAGCGCGAATTGTTGAGGTTCGTGTTCTCGAGGTAATAAATCGGCGTGGCGGCCGTGGACGTGCCCGTACACGGGATCGGCGACGTGCCGCACGTCAGATTCGTCGGAACCGTGAAGCCGGTGATGAACTGGTTGAACAAGTTCGTCCGGTACACGTCGGCGGAGACCACGGTGATGCCGTCGTGCAGACGGTAATCGGCGCCGAGATCGAAGCCGAACGCGGTTTCAGGCACGATCGACGAGTTGCTGAAGCGCTGCGTGGCGTACGTGCTGCCGTTGGCCACGTTGGGCGCCTGGGTGTAGTTTCCGAAGAGATTCACGTATGGCGGCGCGATCGCCGAACCGGCCGAGAGACGCACCGCGAGATCGGGTTTCGGCCGGTATTCGAGCGCGAAGCGTTGATCGAAGTGCGACGTGACGGCAGTGTTCCAGATCGGGGCGTTGGTCGGCGTGCCCGTGTAGTCGAAGGTACACGATTTACCCGCCGTACCGCACGCTTGCAGATACGTCGTTTGGTAGCGGTTTTCGTAGAGCGATACGACGCCGCTTAGTTTCGGATTGATCTGGAAGCGCCCGCGCTCGAGCAGGGTCGAGAAGACCTGCGACGAGCCGTTGGGAACGCCGCCGCTGACGTAGGTCCCGCCGAAGCCGGTCTTGGAAGCGTTCAGGAAAACGCCCTGCGAATAGCTGACGGTCGACGAATGCGTTTGATCGTACGCGACGGAGATGTCGTTATCGCCGATCGGATGATCGTACTCGAACGAAACGCCGTTCAAGCTATCCATCTCCGGATTGTTGTACCAATCGTAGATGTTCACCGGCGTCGTCACGTTGTTAAACGCGCCGAGCTTGGGATCGTAGCCGTTGAGCGTGAGATTATAGACGGTCGGATTGCTCGCGATGTCGCCGCCTTCACGCTTGAGGCGTTGGATGCCGGCGTGGTAGAAGCGCGCGAGGACCGTGTCGTTACCGATCGTCGAACGAACTTCGGCCTGCAGGATCGGTTCGTTGTTGATTTCACGGTTGTACACGGGGAAGATGTTCGCCACCTGAACCTGCTGCCCGACGGCTAGCGCGCCGTTATACCCTGGGGCCGTGCTACAGGTACCGTTGGTGTTCGTCTTCGCGTTATAGCCGGTATTCTTCGGGCAGAAGAGACCGGGCGAGAGCGAACCCGTGTTGGCGTTTTGATCGGAGAGCGTCTGGCTGCCCAGGTAGCTCACCGTCGCTACCGTCGCGCTCGAGAAGTTGTAGCGGAGTTTCACCAGCTCGTTGAGCCCGTTGAACGTTCCGCTCAAACCGAAGCAGCATGCGACGACGCCGAATTGATTGTAGTACTGCGACGCCGTGCCGGGCACGAGCCCGCTCGAGCTATTGTTGTAGCCGATGGTTCCGGTGACGCCGTTGTTGCTGAGCACCCAGTTCGATCCGGCTCCGGGATTATACGAAGCTTGATAGTTGCTGATCGCGTTCGTCAAGTTCGAACCCGCAACGTCGACGACGAAGCCGAGCTTGCCGATCGTATCGGAGACGCCGAAGTTAAAGAACGAACCGCCGTGGTTGTCGAAGCCCATCGTATAGTCGGGCGTCAGCGTCGCGGTCGGATCTTTCGTACGGAAGTTCACCGTACCCCCGATCGCATAGTTGACTTCCGGCGACATCGCGCCAGGTCCCTTGATGACGTCGACCCCCTGCAGCATGTACGGGCTGAGAAACGAGGTGACGTAGTCGCCGTACTGGCCGACCGAAACGGGGTGGCCGTCGATCAGCGACGCCGTTTCGAACGAAAGCGCGCCGCGGACGTTCGGGAACGTGATCGCGCCCGGAGAGGCGGCGTTCGCGCTCGATTGCGGCAAGCTGATCTGCACGCCGGGAATCTGATTGAGGACGCGCACGACCTGCGGTTGTCCCTGATCGGCAAAGACTTGTGCCGAAACATTGGTCGCGGCTGCGGTCGAGGTGTTGATCGCTCCGCGTCCGACCGTGCTGACCGAAGCGATCGTGCGCAGCGACGTGAGCGTCGCCGTGTGCATGTTGATCGCAAGGGTCGTCGCCGAACCCGCAACGATTGCGGTATCCGGCTGCTGCGCGGTGTCGTAACCCGCCTTACGGACGGTGACGAGATAGACGCCCGGGGCCACGTCGTTCAGCGTAAAGTGCCCTTTTGCATCCGTCGAAGCGCTATAGGATTTGGGCCCGGTCATGGTGACCGTAGCCCCGACGACCGGCGCGCCGGTTTCGTCGGTTGCGGTACCACTAACGGTACCGCTCGTGGAAGCTTGGGCGAGGAGCGTGGCGGTGTTCGAGGCCGTTGCCGCACTGACGGGTCCAACGGAGAACGCCGCGATCGCAATCGCGCCCAGCATTCGCGTGAGTAGACTCTTCAAAGTCATCCTCCAAGCTGGAGAAGCACAAATAAGTACGCTGTGGCCAAGAGCCGCAGCGACATTGACTAGTGTACGCTTTCGCAGATTAAGAGGCAATTAATCGGGCTTCGCGCCAGGAGTCGAGGCAAAAAAAGGCATCTCCTTTTTCCGGAGATGCCTTTTTTCGCGCCGTGTTTTGCCTCTACGGCAGATTGTAGATGAGGGAGAACCGGTAGGTGGAGGGCCCCAGGACGTTCCCGGTCGTCGCCGCCTGTTGCCCGTTAGCGAGCGGAATCGGAACGCCGCCGCCATAGACCGGCAAGATTCCGGGCCACGCATTAAAGATGTTGTCGCCCGAGACCTGAAGTGCGAGACCCTTGCGAAGCGGGTAGCGTAACGTCGCATAACCGATTCCGAAGGGCGGTTCGTTCAACGAATTGTTCGTCCCGTAATACGTCTCGCCGAAGAGAGCATACGCGCCGTTCTTGAACGCATACGACAGCTGCAGGTCACCTTGCGAGTACGGGATGCGCATGTTGCCGTTGTAGTTCAGACCGCCGATGCCGACGCCGACGCCGTTGGTATTCTGACCCGAGATGATGTTGAGATTCTGATCGTACGTACATCCCGGCCCCGGCACGGAACAATAGAAGTACGGCGGCAGATCGTAATAGTAGCCCTTCTCGAGACCGAGCGACGCGCGGTAGCCGAAACCGAAGCGCGGTTGCCGCGAGACGACGAGCTCGATCCCTTCGAATCGCGCGTTACTGATGTTGGTATTGATCTGCTTGAGAACCGGATAGGGGCCCGTGATCGGGTTGAAGTTTTGATCCACGCAAGCGACTTGCAAGCAGGTCAAACCCGTCGGGTACGATTGCGTGAAGAACCGGTTGAAGAGATTCGTCAAATAGACGTCGCCGGAGATAATGGTTCCGTCCTTCAGCCGATCGTCGGCACCCAAGTCATAGCCGAACGCCGTTTCCGGCCGTATGGAACCGTTGCTCACCGACGTCAACGCCACGTTCGGATTGCTCGACGATATTTGCGGCGTGGTCGCCACCTGGTTGAGCAGTCCCATGAACGGCGGCGCGATCGCGCTTCCCATCGCGAAACGAATCGAACTGCTCGCCGAAGGGCGGTACGTCAGACCGAGGCGCGGATCGTTGTGCGCGTAGGTGCTCGTACCGAACGTCACGCCTTGGCCGAGAACGGCGGCCGAATACGTGTTGCAATTCCCGCCCGTGCATGCGGTCGGGAACGTGCTCGCGTAGGTGTTGAGGTAGTCGGTAAGCGTCGCTTCCAGTCGCGGCCCGCTGAAAAAGTGCCCGCGAAGCATGTACGTCGTCAGGGTTTGATTCGTGCCGGGAGGTAGATTGAACGAATAGAACGGCCCGGCATAGGTCGAGTAGTCGATCGATTGAGCGTAGGTACGGTCGACGGAAAGCGAGACCGAATTCTCGCCCATTGGGTGCACGTACTCGAAGGTAAGACCCGACAGCTTGTCCGTTTCCGGTTCGTTGTAATAGTCGGGATAGCTCAGGGTCGCCGGCGTCCCGTTAAAGACGACCAGGTTGTTGTTCGGATCGTAGTTCGAACCGTAGACCGTACCGGCCAGCGTATCGTTGGCAAGCGGATTGGTCCCCTGATATTGATAGCGCTGAATCGCTGCGTGGTAAAAACGTCCGAGAATCGAATCGTTCCCGAGCGTCGTGCTCACTTCGGCCTGGACGATCGGTTCGTTGTTGAACTCGAAGTTGTCGGCTCCGGGATAGATGTTGGATACGAGCATCGGTCCCGGCTTGAGCGAGCCGGTGTACGAGGGATCGGGCGTAAAGGCGCTTCCGGCGATGAAGGCGCTCGTGTTGCCGTTCTGATCGCTCCACGATTGACCGCCCAGGTAGCTCACGGTCGCGGTCGTAGCGCCGGAAAAGTGGTAACGCATCTTCACCAATTCCGCGACTTGGTTCAAAAAGCCGTGCAGCGTGTAGCAGCACACGACCAACGGAAACTGGTTATAGACGGAACTCGACGTCGGTCCCAACGTGGTCGGGCTCGAATTATCGGTGTAGCTCACGCCGTTGATGGTATACGGCGTCGGATACGGAAGCTGATAGCCCGGGTCGTAATACACCTGGCGTCCGTCGAGGGAAGACGAAACGGATTGAGATGCAACGTCGACCACGAAACCGAGCTTTCCGAGCGTATCGGAAACGCCGAAGTTGCTGAAGGTTCCACCGTGGTTGTCGAAGCCGGCTAGAACTTGCGTGGAAATCTTCGCCGTCGGATCTTTCGTACGAAAATTCGTCGTGCCGCCGATCGCGTTGTTGACGACGGGCGAATCCGCGCCGGGGCCTTTTACGACTTCGACGCTGCCGAACATGAAGCTGTTCAAGAACGTCGTGACGTTGTCGCCGTACTGGCCGACCGAAATCGGATGCCCATCGATCAGCGAGGCGGTTTCGTATGACGTAGCACCGCGAATGTTCGGGATCGTGATTGCGCCCGGAGCCGCAGCGTTGGCGGAATTCGACGGAAAGGAAATTTGGACGCCGGGGATCTGGCTCAGCACGCGCGTGACCTGCGGCGCCGTCTGGTTCAAGAACTCCTGAGAGTTCACGACATTGACCGATGCCTGCGAGGTGTTGATCGACGTCGCACCGCCGACGCGTACCGAGGCGATCGTTCGCAAGGACGTAAACGTTTGGACCTGCATCCTGACGGCGACGGTTTGCGTTTCGCCGGCGAAGACCGGAACGTTGTCCTGCGTTGCCGTTTGATAGCCCGGTTTGGTTACCGAAATCGCATACAGTGAAGGCGCAACGTTCTTGATCGAAAACGTGCCCTTCGCATCGGAGGACGTCGTGTATACGCTCGGCCCTCGAAGGGTGATCACCGCCCCCGAGACGGGCGCGCCGCTGGTGTCCGAAACGGTGCCGGAGATGCTTCCGGCCGTGGTCTGCGCCTGCGCGGAAACGGGAACGAGGCACAAAACACATAGCAGAGCTGCGAGAGAGCTATAGATCTTCACTCCTGGTACCTCCGTCACCATTCTAGCGCGGAATGATTAAGGGCGCGCTAGGGGACGCCGAAAATTTCGGGGCGGTCCGGTGGCTACGACGCCGCTTGCGTCAAGAAGATCCTTTGCGCGGCAATGCGCATCTCGCCGGGTGCCGGCGCAATGCGCTCGTAGTGGCCGTCGGAGGTCAAGCGGCGAGCCTTGACGTTGTCGGACAAGAGGACCGACAAGATCTGACTGGTCAAAACCTCCGCGAGAACCGGATCCAACACCGGTACGGCGAGCTCGACGCGCCGGTCGAGATTGCGCCCCATCAGGTCCGCGCTCGCGATATAGACTTCACGCTCCCCGCCGTTTTCGAATACGTAGGCACGCGAATGTTCGAGGAACCGTCCGACGATACTCGTGACGCGAATCGTCTCGCTAACGCCCGGTAGACCGGGGCGCAGAACGCACATGCCGCGGACCAAAAGATCGATCGGCACGCCGGCCTGCGACGCGCGGTAGAACGCTCGCACGATCTCGGGGTCGGTGATCGCGTTGAGCTTCGCGCGTATCCCCGACCGGCGGCCCGCCCGAGCGTGTTCCGTTTCGCGCTCGATCAGCGCCAGGATCTCGCGGCGCAGCGTTACCGGCGCCACCAGCAGTTCTTCGTAATCGGTGACGCGAGAAAATCCCGTCAGCGCGTTGAAAAGTTGGGTGACGTCTTCGCCGAGCGTCGCGCGGCACGTAAAGAGGCTCAAATCGGTATAGAGCCGGGCCGATTTTTCGTTGTAGTTTCCGGTTCCGAAATGCATGTAGCGGCGGATGCCATCGTCTTCCTGACGGACGACCAGCAACGTCTTCGCATGCACCTTCAGCCCCGGGAATCCGTACACCACGTGAACGCCCGCGCGCTCCAAGCGGCGCGCCCATTCGATGTTGTTCTCTTCGTCGAAGCGCGCTTTGAGTTCGATAACGACCGCAACTTGTTTTTCCGCCTCCGCAGCCTGCAAGAGCGCTCGAACGATCGGCGAGTTCTTCCCAGACGTTCGATACAACGTCGCCTTGATGGCGAGCACCGCGGGATCGTCGGCGGCTTGCTGCACGAATTGAACGACCGGATCGAACGATTGGTACGGATGGTGCAACAGGATATCGCCTTCGCGAATCTGCGCGAAGAGATCGGTCTTACCGAGGAGCTGCCGCGGGATCGACGGCATGAACGGCGCGTCGCGAAGCGATTCGTAATCGGGAAGTCCGACGATCTGCCAGAGATCCGAGAGCGCGATCAGACCGTCTACGTCGTAGCAGTCTACTTCCGACAGATCGAGCGCTTGCAGCAAGAAGTCGCGCATGTACTCCGGCATCCCGCGTTCGACTTCAAGCCGGACGGGCTCGCCGAATCGCCGGCGCTGTAATTCGCTCTCGATCGCGCGCAGCAAATCGTCGGCCTCGTCTTCTTGCAAGTCTAGATCCGCGTCGCGCGTCACGCGAAACAGATAGGCCTCACGCACCGACATGCCGGGGAAGAGCGCGTCCAAGTGATGCGAGATCAAATCCTCGAGCAAGACGAACCAGCGTTCGCCGCTCGGTGCGTTTTCGACGGGCACGAAGCGCGGCAGCGTCGGTGGAATCTTCACGCGTGCAAAGTGGAGCTCGACGCCCTCGGCCGTGGGTTCCTCCAATTCGACCGCGAGCGAAAGCGAGAGGTTCGAGATGTACGGAAACGGATGGCCGCTGTCGACGGCTAGCGGCGTCAGCACGGGAAAGAGGCGATCGTCGAAGACGCGTTCGAGTTGCAACTGCGTCTCTTCGTCGAGTTCGGCGACGCGCATGATGCGGATGCCGTTGGCCTCGAGCGCGGGCAGCAGTTCGCCGTTGAGCAGTTGCATCTGCCGGTCGAGCGACACGCGCAAGCGCCCGGAGATGGCCTCCAGGTGCTCGGCCGGCATCCGGCCGTCGTCCGAACGCCGGACGACCTGCGCTTCGATCTGCTGCTTGATCGCGGCGACCCGGATCATGAAGAACTCGTCCAGATTCGTGCCGTAGATCGCCACGAACTTCAGCCGTTCGAAGAGCGGAACGCCGGGATCGAGCGCTTCTTCGAGCACCCGGTCGTTGAATTCGAGCCACGAAAGCTCGCGGCTGAAGTACAAACTGGGATCGTCGAGTGCCTTCGCCGGGGCGGCGGGTTCACCGGGTAACGCATGCTGCGTGAGCATCCGGGTTGGATTCTCCGCCGGCACGACAAACACTAGTGCCCTGCCCCGACCGTCCCTGCCCTCGCGGCCTTCTTCCGGCTCCGGGCACGGCCGCTTGGGCCGAGCGGGCGCTTCGGACGCCATGACTACCCAGCTCGCGGACTATTTCGTCAACAGGTGTACGTTGAAGCGTTTGCCTTTATCGTACCAGGCCTGACGAACCTCGAGCTTCGCCCCCTGAGCGAGCGCGGCGATGTCCGCGTCGTCGAATTTATACGAAGACTCCGTGTGAATCGCTTCGCCTTTGCGAAATTCGATCGAGGTGTCCAGCGCGTCGATGCGTACGCTCTGCGCGACCGCCGACACGAGAAACGACTCGACGCAGCCGCGTGCGTCGTCGTACCGGGCAACGTGATCGAATGCGCGCAGGTTGAAGTGTCCGCCGAGTTCGCGGTTGATCCGGCCGAGCAGATTCTTATCGAACGCCGCCGTAACGCCGGCGGAATCGTCGTAGGCGGCCTCGAGCACCGCACGGTCCTTCTTGCGATCGGTTCCGAGCAAGATGCCGTCGCCCGGACGCAACGCGCCGCTCATGAGTGAGACCAGCGCTTGCGCTTCGCGCGGCGCGTAGTTCCCAAGATTCGATCCCATCAGCATCGCGAGCACGGGGCGGTCGAACGTCAGGGCGCCAGATTGCAACAGCGTGAAATAGTCGCCGGCATACGCCCGTACCGAAAGCCCTTCGTAACGTTCCACGAGCGCCGCGGAGGACGAGCGGAGCGCCTCCGCCGAGATGTCTATCGCGCTATAGCGCAGGGTTTCTTGCGCGCGCAGCGCCTCGTCGATCAAAATGCGCGTCTTTGCGGCGCTTCCACTGCCGAGTTCGAGGAAGTCGACGGGACCGCCGAGCACGCGCACCATCTCCCAGCCTTGCTCGTTCAGAATCTCCGTCTCGGCCCGCGTGAGATAATATTCGGGCAAGCGCGTGATCGCATCGAAGAGCGCCGATCCCAGCTCGTCGTAGAAGTACTTCGAAGGCAGCGTTTTCTTCGGCGCCGTCAAGCCGACGAGCACGTCGTCCGCGAAGCTGTATCCGGCGGCAGCCCGCGGCAGTTCGACGAGTTCGAAACGTTCCGGGTCCGAGGTAAGATATCGCGTCATGGGCCTCCGCTCGACATCGGCGATTCTACCCCCAAACGCCGGAACGGAGGCTACGGTTTCATTCCGCTACGCTTTGGGGCAGAGATTGCGAATGGCGGCGCTCGCTGCCGGATCCACCGGCGTCTTTAGCGGCCGGACGTACATCGCCATGTACGTCTTACCGCCGGCGTCGGTCGCGATGAATTGGATCTCCGACGGCTCCGTGGCGTTCGCTCCGGCGTTGCTCGTCTTTCCTTGCATCTCGGCGTAGATCGCGCGCTGCCCGCTGCAGATCGTCAGATCCTGACGCTTTTCGATATGCGCGTCCTTTACCGTGGACTGCGACATCGTCTTGTTCAAATCCATGGCCACAGGCAGCGACATGACCATGATCAGGTTACCTTTTGCCGGCCCCTCCCATATCTTCATGAACGGGCCGATCGAGGCTTTCGATTGATAATTCGCCGGAGCCTTAAACGTGATGTTGGCGGTGGCGCTTCCGCACGCCGTCAAAACGGCGCCCGCGACGCCAAGCGCAAGCAGATGACGCATCTTCATGCAAGCGAGCTTCCACGCGGACGGCGTAATCCTCTGCTATGGCCGTTCGAACGAGCTGATGTGCGCCCACCGTTGGTAGATCAGCGAAACGTACTCTTGCGTTTCGGGATACGGCGGCACGCCGCCGTATGCGGCGACGGCTCCGGGACCGGCATTATACGCCGCCAGCGCAACGCCGTACGGATCGCGATACCGCGGCTCGTAGTCGCGGTAATACGTGGCAATCAATCGTGCCGCACCCGCAATCGCGTCGAACGGATTGAAGGGATCGACGTCGTTGTCGTCCGCGGTTCCGATGGTGAATTGCGCGATGCCGACGGCACCTGCCGAAGAAACGGCGCCGGGATCGAACGCCGATTCTTGCAAGAGCGTTGCCGCAAGAAATTCGGGCGGCAAACCGTTCGCGCGCGCAGCACGAATCGTCGCGCGGGAGAGGATCAGCGCACCGGCGGCGGTCATGCGCGGATTTGTTCGTAATACCGCACGCGCGATCGCGATTTCCGGGTAAGAAACGGGAGAGCCGTCCTCGACCAGGCGGGCACCGACGAGCGCGTCGACAGCAGTCGGCGAGGGCCAGCTTAACGCCGTATTAAGGGCACGGGAAAAATGCGGAAGCGACACGGCGCGCACGCTTTGCGAGTAGCCGGAGGTAGTCGAGGCGCAGCCGCACAACATGGCGGCAAAGACCAATACGGCGGCGGGTTTAGGTAGGGGAAATAGTCTCATGCATTTTGCGGCAGCATTACTGATCGTGCTCGTGGTCGGCGATTTCGCCTCGACCTTCTTCTATCATGTGCCGCAACATCTCTGGTTTACGCTCCATTTGCGCACCCATCACGACCGCCGGCGCTCGTACTGGGATCACGCCGTCATCTCGCGCAATCCGGAAGTGCTTCTCGACGGCTTCTTGGGAGCCGTCCCCTATCTCATCATCGCCGCGCTGGTCTGGCAGGTGTCGTGGCCGGGCGCCCTTCTGGGCCTCGCTCTCGGCCAGCTCCACGTCTGGTGGCGCCACACGACGGAGCTGGGGTGGAAGACGCCGCCCGCCGTCCGGGCGCTCGCCCGCCCGCTCCAGATCGTCCTCCCCGAGGACCACGACGGTCATCACCGAAACCCCGACATCGAGTTTGGCGATATCTTCCGCTTTTACGATGCACCGGCCCGGGCGCTCATAGCCAAGCTCGCCCCGACCAGCCGGCGTTATCGGAACGCAGCTCTGCGACGGTCGAAGCGCGCCCCCGCGCGTGCCTAGCTCGTGCGCAGCGCACGGGAGCAAGTATTGCAGAAGCGCGCCCTCTTTTTGATCTCGGATACCGGCGGCGGTCACCGGAGCGCCTCGAACGCGATTACCGCCGCTCTGGACGAGATCAAGGAGCCGTTCGCATTCGAGCATCGCATTGAAGACGTTGCGGCTCATTGCTCGTTTCCGTTGACGCAGCTCGGCCTGGGCTACAGCATGGCCCTGCGCTATGCGCCGCCGGTCTACGGCGCGCTCTACTATGCCACCAACGGTCGACGCCGCTATCGCGCGCTAGTCCGCTTCTGCGAGCCGCTCTATCGCGAACGCCTGCGCGATTTATTCATCAGCTATAAGCCCGACGTCATCGTCAGCGTCCATCCGCTGCTCAATCACGCCGCGCTGCGCGCTCGCGCCGACGCGGAGATGGAGCACGTTCCCATCGTGACGGTCATCACCGACCTCGGGAAAGTGCACGAATCGTGGCTGATGCCGGATGCCGATGCCGTGGTCGTGCCGGCGCGAGAAGTCTACGAGCGGGCGCTCACGCGCGGCATTTCTCCCTCGCGCCTGCGCCTTCTCGGTCAACCGATCCATCCGCGCTTCGACGACGTCGTGGGAACCAAGGAACAACTGCGCGCGCAACTTGGCTTGCCCAAAGAGACGCCCGTCGTAATGCTCATGGCCGGCGGTGAGGGCGGCGGCAAGCTGCTGCCGACGACGCTCGCGCTCGCGCGTGCGCGTCTGCCGATTCATCTGCTCGTCGTGTGCGGCCGCAACGAACCATTGCGTCAAAAACTGGAAGAGATGCGCTCGCAGTTGCCGACCCCGATGACGGTGCTCGGCTTTACCGACAACATTCCCGAATATTTCCGAGCCGTCGATCTGCTGGTCACCAAAGCCGGACCGGGATCGCTCGCCGAAGCCAACGCCGCGCAGCTTCCCGTCGTCGTCTACGACTACGTGCCCGGACAAGAACGCGGCAACGTCGATTTCGTGCGCGCAAACGGTTTGGGCGCCGTCGCGCTGCACGGCGCGGCGCAGGTCGTGCAATCGGTGCGCTCGCTGATTCGCACGCCGCAGCGTCTCGCCGAGATTCGTCTCAACCAAGAACGCGTCGCCCCGATCCGCAGTTCGCGCCGCATCGCCGGACTGATCGCGCAGATCGCCAACGAAGGCACGATTCCCGCACAAGACGAGACCAGCGCGCGTCAGCTCTACGCGCCGCGCAGAGCGACCGCCGCATCCGCATAGCCGCTTATTCGACGGCTTTGCGCGAGGTCCACAACAGCAATCGTCGCGGCGTGAGCTTTGCCGACCACTGTACGAATTTGTTCGTAATTCCCGGAACGCAGAGATCGCGTCCTTTGAGCATCGCGCGATAACCCGCGCGCGCGACACCTGCGGCGCCGGCTTTGGGAAGTTTGAAGAGCAGCGTATCGTGCATGGCGGCGCGATCGGCGAATCCGGTTTCGGTCGCTCCCGGACAGAGGCACGTCACCGTCACGCCGCTGCCGCGCGTCTCTTCGGAGAGCGCTTGCGAAAACGACACGACGTAGGCTTTTGATGCGTAATAGACGGCCATGAACGGTCCCGGTAAAAATCCGGCTGTCGACGCGACGTTGAGAATGCGGCCGTTGCCGCGTTCGCGCATTCCGGGAAGATAGGCCCGAGTGAGTTCGGTGAGCGTCACGACGTCGAGCATCACCTCTTCGCGAACGTGCGAAGGATCGAGCATGTCGAAGCGTCCGTTGTTCGCAAAGCCGGCGTTGTTGACGAGGATGTCGCACTGCGGAATCTGCGCGACCAGCGCTCCGGCAGCGTCCGCGCCGCTCAGGTCGAGCGCCACCGGTGTTGCCGACACGTTGTGCGCGGCGCGCAGTTCTTGCGCGATCGCCTCGAGTTTCTCGCCGGAACGCGCGACGAGCACGACGTCGTGTCCGTCGGCCGCGAGCAAACGTGCGAACTCCAAGCCGAGTCCACCCGAGGCTCCGGTAACGATCGCCCGCACGCTATGCGCCCTGTGTCGTCAATCCGCCGCGAAATGCCATGGTCGCCGCACCCACTTGGCCTGCGTCGTTGCCCAATTTCGCGACGACGATCCGCGTGGTGCCGCGCGGAACCATCGTTGTTAATTCGTCGACGCGCCCGCGTACCGCATCCAGCATAAAGTCGGCAGCCGTCGAAACGCCGCCGCCAAGCGCGATGACTTCGGGATTCACGAAGGCGATGATATTCGCGAGACCTATCGAGAGATCCGCGGTGAAGTTTCTCCACGCCGCGAGCGCGTGACCGTCGCCCGCTTGCGCGGCTTTGCGAATCTTCTTCGAACCTAATTTATCGCGGTCGACGTCGAGCAGACGGCTGCGCGGGAAGGACGGCGCGACCGCAAAGGCGTGGCGGATCAAACCCGTCCCCGATGCCTGCGCTTCGAAACATCCCGTCTTGCCGCAGCCGCAGACGAAACCGCCGCTCGGCCGAATCTGATGATGGCCGATCTCGCCCGCGCCGAAGCGATTTCCCAAAATCAGCTCGCCGTCACCGACGATGCCTCCGCCGATCCCCGTGCCGAGGGTGAGCAGCACGAAGTTCTTCGTGCCGCGTCCTACGCCGTAGGTGTACTCGCCGAGCGTGGCGCAGCGCGCGTCGTTTCCGACGTACACCGGAAGATCGAAGTGCGACCGCAGCATCTCGCCCAGGGGCGCGTCGATCCACTTGAAATTCGGACTGTAAAGCACGGCGCCCGAGCGGGGCTCGATGTTTCCGGGCGAGCCGAGACCGATGCCCGCCAGGTCCTTGGCGTCCGGATCCTTGACCGCTTTGCCGATCGTATCGACCAGCACGCGGCTTACCGCATCAAAACTCAAGTCTTCCAGATCGACTTCGTATTGCTTGTGGATCGTCCCGTCTTCACCGATGACGGCGGCGGTCACATGCGAGCCGCCGAGGTCGACGCCAATTGCCGTGCGCATGATCGATTCTTTATGCAAACCGCGAGGCCTTACCCGCAAGCACGCGCAAACTATGGGGCACCATCATGGAAACGATCGACCTTATCGCCCTGCGGGACTTCACCCGCGAAACGGGCCAGCCGACCCATCCCGAACTGCTCGACGCGCGTCCCATGGAGCACGTCAACGAGATCGAGATTACCGAAGAGCACATCACGATCACGTATAACGAAAGCACGACGCGCTATTACAACGCGAACGAAATCGTGAAGCGCGAGTGGAGCTACAAATATAACGACGATCCGGAATTCGTGCGTGCGATCGGTAAGGTCATCGACCTCGCCCGCAAACATCTCAAAGATCTTCCGGAAAACGTCGCCTGTCCGCCCGGATGCGCGGAATGCTGCAGCGGTTACGAGCCCTTCGTCAGCAAAGCCGACGTGCAGCGCATCGCCAAGCACTTGGGCATGACCTATCAAGACGTGATGAACGAATACATCGTGAAGCGTCCTTCGGCCGACGGCTATCACGTCGGATGGGTGCGCAAAGTCACCGACGACCTAGCCGACAATTGCGTCTTTTTGATGGGCGGAAAGAGCGGCAAATATTACTGCGGCATCTACGAAGCGCGGCCGCACGATTGCGGTGATTTCACGCCCATCGGATGCCAAGACGTCGATGAATCCTTGCCGCGCGGCGGCTCGTATAAGGTCGGCGCGCCCTTCCGGCCGAACCCCAGAAGGCGCCGTCGCTAGCCGTTCCGAGGTAACCACGCGCTAAGCTAAAAATGAAGGCGGCATGGAATTTTTGCCGCCTTCTCGTTTGCTTGCAGCCGCGGCGATGCTCGCGATTGCCGCCTCCTCGCTTCCCGCGGTCGCCGCTCCCTCGAGCGTCGCGCCCGTCCAGTACCAAGGCCTGCGCTGGCGCTATATCGGCCCCCTGCGAGGCGGACGCACGAAAGCCATTGCCGGGATCGTCTCGCAGCCGAACACCTTCTACATCGGTGCGGTCAACGGCGGGGTATGGCGCACCGACGACGCAGGGCGTACGTGGCATTCGCTTTTCGATAAAGAGCCGACGCAATCGATCGGCGCGCTTGCGATTGCCGCAAGCGATCCGAACGTGATCTACGTCGGCAGCGGCGAGGGCGAGCAGCGTCCCGATCTTTCGGTTGGGAACGGCATCTACAAATCGACCGACGGCGGCAAGACGTGGACGCACCTGGGCTTGCGCGACGGACAACAGATCAACCGCATCGTCGTCGATCCCAAAAATTCCGATCGCTTGTTCGTAGCGGTCGAAGGCCACCCGTTCGGACCGAACTCCCAGCGCGGCATCTATCGCTCGCTCGACGGCGGCAAAACCTTCACGCGCGTGCTCTACCGAAACGTAAACACAGGCGGCAACGACGTCGCGATCGACCCCGCGAATCCGCAGATCGTCTATGCGACCTTGTGGGCGACACGATCGGCACCGTGGGAAGCCGGGCCGTACGACATCGCGGGAAGCGGCTTCTATAAATCGTCCGACGGCGGCACGACCTGGACGAAGCTGACGAACGGTTTTCCCCCGCGCATCGGACGCGCCGAAATCGGGGTATCACCGTCGAATCCCAACGTCGTATACGCTGCTGCAGATGCTCCGACCGGCTGCGCGATCTATCGCAGCAACGACGCGGGCGCGCACTTTACGATGACCAGCACCGATTGGCGCTTGTGCGATCGCGCGGGCGACTTGCTGACGATTACCGTCGATCCGAAACATCCGATGACGTCGTGGGTGACGAGCACGTCCCTTTACCGTTCGACCGACGGCGGAAAGACGTATATTCCGATCAAAGGCGCGCCGGGCGGCGACGACTACCAAGATCTTTGGATCAACCCGAACGATCCCGCGATCATGGCATTCAGTTCCGACCAAGGCGCCGGCATTTCCGTTAACGGCGGCAAGACGTGGAGTTCGTGGTACAACCAGCCCACGGCGCAGATGTACCACGTGAACGCCGATAATCGCTTTCCGTATTGGGTGTGCGGCGGCCAGCAAGATTCCGGCTCCGCCTGCGTCGTGAGCCGCGGCGCATGGGGACAGATCAACGAACGCGATTGGCATCCGGCGGGCGCGGAGGAGTACGGGTACGTCGTCCCCGATCCGCTGCATCCCGGCGTGTTTTTCGGCGGCAAGGTCGAGCGCTTCTCCGAGCGCACGGGGCAAACGCAAGAAGTCTCGCCGAATCCGATGCGCACGAAGCCCTATCACGTGGTGCGCACCGAACCGATCGCGTTCGACCATTTCGACAAACACGTGATGTATTTCGGCGCCAACCAACTATGGGAGACGAGCGATCAAGGCCACACGTGGCACACGATCAGCCCGAATCTCTATCGCAAGACCTACGCCATTCCGTCGGTGTTTTCCGCATTCGAAAAGAGCGATCCTGAAAAGGGCCATCACCACGGCGTGGTGTACGCGCTCGCGCCTTCGTACACCAAAGCCGGTACCATCTGGGCCGGTACCGACGACGGGCTGATGTGGATCACGCACGACGGCGGCAAGCACTGGTCGAACATCACGCCGCCGCAATTGACGCCGTGGAGCAAGGTCTCGCAGATCGATGCGTCGCGCTTCGACAACGACACCGCCTATATCGCGATCAACCGCCTGCGTCTCGACGATCTGCATCCGTGGGTCTTCAAGACCCACGACGGCGGCAAAACCTGGACGCGCATCACGACGGGCCTGCCCGCGAACGAACCGGTGAACGCCGTACGAGCCGATCCGAAGGTACCGGGACTCCTCTACGCCGCGACCGAAGATAGCGTCGACGTCTCGTTCGACGACGGCGCGCATTGGCAATCGCTTCAAGAGAATCTGCCGCATTCGTCGATGCGCGACATCGTCGTGCACGGCAACGATCTCGTGGTCGCCACGCACGGGCGCGGTTTCTGGATCATGGATGACGTCGAACCGCTGCGCGAACTCGCGCGCACCCCGTCGTGGAATTCGCCGCATCTCTTCACGCCGTCGCTGGCATACCGCGTGCGGCGCAACACGAATACCGATACGCCGCTGCCTTCGGAAGAAGCGCACGGGCAGAATCCGCCCGACGGCGCGATCCTGTACTACACGCTGCCGAGCGCCGCATCGCGGGTCGAACTGACGATCCGCGACGCTCGCGGAAACGTGGTCCGCCGCTATTCTAGCAGCGACAAGGCGCCCGCGCCGATCCAATTCGACAAACCGTCATACTGGGAGAAGCCGTTCGTCGCGCTCTCGAACGCCCGCGGCATGCATCGCTTTGCGTGGGATCTGCGCGAAGCATCGCCTCCGTCGGTCAACGTCGATTTGACGATGGAAGCCAATCCGCACGGTACGCCGCGCGTGCCGCAGGGCCCGCTCGTCGTTCCCGGGCGCTATACCGTTCAACTGAGCGTCGACGGCCGCTCGCAGTCGCAGCCGCTCTCCGTTGTGATGGACCCGCGCATTCACATGAGCGCGGCGGACCTACAAGCGCAATACGATATGGCCCATCAAACGACGCTGTTGATGGCAAGCACCTATGCGGCGCTGCAAAAGGCGAAGGTTGCCAAGAATACGAAGCGCGCGGCGCTCTTCGGGCGTCTCAACGGCCGCTTGACGGAGGTGCTGGATTTAATCGACGGCGCCGACCGTCCGGTGACCGACGCAACGCGACGCGCGTTTTGCACGTTGCGTACTCAGGCGCTCGGCGCTCAAGGCGCCATGGCGTCCCGCACGCCGTTGTGTCCGTGACGGACCGGCCGTCCGCTCGCATCTAAATCTGTCCGTCACGCGTTATTTCGAAAGTAGACTCGATCAAGAAAGGAACCCTGGCATGATCTCTCTTCGTACCGGCGCTCTCGCGCTCTGCGCGGCACTCGCCGTTTCGGTTTCCGCCCTGGCGGCCGCACCGAGCACCCTCACCATCCCCATGAAAGCCCTCAACGGCAGCGGCGAAAACGGCACCGCCACGTTGACCCAGGAACCCGACGGTGTCAAAGTCGTCGTCGCTTTGAAGAACGGCTCCAAAGCTGCCCAACCCACGCACATCCACGTGGGAACCTGCGGCAACATCAACAAGGCGCCCGAATATCCGCTGAACAACACGATGGGCGGCAAGGGTATGTCGATCGTGAAGGGCGTGAAGCTCGCCGACCTGCTGAAGGGCAAGTACGCGATCAACGTGCACAAGAGCACGAGCGATCTGGGCACGTACGTTTCCTGCGGCAATATCACCGCCAAGTAGCTTCCCTATCGGCGGCGAAGGACGGCGCATGAACGACCGTCCTTCGCCCGCCTCGCGCTTCGGCGAACCGCCCGAAGACGCGCTCCCCGACGACATCCGCGAAATATATCAGACGAACCGAACGAAGCTCGGCTTCGTGCCGAACGTCTTTCGCGCGTACGCCCGGCGTCCCGAACACTTTCGTGCCTTCATGCAGTATCACGACGTGTTGATGAAGGGCCCGAGCGGCCTCTCGCGTGCCGAACGTGAAGCGATCGTCGTCGCGGTTAGTTCCGAGAATCGCTGCCAGTATTGCATGGTCGCCCATGGGGCGGCCTTACGCATTCTCGGCAAAGATGCAATGTTAGCCGAACGGATCGCCAACAATTGGCGCACGTCGGGCGCGCCGCCGCGATTAATGACCATACTCGGCTTTGCGTCGCGCGTAAACGAACCGGGGTTCGCACCGACCGATGAAGATCTCGCGGCGTTGCGCGCATCGGGGTTCTCCGACGACGACATTTGGGATATCGCTGCAATCGCCGCGTTCTTCGGATTTTCGAACCGGATGGCTGGGCTGATGGACATGCGGCCGAACGACGAGTTCTACGACATGGGGCGCGGGAAAAAATCCGTGTAGTGCTGGAGTCCTTCGGGTAAATCTCAAGATACGCGAAGGAGGAATATTTTTACCGTGAGCAACGTTCACAACCGCGTACCTTGGATCAATCTCGCCATCGGCATTATGACGATCATCGCGCCATACGCGCTCGGATCGTCGGACGCCGCGACGAAATGGAGCCTGGTGATCACCGGTATCGTGATCGGTATCGTCGCGATCATCGAACTGGCGATGGACGCGCAGAACCACCGCGTTGCCTATTGGCCCGTCATCAACATCCTTGCCGGCATTTGGCTACTGGTATCGACGTCGATGGCCGCCGGCAGCGTAGCAGTAATCTGGAACGACGTGGTTCTCGGCGTCGCCGCCATTATTACCGCGATCGTGGCGCTGTCGTACGATCGCATCGGCGTCGAATCCGGCACCCATCAAATGACCCGCTAGCTCCCCCGAGCTTGGTCACGAACTCGTTCATGCACGCGCTAAGCGTGCATGGACGAGTTTGCAGAGATCAACGTCACGCCGTTCACCGACGTCTCGTTCGTGTCATCCTAAGCGAGAAGCTGCGCGTAGCGGGCCCGATCGACGTTGCCGCCGCTGATTATCGCTCCGGCGCGCTTTCCCGCGACGTTCGGAATCTTGCCGTTCATCAACGCCGCTACGGCCGCCGCACCGCTGGGCTCGATCACCAGCTTCATGCGCTCAAAAACGAAGCGCATCGCTTCGATCAGCTCGCGATCGCTCACGGTGGCGATGCCTGCGGCGTGTTCGCGCAGCACCGCGAAGGTCACGTCGCCCGGCGACTGCGTTTGCAAGCCGTCCGCGATCGTTTGCGGCACGTCGATGACGACGCGTTCGCCGCGCTGCAGCGATTGCCGAACGTCGTCGCCGGCTTCCGGCTCGACGCCCCAGACCTCGATCTTCGGATCGTGGTCGTGCGCTGCGAGTGCCGTTCCCGAGAGCAGCCCGCCGCCCCCCACCGGTGCGACGATCGCGTCGAGGCTCGGTACCTCTTCTAACAGTTCCAACGCTGCGGTTCCGGCCCCGGCCACGATGCGTTCGTCATCGTACGGCGGCACGATCGTGGCGCCTCGTTTTTGCGCGATGCCCTGCGCGATAACCGCACGATTTTCTTCCGACCGTTCGTAGAGGACGACTTCTGCACCGTAGCCGCGCGTTGCGTCGAGCTTCGCCTGCGGAGCGTCCTTCGGCATGACGATCGTTGCGGGAATGCCGAGCAGCTGCGCGGCGAGCGCCACCCCTTGGGCGTGATTGCCGCTCGAATAGGCAACGACGCCGCGCCGGCGCTCCTCGTCGTTCAACTGCACCAGGCGATTGTAGGCGCCGCGAAACTTGAACGCGCCCATGCGCTGCAGGTTCTCGCACTTCACGAAGACGCTCGCACCGCAGATGCGGTCGAGCGTCGTCGAGGTTACGACCGGCGTGCGATGCGCGACGCCCGCAATACGCTGGGCCGCAGCGCGGACGTCGGCGCCGTTAGGTCCCGGCACCGGCGCCGTTCTTGATGTGGAAGTGCCACGATGCGACCTTGTCCTGATCGTTGAGGATCAGCCACTCGGTGTACATGTGCTTCTGAAATTTCACGTTGAAGCAGTGATAGCCGGGATGCTCGCACGGCGTGTATTCTTTGACCGATTCCAGCTTGCCCTGGGCGCTCAGTTCGTCGGAATACTGCGCGAGTTGCGACCGGGTGATGTTGATGTTCGACGCGACCTGGTTCTTCACCGAATCGAAATTATCGGCGACGACCGCTTGCGTGATTTGATCGGCGGCCTTTTCGTATTTGTTTTCGAACGAGCAGCCGGAGATCACGACGGCGGCTGCGGCGAGGGCGAGCAGCGAACGATACTTCACGATGAGACGGCCTCCTGAGAGACTTCGGCTACGAAGGGTGCGAAGACGAGGCTGGGGTTCCATTCTTGTGCGAGGCGCACGCTCCACTCGCTCTCGAAGAGCGCGACCGGCCGCCCTTCCCAATCCTCGACGAGCTTCGCATTCGACGGCATCTGAGCGCGCGCGGCATCCACTGGAGCCTGTCCCGAGCCGCTCGAAGGACCTTCGACGCGGCGTGCGAGGGTATAGGGCATCGGCATAAATGCGGTCTTCACGCCGTATTCGGATTCGAGCCGGTATTTCGCGACTTCGAACTGTAACTCGCCCACGACCGCCATGATCGGTTCGGTTCGCGTCGAGCCCCACGGATAAAAGACTTGCACCGCTCCCTCTTCGCGCAACTGCGCGATGCCTTTGCCGAACGATTTGTAGCTCGAGGTATCGATACTGCGGACCGAGGCAAAATGTTCCGGCGCGAAGACCGGGATCGGCGGAAAGACGACGGGCTTGCCTTGGTAGAGCGTATCGCCGATCGCGAAGACGCCCGGGTTCGCGAGGCCGAGTACGTCCCCCGCGTACGCGTCGTCGAGCGATTCGCGCTCGTCGGCGAAGAGCTTCATCGCGCGCGAAAGGCGGACGTCTTTACCGGTTCGTTCGTTGCGTACCGTCATATCGCGTTCGAATTTTCCGGAGCAGACGCGAATGAAGGCGATACGGTCGCGATGGCGCGGATCCATATTCGCCTGAATTTTAAAGACGAAGCCGGTGAAGCGTTCCTCGTCAGGGGAAACGTCTCCCCGCGCCGCCGGCGGCGGGCTCATCGCGATAAACTCGTCCAAAAAGAGCTGCACGCCGAAGTTCGTCACCGCGGACCCGAAAAACACCGGCGTACTCTCTCCGCGCAACATCGCGTCGCGATCGAACGATTCGCCGGCACCCTCGAGTAATTCCAGACGGTCGACGAACTGCGCGTAGGTTACGTCGTCGACCATCTCGCGAATCTTGGCGTCGCGCGGATCGCTCGTTTGCACGGCAGCCTTCTTCGAACCGTGCGCGCTGCGTTCGAAGAGATGCAGTTGGTGCGTCTGCCGGTCGTACACGCCTTTGAACGTGTCGCCGCTTCCGAGCGGCCAGTTCATCGGGAACGCCCCGATACCGAGCACGCGCTCGAGTTCGTCGAGCAACTCGAGTGGATCGCGGCTCGGGCGGTCCATCTTGTTCATGAACGTAAAGAGCGGAATCTTCCGTTCGCGGCAGATCGCGAAGAGCTTTTTGGTCTGCGGTTCGACGCCTTTGGCGGCATCGATCAACATCACGGCCGCGTCCGCGGCTAAAAGCGTACGATACGTGTCTTCGCCGAAGTCTTGGTGTCCCGGCGTATCCAGCAGGTTGATCGTGAAGCCTTGATAGGGGAATTGCAGCACCGTCGACGTGATCGAGATCCCGCGTTCGCGCTCGAGTTCCATCCAGTCGCTCGTGACCGCGCGCTGACGCTTGCGCGCGGAAACCTGCCCCGCAACGTGAATCGCTCCGCCGTACAGCAAGAGTTTTTCCGTCAACGTGGTCTTCCCGGCGTCGGGATGCGAGATAATGGCAAACGTGCGCCGTTTGCGCACTTCTTCGACGATGCTCATGCTACCGGTCTATGGCGAGGTGTAGGTCCGCAGATCCGCCGATTCACCGCTCGTGCGAAGCAGCACGAGTAACCCGTCCGCGCGATAGAGCGTCGCGTGGGGCGGTACGGCAAGGCGGTCTTGACCGCGGACGACGACCACTTCGCCGTCGGCCACAAAAATCGTGCAGGGACCGTAGTGCAGGAGCTCCCCCGGCTCGACTTCCTTCGCTCCGGCCGGCATCCGCGAGCGCACGTACGCAATGGAGCCATGCGATTCCGATTCTTGCAGCAAGCAGTTCGGCACGGCCGAAAGCGCCCAGGGACCCGACCCCCGGAAGGGCGGGCGAGGCCCCCTCGTATCGCCGGCGACGCCGCCGTGCAGATCGGTCGGTCCGGTGGTCGGCCGGACGTGCATCGTAATCCGATCGCGAAAGCTCCAGGCCGTCATTGCAACGACCACCGCAACGACGATGACCGTGGCAATCGCAAAATAGCGAATCAATGAAGCGTGAGCCGGGCCGCGCCGATCGTGTAATCCGCCATGCCGTAATACACGTCGAAGACGCGATCACCGAGGTCCGGCCGAGGATCGATACCGGTCGGAAAGACGACGTTATCGACGATGCCGACGCGCTCTAATTCCGACATCGGCGTAAGCACCGGCGCAGGCGATCGATAGATCACGTGATCGGGTCTTTCGTAATCGTGGATCACGATGCCGGCGCTGTAGCGAAACTTCGGTTTCGCACCGTTGTTGTCGAGGAGATCGACGGCATGATAGAGCGACATCCACCCTTCCTCGATGCGCACGGGCGGCGTTCCTCCGCCGATCTTGATCGATCCCCACTCCTCGTTGGGAGCAAGAACGAGCACGCTTTCGTACACGTCGAGCAAACGGTCGATGTCGTGCAGCACCGGTTCGAGCGGAATGTAGCCGATGCGAATCGATTCGCGATCGTTGTACGGCATGCGTTCGATCATCGGAATTGCGGCGCGCCCGTCGACGGCGGAGAGATGCAGCATCGGACGATGGTAGAACGCGAGCGACGGAACGCCGCTGGGCGAAATGACCGGCTCGGGAAAAAACACGCCGTCTTTGTCGTCGCCTTGCGACATGCCCGGCTGCGTGAATCGCATCAAGCCAAGGCGTTTCCACGTCACCGCGTCGTCGCTGAGCGCGATGGCGATGCGCGGGCCGGCCGGACCGAACGCCGTGTAGACCATCACGTATTGATCGATGCACGGCACGAACGTCGTGCGCGGATCTTCGCATCCGTACCCGGGTTGAGGGCGAAGCTCGTAAGGCGCCTCGGGTTCGAGCGCAAAGCTTTGGCGGTTGACGCGATATCCGCCGCTTCCGTCCTCGGACACGAAGACGCGGCCGATGCGTGAGATATTTCCCTTTGCAACGTCGCGTGGATAGAGGAGCAAGCGGCCGTCGCGCGTGCGCGCGACCGCCGGATTCAGTACACCTTCGACTTCGGCTGCGTCGCCGTTGGGCGACAGCACCAGACCAAGGCGTTCAACAGTGGCTTCGAACTGCCGTACGGGTTCAATCACGCTGTAGTGTATCGTCCTCGACCAGACAAATCTGATCCGTTCCTACCGCATTTCTCAATCATGGTAACTCGGTCTGGGCGACGGGATCATTGCTCGGGGTGACGACCTCCACCCGCTCACCGCGCCGATAGACGCTGTTGGGGATGATCCAGAGGGTGTAGGTATCGTAATTCGCCGAGGGCTCGCCTCCATCACCGGGAGCTGCCTCGAAGGCCACGACCCTCACGCGCTCGTCGTTCGCGCGGATGGATTCAACCACCTGACGGAAGCCGCTGCGATTGTGAGGCCCCATCAGGAGCACCACCCCGAACTCGCCCCGGAAGCGGATGGGAGCGCGGATACCGAGCCTAGCCAGGGACGCATCGTCTCGAACGACGACGACCTGATTTCCGGCGGCGAAAGCCGTATCGCCCGTGCGGTAGGTCTTCACGCGAACCTCACGGCAACCGGCCAAGACCAGGAGCGCCGCGAGCGCCCAGAATCGCTTCACCGCTTCGTTTTTCGCCCCGCCGTCACCATTTGCCCCGTGCTGCGTTGTAGAATAGCAAGATGCTCGCAGCGCTCCTCGCTCTCGCCACTGCGGCGCCCTCCCCGTCCCCATCGGCGCAGCCGCTCCAGACCATCGTGACGGTTCGCACGTCGCCGTTTTGCGGCGCGTTCGCGACGCACGTAAATTCGGCGATTTCATCCGCGGTCAACAACGACAAGAGCCTGGGCACCGTCATTTTCATGCTGCGCGCACGCGGCCTCTCGTCGTCCAGCATCGAGCGCAACAACGAAATTCTCCGGCTCGAAAATGCGGCCGATTCCATGTATCGCGCGTATCGCGCGGGCGAACGTGAAGTCGATCACTTGCGCGATCTTGCAAAGACCGCGAAAGACAAGAGCGAGCAAGAAGATATCAAATCGTCGGCGGATGCTCTCGGAGGCGTGCTCTATCGTCAGCATTTGATCCAGCGCGATCTGGACGGATTCGTCGCGTATCTGCAAGCCGGCGACCTGCGGCGCGACAGCGACGCCGAAGCGACGCAAAACGAGGCCCTTTTCGGTGCGCCGGATGCGCATTATGCGGCCTCGCATCCCTCGCTGGTCGACGGTCACGACTACTGGCTGCCGACCGACGTCGGTGCAGGCATGCAGGCGAATAGCTCGCTGCCGCTTGCGGGCGAAGAGAGCCTGGGACAGGACCAATCCTACGCGCGCGCCGCCTCCCGGGATTTCGAGCGGCGCGTCCCCGGCATTCTCAAAGACGAGCTTAGGGCCGGCGCGCGAATCGCGCGGGCCAACGAACGCTGCTGACCGCTTCGCCCCGGCGCCGGTAAGACAAGGGTCCTTGCCGGGTTCGAGGCCCCGTCGTACGCTAGAGCCTCCGTGAATACTTTGCGACGCTTGTCGGCGGCTACGGTCGCCGTTTCGTTGGCGACCGTCATGCTGGGCAGTTGGACGCGAATCAACGGGGCTGGGATGACCTGCCCCGATTGGCCGCTATGCCATGGCATGCTGGTGCCGTCATTTGCCGACGGCACGATCTGGGAGTGGACGCACCGGCTCTTTGCCTTTTGCGTGGCTCCGCTCGTCGTCGCCGTCATGATCGCCGCCTGGAGGGTACGCGAGCGTTCACCCTTCGTTTCCCCCATGCTGGGCGTCATAGGCGCCCTTTTCATCATCCAGGTGCTCTTGGGCGCCGCGACGGTCCATCTGTCGAACAGCCCGATGTCCGTCGTACTCCACTGGGGAACGGCCATGGCCTTCGTCGCGTCGCTCGTGGCGATGACGCTGGTTGCCGGCGAACCGAGCCCTTCGGACGGGCATTCCTCGGAAGTGCTGCTGACGGGGATTCTTTCGGGAACCGCACTCATCGCTTTTGTCACGATGTGCGTCGGCGCATACGTCAGCTCGAGCGGCGCCGGCCTCGCCTGCCTTTCGATTCCCGAATGCGCGGGTAATGTCGTAGTCTACAGTCAAGGACAGTTCGTGCAGATGCTCCATCGCACGATCGCCGCCGGAACGCTGCTTCTTGCCGTCGCCTCGTGCGCGCTCGTGTGGCTGCGAGCCGCAAGCGTTCGGGTGCGCGTTACGACGACTGCCGGATTGTTACTCGTCTTCGTTCAGGTATTACTAGGATTGCTCAACGTCGCACTGCGTTTGCCGATGGATCTGCGTGAAGCCCACGCGTTTAATGCGGCGCTCGTCTTTCTCGCCTTCGTGACCGCCGCGCTGTTTTCGGCGCTCGACGCGCGAACGGCATCGCCGCAGGCTGACGCGCTCCGGTGACCGCCGTCATCCGCGACTACTTCGAACTCGCGAAGCCGCGCATCATCGTGCTGCTGCTCATTACGACTGCGGCCGCGATGATCATGGCGGCGCGCGGCATTCCGCCGCTCGCGCTCACGTTTTGGACGCTGCTCGGCGGCGCGCTCGCAGCGGGTTCGGCCGGCGCGCTCAACTGCGTGTACGATTCCGATATCGACGCGCTGATGCGCCGCACCATGATGCGCCCGCTCCCGCAAGGCCGCATCGGCGTCCGCGCGGCGACCACGTACGCCGTTATTCTCGGCGTCGTGTCATTTGCGTTGCTGTTCTTTCTCGTCAACCCGCTCGCCGCATGGCTTTCACTCGCCGGTAACGTGTATTACGTCGTGATCTACACGATGTGGCTCAAGCGATTGACGCCGCTCAACATCGTGATCGGCGGCGCCGCCGGTTCGGTTCCACCGCTCGTCGGGTGGGCGGCGGTCACGCATCAGATCGGGGGCCCGGCGCTCGGACTCTTCGCGCTCATCTTCCTGTGGACGCCCCCGCATTTCTGGTCGCTTGCGTTGATGACCGAGACCGATTACGACAAAGCGAAGGTGCCGATGATGCCGAACGTCAGCGGCGTCGAACGGACGAAGCGCGAAATCATCTATTACACCGTCCTTCTCGTCGTTGCATCGGTACTGCTCTACCCGCTTCACATCATGGGGCCGATGTACACCGCCGCCGCCGTCGTTCTAGGCGGGATCTTTCTGTACGACACGCTTCGCACGTGGAAAGATCCCGGCAATACGTGGGCACGGCACACCTTCAAATTCTCTCTGCTGTACCTCGCACTGATGTGCGCGGTCATGGTTATAGACCGGATCATTGCCTGAAACACGCGCGGTCGCGGGACACGAGCTGGACCGCTCGGCCCTCCCGCTACTGCTGACCCTCGGACTCGGCGTTTTTGCCGGCGCTCTCGATCTCGGCGTGCTTTCGCCCGCGCTACCCGCGCTCGGTCGCGACTTCGGTGTGGAAACGGGGGCGCTCGCGTGGGTATTCACGCTCTACCTTCTGGTCAACGTCGCGTCGATCGCGATCGCGAGCACGCTCGCGGATCGTTACGGACGGCGTACCGTGTATATGTCGTGCGTCGCGCTCTTTGCGCTGGGCAGCGTCGTCGCGGTCCTCGCACAAGATTACCCGATGTTTCTTTTCGCGCGTGCGCTTCAAGCGCTCGGCGCGGGCGGCATCTTCCCGGTCGCCACGGCCGCCATCGGCGACGCCGTTCCGAAAGAACGGCGCGGCGCGGCGCTCGGGCTCGTTGCGGCCACGTGGGGCCTTGCAGCGATTATCGGGCCGGTCTTCGGCGGCCTGGTCACGCACTTTATTTCGTGGCGCTGGATCTTCGCGTTTAATTTTCCGCTCGCCGCGGTCGTGTTGTGGCTTGCGGCCAAATACGTGCCGCGCGTAGCGCCGCGCGTACGCGGTCCGCTCGACGTTGGCGGCCTGGTGCTGCTGTGCGCCGGTTTATTGTTCTTGATGGACGGCCTCACCGTCGGGCGTTGGATTACCGGCGTCGTCGGCGTCATCGTGCTCGCCGGCTTTGCCTGGTGGCAGACGCGCGCGCTCCATCCCGTCGTTCCGGCGAAGCTCTTCACGACGCCGCAACTCGCCAAGACGTATCTACTCGAAATTACCATCGGCATGCTCGAGGGTTCGCTCTTCTTCATTCCGACCGTGCTCGTCGGCGCCGAGGGACTTTCGTACTTTGCAGCCGGGCTCGTGGCGGCGCTCGGTGCGGTGATGTTCGTCGTCGTCATTCCGCTATCGGGACGCGCACTCGATCGCTACGGCAGCCGCAACGTGCTCCTTGCGGGAACGTTCTTCACCGAACTGGGCCTCGCGATCTTCGCCCTTGGATTCACGTCCCTGCCCATCGCGCTGCTCGCGATGGTCGTGGCGGGCTGCGGCTTCGGCGCGCTGCTGGGAGCTCCCACGCGCTACATCGTGACCAATGAAACGGGCGAGAGCACGCGCGCGACGGCAATCGGCCTGCTAAGCCAAGCACTCATCGTCGGACAGATCCTCGGAGGGTCGCTCGCCGGCGGAGTCATCAGCCTTGGGCACACCGACCTCGCGGGTTACCGCGACGCCTATTTCTGTTTCTGCGGCGTGGCATTGATTGCGCTCTTTCTTACGGCGATGCTCAAATCGCGCGCCGCAGAACGGCGCATGCCGCTGGAAGAGGCGGCGTAGGCCGCCACGAATCTTTCGGGATGGCGAATACTGCCGGATCGAATCAGCCCCCGCCGCTGCAAGATTATAACGTCTATCTAAGCGACCAAGCGTTGCGCGAAGGCGTCGAACGCGAAGCGCGCGGCCTCGATAGCTCGGAACTACGCGAGCTTGGCTTGCTCGCGGGAAATCCCGACGTCATTCAATTGGGATTCGACGCGAACGAAAACCCGCCGGTGCTCCACACGCATGACCCATACGGAAACCGCATAGACGAAGTGCGCTTTCATCCGTCGTGGCACGTGCTCATGGCAACCGCCGCAGGTCGCGGCTTGCACGCAGCGCCGTGGATCGATCCCTCGCCGAACGCGCACGTGCATCGCGCCGCGAAATTCTTCGTGTGGTCGCAGGTCGAAGGCGGCCACGGATGTCCGATCTCCATGACGTACGCGGCGGTCCCGGCACTCAAGCACAACGAGGCGCTGGCGCAAACGTGGATACCGAAACTCGCCGCGCGCAGTTACGACCCGCGTCTGCTTCCCATCGAGCAAAAGAGCGGCGCGATCTGCGGCATGGGCATGACCGAAAAGCAAGGCGGAAGCGACGTCCGGGCAAACCAAACGCGCGCGACGCGCGTAGCCGGCGACGAGTACGTTCTGCACGGGCATAAATGGTTTTGTTCGGCGCCCATGAGCGACGCGTTTCTCGTGCTCGCGCAAGCCGACGCCGGGCTGTCGTGCTTTCTCGTGCCTCGCGTGCTGCCGGATGGTTCGCGCAATCCTTTCGCGATTCAACGCCTGAAAGACAAGCTCGGCAACCGGAGCAACGCCTCGAGCGAAGTCGAATTTCACGGAACCTTCGGTTGGCTGATCGGCGAAGAGGGTCGCGGCGTTCACACGATCGTCGAGATGGTCAACCAGACGCGGCTCGACTGCATTATCGGCTCGGCAGCGCTGCTGCGCGCGGCGGTCGCACAGGCTATCCATCACGCAACCTATCGCCACACCTTCGGCCGCGCGCTCGTCAAGCACGCGCTGATGCAGAACGTTCTCGCCGACGTTGCCGTCGAATCGGAAGCTGCAACCGCGCTCTTCCTGCGCCTCGCGCGCGCCGTAGACGATGCGCCGAACAATCCGCATGCGGCGGCGATCAAACGCATCGGCACCGCAATCGGCAAATATTACGTCTGCAAACGCGCGCCGGCGGTGACGGCGGAAGCGCTGGAATGCCTGGGCGGCAACGGCTATGTAGAAGAGTCGATCATGCCGCGGCTGTATCGCGAAGCGCCGCTGAATTCGATTTGGGAGGGTTCCGGCAACATCAACGCGCTCGACGTGCTGCGCATCTTACAGAAGCAGCCGGAAGCCGTCGACGCACTCTTCGCCGAATTCGCACCCGCCATGTCGGATTCGCGCATCGCAACCGCCGTCAGGTCGCTCGAACGCGACCTGAGCGAGCGCGACGAGCTAGAGTGGCGCGCGCGGTCGATCGTCGAGCGCATGGCGGTGCTGTGGCAAGCCTCCTTGCTCGTGCAGTACGCGCCGAATTATGTCAGCGACGTTTTTGTCGCGACGCGCGTTAACGGGGAGTGGGGGCACACGATGGGTACACTACCGTTACGAACGGGCCTTCGCGGCATCATCGACCGCGCGGCCCCTCAAATGGAGCATGAAACAGCGACTGTTTGACCGGCGAACGCGCCAACTCGCGCACCGCGCGTGGACGGAAAAAGAGCGGCTCATCGTGTGGCGTGGGCTGACGGGACGCTTTGCGATCGCGATCGAACCGCTGCTCGGCCTTGCGTTCATGATCTTTCTGACCGTCGGCATCATTTATCGCGCCAATCACGTGCCGTCGGATCACGACCTAATCAAGATCGCCTGGATTTTTGCACTCGGCGCCGTCTGTTTTTTAGGGTATTTTATCGCGGTGCTCGTCGCGCCGTTCGTAGCCTACGTGCAGACGTTCAAGCCTATCTACATCGTCGACGGATACGTGCGCTACCGGGAACCGGATCCGACCTCGGAGATCGATAGCACCGGGTATATTGCGACCCTGTTCGAAGACCGCTCCGTCGCGTGCGAATGGGAATGCTTCGGCAGAAAGCCGTTGCCGAACGTCACTATCCCGGCGCTCGTCGAATTTTCGGAATACGCCGGCATCCACAAAATCGACGGCAAGTCGACGGGATTGCTGCCCGAGGAATTGCCGCCGCTCGCAATCGGCATCGCGCCACGCAAAGGCACCCATCCCCAGTAGCGGAAACACCAGGACCTAATGCTCATCGCCCGTTCAGCGTTCTGTCAGAAAGCGGCGGGAAACTTGAATCATGCTGCTTGCACTCTTGCTAGCCGTAGCGACGCCTCCAACGATCGTCACGACGAGCTCGTCTCCGCAATGCACGCTCCTGCGAGAAAACACGGCTCCGGTCATTTCGGCCATCGCGCAATCGCGCGAAATGTTTGCCCGCGACGACGCGACGCTTTTAAATGCCTCAATCGATCTCTTCAATCACGACGAAGGCCACGTCGCGCTCGACGTGATGAACTTGGAATCGTCTGCGACGAAGCTCGCGGCCAATATCGCGCTGATCGGCAACCTGCTCGGCGACAAGCGGTACGCGACGCTCGACTACCGGTCGGGAACCCTTACGCGCCTCCGAGACGATCTGAAAGAGTCGCTCGTCATCCAAAAGCTGGCTCTTAACCGATTGACCGGATTCACGGAGTCCTGGAGGGCGAGCCGCATCGATGACTGGGGACCGAAAGCCACCGGCATCGGGAATTTCACTCTTTCGGGAAGCGCGACGACGGCACCGAACTTGATGGTCCCGGTGGGTTACCAATTTCCCAAAAATCGGATGCTGACGTACTTTGCATCCCAGACGCCCGCTTATGGGGCTGCAATCGATATCTCAAACGTGCAGCTCGATGCGGTGCCCTTCGAACACCACGCCGCAAAGCTTTTCACGACCGCCTGGACCGGTTGCTAAGGGTGCTGCTCGCGCTCTTGCTGGCCATAGCAACGCCCCCGCCGACGATCGTTCATACGAATTCCTCGCCGCAGTGCGCGTTGCTCGAGCAGAATACGCACGCCGCAGTAACGGTCATCGGACAAACCGCGAAATGCTGGCGGCGGACGATGCCAAACTCGTGAACGCGTCGATCGACGCGGTAAGCCACAACCCGGGCGCGATCGGCTTGGACCTTGCGAGCCTCGACCGGTCGGCAATGCATATCGCACAAAACATTTCTTTGCTGGAATCATTGCTGGCCGACAGACGCTACAACACGCTCGACGACGGCACGCACAATTTGCCGCTCATCCGCGACAATCTACAGCAGTCGTTGGAAGCGCAGAAGATTGCGCTAAACGATATCACCGGCTTCGCCGAATCGCAGCATGCCACGCAGTTGATGAATGCCGGCCTCTCGCCGCAGCAGGTCGCCCAGTGGCAAACCGGCGATAAACCCACCACGACGACCCTTCATCCGCCCGATTTTGGCGACAGCTCGAGCGCGGGCAATGGCGAACTCATGGTTCCCAACGGGTACAAGCTGCCGACGGATAAGATGCTGACCTACTTCGCGCAGAAAACGCCGTGGTTCGACGTCGCGCTCAATATTTCGGGCGTGGAATTGCAGGCGTCTCTGCCCGAACGCGAGGCGGCGAATCTGATTCAAATCGCCTCGCAGGGCTGCTAGCGGCCACACTCGCGCCGAAGTTTCGCGATGGAGCATCGTCACACGCGATGCTGATAAATCGCTAAAACCGCCGAGGAGGCTCGTACGCACGATGCTCCATCTAGCGCTGGTTTTTGCACTCACCTCGTCCGAGCCCTCGGGGGCGGCACCGAAGACGATCGTCCACACCCGCTCGTCGCAGTTCTGCAGCGTGATGCGCGAGAGCGTGGGCCGCGTGGTTCAAGGACTGATCGTCAACGAGCGGTTGATCGACAAGGGCGACTCGGCGCTCGTCAAAATGGCGCACGACTATCTGAGCGGAACGCTCGCTTCGTCCTATAATTCCTATGGGCGGGCGCAGGTCGTTCCCGGTGCCAAGATCTCGTTCGACGATCAGCGTTTGCGCGACATCGCGGCGAGCATGGCCCACAACCTCGACGTCATCGACACGCTGCTCTCCGACCCGCGCTTGAGCCAAGGCACGAAAAGCGCGGACGATGCTACGCTCGCCAAGATGAAGGCGAAGCTCGAACGAGCGCGCGAGGGACAGGCCATTGCCGTGAACCTGATGAGCGGATTGGCGGAGACGCAAGAACTCGAAATGTTTACCGATCGCGGAAATGTGTCGATGAATCAAGCCGGCGGGAAGCATCTGCAATCGATGCTCTCGGGAGGTCTGCTCGGCACGGGCCCGCTCGACGCGACATCGGTGGCTCAAGCGTCGGTGAATCATAAGAAGCCAGAAGGAGCGATAAGCAGCGATCCGTTCGTCAACGACCCCGCACTTCGATATGCCGACGTCTTCGCGATGCAGAGCCCGATTCCCGACTTCTACGAGCAGTTACTCGTCGACCGCCGCGTAACGAAAGACGCCGAGGACGACGCCGCATCGGTCATCGTCCCCAGCGTCCAAGCGTGTAAGTAATTAAAGAAGCGGCGCCTTTCGGCGCCGTCTCCCTTTATTGGTTATTGCTCGAGCTGATCGTCGGCATCGAGCCGAGATCGATGCGTTGAGTCTTCTCCGACGGCCAGACGTGGCCGAAGCCCGCGAAGATCACCGACAAGAAGCCCATCGCAAAGATGCCGATGAGACCAATGGCGAGCACGAAGTAGATGTTCTTACCGACGCCCTTCGACTCGGGAACGCGGCTGAAATCCAGATACTCGCTGTCTTGAACGATCATGCTGCACCTTGTCCGAAGTTGCCGAGGAAGCCGGCGCCCGCGCCAATGGCGATGAGCGCTCCGAGGCACAAGAGCCCGAGCATCAGTTTGAAGACTTGATTGTCGATGCCGGTTGCGTTCCAGTCGTTCTTGAGCGCGATCGCGGAAACCACGGCGACGATGATGCCGCCGACGATGGCGATCAGATGTTCTGTAGCTACGAGATTCATGTTCGCGTCCTATACCAGGTAGAAGATGCTGAAGAGTGCTACCCAGATGACGTCGACGAAGTGCCAGTACAACGTGCCTGCGGTGAGGCCGAAATACTTCTCCTTCGTGTAGACGCCGTGCACGGATTGCAGCAGCAAGATGAACAGGTAAATCACGCCGACCGAAACGTGGAAGCCGTGCATGCCGGTGAGCGTAAAGAACGACGCGCCGAAGATGCCGCTGCCGGCCCACGTCACGTGTTCTTTCACGATCAGGTTCGTGTACTCGTAGGCTTGTCCGCCGAGGAATCCCAGGCCCAGCACGATCGTTGCGATCATAAACATCGCATAGCGGTTGAAGTTGCCGTGTTTCCAGTTTTCGAGCGCGTAATGCATCGTTGCACCGGAACCGAACAGAATCACCGAGTTGACCGCCGCAAACGCGACGTCGAGACGATGGATGCCGGGCGGCGGCCAGCCCTGACCGCTGTTGCGCATGTAGAAATACGCAAAGATGAACGACGAGAACAACACGCAGTCCGAGATCAGGAAGAGCAAGAAGCCCTGGAGCCGCAGATCGCGCGTCTCCTTATAGAGCTGGTCTACTTCTTCGTGAGCCCCGGAGTGAGGCAGCGTAGCGACGGCCATTATTCGATGTCACCCTTATCGGACGTGCTGATGTGGTTCAGGGTTAGGAGACGAGGGTCGGCGTTTACTACGGTAAACCAGACCCGAGACGACGACGCCATGGAACGCATCAGTGTGCTCCAACAGCGACGGGTGTGTCGGTGAGTTCTTCTTCCAATCCCTTGTACGGAAGCGGCTGGCTGAAGTCGTACGGCAGACCGTACACCGTCGGGATGTGCTTGAAGTTGTAGTAGTGTGGCGGCGACGGAATCTGCCATTCCAGCGTGCGCGCGCCCCAGGGATTCGGCCCGGCCTTCTTGCCGTTACGCAAGCTGACCAAGATGTTGATGAAGAACAGCAGGATGGCGAACGTCATCACGTAGGACGAGATCGACGAGAATTGGTTCCAGAACGTGAACTGCGGATCGTACGTCGGCACGCGCCGCGGCATACCGAGCATGCCGAGCCAATGCTGCGGCAAGAACGTGCCGTTGAAGCCGATGAAGAACAGCCAGAAGTGCCACTTGCCGATCTTCTCGCTCATCAGACGGCCGCTCATCTTCGGGAAGTAGAAGTACATTCCGGCGAAGATGCCCATCAGCGATCCGCCGACGAGCACGTAGTGGAAGTGCGCGACGACGAAGTATGTGCCGTGCACGTGCAGATCGAACGGTACCGCCGCCAAGAAGATGCCGGTGATGCCGCCCAGCGTGAAGAGCGCCAGGAAGCCGACCGCAAACATCATCGAGGTCGTGAAGTGAATCTTACCGCCCCATAGCGTTGCGACCCACGAGAAGATTTTCACGCCTGTCGGAATCGCGATCGTGAAGGTCAGGATCATGAACGGCAGTTGCAGATACGGCGCGAGGCCGGACGTGAACATGTGGTGCGCCCAGACCATGAAGCCGGCGAGCGCAATCGCCATCGACGAGAAGGCGATCATCTTGTAGCCGAAGATCGGCTTGCGCGCGAAGGTCGGAATGATCTCGGAGATCATGCCGAACGCGGGCAAAATCATGATGTACACGGCCGGATGCGAGTAGAACCAGAACATGTGCTGCCACATGATCGGGCTGCCGCCTTTGGTCGGATCGTAGAACGGCACGCCGAATTGGCGCTCCATGAAGAGCGCGGCGAGCGCGGCGGCGAGCGCCGTGGTCGCGATCATCAGCAGCGGCGCCGTTGCGAGCTGCGCCCAACAGAAGAGCGGCATGCGCGTGAACGTCATGCCCGGCGCGCGCATTTGGAACATCGTTACGACGAAGTTGATACCCGTAAGGGTCGAGGAGACGCCGACTAAGAATATCGCAGCCGCCCACATCGACGTTCCTGCGCCTGCTTGCAGCGACATCGGCGGATATTCCGTCCAACCCGCGACCGGCGCACCCATCAAGAACGACGAGAACAGCATCAGGCCCGCGACCGGGAAGATCCAGAAGCTCAACATGTTGAGCCACGGGAACGCGACGTCGCGCGCGCCGATCTGCAGCGGCATGATCACGTTACCGAATCCGCCGGTAATGAGCGGAATGATGACGAGCCACACCATCGCGGAGCCGTGCACCGAGTAGACTTCGTTATACGTATCCGCACTCACGAAGCCGCCGTTTGCGTGCAGGAGCTGCGTGCGGATCACTTCCGCGAGCAACCCGGCCAGCACCAGGAACACGAAGCCGGTGATCAGGTATTGAATTCCGATGATCTTGTGATCGATCGAGAACACGTACCGGCGGATGAATCCCTGCGGTTCGGGATGGATGTGGTCGGCGATGCCGCCGCCGTGACTTACCGCTGCTGTTGACATGGTTTCGTGTACTCCCGGGTTATTTCAGCGTCTTCAGGTACGCGACCAGATTAGCAATGTCTTTATTTGAGAGGCCGTTTGCGGTCGCATTGGGCATCATGCCAATGTCCCCCTTATAGCCCTGCTGGAGAATCTTCGCGACATCTGCCGGCGTTGCCGGATCGCCGTCGACGAGATTCGGATGGGACGGGTCGTGCAGTACGCCTTTGAGACCCGGTCCGACGATGCGCTGGCTGAACGGCCCGATGGCGTGACACGCGCTGCACTTCTGCGCGAAGAGCGCCTTGCCGGCGTTCGCGTCGCCGCCCGCGAGACTGACGGTTCCCG
Organism: Vulcanimicrobiota bacterium; assembly: GCA_027459645.1. GTDB lineage: Bacteria > Vulcanimicrobiota > Vulcanimicrobiia > Vulcanimicrobiales > Vulcanimicrobiaceae > JAMXLG01. Next base: position 109,095 of record DAIDHQ010000040.1, read on the forward strand.
TCGAAGCCGTCGGCAGCGCGTTGCTTGCGTGCGCATTCTTGATTTGCCAGGCATGATACCACTTCTGGAAATTCGCCGGCGTGTCGATGACGACGAACTGTGCGCCCGGATTCGGTTGCCCGTTGGCGCCCGGAATCGTCGCGTTCATCCAGCCGTGCCGCGTTCCGCAGAACTCGGTGCAGATGATCGGATATTTGCCCAGGCGCGTCGGCGTGAAACGAATCGTGTTGACGAGACCCGGCACCATGTCGGCTTTCAACCGGATGTCGGGAACCCAGAACGAGTGGATGACGTCGGAAGAGGTTACGTTCAGAACGACCGGCTGGCCGAGCGGCAGATGCATCTCGCCGGTGACTTCGCCGTTGATGCCCGGATAGCGGAACGTATAGTACCACTGGTGGCCTAGGCCTTCGACGACCAAGCCGTTTGCCGGTTGCGCGATCTGAATTCCATACCAAATCCGCACGCTGAGGATGGAGAGCAGCACGACGAAGAGCGTCGGGATCAGCGTCCACCAAAACTCGAGTTTGTGGTTGTCGTGCACCTGCACGCCGATCGAGTCGTACGGTTCGCCCTTGCGAGCGCGGAACGCGACGGCGAAATAGATGATGTAGCCGACGACGAAAATATACAGCGCCGAGCCCGATGCCGCCATAAAGCGGAAGAGGTCGTCGATTTGAATGCCCGGCTGCGCCGCCACGACCGGCATGACGATGCCGATCGGCGTCCAGTACCAGAAAACGATCGCCAGTACGGACAAGACCGCAAAGAGCAGCGTAACAGACCAAAAGCCACGACCGAGCCGAACGGCCGAGGCGCGATTCTCTACCAAGGACTTCTCTCCCCTACATCTCCGAGCGCTTCTCTATTATTAGAAACTATAGTGACGGGCACCCTCCGCATGCATCGACTTTAGCGTCCGTTTACTGTAACGAGGAGTCCTGCCGCCGTCGCGCTTGCGCCGCAAAACTGCGTACGAGCCAATCGATGTTGGTGATAGCGGTCCCCACCACCACGGCGTCTGCACCGGCGGAAAACGCCCGCTCGACCATCTCGGAACTGTGCACGCCGCCCTCGGCGATAACGAACGTTTCCAACTCGGCGAGTTCTTCGATCAGGCCGAAGGCCGGCAAGGGCATCCCTCTCGACTCTTCGGTGTAGCCGCAGAGCGTCGACGCCACGATATCTGCACCCGCAGCCCGGGCCGCGATCCCGTCGGCAGCGCTCGCACAATCGGCCATGGCAAGGCGTCCCCCAGCGTGAATCGCATCGATCAGCCGCTCGAGCGTCGCGCCGTTGGGGCGCGGGCGGGCGGTGGCATCGAGCGCCACGATCTCGGCGCCGGTCGAAAGCACTTCGTCGACCTCGGCGCGCGTGGGCGTGATATAGGGCGCAAATCCGGCGTACTCACGCTTGATCAGCCCAATGAGCGGGCCGCGAACGCGTGCGCGTCCCGCGCGGAGATTCGCAACGCCCTGCATTCGGATGCCGGCGGCGCCGTTGGCCTCGGCGGCGGCGGCCATCGCAGCAAGCACCTGCGGGTCGTCGATGGCCGAGCCGCTCCACGCCTGCACCGAAACGATCAGGCCGCCCCGCAGGGCTTCGAGTACGCTCACGAACGCGCCAGGCGAAGCGCCCCCTCGGCGGGGTCGTCGATAGATTCCAAAACGGTGCATCCCGGCAAACGCTGCGCCGTCGCTCCCCGTACGCGCTCGAAGAACCACGGATCGGCCACGAGACCGCCTACGAAGGCCACCTTCCCGGGGTCGCGATCGCGCGCAGCCCGCGCGGCGAGCTCGGCGAGTTCGTGCGCCGCGCGCTTGGGCGGTTCGCAGAGACACGGACAGCCGTCGTTGTCGCGCGCGGCCTGCAGGCAGACCGGTGCGAACGACGCAAAACTCGCGCGCGAAATCCGTCCGAGGTAGAATTCGCGCGACAACTCGCGCAGCGTATGCACGTCGAAAAAACTCAACAGCCTGGCGGCACCTTCACAATCGCCGTGTGCGATCGCCATCTGCATCGCCGTGCGCGCGATCCAAAACGCGCTTCCTTCGTCACCGAAGAGATAGCCCCAGCCGCCCGCGACGTGCGTGCTGCCGTCGGCAAACGTTGCATAGGCTGCAGATCCGGTACCAGCGATGACGACGACGCCGGGCGCGCCGCGCAACGCCGCAGCGTGCGCGATCACGCTGTCGTGCACGAGCCGCACGTCGCCGGAAGGAAGTCTCACCGGTTGCCCGTAGACGCGGCCTTCGTATCCGGAGATGCCGACGACGATTCCATCGAACCACGTATCCGCGCCAAGTTTCGCGTCGAGCGTCGCATGTGCGAGCGCATCTTCGAGCGCGTCACGCAATCGCGTCGAGGAAGGCAACGCGCCGATCTCGTCGGCGGGACCGCCGTAGCCGCGCCCCAGAATCGCGCCGGTTTCATCGCCGATCACCGCGGCGGTCGAAGATTGTCCAGCGTCGATTCCGGCGTACAGCATTATTGGTGGTCGAGGAGTTTTCGCGCGAACTCGTTCGCGGCTATCTCGCGATCCTTGCGTTCGTTCAGGCGCGGGATTTCGCCGATCGTTTCCCGGTGATGATACAACTCGTGCCCGACGGAGAACGCGACGAATTCGCCGAGTTCCGATGGAGAAAGTTGCTCGGCGACGCGCGTGTTGATGCGTATCGTCGGGCCTTGCGGATCGTATTCAGACCGCAATTCGTCGACGCCCCAATCGCCGAGGTCGGCGAACTGAACGTCGACTCCATATTCACGCGCAAGTTTGAGGGCAGTGTTCACGAAGCTCTCCGTAGATCGACACCGTCGTGTATTAACAAAGCGCGCAGCTCATCGCCCTCCACAGCGCTGACGCACGTGCCGCGTTCATTCGCGAGGACCGCCGCAGTTCCGGCTGCCTGCCCGAGCGTCATGACGGTCGGCGTGAGACGCGTCGACGCGAGCGCCTCGTGGGTGGTCGAAATGCAGCGCCCCGCGACCAGCAACTGCTCGCGATTGACCGGGACCAGGCAGCGGTAGGGAATCTCGTAGCTGGCACCCGGCGCAAGGCGATGCGTCGTCGTCCCGCTGCCGGTGGGGTTGTGGATGTCGATCGGATAGGCGCTGCGTGCCACGGCGTCGTCGAAATGGCGCCCCTGCAGCACGTCCTCCGCCGTGAGCGTGTAGCGTCCAACGATCCGGCGCGATTCGCGGATGCCGACTTGCGTGCCGGTCGCAGCAATGCGCGCATGTTCGAAACCCGGAACGCGTTCGCGGAAAAACCGCAGCAACTGCACGACCTGCAAGCGCGATTCGACCTCCGCGCGCGTGAGATCGTCGGGATCGAGCGGATCGATGTTCGTCACGCGCGTCATATTGACGGTCACTTCGTCGGGATAGGGCGAGACGAAGAACGACACCAGCTCGCGCGGCACGTCGACGATGCCGTCGCGGCGCGCTTCGTCCCACAGGTCGTAGAGCCCGGCAACGGCGCTAAGCGCGGGAGCGGTGCGTTCGTGCGCCTTCAACGACGTGCGCATTTGGTCGGCGTGCATACGCACGTACGTAGCGGTCTTCGTCAAGTCGACGTGACTCAAACGAAACATCAGGCTCGCCGGCTGCACGCGCCCGCGCTCGTCGCCTTGCTGCGTCGGAACGCCAGCGGCCGCAGCGACATAGGCGTCGGCCGTCGCGTCAATAACGATGCGTGCGTTATAAGTTCTTCCGCCGCCGACGGTTGCGACCGTGACGCCGGCGATCGTTTCGCCGTCCATGATCGCGGCCAGGAACCATGCGTGCAGCAACAGGTCGACCTTCGCCTCGCGCATCATCTCGAAGAGGAGCGCCTTGTGAATCTCGGGGTCGAACGGCGTGATCGTCGGCACGTAGTCCGAGGAGTCGGCGATATGTCCCGGCGACGCACCGCGTCGCACCAGGCGCTCGACGATCTCTTGCGCGATGCCGCCGACGATGCGTTCTTTGCCCGAATGGAACGTCATCCACGGCCCGACCATCGCGGCGGTTGCCGTACCGCCCAGGAAGCCGTAGCGCTCGATCAGCAGCACGCGGGCACCGCGCCGGGCCGCGGCTAGTGCGGCAGCGCAGCCGGCGTTGCCGCCACCGATGACCAGGACATCGTAGAAGCTCGTCGTCATGGCGATTGCGGCGCCTTCGTCACTATTGCGCGGAGGCCATTTCCGGGAGGGCGCCAAGCGAGAGGCATGCGGGTCACGGCGGCGGCAAATCGGGACGAGCACCAATGGGGGACGTGAAACGGACCGTCCCTTCGCTTCGCAGCAGGTTCGTCACGCGCTCAATTTTGGGCGGGCTCTTCGCGACGCTCGCGTTCTTCATCGTCTATGCGTTCGTGCGCCCATGATTCCGAGCGTCGCTTCCGAGGACCGCAATTGGGCGATCTACGCCAACGCCGCGGGATTGCTGGTCTTCACGAACATCCCGTTCGCGAACGTGATCGCCGTCCTGCTGATTTGGTTCAAGGTGCGCAACGATCCCGAAAAGCCCTTTGCACGCATGCATGCCGCGAGCGCCTTGAACTTCCAGTTGACGTGGGAAATCGTCATGCTGGTCTATGTCGCGATGGTGCTTTCGATCTTCTTCTACGAAGGACGCCACCCGGTCTTCGGCGTTCGCTTCAACCTGCTCTACCACACGCCGATGTGGTTGCTAGCGGGAATCGTCGCGTGGTTCGTCTTCAACATCATTTTTTGCATCGTCGGCTGCATGAAGGCGAGCGACACGAAACCGTACCGCTATCCTTTAGCGATTCCGTTCGCCCGCTAGGCTGCTAGGGTTTTCCCGGCGGCGCGCGCACTCCAGGCGCGATGTCGATCTACGCCCGCTCCGCCGCTTATTACGACGCGATCCAAAGCGCGCGGGGCAAGGATTACGAGCGTGAAGCCGCGCTGATTCACGATGCGATCGAAACGCGCAAGCGCTCCGGCGGAAACGCGCTGCTCGATGCCGGCTGCGGAACGGGACGGCATCTGGAATTCTTGCGTACGTGGTACGACTGCGAAGGGCTCGACGTCGATCGAGCCATGCTCGCCATCGCCGCGCAACGCGTGCCCGCGGCGCCGCTGCACTGCCAAGACATGATCGGCTTCAATCTCGACCGGCGTTTCGACGCGCTCATCGCGCTCTTCGGGGCGGTCGCCTACGTACCGAACGTTCGTCTGCTCGAGCAAACGCTGGAGACGTTCTATCGCCACTTGAAGCCGGGCGGCGTCGCGATCGTCGAGCCGTGGGTTCAGCCCGAGGCCTGGCACGACGGAATGGTCGATGCGCGTTTCGCCGACGAGCCCGATCTGAAGGTTGCGCGCATGAGCGTCAGCCGCCGCGACGGCAACGTCGCAATCTTGAACTACAGCTTCATGGTCGCCGCTCGCGACGGGGTCCGCACCTTCAACGAGCCCCATCGGAGGATGCTCTTCACCCGGGAACAGTATCGAAGCGCATTCGCCCACGCGCGTTTCGCGGTCGAATTCGTCGAGGGAGGGCCGTCCGGGCGAGGACTTTTCATCGGAACCAGGTGAGCGGCCCGGCTTGACAGTAATGCGCTCCCTTAATGCTGCTACAACGAGTTAAGCCCCTCGAGCGTATTCTTGCCGAGGGCAGCGACGAATCCAAACCGCATAGCCTGAAGAAGACGCTCGGTCCCGTATCGCTCATGGCGATGGGCATCGGCGGGATCATCGGCACCGGTATCTTCGTACTGACGGGCGTTGCCGCGGCGACGCGTTCGGGACCGTCTCTAACCATCTCGTTCATCATCGCGGGCATCGCGAGCGCATTTGCAGCGCTCTGTTATTCAGAGGTCGCGAGCCGCGTTCCGATTGCGGGCAGCGCGTACACGTTCGCGTACGCCTCGCTCGGCGAGTTCGTCGCATGGATCATCGGCTGGGACTTGGTGCTGGAATACGCACTGGGCGCCGCCACGGTGAGCATCGGCTGGTCGGGATACTTTTCGAACTTCATCAAAAACGCGTTCGGCTGGCAAATTCCGCCCATGCTCAAGAGCAGCTATTTCGACGTCGGCGCGGGCGGCGTCGTCACGCACGGTGCCGGGTTCATGAACCTGCCTGCCTTCTGCATCATCTGTTTGATCGGCGTCTTACTCTACCGCGGCACCCGCGAGTCGGCGCTGGTAAACAACATCATCGTCGTTATTAAGCTCGCGATCGTCGCGTTCTTCATCGTCCTCGGATTCGGCCACGTCAACACCGCCAACTGGACGCCGTATTTTCCGTTCGGCGTCACGGGCATGCTCGGCGGTGCGGCCTTCATCTTCTTCGCCTATATCGGTTTCGACGCCGTTTCGACCGCAGCGGAAGAGACCAAGAATCCCAAGCGAGACCTCCCGATCGGCATCATCGGCAGCTTGCTGGTCTGCACGGTGCTCTATATCATCGTCGTCGCGATCCTGACCGGCATGGTTCCCTACAAGCTCCTCAACGTCGCGTCGCCCGTCGCCTTCGCCATGGACCACGTCGGGCTCGGGTGGGCTGCCTCGATCATCTCGCTCGGTGCGCTCGCCGGGCTGACGACCGTGCTGCTGGTGATGATGTTCGGACAGACGCGCGTCTTTTTCGCGATGTCGCGCGACGGCCTGCTTCCGCCGGTCTTCTCGCGCGTGCATCCGAAGTTCCGCACGCCGGGACTCTCGACGATCATCTTCACGATCTTTATCGCGCTCATCGCGGCGTTCACGCCGATCGACATCGTCGGATCGCTCACGAACATGGGCACGCTCATCGCGTTCATCCTCGTCTCGATCGCGTTGCCGATGATCCGCAAACGCTATCCCAACACCGACGGATTTTCGGTGCCGTTCGGCCCGTACGTCATCCCGGCGCTCTCCGCGATTTTTGCCGTCGGCTTGATCTTCTCGCTGCAATACGGAAGCCCGAAGTGGTTCGGCGTTCCCGCGCCGTGGCTCGGGTTTATCGTCTGGCTAATCCTCGGCATGGTGATCTACTGGGCGTATAGCCGCAACAACAGCACCGTCGGTAAGGAAGAAGCCGCAGCCACGCGCTCGATGTAATCGGCGCAGCCGCCCCAGCAATAAAAAGAGCCGCGAGCAGTCTCGCGGCTCTTTTTGCGTGCGTTACGCGCGGCGTGCAATCACCATGAGCGCGAGCGCGCACGCGAGAAACGCCGCCGAAATGCGGGCGAACACCACTCCACGCTCGACCGAAACGCGCGGGAACATCATTCCCGCGCCGACCGCCGCAAAACCGCAGAGCGCTCCGAGTAAAAAGAGTTGGCCCGCGGCAGACCGCATGAAGCCGGCGTTGAACCCGCCGGAGTCCAACCCAAAGAGCAGCAGACCCGAAAGGATCGTCGTGATGCCGGCACCCGCCATTGCCGGCGGGATGCGTCGGGCCAGTTGGGCGCCGACGGCGGCCGCAGCCTCGCCTCCAGCGCGCTGTATCGACGGCTCGACGACGAACGCAAGCAAGAGAACGGCACCGAACCAAAACGCCGCCCCAAACACGTGCAGAATCACCAGAAGCACCAGCATATTTTCACTATACGAAGTGTACAGCTAATTAGTCAACCCTACATCGATTCGCCGAGGCACGCGGCTACCAACTCTCGGATGCGGCCTGCAACCTGCCGTTCGCCGCGGCCTGCGCGCGCTAGCGCTTCCGTCGTCGGAAAATCGGTCAGCATATAGACCGCATCGACGTCGCGCAGCCGCCGCCCTACGCTCCTGATACGACACTGCTTGTGGTAGCGCGCGAGCATATTTTCGATCGCTTCCCGGCGCCATGCGTCGCGCTCGGCGGCGCGGGATTCCGGATCGAGTTGAGAGAGCGCGTGCAGCTTTCGCAGTACCTCCGGCTCCGCCAGCCAGAAATGCACGAACGCATCGATGAGTTTATCGATACCGGCACGGGCGTCCGGTTCCGCAAATGCAGCGGCAATATTGTTGCGAATTCCACCACGCGCCGCGAGGTCGTCGGCGAGCGCTTCGTACACCGCGGTCTTCGAATCGAACTGATTATACACGGTCATTCGGGTAACGCCCGCTTCTCTAGCAATCGCCTCCATCGTAAACCGCCGAAAGCCGTCCTGGGACATCAGCAACGCACGCGCACCCGCCACAATCCGGGCGCGAGTTTCGTCCACGCTTTGCTTTCGGCGTCCCAGGCGATACGCACGCGGCATCAGCTCGATCTCCGCACGGTGCAGATAACGACGGGTTCATCGGCGTTGCACCCGGCAATCTCTTCTTTGGCAAGCGACAGTGCCTGATCGGCCTGCGCGAGACCGCTGAAATCCGCGATGCGGCCGCCGTGCATCAGGTAGAGCTCGGGCATGGCGCGTCCAACGTCGCCGAACGCGGTCGCCGCTTCGATTGCAGCGGGAAGATCGTCCGCGAGCGCGCTCGCGGTGGTTGCACTCAGATGCGCGTCGCGTAGCGCCAGGCGGCTCACGCCGCGCTCGTCGACGATGCGCAGATCCCGTCCGCGCACATATGCATCGAGCAGCGGCGTACATGCGATGCGGCGAATATTTTCCGGCGACGTGCCCATGGTACGTGCCGCCGCCTGCAAGCGTTCCTCTTCACTCACTCGCCCGTGACCGGCCGCTTCCGCCATGGCCGTCGCTCCCGCCGCCGTAGCACGCACGCGATTGGTCTGCGTGTCGATCTCGACGCTCACTTCGATGCGGTCCGGCGACGCGCCCGACGCGATGACGCGATCCGTTGCTTCACGGCGTATGCGCAGGATGTCTTCGGGAGTGGGATCGACGATCGTGCGCTCGACCACGTCGCGAACCAGCGCCAGCGCAACGCCGATCGGGGAAATGACCTCTGCATCGCGGGCGATGCGATGCTCGAAGCCAAATCGTTGCGCGACGAACGGCACGAGCGCCGCGGCGCCGCCTCCGCCGCCGACCAGCACCACCCGTTCGCGTTCCAAGCCATACTCCTCAACGAGTTCCTCCAGCGTTGGAAGCACCTTCGCCGCCGCGATCTCGAGCATCTGACGCGCGAGGGTCTGAGCGTCGCCTTGCAACTCCGCCGCGAGCAGTTCGAATGCGCGAGCGGCCGCGGCCGCATCGCCGCATGCAAACGCTTCGCGCGGCACGTAGCCCAGCAGATTGCTCGCGCACGTCGGCGTCACCGTTGCAAAGCTTCCGTCGCGCAACGCAAACCGCAGGTAATCCGGCGGATCGTGCGAGGTAGGCGCAAAGCGCTCGACGCTCGCGCCTTCGAATGCATCGACCGTAAGGAAGCTCGCGTACGCGCAGCCCGCGATGTGCGCCGAGCGCGGCCCGACGTCGACGAGAGCCGACGCCTTCGCACGCGGCATGCTTCCGCCGGCGATGCCGAGCGTGCGAGAATCGATCGTACGCAGCATGGTGCGATGACCGCCCACCCGCGCCGGGCGCATCTGCGGGCGCCCTGCGCGAATAGCGGAGACGTCGACGCTCGTTCCGCCGACCTCCAAGAACAGGGCGTCGGTCACGTTTTCGTAGAGCAGCGCGCCCGCAACGCCCGCCGCCGGTCCCGAAAGCATCGTCAGGATCGGACGGCGTTCGATTTCATGCACGTCCATGACGCCGCCGTCGGAGCGCATGATCATCAGCGGCGCGGCGATCGCAGCGCGCGAAACTGCTTGCGCGGTCAACTCCGCGGTGCGAAGCATCTTCGGCAAAATCGCGCCGTTGAGCGCCGCGGTTCGCGTTCGGGCGCGCAGTCCGTACATCGACGAAACGTCGTGTCCGCCCGTGGCATACATGCCGCGCGCGCGTGCCGCCGCCATCACCTGCATTTCCGCTTCTTCATCGTCGACGGCAAAAGGAGCCGTCGCCGCAATAACTTCGACGCCGGCGCCCTGCAGGCGCGCGAGAACGTCGTCGAGCCTCCCGTTTTCGGCACTTCGGAGGAACGCGAACTCCGGTGCGAACGTGACGTCGGGTGCGAGCGTCACGGGCGCGAAGCGCATCTGCCGCCGCGCAAACCATCCGGCGCGCGTGACACCGATAACGCCGACGCGCGCGACGTCGCCTTCCAAGAGCGCGTTGGTTGCCTGCGTCGTCGAATGCGCGATGAACGCAACGTCGGCGGGCGCGATGCCGTAACGCTCGAGCAGCGCCGTTATTCCCGCGATAATCCCCGCTGCGACGCCTTCAACGGAACCGTGCGTCGTCGGAACCTTCACCGAGCCGACGAGTTCGCGCGTTGCTGCGTCAATCGCGACGACGTCGGTAAAGGTGCCGCCGACGTCGACGCCCAGACGCAGCTTACGCATGCATTAGAGCGGAAAGCGCCGGGCGGCGTCGTCGCATGCGGCGGCAATCGCCGCATACGCGCGACGACGTTCTTTGGCCGACGCGTAGGGGTCGTTGACGAGGACGACGACTTCGAAGACGCGTCCGCGCACGCTCACGAACCCGGCACCGGCGTCGGCAGCGCTGTCGCCTGTGCTCATCGCGGCAAGAAGCGCCGTCCGCGACGCCTTTGAGAGCAGCGGTCCCGCATGAATCGCATCGAGCATCGCTCCGACCGCACCGGCCGTTGCCATGCCGGCGCCGTCGGTCAAATCGATACCGTTGAACCCGAGCCCGGCGAGATCGGCGTTGACCGCTGCCGTTCCACCCAAATGCTTAATGGCGGCGAGTTTCGCATCGGGCCCACCGGCGAAGAGACGCTGCACCGTTGCATGTACGGCATCCTTCGGAAGCGCCCCCGAATCCGCCGCGCGATATTCCAACAGTGCGAGCGGAATCGCTTGCGCGTCTCCGAGCGCAAGGGACTGCGAAGCATTGCGCTCCACGCGCGCGCCGGTCGCGAGATCGACGACGACCACGCCCAAGGCGAGGTGCGCCGCACGCGCTCGTGCGATGGCCGCGTCGACGTCGCTGCCGATTGCGCTGCTTTCCGTCTCTCGAACGGGCGACGGGGTTGCGATCGGTGCCGGCGTCTGCAGCGCTTGGGCGAGTACGAACGGGATCATGCCGGAACGGTCGCCGCGATTTCGTCGTAGAGCGCCGTCATGGTAAGGATGCCGCCGAAGAATTGCGAGAGCGTGAACTTCTCGTTCGGCGCGTGGATCTGATCGTCGGGAAGTCCGACGCCGATCAATACTTGCGGTAGTTTCAAGACGCGATCGAAGCTCGCGACGGGTCCGATCGAACCCCCCGTGCCGATAAACACCGGCTGTTTGCGAAATCCCGCTTCCATCGCGCGCGCTGCCGCCGCAACGACGGGATGTTCGCGCGACACCACGACCGCGGGCGTTTCACCGCCATCGGTAACGTCGATTCGGACGCCCGGCGGTGCGACGTTCTTGACGTAGGCGCGGACGAGCTCGCGCACGCGAAGCGGATCTTGCGTTCCGACCAGCCGAGCCGAAATTTTCGCCTTCGCCCACGATGGGATGATCGTCTTGCTTCCCGGTCCCTGATAGCCGCCCCATATCCCGTTGCACTCGAGCGTAGGCCGAAACCACATGCGCTCCAGCGGCAAACGCCCACGTTCGCCTTCCAGCGACGTCACGCCGAGTTGCGCGGCCTCGCGCGCTTCGTCGAAGGGAAGATTGCGCAGTTCGGAAAGCGCCGCCGGCTCCAAATCGGCAACGCCGTCGTAAAAGCCCGGAACGTTGACGCGGCCGTCGGCGTCCTTCAATTCCGAAATGATATTCGCGAGCGCTTCGATGGGATTGCGAACGATGCCGCCGTAGTATCCGGAGTGCAGATCGCCCGAAGGCCCGTGCACGGTAATCTCCCAGTGCACCAATCCGCGCACGCTCGTCGTGAGCGACGGCACGTCTTCTGAAAAGACGGCCGTGTCGCTGATCACGGCGACGTCGGCTTTAAAGAGCTCCGCATAGCGCTCGAGCGCGCCTTCGAAGTTCGGCGACCCGATCTCTTCTTCGCCCTCGACGACGACCTTCACGTTCACCGGAAGCCGCCCGCGCGTGCGCATGTGCGCTTCGATCGCAGCGAGATGCATCAAGACTTGGCCCTTGTCGTCCACGGCACCGCGGCCGTAGATCTTCCCGTCACGCACGGTTCCTTCGAAGGGCGGACTCGTCCAGAGTTCGAGCGGATCGGCGGGCTGAACGTCGTAGTGGCCGTAGATCAGCACCGTCGGTGCGCCGGCAGCGCCGCTCCACGATCCGTAGGCGATCGGATTGCCTTGCGTTTCGAGCACCTGCGCATCCAAGCCGATCTCGCGCATTCGCGCGACGAGCCGTTCGCAGCAACGCCGGACGTCCGGGCGATGCTCGGGGTCGGCGGAAACGCTCGGGATCGCGATCCAACCCTTTAATTCATCCAAGTACGCCTCGCGATGCGATTCGCAATACGCGGCGAGGTCCTTATCGATGCTCATAGCGCTCCAAGTTGTATCGTCAAGGTTTGGTTTCCGCGATGCACCTCGAACGAGTGTGGTTTTCCGTCGTAGGCACGCGCCTGCGTTTGAAATGTGCCATACTCCCACCAATATTTCCCGTCGAGTTTGTCGATCACGTCGTTCGTCCGCAGCCCCGCGTCATAGGCGGGGCCTCCGGCACGCACGTAGACCCGCATGTTTCCGTCGACGGTCTTGAACATGGCGTAATAGTAACTCGGCGGATCGCTCGGAAGTGCCGCCAGGCCGTGCGCGAAGAGCTGCCGCCCCCGTGGGCTCGCGGCCCAGGCAAGCAACCGCGACGCGCCCTGATCCGCCAGCGTGGTGACCTGCGCCGCCGTCGCCTGCGCGGCGAGCGAATGATCGTGCCATTCATCGACGATCCAACCGCCGCAATCTTCCAAACGCAACCCGACGTCGACGTCGTCACCTTCGATCAAGCGGAATTGCGACGTGCTGACATAGACGTACGCGGCGTACGGCTTGCCGGCACAGCCGGCGTCGTTTGGGTCGCCGTGAAAATCGAACGCATGATAACCCGCTGCGTCGAGGCGGCTGACGACCTCGGCCTGTGCCGCTTTTGCAAACGGCGCGGTCGCGGCATCGACCGCCACGTGGCCGGCTGCCGCCGGATCTGCGTAGAGTCCCGACAGCGTCGCCGCTTCCGCAGGCTGCGCGAGCGATGCAAACGCATGCACGCCGAAGAGCGGTCCGCCTGCAGCCACCACGGCAATCGCGGCGACGGTCGCGACCGCGACCTGGTAGGGCAGCGTGCGCTTCGTGATCGTATCGATTCCGACGCCCGTAAAGTTTGCGACCCAGACGTTGGCCGTGTTCGTCGGATCGCACACGTTCTGCACTTGCACGACCGCCATAATTGCGGCAACCAGAATAACGGGAGGTAAGGCATGTGAGGCCAGAAGCACCGTAAACACGGCAATGCCGACGCCGAAGGGATTGAGCGGACCTCGATAGAGCGCGAGCGGACTCAGCAAACCGAAGATTGCGACGAACGCCAGCGGATTTGACGTCCACCCTCCGACGAGCGGCGCGAACGCCGCGCGTAACGCGGGGACGCCCGTCGCCGCGAGCAACACGCCAATGCCGACGAAGAGCAGCACCGCCGGTGCAACGTCTTCGATGCCGCGAATCGCCGCGGCGACCAGCGTCTGCACCGCCTGGCGCGGACGCGTTACGAGCGTGCCGTAGATCGCGGAGAAGACGAACGCCAGCATCGGATCGACGTGCAACGCAAAATACAGCACGATTGGAAGAACCGGCGTCACGAGCGCGTACCATGCTACGGTCTTGCGACGATCGCGTTCGGCCGCGACGGCCCACGTCGCATAGGCGCGCTCGCGGCGAAACGCGACGAACGCGTAGACGAGCAGCGCGAGCGCGTCTATGACGGCCAGAACGACGGCGTAGCGCATCAACTCTTGCTGGCCGACGCCGAAAAACTTCGTGTAGAACGTCCAGTTGACGATGTTGAAGATAAAGCCCAGCGCAAAAGACATCAGGAACATCGTTGCGGCGATCGTACGCGGCACGCCGGTCGTCATCATAACGGGAAGCACGATCGATCCGACCATGATGATCGCGCCCAAGCCCGAGAGCGAGGTGAAGAGCACGGCGACGACCGCGCACAGCACGAGCGCGAGCGCGAGCGGACGTTCGCCGCCGTATTCGGCAGCAAGATTGACCAGCGCACGGGCGATGCCGGTATCGAGCGTGACGCGCGCGAGCAGCGCGCCGAAGATCACCGTTACATAGACCGGCGCGAGTTGCGACGCACCGTGCACGAAGGCATCGCCGATCTGAGCGAGCGGCGCTCCCGCGACCAGCAGCATCACGCACGCCATCGACGGCACGGCGAGAATTGCCGGCATCCAGCGACGGTACATCAGAAGCGCGAACGCAAGAAAAACGGCGAGGACGAGGACCGAGGAAATCACCGGATCACGCTAGCGAGCGGCGGCAACGTCTTGGTGCGTTCGTAATCCTCGTACGTTACGCGATCTATGGCGTCGGCACGTTCGATCGCGCGCTGAGCGTCCAGATGGTACCGCTCCAGATTGCTCGCCAGGTGCCCGTCGCGGCTTTCGTACCGCCACGCGTGCGCGTACAGAGGAGCGAGCATTTCATCGGTGTCACGCTGCTCCCAAAATAAGTACTTGCACCAAAACAGATCCCGTTCGGCATCTGCCGGATGGATTTTTGCGTCGTCGTAATACGTTTTGACCTCGCGCGCGATCTGGTAGCGCCGCCCGAGCGCGTCGTAGCGGCGCGCCGCGAGCAGCATCACGCCGGCGGCGTTCTGATGAAGCAACGGATGCGCGTGAAGCAGATGAGTTTCCACGCGCTCGGCCGCGAGACGCAGCGACGCGAGATGCACGCCCGCCATGCGCGACGCATCGTAGGCGTTAAACGGATCCGCCCAAAAGCGCTTGTCGCTCGGGCCGGGCATGCGCGCGTCCATTGCGCCGAGCGTCGCGATATCGCTGCTGAAACCGGGATCGTCGACGCCGAAGAATGCCCTGGGAAAGTCCGCGGACACCGCGTCGGCTGCCGCGCCGCCGCCCCACGCCGTAGCGGCGGCATAAATCACGGGATACCACGTCGCTTCATAGAGCGTCTCGCCGTCGTCGTGCCAAACGGTTTGAAAGAGCCCAAGCACGTGCGATGCGATGCCTTCGGTGATAAAGCGGCGCTCGTTCGGCAGCGCGGTCTTCAGATCGGGAAAGATCTCGTTCCAATTGTTCGCGCCAGGCGCGACCATTTGATCGAAGCCGCCCGAAGCGATAAGGTCGATGAACCGCCGGTAGGACGGGCGCGAGTCGTAATGCCAGTTCACGATCACCGCGTTCTTCGGGATCGATTTCATGATCGACGGATCGTTTTCGATGCCGTCGTCCCAAAGCATGACGCGCGACGGCGCGACGAGCTTGGCCATCGCGCGAACGTGCGCCGCATACACCGCCGAACGGCCCCCGTGCTGCGCGACGTAGGCGGCAGTGGTCCCCTCACCGAGCGTCGCCGTTTCGTCGGATCCGATGTGAAAGAACGGCACGCTACCGACGGCCGCGCGTTCTTGCGAGATGATGCGCGCGAGATATGCCTGCCCGAGCGAGCTCGCCGGCGAGATGAGATACCCGTGCGGAAAATCCGCCGCCGAGGCGTATTGCTCGACGCGCAGGGTGTTGTGCATGTGCGCGAACGTCTGCTGTTCGGGAATGAACGTGACGTGGAATCGCGCGGCATAGACCTTCAGTTCGTGAAGTTGTGCCGGCGTGATGCCGTCCAGCGGCGCGGGCAGCGGATCGGTCGGGCTCAAAAACACGTGTTCCATGTACGGTGAGTAGCCGTTCATCTTGAACGCGGCGATCGTACGAATGCGTTCCTTGAAGTAGCGCATCGTCGGCAACGGTCCGCGCGACACGTCGTCGGAGAGCACGCGCCAGCGCATGTGCGGCGCATCGGTAATGGTTGCGCATGGGAGTCGCCACGCGCCGTTCGCGCGTTGCGGAAGCTGCGCGAGCGTCATCGCCGCGTAAAAAACGCCATCGGCGTCGGAGGCCGCGATCGACGTTCCGGAGGCATCAACGCGCAGACGATAGCCCTGCGGCGCAATCGAGGCGTCTTTCACGATGCGGATCGGCTGCCGGGACGAAACGACGCCCAGGGCGTGCCAGCGCTCTTCGAGTTCCTCGCGGGCGCCGGCGTCGAGTGCGCTTACGGCGGGAACCGCGGCGGTGCAGAGACCGGGAACGATCGAAGCTGGACGAGGAACGACCGCGATGGCGGCAAGTGCGATGGCCCCGAGCATATGCCCGGCGTTAGTCGTGCTTCAAATCACTTCCCGCCAGGTAGCGGACCGGAGCGAACGGAACGAGCAACCATGAAGACGCAGACGGCGATCGCCGCACTTGGCGCCCTAACGTTGCTGCTTTCCGCCGCGGCGAGCGGCGCGGTCGACAAACAGCTCGAGAACATGCACGGCAGCGTCCGCTATCAAACGGGGAAAGCGATACACGCTCTCGCGCCCAACGCCACCACCTCGCTTGCGGACAAGGATTACGCCATCACCGGAAGCGCCTCGCTTGCGGCCGTCGGGCTTCCCGATAGCTCGCGCGTGCTCGTCGGTTCCGACAGCAAAGTGCAGCTGGCATTTTTCGATCAAGCGGAGGGAACGACCGCGAAGTTCCTGGTGTTCAACGGCAAGGTGCGTTTCATCGTCCAGCACCCCGCCGGCGCCAAAGCCGACTATACGTTCAAGACGGCGACCGCGAGCATCGCCGTTCGCGGTACGGAAGGCGACATCGAAACGACCAAGGACCAAGTGCGCGTCAACGTTTACGAAGTCTGCGACGCAAGCGAGCCCGTCGTGGTGACCACAAAAGACGGGAAGAGCTTCCAATTGATGCCCGGACAGTCGCTGCTCGCGCAACTCGTTAACGGAGTCGTGCAAACCCAGGTGCAGCAGCTCACGCAGCAGATGATCGATCAATTCTCGCCCGATTTCGGCGTGCCGTCCAGCTGGGACGCAGCCAAAGGGCAGATCGTTGCCATGGCGCAGTCGCAGGGGCAGTCGGCGCTGGACAGCGCCACGGGCGGCTACGGCAGCCAGATCTCGAGCGCCCTGGGAGGCCTCTTCGGGAAGAAGAAAGCGACCCCGACGCCTTCACCGACGCCCAAATCGGATAGCTGTACGCATCCATAACCTAGCCGGACGGGTAAGCCGGCTGCTCCTGCGCGAAGATAGCCGGACGCCATGGCTGCGCTCCTGATCGTCGTGGTCGCCGTTGCGACCGGGGCCGCGATCTACGCTTACGTCTACTTCAAGCGGTACGCGCTCGCGCGTCAGGAACACCGCCGGGTTATTGCGCTGTTCAGCCGGTACATGCCCCAGCCGGTTCTGGACGATCTTCTGGCCCGCAAGGATCCGCGGCTTTTCGAAGCGCGCGAGTATTACGCTACGATCCTTTGCGTGCGCATTCGCAACTTTGCGCTCTTCGCCGAGTCCCTTGCGCCCGAAGAGACGCTGCGCTATCTCAACGAGTTCTATACGATCGTCGGACAAGCCGTGCAGCGCCATCGCGGCTTCATCGAAAGCCTGCGCGGCGACACGGTCAATGCGGTGTTCGGCGTCCTGGTCGAAGAGAAGTTTCAAGAAGAACGTGCGCTGCGCGCTGCGCTGGATATCATGCGGGTCGTGGGAGCTATGCGCGCGCGCTGGAAAGACCAAGGCCGCAAACCGCTCTCGGTCGGCATGGGGGTGAACTCCGGCAAGATCGTCGCGGGCGACACCGGCTACAAGGACCGGCGTGAATTTGCGATCATCGGCAATCCCGCGCAGGTCGCGGCTCGGTTGGAAGCGGCCTCTGAGGAGCTCAATGCCGCGATCATCGCATCGGAGAGCACGTACGAGGTCGTACGCGAACTCTTCGTCGGCATTCCGACCTCGTCGATTCCGCTCAAGGGATTGCGCCGGTTGCAAAACGCCTACATCATTCGCGGCCTCACGCGCCGCGCGAGCGAAGACGACTTGCTGACGCTGCCATCGCAGCGCAGCTTTCAAAAAACCATCGTCCGCACGTACGAAACGCCCGAACCGCAAGCGGAACAGGCGACCGAGTACCTAGCGCCGGAAGCGCCGGCGGAAGCGCCTGCGCGCGTCGAAATCACGGCCGCGCAAGTTCCGGCGATCGACGAACGCGTGCGGGATTTCGGAACCGGCTTCACGCATTTCTCGCGTCTCGACGACGACACGCCCGCACTTCCAGACACGCCGCCGATTGCAGGAACCTATGAAGACGATCAAGGCCCCCCCATACAACTTCCGCCGTAACGCGCTCGTCGCACTCGCGCTCGCATGCGCGCTGACGCCGGCCACGGCGCGTGCTGCAACGATCCACGGAGAAACGACCGCATCGGTGGTGTGGGTCGACGCACCGTCGGCTGCGCCCGCACCCGGCGAAGCGTCGATGACGAATCACTTTCGTTCGTTCATTCCGCCGTTCATCGTAATTCCGGCCGGATCGTCGATACGTTTTCCGAATCAAGATCCGTTCTATCACAGCATCTACTCGACGTCGAAGGCCGACCCGTTCGATATCGGCTATTACGGCCCAGGCCCCGGAAAGCTTGTCACGTTTCAAAATCCCGGCATCGTCGAGGTGCACTGCCACATCCACGCGTTCATGCATGCGACGATCATCGTGGCCGACGGGCCCTACGCCGTCGCGAGCGGCGGCAGCTACTCGATCGCAAACGTTCCCGCCGGGAAGCTGGAATTGCATTCATGGGACGCTAAACGCGGCGAGCGTACCCGTACCATCGACGTGCCGGCGAACGGTTCCGACGTTACGCTGGATCTGCACTAGCTAGGCGCAGGCCCAAGCGCGGACCGAACTCGGTGACGACGACATCGGGTTTCGTCAGCACGCCGCCGTCGATCAGCTCGGCCGCGGCGGCGATGCATGTTGCATCCCATTGGACGCCCGCGCCCTCGCACAAGCGCGAACGCGCTTCTTCGATCGACAGCCCCTTCCGGTAGGGGCGATCCGTCGTCATGGCATCAAACGTATCGGCCACGGCGATAATGCGCGCGAGCAGTGGAATCGTTTCGCCGGAAAGACCCGCGGGATAGCCGCGGCCGTCCCATCGCTCGTGATGGTGCAGCACGCACGGAACGATGTGCGCCATCGCTTCGACCGGCCCGAGAATCTCTTTGGCGATGGTTGGATGTTGGCTGATGATCGCGCGCTCTTCCGGATCGAGCGGCCCGTTCTTCAGCAGCACCGCGTCGGGAATGCCGATCTTTCCGAGATCGTGCAACAGCGCGCTCCAACGCACGCGGTCTATTTCTTTTTTCGTCAAGTTCATGTGCCGCGCGATAAGGACCGAATACTCCGACACGCGCCGCGAGTGGCCGGCGGTGTAGGGATCGCGCTGATCGACGATGGCCGCCAAGCCTTCCATCGTCTGCAAGAACGTCGTTTCGGCTTGGCGTCGCCGCAAGTTCAGTTCTCGCTGCGCGGCGATCGCCAACGTCAGCAACGAAAGAAAGATCAGCGCACATGCGGCAACCGTGGCGGTGACGACGAACCGCGTTTCGCTTCCGGTTTGCGTGTCGAGTTGGCTCTCCGATACTTCGATCGCGGCGACGGCGAGATACCCGTTGCTCGTCGGCGATGCAAGCGGCACAAATACGGGAACGATCGACTCACCACTCGCCGTCTCTTGCGATCCCTGAACGATGTTCTGCTCGGCGATCGCGCGTTTCACCATCGCGGTTTCATCGGGCGCGAGGATCGGATCGAGCGGCGTGCCGTCGGGACGATAGAGGCGCACGCCGCGCACGAGCGACTGAAAATTCTCGACGTTGCGCACGGCCGAATCGACGCCGCGGCGGTCCGCTTCCGTGAACTGCCCCGAAAGCGCGTACTTATCGAGCGCGGGTTGCAGCGTCGCGCTTGCCTGGCCGACCGCGTTGAGAATCAAGTCACTGCGCAGCGCTTCAAGGTGCGTGCGCGCAAAGAGATACGAAAGCGCCGCCGACATTCCGATGACGGCGACGAGCAGCAAACCGGCAAAGCGCACGAGGAAACCCATATTCTCCCTTTATCGGAGCAATCGCGGCAGCGCGTCAGCGGCCGTGCTGCGAATCACGCAATTCACGCGGTCGCTGATCGCGGTCTCTTCCGGATTGATCTCGGCCACGTATGCCTCCCGCGAGGCATAGCGCGTGGCAAGGGCGGCCGCAGGATAGACGACGGCGCTCGTTCCGACCACCAGTATGACTTCCGCGCGGGCCGCCGCCTCGGCCGCCTCGCGCCAGGCCGCTTCCGGCAGCGGCTCGCCGAACCAGACGATGTCGGGACGCAGCATCCCGCCGCAGCCGTGCTCGATTTCCTGCAGGGGTAAGCCGGTTGCGTCGAGCGGCCGGCGTGCCCCGCATGCGTCGCAGCGCGCGGTACGCAGGCTGCCGTGAAGCTCCAGCAGGCGGCGGCTGCCGGCGCGCATGTGGAGCGAATCGACGTTCTGCGTCGCAAGCGTGAAATCGCTCGTGCGGCGTTCGAGTTCCGCGAGCGCGTAGTGCCCGGCGTTCGGGGCCGCCCGCCGGTGCGCGCCGTTGCGCTCGTTGTACCAGGTCCACACCAACTGCGGATTGCGCGCAAAGCCTTCGGGGGAAGCGAGTTCCTCCACGCGATGCGTTCGCCACATCCCGCCGACGCCGCGAAACGTCGGCAAGCCGCTCTCCGCCGAAATGCCCGAGCCGGTCAGCACGAAAACCGAGCGAGCGCGTTCGAGGCGTTCGATCAATTCCTCCATGAAGAATCCTTCGCGCTCGCGTTCGATCAATCTGCCGGGGGGTCCGGTACGTTGAGCGAGAAGGGGAGGTTCGTGGATCTCGATGCCGAGCATTTAATGATGCGGGTGCGCGCACGCGACGCAAACGCATTGGAGACGCTCTACGACGCACATCATCGGCTGGTGTACGGCGTTGCGATGCGCATGCTCGGCGAGGTTTCCGCCGCTGAAGACGTGACTCAAGGCGTATTTCTCAAGGTGTGGTCGTCGCCCGAACTCTTTCGGGGCGGGAACTTTCCTGCATGGATCGTGCGCATGACGCGCAATCGCTGCCTGGACGCCCTGCGCTCGCGCAACGCCCACCCGCAAACGGAACTTCCGGAGACGCTTCCGGAAGACACCGCGATCGAGGACGTCGCGTTTGCAAATCTGGATGCGCGCGCCGTTCGCAGCGCCTTGCAGGCTCTTCCGGCAGAGCAACGGGAGCCCATAGAACTGGGATTCTTCGGCGGCATAACGCACGAAGAGATCGCGCGAAAGAGCAACGTTCCGCTCGGCACGATCAAGACGCGCATTCGCATGGGATTGAAAAAGCTTCGCACCGCCTTGGAAGGAGCCGTCTCGGCATGACGGATACCCACGACGAGCTGCTCGACGACGTCGCCCTCTATGCGCTCGGCACGCTTGCCGCAGCAGACGCGCAACGCGTTCGCGATCATCTGCAAACCTGCGACACCTGTCGCGCGGAATACGAGGCCCTCGTCCCCGTCGTAGCTGCCTTAGGCACGTCGCAGGAAGCCTCTGCGGATGCCTCGTCCGGTTCGGTCGTGGCTTCACCGTTGATCAAAGCGCGCATCATGCGCGAGGTGCGCAAGAAGAAGCACGTCAGCAGCAACGGCCATCGCCGGCACCTGGTGTGGCCCGCATATGCGGTCGCAGCGGCATGTTTCGCTCTTGCGACTGCTTCCGTGCTCTATAACATTGCGCTCAACGATCGGCTGCATCAGGCGGAGATTCGGCTCGCGCACCAGTCGGTCGTGAACGAACGCGACGACTCGATGCTCTCGGACCTTGCGAACGTAAAGGCGCAGCGCGTGAGCGTCCCGGGTGGCGAAGTCGTCCGTTCGAACGGGCATCTGTATCTTGCAATGCACGACATGCCCGCCGCCCCCGACGGAAAGGTCTATCAAGCCTGGACGCTGCCCAAGGGTGCAAAGAAAATGGTTCCCTCGGCGACGTTCGTTCCCGATAACCGCGGCGTCGCGCTCGTGCCGGTATCGAACGATGCGGTCAATACCGTTGCGGTAGCGGTGAGCATCGAGCCGCCCGGCGGAAGCAAACAGCCGACCAGCGCGCCCGTTTTTGTCGCGCACCTGGAGTAATGATTCGCACGGAACCGCTTGCCGGCGGCCGCGAAGCCGTCGCGCTTGAATTTCTCGCGCGTGCGCCGTACGACAACGTCTTCCTGACCTACTTGGTGCTCTTCGATCGCGCCCCCACGACGCGTAAGGCGATCGTCGTCGCATCGGACGACCACGGGTCCGTCACCGGCGTAGCCTATTTCTCGCGGCAGGTCGTGCTTGCGGCCCATGACGACGCAACGATCGAAGCATTTGCGGCGATCGGACGGACGCGCGGTGACGAAAAGATGATCGTCGGGCCGAAGGAGCCGGTTGCAAAATATTGGGAACTCGTCGCCCGAGGACACGTTCCCCCGCGAGCCGTGCGCGAACGTCAATTCGTGATGAAACTGGATCGCTCGTCGCTTCGGCCGCATCCGGGAGACGTGATTGCCCGGCGCGCGCGTTTGGACGAATGGACCGCAGTCGCCGATAATTCCGCGATGATGATCGCTCAGGAGCTCGATTACGACCCTCTGCGCACGTCGCCGGAGTTTACCTCCAACGTTCGTACGATGATCGAGCGCGGGATGTGGTGGGTCGGTGAATCGCTCGGCCGCCTATGCTTCTTCTGCAACATCGGACCTTGGAGCGCGCAAACGGCGCAACTGCAAGGCATCTGGACGCCTCTGGAGTTGCGCGGCAAAGGACTCGCGACGGCCGCTCTCGCCGCCGTCTGCGAACGGCTGCTGCCGATGACGCCGACGCTCTCGCTCTACGTCAACGATTTCAACGAGCGCGCGATCGCGCTCTACGAACGCGTCGGCTTTTCGACCGTTTCCGAGTTTCGAACGCTGCTGTTTTAGCTTTCGTCCGGCCCGCGATGGTGAAGGTGGTCGCCGACGCTGTGAACTTCAGCCTCGACGGCCTGTTCGCCACGGGTAAGCATGGCGACGATCCAGCGAATCGTCGCGACGACCCCGATGACCGCAAAGACGAAGACGATGAAGAACAGCCACGCCGCGGTTTCGGCCACGTGTACGAGTGTGTGTTCCATGCCGACCGCTTAGCGGCCGGAAGGTTACTTCCCTGGGTGCGCTACTGGCGAACGAGGTTCTTGCGCACGATCGCGTAGAGGATGCACAAGAAGGCCGCGAGGCGCAGCAAGTAGACCGCGGGCGTGCTTTCTTCCGGCGTGTTCATCCAGCTGAGCACGAAACGCTCGAGCGCCAAGATCAGAAATGCCAGTCCGAAGAATACGAACAGACCGTCCCTCGTGCGTCTGAACATCTGGAGGAAGAAAAACGCCGCGACCAGACACCCGGCCGCGATAACGCCGTTGAGAAAAAGATACATCAGCGCACCGCCTCCGAGACCAGGCCGTAACAGAGGAGCAGGACGCCGACTGCTGCCGGAATCCCGCGCACCGGCGAAAGATCGGTATCCGTGGCGATCTTCAGATCGATGAAGAGCAGCGCATTATTGATCGCGAAGCATCCAAAGCAAATCGCGCTCCACATCAAGAGGGGCACTCGGTTTCGAGCATAGGCGCGAGCGAGCAAGATCATGCAGATAAAGCTGGTCAGCATGCAGAGTAAATAGACGGCTTCAGCGATCATTCTCGTCCTCCCACAGGCGAAACGCGTCGGCAAAGGAGCGGGCCGAATCGACGGCCGGCATGTAAATGGCTTCGATCAAACGGACGCGCCGCACCGCGAACTCCCGCTCGAGTTCCTCGACGACTTCATCGTGCGGACCGGAGAGATAGGCGTACTCCTGCCGCTCGTCGCGCGCAACGAGTTTCGAACGTTCCAGATCCTGCAAGCGCGAGCAGGCCGAACGCGAGGAACGGCGCAGCTCTTCAGCAACCGCCTCGGCGCTCCATCGCTGCTCCGCATGGCCCTTCAATAGCACGAGAATCTCGACGTGCTCGACGCTTGGAATCGAGCGGCGCAGAAATGCTCGCAAACGTGGTGAGAGTTGCAAAACTCCGTTACCCTTCGCGATGCCGCCAATGTTCCTTTTAACGCGGGGAAGGTCACAATTCGTCCGGAATTACTACTGTACTCATTGTAAGGAGCAAAACACCGTGCCGGCTCTCGCCCACATCCTCATGCATCTCTCGCTGTGCACCGCGATGGCCCACGCGCCGTCCGGAACGCACATGCAGGTAGAACTGCACGCCCAGGATCGCACGGGGCGCTTGACGTTCGACCGGCAATTCACGCTGACGCACGAGGACAGCCGGACCCAGACCGTCGAGTTCGACGCGCCCTACGGCACGTATCGCGTTGCGATAACGGCGCCGCAATATGGTTGCAGCGCGGGAGACTTTCTCGTCTTTCTGCCGCCGCACTCGCGCAATATCAAGGAAACCCTGGTTCCCGGGCCGCCGCGCTGGCGCGAGCAAACGATCCTCTTGGGCACCGCTCCGCAATCATTTTTGTATTCCGAACCCACGTTCGTGCTGCTCGATGCAAAGACGAAATGCGGTCAAGAAATCGATTCGACCCAACAGTCGGACATCGATGTGGAATACGATCCCGATTCGTTCTACGTCAAGGTCTATCCGATGCCGGGCCAACAACCGAACTCATCGCTCGTCGCGCTGCAGATCGCGAGCAGCACCGGCGATTATCAGTACGTCAGCTTGAGAACGACGTATCCCGAGCCCTGGGCCGGCTGGCCGTACGAATACCAATTCAATTTGCCGCAAGGCGTGTTCGACAGCCTCGCAACGATGCACAAAGGCGTACTGCTCTGTCCGAAACTCTTTAAAACCAGCGCCGGCTAACGGCGAGAATGTGGCGGGAGCGTGTAGGAATCGAACCTACCAGTCGCCTTACGGCGACCTCAGCGATTTTGAAGACCGTGCGGACCACCAGACCCGTACGCTCCCACGAACCAACAGCAGTAGCACGATGCTGCATACGAGCGCAATACCTGCGACGATAAACGGTACGACGAACGAGAGCACTCCTCCGCCGAGCGCCGCCCCGTCTTCGACCGTACTGACGATGGGGTTGCCCAGCCCGGCGGTCGTCGTGGTCGACGCGGCCCGAACCGTCGCGATGCCGGCGTGAATGCCCAGGGCGTTGAGCGCACCCACGATCATCAAAAAGACCAACGCTTCGTGCGACTGCGGATGTACCGTTCCGCCCACGATAATGGCCGCGGCGGCCGGCTTGACCACGACTTGCACGACATGGAGCGCGTGGTCGAGAAAGGGCACTTTGTCGGCGAGGATTTCGAGGACACCCACCGCGACCAAGATCCACATCACCGCGACCGAATCGAGCCATGCGAAGGCGCCGGAGGGGTGCAGGACGCCGAAATGCGCCGCGATCGAGACCAGCGCCAGCGCCACGACCGCGCGCAGACCGGCGGTCGTCGTGAGAGCGTAGGCGAGCGCGTACTGCGAGGCGGCATCCATGGTCGGCTCTATCTTAACATGGTGACTCCAGTAATCGCAGGACGCGACGGCTCCCCGGATAAGCTCAAGAGCACGGCCCATGATGTTCTACGAAACTCCGGCCACCGGTGACGGCGGCCTGCTCGCGCGGCTGCTCGGCATTACCTATGAAATCTTGCACGCGCAAGAGATCTCGCCCGCGCTGGAATCGATCGCTCGCGCCGTATCGGAAATCTTCGGATTCAAGTACGTCACGATCGTTGCCGCCGACGCCCCCGGAGGCGAACTCTACCGCCGGGTGCTGTTGGGCTTTTCCGACGACGTCGTTCGCGAACGCCTGGGGGAACATATCCGCCGCGAAGCGGTCATGGAGATCTTGCCGGCGGAATCCGAAGTCTTACCGTACTGCTTCTACAACCCCGCCGAACGCGAGATCAACTGGAAGCAGGCAATTTACACGGGCTATCGCCCGCTGAACGAACCGCGGTCCGCTCCTGACGCGTGGCACGAACGCGACACGTTGACGCTCGTGCTTCCCGATCGCGACGGCAACATGCTCGGCTACCTTTCGATCGACGCCCCCATCGACGGGAAAGTACCCTCGATCGAAACGCTGCGCCGCATGCAGCTCTTCGTAAATCTCGTCGGCCTCGCACTCGCGAGTTCGCGCGCGCACCGCGTCGAAGTCGAGCAGCGCCAAGTGCTCGAAGAAAACGTGCGCCTGCAAAACGAGTTCTTCAGCATGGTCTCGCACGAGGTTCGTTCGCCGCTCGCCGCGATTCGCGGCGCGACCGCTCTGCTGCAAACGCATTTCGAAACGCTCGGCATCGAACGGCGCAAAGAGCTGCTCGGCGTGCTTTCGAGTGCGACCGGCCGCCTGTCATCGATCTTCGAAGATTTTCTGCTGCTCTCGCGCATGGACGCGGGACATCTCGCGCTGCGTATCGAGCCGATTTCGCCGGTCGGCGTCATCGAAGAATCGCTCGCCCGCATCCGTAGCGAGCATCCCGACCGCAGCTTCAACGCGGCCTACTTGGATCCGGTCCCCTACGTGATGGCCGACGAAGGGCGCACGGTTCAGGTCATGATCAACCTGCTTTCCAACGCCGTAAAGTACGGCGACCCGGCGAGCCCCATTCTGGTTGACGTCAAGCCGACCGCGGAGTTGGTGACCGTCAGCGTGGTCAACGACGGGCCGGGAATCCACGAACGCGACCACGAGAAGCTCTTCACCCGCTTCGGCCACCTTTCGACGGGCGAGGGGTCGACGGGGCTCGGCCTCTACATCTGCCGGGAGCTGGTCGGCAAGATGAACGGAGCCATCGGCTTCGAGAGCGAGCCGGGGAAAAAGACGAGCTTTTGGTTCAGCCTTCCCCGGGCGTAAGCACCCTCCGGCCCCGTAAGCGCTAGCTAAATACCCGTCGGTATGGTACAACGGGCGGCGTGAAGACTCGCCCCGATATCCGTAACGTTGCCATCATCGCCCACGTCGACCACGGCAAAACGACCCTCGTGGACGCCATGCTCAAGCAGAGCGGCGTCTTCCGGGAAGGCCAGCAGGTCGAGACGCGCGTCATGGATTCCAACCCGCTCGAACGCGAGCGCGGCATCACCATTTTGGCGAAGAATACCGCCGTTCGTCACGGGGACGTGAAATTCAACATCGTCGATACGCCCGGACACGCCGACTTTGGCGGCGAGGTCGAACGCGTGCTGCAGATGGTGCAAGGCGTGCTCCTGCTCGTCGATGCGGCCGAAGGCGTGATGCCGCAGACGCGGTTCGTGCTGCGCAAAGCGCTCGAACTGGATTTGAAGGCCCTGGTCGCCATCAATAAGATCGACCGCAAAGACGCTCGCGCGAAGGAGATCGTCAACGAAGTTTTCGACCTCTTCATCGAACTGGGCGCGAACGACGAACAAGCCGACTTTCCGGTCGTCTTCACCAACGGCCGCGCCGGCATCGCCAAGCGCACGCTCGAAGACGAAAGCAGCGACCTCGAACCGCTCTTCGAGATCATCAAGAATCACGTTCCGGAAGCGCCGGCCGAAGACGGTCCCTTCCAACTGCTCATCTCGGCGATCGATCACAACAAGTACGTGGGACGCATCGGTATCGGCCGCATCTTCCGCGGCGGTTCGCGCTTGAACATGCCGATCGCGAAAGTCGGTCGCGACGGTAAGGTCGCCGCCGGGCTGCGCCTCACGAAGCTGCTGACGTTTCAAGGCCTCGAGCGCATCGAGGTCGACGAAGCTTCCGCGGGCGACATCGTCTGCGTTTCGGGCATCGAGGATTTGAACATCGGCGACACGATCGCGGACGCGCAAGCACCCGAAGGCATCCACGCCGTCGCGGTCGACGAACCGACGGTTTCGATGTTCTTCTCGGTCAATAACTCGCCGTTCGCTGGCAAAGAAGGCAAGTATCTAACCTCGCGGCAGATCCGCGAGCGTTTGATGCGCGAACTCGAATCGAACGTGGCGCTGCGCGTCGAGGACACGGAATCGGCCGACACGTTCGAAGTGCGCGGTCGCGGCGAACTGCATCTTTCGATCCTGATCGAAACGATGCGTCGCGAAGGCTACGAGCTCGCCGTTTCGAAGCCGCAGGTCATCATCACCGAACGCGACGGCAAGAAGTGGGAACCGGTCGAATACGTCGTGGTGGACGTTCCCTCTGAGTACGAGGGGCCGGTCATCGAGGCGCTCGGCAAGCGCAAAGCCGTGATGTCGAACATGATCAACGTCGCAGATTCGCGCCGTTTGGAATACACGATGCCGACGCGCGCGATCTTCGGTCTGCGCGGCGAACTGCTGACGCTCACGCGCGGCACGGCCGTCATGTCTCACACGTATTACGACCATCAGGAATGGCAGGGCGAATTGCCGGGCCGCAGCGTCGGCGCGCTCGTCGCAACCGATACGGGACGCGCCACCGCCTACGCGCTGGCGGGCGTCGAACAGCGCGGACGCTTCTTCGTGGATCCGGGTACCGATATCTACGAAGGCATGATCGTCGGCCGGGCAAACGACGACAAGGACGTCGGACTCAACGTCGTGCGGGAAAAGAAGCTTACGAACATGCGGGCATCCGGTTCGGACGAGAACGTCAAATTGCCGCCGGCGGAAGACATGTCGCTCGAACGCGCGATCGAGTTCATCGAAGACGACGAACTCGTCGAGGTCACGCCGCAATCGATCCGCTTGCGCAAGCGCATTCTGAACGAAGGCGAGCGTCTCAAGGCGCGGAAGCGCGAGAAGTCGACGGCATAACGTTTCCGCGTTCGGCTTTGACGTGCGTGGATGCTTTGCTGCCGAAGGCGTTGGCATAGGCTTTGGTGATCTCGGCGCCGATCAAGAAGATCATCGCCGAATAATACAGCCATAGCAGGATCGCCGCGAGCGATCCGGCCGCGCCGTAAATCGACGTCGTACTGGCACGTCCGAGATAGAGTCCTATGAGGTACTGGCCGACGACGATGAGCAGCGCCGTCACGGCAGCGCCCCCGAACACGTCTCTCCACGAAATCTTCGTCTTCGGCAGCCACTTATAGAGCACGGCAAAGAGCGCGGTTGCAATAACGACGTCGAGCACCGCGTTGACGATACGCGCGGCGAGCGCATTGCCGATCGCGTTCACCCATGCCGAAGCAAACAGCATGGCAACCAGTACGATCGCAACGCCGGCGATGATCGCGAACGATTTAACGCGCAGAAGGATCGTGAAAAGCAAGCCCGTTTGCGCCTTCGCGTCCCAGATTCGATCGAGCGCGGTTTCGACCGACGCAAGTAACCCCGTGGCCGCGACGGCGAAGAGAACCCACGAAATGGTCGCGGCCAGCGGGCTGCGCGTGGCGTGATCGAACGCGGCCTGGACGATGCCGGAGATCGTCGTTGCACCGGCTTTTCCGATCGCCGGTTGCAGTTGATTCAAGATTTGATTCTTGATCTGGTGATGGTGGCCGTTTCCGCCCAGCATCGCGGCGCCGATTTCGATGACGATGATCAGTAACGGTGCGATCGCAAACGTCGCGTAAAACGCAAGCGCTGCCGCGAGCATCGGCACTCCGTCCTTGCTATAACCTCCAGCCGACGACTTAGCAACCTCGACCCACCGCGCACTCATGCGCGAGTCGTACCCATATCGTCGACTTTTGCTGCCGCTTCGCGCACGTCGGTCGCTTCCGCCATTGCTTCGGCTTCTTTGTCGCGGCGATGCGGAAGCGACGGCGCATCCCGGCGCAGCTCTTCCAACAACTCGATCGTTTTGGCAACCTTTTGTTCGGTTACCAGCGCCATCTGCAGCGTGATTTCAGCGCGCCGATGCGCGATGCGGTTTTGGCGATTCTGGGTGATCAAGATGAAAATCGCCATCATCAGCGACGTCAGCGATGCGATCGCCTTTAAGCCTTGAAACGGCGGCCGATCGAAGGGCCGCCGTCCGCTCAGCATCTCCCAAAGATTGACCGCAATCCACGTAACGATAAAGAGGCCGGCGACCCACGCGAACCACGGACGGCCGAGCGTTCGCGTCACGCGCTCGATGCCGAGCTGCATGCCCGGCGCATCCCGGTCGTGCGTTTGGTGCATCTCGTCGAGGGTCTTGAGCGCCTGCTCGACCGGATCCCTGTTCATGGCGCCGTTATACCCGCGGCTCGCGCCGGCATCGCAAAAAGGAAGCGACGGAGCGCGAGCAAAGCAGGCGGCATGAAGCAACGTATGTTTGCGGTGGCGGCTCTTGCGGCACTGGTGGCGGCAGTACCGGTCGCGC
Organism: Vulcanimicrobiota bacterium; assembly: GCA_027459645.1. Classification (GTDB taxonomy): domain Bacteria; phylum Vulcanimicrobiota; class Vulcanimicrobiia; order Vulcanimicrobiales; family Vulcanimicrobiaceae; genus JAMXLG01. The sequence continues at coordinate 139,301 of DAIDHQ010000040.1, forward strand.
CGTTTCACATCTCGTCGTTCAAAATCGGCAAGCCGGCGAGCGGCATCGTAACGAACGGCAAGCCCGTCGTCGTAGTCGCATTCGCTTCGTGGTGCGCGGCATGTCTGAACGAGATGCCCGAAGTGATCGGCGACTACGAGCGTCTGAAGGATCGCGTTAGGTTCATCGGCGTGGATTACATGGATAATCCGAAAGCCGCGAAAAAGACGATCGCGCAGTATAAGATTCCGTTCGACGTCGTGATGGATCGGCCGAACGAGTCGATGCCTACGACTCCGGCGGATCCGAACGAACAGATCGGGGCGCTCCGGCTGGAAGGCATAACGCCGAAGATGTTTGCGAAAATGACGAACGGCATCAAGAACATGCCGGCGGCGCTCAATGCGAAGGTCAAGAATGCCGCGGCGTACTGCGCCTCGCATGACGATGCGGCCTGTATCGCCTATGCGAAATCCAAAGGCATCGAAATCGGCCCGGCTCCCGGCGCGGCCTCTTCGCCCGCGCCCAAGGCGTCGTCGAAAGCGCAGGCCCGCACCACATCCCTCGCGTTACCCCGGTCGTTCATCATCGATTCGACCGGCACGGTACGCGCGGTCGTGGAGGGCTACAGCCCACAAATGGATTTGATCGGGGCACAGCTCGCGAAGCTCAGCATCAAATAAAGAACGCCGCCTCTCTCGAGGCGGCGTTTTTGCGCTTATACCGGTGCCGGCGTTTTGGCTTCGGCGTTGAAGGTGAGTTCGCCGGTGATATCGTTGAAGCCGACGTCGACCGTGTCGCCGTCGCGAACGTCGCCCGCGAGAATTTTTCGGCCGAGCGGCGTTTCCAGCTCTTTCTGAATCGTCCGCTTGAGCGGTCGGGCGCCGTAATTCGCATCGTAGCCCGCTTTGACCAGATGCCGTTTAGCCGCGTCGTCCAGAACGAGCGTGATGCGCCGTTCTGCCAAGCGCGCGCGTAAACGCGCGAGCTGGATGTCGACGATTTCCATCAATTGCTCTTCGCTGAGCGCATGGAAGACGATGATCTCGTCTACGCGATTGAGGAACTCCGGCCGGAAGTGTCCGCGCAGTTCTTCCATCACGGTAGCGCGCACGATCGCTTCTTCGGCACCACCCGGCGCGCCGCGATATTCCAAGATGCGATGGCTGCCGATGTTCGAGGTCATGATGATGATCGTGTTGCGGAAGTCCACGGTACGGCCTTGGCCGTCGGTCAAGCGCCCGTCGTCGAGTATTTGCAACAGAATGTTGAAGACATCGTGATTGGCCTTTTCGATCTCGTCGAAGAGCACGACCGAATACGGACGGCGCCGCACCGCTTCGGTGAGCTGGCCGCCCTCTTCGTATCCGACGTATCCCGGCGGCGAACCGATCAGGCGCGCAACCGTATGCTTCTCTTGATATTCGGACATGTCGATCCGTATGAGCGCGCGTTCGTCGTCGAAGAGATACTCCGCGAGTGCGCGAGCGAGTTCGGTCTTTCCCACGCCCGTCGGGCCGAGGAAGATAAACGAACCGATCGGGCGATTCGGATCGGCCAGCCCCGAACGCGAACGAAGCACCGCCTCTGCGACGGCGTCGACCGCTTCGTCTTGGCCGACGACGCGCACGTGCAGCTCTTCGGCGAGGTTGAGCAACTTCTGCTTCTCACCTTCCAGCAATTTCGAAACGGGAATGCCCGTCCAGCGCGCGATCACCTCGGCGATGTCTTCTTCGTCGACTTCCTCTTTGGCAAGCCGGCCCGCGTGGCCGTCGTGAAGCCGGGCTTCTTCGGCGGCGAGCTGCTTTTCGATTTGCGGAAGCGTTCCGTACTTTAATTCGGCGACGCGGTTCAGATCGTATTGGCGTTCCGCCTGCTCGATCTGCACTTTGATCTGCGTGAGTTGCTCGCGCAGTTCGCTCAAGCGCACCGACGCGTTTTTCTCCGCATCCCAGCGCGAACGCAGCGTCGTCTGCTCTTCGCGCAGACCCGCAAGCTCGCGTTCGAGCGCGTCGAGCCGCTCGCGGCTCGGGACGTCGCTCTCTTTACGCAGCGCTTCGCGTTCGATTTCGAGCTGCATCACGCGGCGCGAGACTTCGTCGAGCTCTTGCGGCATCGAATCGATCTCGGTGCGCAGCTTCGCCGCCGCTTCGTCGACGAGATCGATCGCCTTGTCCGGCAAAAAGCGGTCGGCAATGTAACGGTTGCTCATCGTCGATGCGGCGACCAGCGCGCTGTCTTTGATGCGCACGCCGTGATGCGCTTCGTACTTCTCGCGCAGTCCGCGCAGAATCGAAATCGTATCTTCGACGTTCGGCTGCTCGACGACGATCGGCTGAAAGCGCCGTTCGAGCGCGGCGTCCTTTTCGATGTACTTCCGGTATTCATCCAGCGTCGTCGCGCCGATCATATGGAGTTCGCCGCGCGCGAGCATCGGCTTGAGCAGATTGCCCGCATCCATCGCGCCCTCGGCTTTCCCCGCGCCCACGACGGTGTGCAGTTCGTCGACGAAGAGCACGATCTGGCCCTCGGAGTTCGCGACGTCTTTGAGCACCGCTTTGAGCCGCTCTTCGAATTCGCCGCGATACTTCGCGCCTGCAATGAGCGCGCCCATGTCGAGCGAGACGACGCGCTTGTTTTTCAAGCCCTCCGGAACGTCGCCGCGCACGATGCGCTGCGCGAGTCCTTCGACGATCGCCGTCTTACCGACGCCGGGTTCGCCGACGAGTACCGGGTTATTCTTGGTGCGGCGCGAGAGCACTTGAATGACGCGACGGATCTCCTCGTCGCGTCCGATGACCGGATCGAGTTTGCCGCGTTCCGCATCGAGCGTTAAATCGCGTCCGTAGCGTTCGAGCGACTTATACGTGCCCTCGGGGTCTTTCGTCGTCACGCGCTGGTTGCCGCGCACTTGACGCAGGGCGGTCAGCAGTTTGTCGCGGGTCAGGCCGCTTTCTCGAAAGATGCGTCCGACGACGCCGGCGCCTTCCGCCATCGCGAGCAGCAGATGCTCGACCGAGGTATAGTCGTCTTGCAGCAGCTTCGCTTCGTTCTCGGCCGTCGACATCAGCCGCGAGAGCTCCGGCGAAAGCGTGACCTGCGCGTTATCGGCGTTGGAACCGGTGAGGCGCGGCAGGTTTCCGATCGCCTGCTCGGTCTTGGCTAGCACGGCCTTCGGATCGGCGCCGGCGGCGGCCAGGATGTCGGGCGCGATGCCGCGTTCTTGCTCGAGCAACGCCGCCAGCAAATGTTCGGGGGTGGTTTGGGTGTTGTGTTCGTGGAGGGCGCGGCTGTAGGCGGCGTTGAGCCCCTCACTCACGCGCTCCGTCATCTTGTCTACGTTCATGCTCACCCCTTACTACCCGCGGTCCCATCCAATAGTTGCAGACCTACCCATCCAATGCAAGGGCGGTCTCGCTCGGAGGCGACCCGGCCCGCCCCACCATGGTACCGCGTAGCGTCCGCTTTGGAACGGGCTGAGGCAGCTACGCCCGGGCGGCGTCGGTGGCGCTTTCCAGTTCTTTGAGGTACCGGCGTTTGCTGACGTCGTCGATGAACGAGGCTTCGAACGAGTTGCGCGCGACCGTGACGAGCTCTTCGTCGCTCAGTTTAAGCGCCGCAGCCGTCTGGAAAAAATTGTCGCCGACGTAGCCGCCGAAGTAGGCCGGATCGTCGGAGTTGATCGTCGCAACCAAGCCCAGATCCAACATGCGCTTGAGCGGATGATGCGCGAGATCGGGAACGACGCGCAAGCGCACGTTCGAGAGCGGACACACCGTCAACGGCACGCGTTGGCGGCGCAAACGATCGACGAGTTGCTGATCTTCGATGCATCGAACGCCGTGGTCGACGCGTGCGACGTGCAGCACGTCGAGCGCCTCCCAGATAAATTCGGGCGGCCCTTCCTCGCCGGCGTGCGCCACGGTGAGAAATCCCTCGGCGCGCGCGCGATCGAACACGGTCGCAAATTTCGTCGGAGGATTCCCAACTTCGGCCGAATCGAGACCTACGCCGACGATCCGTTCGCGATAGGGAAGCGCTGCATCGAGCGTGGCCATCGCCGACTGCGCGGAAAGATCGCGTAAGAAACACATGATGAGATGCGACGTGATCCCGAACCGCCGCTCCGCTTCACGAGCGCCTTCCCAAATGCCGTCGAGAAACGTTTCGAACCCCAAGCCGCGATCGAGATGCGCTTGCGGATCGAAGAATAGCTCCGCATGACGAACGCCCTGCGTGGAGACGCGCTCGAAATAGGCGATGGTGAGATCGCGAAAGTCCTCGGTCGTGCGGAGCACGCGCATGCCTTCGTAATAGACGTCGAGAAACGATTGCAGATCGGTAAAGTCGTAGGCTTTGCGCAACGCCTCGATAGTCGGATACTTCGGTTTCACGCCGTTGCGTTCGGCCAGCGTAAAGAGCATCTCGGGTTCGAGGGTGCCCTCGATATGCAAATGAAGCTCCGCTTTGGGGAGCGCGCGGGAATCGAGCATTCGCGCCTGGTTATACGTTCGGCGCTGCGACGCCTGTACGGCGACGCAGCATTCGGTAATCGCCGCTGCGCACGGTAATTCCGCGGCCGTCGAACCACTCCAGGAGCGGCACCGCATACTTGCGCGAGGTGCCGATCAGATCGCGAAATTCGGCCATCGTCATCCGGCCGTTGGCTTCGATAAACGCTTCGAGCATCTGGTGCATCCGTTCGATCTGGGTTCCCCGGTAGACGTACTCGCCGACGCGAACCAGCACGCCGCGTGCGAGCAGCGTCTCGAGCGCACGCGCAAGGCCGGCGATCTTCGAACTCTTGACCGCGGCGGCCACGGCGTTATAATCTCCCGGCACGAACGGATCGTCGGGATTCGAGGGAACGTGCGTTTCGAAAAATGTTCGTTGTTCGGCGGTGAGCTTGGGCGTGAAGCCGGTCGCCGCGTAATAGCCGCTACGATGCACCAGCCGTCCGTCTTCGGCGAACGCATGGAGCAGCCGCACGAGATTTGGCTCGGGAACCTGCAGCGTTCGCGCGAGCAGCAGCGAGGTTAGCCCCATCGCCCACGGTTCGCGCTCGTGCGCGGCTGCCAAAGCCTCGTCGACGCGCGCCAGCACTTCTTCCGCGGCGCGCATCGAAACGTACGCCTCCGGACGCACGACGCGCATCGCGTCACCCGTCTCGACAAGCTGCGCGAGCGCGCGGGCGGCAACGTCTTCGCGGACGTTCGCGGCAAAGGCGATCGACGCAGCATCGGCCGGTTCCGCGCCGCGCGCCGTCAAGATCGTCAGCACGACGCTCGCGGCCGCGTCGCGGACGTCCGCAGGCGCAGCCGGCGCATCGCCCGCAACGATCTCACCACCGCCGAGTAACGTCTTCGGCGAAACGCGCCGAACCACGAAGCGCACGCCGGGAAACGCAAGCACGGGGCTCTTCAGAAAGAGTTCGCCGTGCACGGCTTCGTCTTTATCGGGCACGAGCGGAAGCACCAGCGTGCCGAGAAGTTCGGCCGAGCCGATATACGCGCGAACGGCGTTGCGCCGCCGCAACAACGGCAACGCATCGGGCAACGGCCGAAACGCGACGCTAATCGTGCTGCGTGCCGAAAATTGCGGATCGGCCAGCACCTCGCCGCGGACGATCTCGTGCTTCTCGATTCCAGGCAGATTGATCGCGACTCGGCTGCCGCCCGCAGCTTCGTCGCGGGGGGAACCGAAGACTTGCAAGCTGCGCGCCCGCACGCGCTTTCCGCTCGGTTCGAGCGCGAGCCCGTCGCCGATGCGAAGCCGCCCTTGCATCAACGTGCCCGTCACGATCGTCCCGCGTCCGGGCAAGCTAAAGACGCGATCGATCGGCAGATATACCGGCGCATCGGCATCGCGCGCGTCGAGCGCCGCAAGCGCGTCGTGGAGCGCGGCCGTCAATGCATCGAGATTTTCGCCGGTCGTGGTCGACACCGGAAAGATCGGCGCGCCCTCCGCGAGCGTCCCGAGCAGTTCGTCGCGGATCAGCCGCAGCGTTTCGTCGCGTCGCTCGGGCGCAATCAGATCGATCTTGGTGAGCGCGACGATCGTGCGCCGGACGTTCAAGAATCGCAGGATGTTCAGATGCTCGACCGTCTGCGGCATCACGCCTTCGTTCGCGGCAATGACCAGCAGCAACAACTCCATTCCGGCCGCGCCGGCGAGCATATTGTGCAGGAAACGTTCGTGTCCGGGAACGTCGACGATGCCGGCTTCCAGACCGTCTTCGAAACGCAAATGCGCGAAGCCCAGATCGAGCGTCATGCCGCGCACTTGTTCCTCGACCCAACGGTCAGGATTCGTACCGGTCAGCGCTTGGACGAGCGACGACTTTCCGTGATCGACGTGGCCCGCCGTTCCGACGACGTGCATCAGTCTTGCAGCGCTTCGAGGGCTGCGATCAACTCGCGGTCTTCGTTCGAAGCGACGGTGCGCATATCGAGCATCACCCGTTCGCGCTCCACGCGCGCAACGATGGGAACGCGCCACCGACGCAAGCGCTCCGCGAGATCGTCGGCGTGCGGCGTACGAATCGCGACGCCCGCCGAAGGAATGCGCGCGTCGGGCAAGCTTCCGCCGCCGACGTAGGCTTGCGTTTCGATCGCGCGCGCTTCCGGAACGCATTGCGCGATCGTTCGCGCGCGCTCGAGGAGCGATTCGAGCGGCTGCGCGAGCATGCGAAAGAGCGGTATGGACTCGCGCGTCTGCGGGCTGCGGTACAGCCGCAGGGTTGCGGTCAAGAGCGCGAGCGTCACCTTATCGACGCGCAACGCACGCACGAGCGGATTCGCGCGAAGCCGGGCGACGTGTGAACGGCGTCCGACGACGATGCCGGCCTGCGGGCCGCCGAGCAATTTATCACCGGAACACGTAACGAGATCGATTCCGTCGCAGACTGCTTCGGCGACCGTGCGTTCGTGCGAAAGGCCGTACTCCGAAAGATCGACGATCGCGCCCGTCCCCAAGTCTTCGACGACGGCGACGCCCGCGCTGCGGCCGAGGGCCGCCAATTCCTCGCCGCTCACGTCGGCGACGAATCCTTCGAGCGTGAAATTCGAACGGTGCGAGCGCAGCAGCAGCGACGTCCGCGGCGTCAGCGCCCGCGCGTAATCGCCGGCGTAGACCTTGTTGGTCGCGCCCACTTCGACGAGCGTCGCACCGCTGCGTGCGAGCACGTCGGGAAGACGGAAACCGCCACCAATTTCGACGAGCTGATTGCGTGCGACGACGACTTCGGAACCGCGCGCGAACGTATCGAGCACCAGCAATATCGCCGCGGCGCAATTGTTGACGACGATCGCGTCTTCGGCGCCGGTGAGTTCGCACAAAATCGCGGTCGCGCGCGCGTAGCGCGACCCGCGCTCGCCGGCGGCGAGATCGTATTCAAGGTTCGAGTAGCTCCGCCCAATCTGCCAGGCGGCGGCAAACGCCGGCTCCGCGATCGGCGCGCGGCCGAGGTTGGTATGCAAGAGCGTACCGGTCGCATTGATCACCGCGCGCAGTTCCTGCGATGCCTGCGCTTCGATGCGTTCCACTACGTGTTCGACGATCAGTTCCAGTGGAAGGGCCACGGCGCCGGCTCGGACGCGATCGAGTTCGGCATCGATCGCCGCGCGCAAAGCAGCGCGCCCCACGAGAGGCTCGTAGGGCGCGACGGCCGGATGTTCCAGAATCGAATTTACAGGCGGAACACTACGCACTACAAGTGCGTTTTAGGCGACGTGTTTGGCGAGCATCGACGAGATGACGTTCTCCGGAACGTATCCTACGATGCGATCGACCGGCTGGCCGTTTTTGAAGAGAATCAGGCACGGAATGCCGGAGACCTGATACTGTCCGGCGATGTTCGGATTCTCGTCGGTGTTGAGCTTCACGAACTTCGCTTTGCCGGTGTTGGCCGAAGCGACTTTTTCGACGACGGGCGACAGCATACGGCACGGGCCGCACCACGGGGCCCAAAAATCGACGAGCACGGGCTGGCTGGCGCCGAGCACCTCGTCCTGGAAATTGTTTTGGCTAACGTCTGGCAATGCACTCATGGGTTTCGAACTTCTTCCTCCGTCGATTCAGAACCCTACCGGCCGCCCGGAAGTTGCTCCGGGCGCGGTGTCATCCTGAGCGGAGGCGTCCGGTAGGACGCCGGAGTCGAAGGATCGCCTCATGCATGAGGTGCGTCACGATCCTTCGACTTCGCGGTTCGCGCCCCGCACGAAGCCGCTTCGCTCAGGATGACACCCGGGGCCTAGAGTTCCAGTTCCGTCGGTTCGCCGGTGATTCCGGTGACCTGCTCGGCCTGTTTGCCCAGGTTCGTGATGGCGATCACTTCGTCGCCTTCGCCTAAGCGCTGCAGGCGAACGCCCTTCGTCGAGCGGCCGGCGCGGCGAATGTCGCTGACCTTCAGGCGAATCACCTGGTTGCCGCTCGTGATCATCAGCACCTGATCGTCGGGTGCCACCATGATCTGATCGACGACCTGGCCGATATCCTCGCGCTCGCGGGCGAACGCCTTGACGCCCTTGCCGCCACGCGACGTATGCCGGTAGTCGTCGATCGGCGTGCGCTTTCCGAACGCCTGCGACGTGACCAGCAGCACTTCGCGCCGTTCGTCTTCGATGACGTCCATCGCGATGATGGTGTCGCCGTCTTCGAGCGTCATCGCTTTGACGCCGCGTGCGTTGCGGCCCATCGGACGCACGTGCTTCTCGTTGAAGTGCACGGCCATGCCTTGGGTGGATCCGAGGATGATATCGCGCGTGCCGTCGGAGAGATCGACCGCCAGCAACTCGTCGCCTTCGTCGAGATTGATGGCGTTGAGACCGTTGCGGCGAACGTTCGCAAATTCCGAGAGCGAGGTTTTCTTGATGACACCTTGCTTCGTCACCATCACCATGTAGCGGCCTTCCTCGAACTGATGGATCGGGAAGACGGCAGTGACGTGTTCGCCCGGCGGAAGGGTGAGTAGATTGACGAGCGCCGTGCCGCGCGCGGTGCGCGTCGTATCGGGAATCTCGTAGCCGCGCAAACGATACGCGCGCCCCTTGTTCGTAAAGAAGAGCACGTGATCGTGCGTCTTCGTCACGAAGAAGTTTCGCACGACGTCCTCGCGCTTGAGGTTCGCGATACCGGTCACGCCGCGCCCGCCGCGATTCTGTGTGCGGAACGTGTCGACGGTGACGCGTTTGATGTAACCGCCAACCGTATACGTGACGACGACGTCGACGTTCGGAATCAGCTGCTCCATCGAAATTTCGTTCTCAGCCGGAAGCACGTCGGTGCGGCGCTCGTCGCCGAAGCGCCTCTTCAGGTCGAGCGTTTCGCTCTTGACGATACCGGCGATGCGGACCGGCGAATTCAAGATGTCCTGCAGTTCCGCAATGGTCTTCTTCAACTCGTTGTATTCGTCTTCGATCTTCTGCCGTTCGAGGCCGACGAGCGTGCGCAGACGCATGTCGACGATCGCTTGGCTCTGAATGTCGGTCAGGCCGAAACGCGACGCGAGTTTCGTCTTGGCTTCGTCGGTCGTCTGGCTGCCGCGGATGATCTCGATGACTTCGTCGATGTTGTCGAGAGCGATGCGGTAGCCTTCGAGCAGATGCGCGCGCTCTTCGGCTTTGCGAAGATCGTAACGCGTACGCCGAGTGATGACGTCCTTGCGATAGGCGATGAAGTGTTCGAGAAGCTGCTTGAGGTTGAGGACCTGCGGCTCGAGCGCGACGCTGCCGTCGGCACGCGGTTCGCCCACCGGCACGAGCGCTAGCATGTTGAAACCGAAGCTCGACTGCAGGGGCGTGTGCTTGAAGAGCTGATTGAGCACGACCTTCGGCGTCGCGCTCTTCTGCAGTTCGACGACGACGCGCATGCCCTTACGGTTCGACTCGTCGTGCAGCGCCGAGATGCCTTGAATGCGCTTCTCCGCGTGCGCTTCCGCAATCGCTTCGACGATGCGGCCCTTATACACCTGATACGGAATTTCGGTGATGATGATCTTAAATTTTCCGCGCTCTTCGACGATCTCGGCTTTTCCGCGCATCGCAATCGAGCCGCGGCCAGTCTTATACGCTTCGCGAATCGCTTCTTGTCCGAGAATCTCGCCGCCGGTCGGAAAATCCGGCCCTTTGACGATGTCGCACAGCTCGTCGTCGGTCGCATTGGGGTTGTCGACTAAGAGTGCGATCGCATCGGCGATCTCGCCCAAATTGTGCGGCGGAATATTCGTGGCCATGCCGACCGCGATACCGCTCGAGCCGTTGACGAGCAGCTGCGGCAGCTTGCCGGGCAGCACGCTCGGTTCGGTGCCCTGGTTATCGAAGTTGGCAACGAACGGAACCGTCTCTTTTTCGATGTCCGCGAGCAGCTCGAGCGACAAGCGTGCGAGGCGGGCTTCCGTATAACGGTAGGCAGCCGGCGGATCGGGATCGATGGAACCGAAGTTCCCGTGACCGTCTACGAGCGTGTAGCGCAGGGTGAAATCCTGCGCCATGCGGACGAGCGCGTCATAGACGGAGCTGTCGCCGTGCGGATGGTATGACTTGAGGACCTCACCGATGATACCGGCGCACTTGCGGTGCTGCTTGGTCGGATCCATGCCCATGTCGCGCATCGCGTAGAGGATGCGCCGCTGCACGGGCTTGAGGCCGTCGCGAACGTCGGGAAGAGCGCGCGACGCGATGACGGACATGGCATAGGAGAGATAGCTCTCCCGCATCTCGTCTTCGACGTTTACATGTTGAATGATGTCGTTATTCATTATAAAAATGCCACTACACTTCGCGTAGTGGCACGGCACTACGCCGCACTTTTTGCACTACGCGCAAAAAACGCGGCTGCGCCCCCACACTGACTTCGCAGTGTGGGACCCGGAGACCGCGAGCTAAAGTCTTCTTTAATATATACGCCGTCTAGAGCGGGTCTTCCCACACGGGGATACCCTCGTCATCGACATTCCCGCCTCCAAAATCGTCGAAGGAGATCGGGGCGTCGGGGAGCGGGGCGGCCGGCTCTTCGAGGCTGGCCACGGGCACCTCCGGCAGCGCTTCTTCGGCAAAGAAATCCACTGCGGGGCGGTTCACGTTGGGCGGGCGAACGGGCTCCGGAGCCGGAGCGAAGGCCGGTTCGGGCAGCATCCGGTCCGGGATCGACGTGCCGATGCGCGCTTTCGCCGCTTTTGCCGCCGCGTGGACGAGCGCAACGTGATCCGCAACGGATTGGCGCAGCTGCGCTTCGAATTCGGCGCTCGTCATGTCTGCCGGATTCGCCGTTCCGCGCGAAGAGAACTGCCCGTCGCTCGCCTCGTTCGAGGCGCTGGCGCGTGATTTTGCGCGATCCTTACGCGCGGGCGACGTCGTGGCGCTTTCGGGCGAACTTGGGGCCGGAAAGACCACCTTCGTGCGCGCCGCCGTGGCGGCGCTGCATGGCCACGACCAAACGACGAGCCCGACCTTTACCTTTTGGCACCGCTACCACGGTGATCCGCCGATCGACCACATCGATCTGTACCGCCTCGACGATCCGCGCGAGGCGCGCGAGCTCGGGCTAGAAGACGCCTTCGACGGAACGTCGATCGCGTTCGTCGAGTGGTGGACGCACGCGCCGCAGCTCTTGCCCGCCGACCGCTACGAGGTCGAGATCGAAGGGGCCGGCGAGGGGCCTCGGCAGGTGCACCTGCGCAGGGGCGCTCGCGTATGATCGTGCTGGGGTTGGAAGGCGCCCTGGGAAGCTTTTCCGCCAGCGTCGTCCGTGGCGACACGATCGCGTCGGCGATTGCGCTGGAAGGCAACGTCGCGCTCGAAGCCGGGCTTGCGGCCCTGCGCGACGCGATGGCCGAGGCGGGGGTCGATTCGACGATGCTGGACCGCATCGCCGTCGGCGCCGGCCCGGGCGGGTTCACCGGCCTGCGCATTACGGTGACATACGCGAAATCGCTCGCACAAGCATGGTCGCTGCCGGTCGTGCCCGTCTCTTCGTTCGACGCTCTCGAGCATGGACTGGAACTTTCGCGCGCGCTGGCCGTCACGAGCGGGCGCCCTGGTGTCATATCGGCCCGGTACCGAGAGAATGCAATCGAGCGAAGGGCCTCGGGCCCGACGGCCGAGGTGCTCGCCGCCTTGCTCCCCGCTCCCGATGACCGCCCGCTGACAGTCGTCGGCGCCCCGGAGGACGTATTCGCGTCCCTTGCCGAAGCGGGATTCATCGTGCAAAAACGCTCGCCGCTCGTCACCCCGATGGCCGCCGCCGTGGCCCTCGCGGGCGCGCGCGCGCAACCGGCGTCTAGCGCACACGCGGTGCGCGCCGATTACGGCGAAGCGCCGGCTGCAAAAGTTCCGACGTTCCGGCCCGCGCCGCGAAACCGATGAAAGCGGAGCTTACCCCGTCGCACGCGCAGCCCGAACCGCTCGAAATCGTGCCGATGACGGCCGCCGACATTCCGGACGTGCTGCGCATCGAACGCGCGTCGTTTACGACCACGTGGCCTTCCGACGCGTTCTACAACGAGTTGACGACCAACAAACTCGCGCATTATTACGTCGGACGCGCAGACGGCAAGATCGTCGCGTACGGCGGCATCTGGGTGATCTTCGAAGATTCTCACATTACGACGATTGCGGTCGACTCGGCATATCGCGGAAGGAAGTTCGGCGAGTTGATGTTGCTTCGGCTGATCGACGAAGCGATCGAACGCGGCGCGGCCTGGATGACGCTCGAGGTGCGTGAGAGCAATGCCGGAGCACAGCAACTCTACCGTAAATATGGCTTTACGACGGTCACCACGCGCAAGGGCTACTACAGCGACAACAACGAGAACGCTCTCGTGATGTGGGCCGGCAATATGAAGGGCGAACTCTACCGGCAGCGCCTTCGCGCGCTGCGTTCGCGCGTCGGATAGCGGAGATCGCGCTGACCTTCACCGATCTCGCGCGGCGCGTCCGCCAGTATTTGGGACAGGAACATCGTTACGCTCACGTCGTACGCGTCGCTCGCTGCGCCGACGTTCTCGCGCAGAAGCATCGTTTGGATGCGGACAAAGCGCGAACGGCCGGCATGCTGCACGATCTCGCGCGCTTGTATTCGCACGAGCGGCTGATCGAAGAATGCGAATTGCGGCGCATGCCGGTGGGCGCGTTCGAACGCAAGAATCCGATCGTGCTGCACGCGCCGCTCGGAGCGCACATCGCGCAAGAAGCCTTCGGCGTGCACGATCCCGAGATTCTCTCGGCGATCGAAAAACATACCGTGGCGGCCGAAGTGATGTCGCCGCTCGACTGCGTGCTCTATCTGGCCGACGGGCTGGAACCGGGCCGCGATTTCCAAGCTCGCGCGCCGCTCTGGGAGCTCGCGTGCCGCGACCTGCACGCAGCCACGCGCGAGACGCTCGGAAATACTCTGCGCTATCTCGAAGACAAGGGCTTGGAAGCCGCACCGCAAACCCTGGCCGCCGCACGGGCGTTCGGCCTACTGGAGGTACGACCATCGCTGACCTAATCGACGTCGTTCGCGACGCCGCGCTCGATCGCAAGGGCGAGGACTTCACGACGATCGACGTTTCGAACCGGACGATTCTCGCCGACACGTTCGCTCTGGTGACGGGCCGCTCGAAGATTCAGACGCGCGCTATTTCCGACGCGATCGTGGAAAAGGCGGAAGCATCCGGCTTTACCGTCACGCGCGTTGAAGGCTATTCCGAAGGGACGTGGATCTTGATCGATCTCGGCAACGTGATCGTGCACGTCTTTACGGCCGAGCAGCGGCAGTTCTACAACCTGGAGCGGCTGTGGAGCGAGGTCGAGAAACGGCAGGCGCAGTCGTCATGAGCGGACGCGCACGTGCTACCCATGAAACCCGAGCCAAGCGAGCGCGCCGCGAATTCTGGAAGCGCTTCTTCATCTGGGTCTTCATCGTCGTCTTCGGGTTCAGCGTGGCCGGCGGCATCATCGCCTTTAGCGTCGCCCGTTGAAACCTCGACCCCTCGCCCACGATACTAGCCTTCGGAGGAACGAAGCTTCATGAAACGCCTCGGCGCCATCGCCACCATCCTGATCGCTACCGCCCTGACCACGCTGCCCGCCCTTGCGGCGCAGTTCGTCCAGGACGGCGCGGGCATGTTTTCCAGCGGTGCGGTGAGCACGCTCGATCAGCGGATCGGTGCGTTCAACCAACAGACCGGCAAACAAATCGTCGTCGTCACCGTCCCCTCGTTGAACGGCGAATCGCTGCAGCAAGCCGCGCACACGGTCTTCTCGCAGCAGCAGATCAACGGCATCCTGATCTTCATCTCGAAGGGCGATCGCGAAGATATCTTCGTTCCCGGAACGGCGACCGCGCAGTTCTTTCCGCCATCGACGCTGACGTCGATCCGTCAAACGATGGAGTCGCAATTCAAAGCCGGCAACTTCGACGACGGCATTACCGGCGCGGTGAATTCGATCTTCAACATCTTCCGCGCACATCTCAATAGCGCGCCGGGCGCGACGCGCCCCTACAACTATCCCGCGACGCAGAGGACTGCCGTCGCAACGTCGCGAGGGGCACATATTTCGATGTTCTGGTGGATCATCATCATCGTGATCGGATTCTTGGTACTCCGATCGGTCATGCGCGCAATGTCGGGCCCGCGGTACGGACCGCCGGGTGCACCTGGCGGCCCGGTCGCCCCCGGCGCACCGGGCGCGCCCGGCTACGGTGGCTACGGCCCGGGCTATTACGGCGGTGGCGGCGGCGGATTCTGGAGCGGTTTGCTCGGCGGCCTCGGCGGCGCATGGCTCGGCAACGAACTCTTCAATCGCGGCGGGACGCAAATCATCGATCCGACGACCGGCGCGCTTTCCCAAGGCGTCGATCAAGGCGGATCGTGGGGTGCCCCCGATGCCGGCGGCTGGGGGAACGACGCGGGCCAAGCCGACATGGGCGGTGCCAGCGGCGGCGACTTCAGCGGCGGCGGCTTCGGTGACTCCGGAGGCTTCGGCGGAGGCGGCGATTTCGGCGGCGGAGGCGACTCCGGCGGCGGCTGGTAGCACAGTCCTGTCATCCTGAGCGGAGCGAGTGAAACGAGCGCAGTCGAAGGATCGCAACGCGTGTCGCGCTTCGACAAGCTCGGCGTGACACGTGCATGTTCAGCGTGAGGCGAGTACGCTAGCAGGTTGCGTCATATTCAACGGCGCCGACGTCCTCGTACCGGATGTAGCGCGGTCGCGCGAGGCGCGTCGAGGTTTTCGGCCCGATCTCGACCGTGTCGACCAAAACGCCGACGGCGCTCGGCGACTTGACCGCACACGAGCGGCAGATCAAATAGCCGTCGCGATCGTAGATGTCGAATGGGAAACGTGCGTTAACGAAAAGTGACGTCCATCTCGTCGGAACGCTTCCACGGAAGAGCGCGCTGATCGGTGCGGCCGGGGTGAATTGCGGTTTGCCAAGCGTCGTATAGCCGGCGATGACGTCGGGCGCCACGAAGATGGGGCGGCACGCGTTTTTTTCGTCGGCGCGGACGGCGAGAAAGTCCTTAGAGACGACCAGTAGCGTCTGTGGCCCCACGATGATATTCTTCACCAGCCGCGCGTGCAGCTGGAGCGTCACGTTGCCGCCGATGTGCGATTGCAGTGCCGACGTGACCGCGATGGCGAAGACGAAGATCAGGTGCACGCGAAAGGCCCTCCTTCGCTAACCGCGTAAATCCGACGGATGCGACGTTTTCTATTCGGGCTGCTTTGCGCCGCCGTAGTAAGTACCTGCGTTCCCGTGCAGGCCGCCGCCCCCGCGCACGTCGATCCCGCCGCACTCAACGCGCTCTCGTGGCGGCTCATCGGCCCCTTCCGCGGAGGCCGCGCGCTCGCCGTCACCGGCGTTCCGGGGCATCCCGAACGCTATTATTTCGGAGCCGTGGATGGCGGCGTCTGGGAGAGCGACAACGCCGGCCGCACCTGGAATCCAATCTTCGACGCCGAGCACGTCGGTTCGATCGGTGCGATCGCGGTCGCGCCCAGCAACCCGAACGTGATCTACGTCGGCAGCGGTGAGGCCGACATGCGCTCGGACATCGCCTACGGAAACGGCATGTACAAGTCGACCGACGGCGGCAAGACGTGGTCGCACATCGGGCTCGACGACACGATGCAAATCGGATCGATCGTCGTCGATCCGACCAACGCGGATATCGCCTACGTCGCAGCACTCGGACACGCCTACGGACCGAACGCCATGCGCGGCGTCTTTAAGACGACCGACGGCGGCAAGACGTGGACGAAGGTGCTCTACAAAAACGCGAACACCGGTGCGATCGATCTTTCGATCGATCCGCAACATCCCGAAACGATCTACGCCGCACTCTGGCAGACGCGCCGTCCGCCGTGGAACATCTACCCGCCGTCGAACGGCCCCGGCAGCGGACTCTACAAATCGACCGACGGCGGTAAAACGTGGTCGCAACTGACGAACGGTTTGCCGAAGCACGTCGGACGCATCGGCGTTGCCGTCGCACCGTCGCAACCGTCGACCGTCTACGCGCAAGTCGATACGCCGACGAACGTTGCAACCGGCGGCCTCTACCGCTCCGACGATGCCGGCGCAACTTGGACGCACGTGAACGGCGGCAAGAAGCAGGTTCGCTTGTGGGAACGCGGTTGGTATTTCGGCGGCGTCACGGTCGATCCGAAAAATGCGAACGTCGTCTATCTGATGGACACGGCAACGTACCGATCCAACGACGGCGGCAAGACGTTCGTTGCGATCAAAGGCTCGCCGGGCGGCGACGACTATCACGCGCTGTGGATCAATCCGAACGATCCTTCGCACATGATTCTCGGCGGCGACCAAGGCGTCGTCGTTTCGGTCGATAACGCAAAGACGTGGAGTTCGTGGTACAACCAGCCGACGGGGCAGTTCTACCACGTCGCCACCGACGGGAAATTTTTCTACCACGTCTACGGCGCGCAGCAAGATTCCGGCGCCGAGGACGTCGCATCGCAGAGCATTCATCAAAACATCACCGCGCTAAACTGGCGTCCCATCGACGTCGGCGGTGAAAACGGCTATGTCGCGCCCGACCCGGCACACCCGGGCTACGTGTACGGCGGCAGCGATACCGTTACGTACGAGCAGATCAAGACCGGTTGGGAGCGCTCGATCGATCCGCAAACGGCATACACGACGAGCGTGTGGCGGCACGTGTGGACGCTGCCGCTGGTCTATTCTCGAATCGACAACGCCGTGTATACGGCGCGCCAAGAGATTTTTCGCTCCACCGACCGCGGAAGTTCGTGGAAGATCATCAGTCCCGATCTCACGCGCGGCGCGGGGGAAAATCGTCCCTCCAATCTGGACCCGGCGACGCTCGCAGATTCCAGCGGCTTGCCGCGCCGCGGCGTCGTATACGCGCTCGCACCGTCGCAGCGTCAACGCGGCTTGATCTGGGCGGGCACCGACGACGGCAAGATTTGGATCACGCGCAACGGCGGCAAGCACTGGAGCGATGTGACGCCCAAGGCGTTGACCGCGTGGAGCAAGGTCGGCGTCATCGAGGCCTCGCATTTCGATACGAACACGGCCTACGCCGCGATCGATCGGCATCGCCTCAACGATTACAAGCCGTACATCTATGCAACGCACGACGGCGGTCGTACCTGGTCGCCGATCGCAAGCGGCATCCCGAACGGCGCGTTCGTCAACGTCGTACGCGAAGATCCGACCGTTCGCGGATTGCTCTATGCGGGAACCGAACTTGGAATGTACGTCTCGTTCGACGACGGCGCACATTGGCAATCGTTGCAACGCAATCTTCCGGTTACATCGATTCGAGACATCGACGTGCACGGTAACGATCTCGTCGTAGCCACGCACGGCCGCGCGTTCTGGATCATGGACGACGTCGCGCCGCTGCGCCAGCTGGCGCAAGCGTCGATCACGACGAACCATCTGTTTGCACCGCCGGTCACCTACCGCGCGCGACGCGCGGGCGGCGTCGGCGGAGGCATCGCCGATGAAGGTACGCCGATCCAGCCCGACGATCCCCAAGCGCCGAATCCGCCGCTCGGCATGTACATCGACTACTATCTTGCGCGCGCCGCATCGACGCCGGTCGTCATCGATATTCTCGATGCATCCGGACATTCGGTACGCCGTTTTTCGAGCGCCGATAAAATCCAAGCGCCCGATCCGTCGAAAGCCGACGTCGCGCCACGCTGGCTCGTGACGCCGCCGGCCGTAGCGACCGGCGCCGGCTCGCATCGCTTCGTGTGGGATTTCACGACCCGGCACGACGGCGGTCCGCTCGCCCCGCCGGGACGCTACACCATTCGTCTCACCGTCGACGGCAAGACCTATCAACAGACGGCAACGTTGCGGCGGGATCCGCGCATCAACGTGACCGACGCACAACTTCGCGAGCAGTACGCGCTAGCCAGTGCGATCGAAGATCGTCTGGCGCAGATCGCCGCGGCGCGCAAGCGCGCCCAAGCGCTGCTCGAGGGCGGCAAGCTCTCCGCCGCGCAAGCAAAGCACGTGCGCGTCGACGTTCTCGGCGAATCGTCGGGCGGTAATCCCGACAACTCCGTCGGTTCACCGGTCGTGCGTTTTGACACGCTGCGCGCGTTGGATAATGCCTTCTCCGGGCTGGAATACGCGGTCGAGAGCGCGGATGCGCCCCCGACCGCCGATCAACGCACGGCGTACGGCAAACTGCAGAAGATGCTCAATGGGACCCTGGCGCGGCTGAATCGTACCAGCGCGAAAGGTCGGCCTTGAGTTTCGGCAGCGCCGCCGGATTGATATAGATCATGTGCCCTGAAGCGTAGTATCCGTACGTGATATTACGCTGAAGGGCCGGCGAGAGCCCAAGGTGGCGCAACGTGTAGTCCGTCGCAAAGAACGGCGTTGCGAAATCGTAGTACCCGCTCGCCTGGAAGACTTTCAAATGCGGGTTCTGCGACATGGCCGTCGCGAGATCCGGCGCGACGTTCGCCGGCGGATCGTTGCCTTGGTGCTTGAAATCCCACCGCGCTCCGAGCGCGCCGTATGCCGTCGGCCGGTACGGAATTCCCGCATGATAGTGCAGCACGTCGCGCACGTACGCGTTGAACGCCGCCGAGAACGCGCCCGAGAAGCCTACGTCGCTTGCGTCCCAGTCGATCGTATCGGCCATCGGGTCGATGCTCGCGGTCGTATAGCGCGCATCCAAACGGCCGACGATTTTATTCTCGGGCCGCAGCAGCTCTTTTAAATAGCGAATGTACGGCACGCGAAGGTGCGATTCGCTCAAAAACGCGCTCGGCAATCCCATATAGTCGTGGAGGCGCGCGACGTCGGCGTTGAACTCGGCCTGCGGCAGGTTCGCGCCGAGCGCGAGATCGTGCAGGTACGTCGTCGAAGCGAAAGTTTCGACTTCGTGCATGAACGCCCCAAAGCTCTTGCCGTGCGTGTTGGCCAAATGATAGTAGTACGCCGTCGCCGCTTCGGTCGGCAGATACAGGACGAAGCTCCAATCGCCGCCTGCGACGGGGCCGGCGCCCAAACCAAAATCGAGGATGCTCGATTGCATGACGACGCCGTTCATCGTGACGCCCGCCTGTTGCAACATATTCACGAGCACGGCATCGCGCGTCGTACCGTAACTCTCGCCGTACAGAAACTTCGGCGACTGCCAGCGGCCGAATTTTCCTAAATACCGCTCGATGAACTGCGTGAAGGCGCGGCCGTCTTCGTCGACGCCCATGAATTGCGCGGGCTTTCCGGCGCCGATCACGCGGCTGTATCCCGTGTTCGGAGCGTCGATAAAGACCTCGTCCGTCTTATCGAGCAGCGAGTATGGATTGGCCACCAGCTTGTACGGAGCTGGACCGCTCGGCACGCCGTTCGGCAGCACCAGATGCACCGGACCGAAGGAGCCCATGTGCAGCCAAATCGTCGAGCTTCCCGGGCCGCCGTTGTAGAAGAAGGTTACCGGGCGCTTACGCGCGTTCGTTCCGTCCTTTGTATAGGCGACGTAGAAGATCCGCGCGGTGACGGCATTACTCGTCGGGTCGTGCAGATCGATCGTGCCGGCGCGCGCGGTGTACGCGATGCGCGCGCCGTTTATCCTGATGCTGTGATGCGTCACGCCGTCGGGCGGCGCGCCGGCCGGAGGCTTCGCCGCCGGATGGTGGGCCGGTGCCGCCGCGAGCAGCATGAGGGCGCCGGCGAGAGCTGCGGCTAAGCGTTGTGTGGTCTTCATGCTATTTCCCGAGCGCGCTGTCGTACCAGCGCGCGAGATCGGCCTTGTATTGCGCAAGCGCCGGAGTGCTGAGATAAATCATGTGGCCCGACTGATAAAAGCCGAAGGTGATGTTGTTTTGCAGCGCGTGCGCGAGTTGTAAATGCTCGAGCGTGTACTGCGTGGCGAAGAACGGCGTCGCAAAGTCGTAGTAGCCGTTCGCCGAAAAGACCCGGAAGTTCGGATGCTGGTTCATCGCGTCGGCCAGATCGACCGCAACGTTGGTCGGATAGCGCCCGTTGTGCGAGAAATCCCAGGAGCTACCGTTAGCGTAGATGATGCCGTAGATGTTCGCGCGGTAGCGAAGCGGCGGATTGTATTTGAGATCCTGACGGATGTATTCGTTGACAGCAGCCGTATAGGCACCGTCGATGGAGGAATCGGTGGGATCCCACGGCGGCCCTTCGTAACTGGAACGGTCCGTGGTGTGCGTCGTATAGCGCGAGTCCAGGCGCCCGAAGACCAGTCCCCGGTCGCGCAGTAACTCCGATTGGTAGCGGTTATACGGAATGCGCAGGTTCGACTCGCGAACGTAACTCTGCGGAATGCCGAGATATTGGCTGAGCTTGCGCACGACGTCGTCCTTTTCCGATGCCGGAACGTTGTCGCCGCGGTAGAGCGCGTCGAGATACTCCCCGAGCGCGAACGTTCGCACCTGATCCACGAAGGTCGCGACATCCGAGGGTGCATTTTGCGCGCGATGATGGTACCACGCGGTCGCCGCCTCGGTTGGAAGGTAGAGCGCGTACGCCCAGTCACCGCCTCCGATGGGCGCGCCGTTGTTGAAGTCCAGACCGAAATTCAAAATCGACGATTGCAGCACCACCCCGTTGAGCGCAATGCCGTGATTGAACAGCCAATCCGAAAGCGCCGCCGAACGCGTCGTGCCGTAGCTTTCGCCGAATAAAAACTTCGGCGAGTTCCAGCGGCCGTACGTCGAGATATACCGCGTGATAAACTGTCCGAATGCCGCGACGTCTTGATCGACGCCGAAGTACTCTTTATCTTTGCCAGGAAGAATGCGACCGAAGCCGGAGTCCGGCATGTCGATAAAGACGAGATCGCTCTTATCCAGCAGCGTGTAGGGATTGTCGACGATCCGGTACGGCGGAGGGCCGGTCGGCGTACCGTCGCCTGCGAGAACGCGAACCGGTCCCACCGATCCCATGCGAAGCCACATGCTCGAGCTGCCCGGACCGCCGTTGTAGAGGAACGTCACGGGCTGGGTTGCGGGATTGGCACCGTCGACGGTATATGCGGTGTAAAAGACGTCGGCGGTCTTCATGCCGCGCGCGTCGCTCAAAGCAATCGTGCCGGCACGCGCCGTATAGTGAATCGGGCGTCCGTCGACGGTGATCACGTGAGCGGTCACGGCGTCGGGAATGGTCGTGAGCGTCGCCGGCGGCGACGGCGGCGGCGCGGGCGCAGCGGCGACCAACGCAAAGAGAACGGCGAGGATCATAGCCCGTTTAGTATACGGGCAACATGTCCGTTACGCTTCAGAAGTTTCTCAAAACGGCATCGCGCGCGACCGGCGCATCTTCGGGCGTATAGAGCGTCTCTTCTGCAGAGATTTCGTTTGGAACGTAGAGCAGGTTCTCATGGCCGTTCGGACAGACGATCGCAGCTGCCATCTCGTCGGGCGGCTCGCTTTCCGAGAAGTTTATCGCCTCGCCGCGCTCGTCGACCACGAAGGACCGCGCGCCGGCCTGCGCGAGCAGCACGTTGCACTGCCCGCAGCGCAGCTCACGAAGATGAACGAGAGAGAGAAACGGCATGCTCGGGTTCGTAGAGTTCGTGCTTCAAGCGGCCGACGGCGCGTTCGATCGACTCCAGATACGGCAGCATCGATCCCTTGATGCGCTTGAGCCGCTCGTCTCCCTCGGGCGTGATCGAATACACGCGTCGCGAGCGCTTCGTGGGATGATCCCACGAAGCGGTGACAAACCCGCGCTCTTCGAGCCGCCGCAGCAATGGGTAGATCTTGTTGGTATTGACGGCAACGAGATCGCCGCAGATCGTTTCGATCCGCTGCATCAAGCCGTATCCGTGGTCGGGCTGCTCCTTGATCAAATGCAAGAGCAACACGGGAAAGAGGGTCTTGCTCTTGATTGGCCCGCGAAGAACTTCGTCGACGCGACGGCTGCTCGCTGCTGCCATCGTGCGGCTAGGCAACGCCGTGCGCGTGGAGATCGACGGCATAAGCATCGTCGATCGCCTGCTTATAATTTTGCTCGACCACCCGCCGCTTGATCTTCATCGACGGCGACAATTCGCCGCTCTCGACCGTGAACTCGTGCGGGATGACGATAATGCGCCGGATCTGCTCGTAGCTCGCAAGATCGGCCGTTTGCTTGCGCACTTCGTTCGTCATGAACTGGCGCACGTCGTCGCGTTTTACGAGTTCTTCGGGCGCGAGCGACGGCAGCGACAATTCGGCGCGCAACGGTTCCCAGTTCGGCGCGATCAGGGCCGCGGGATGCGGACGCCCGTCGCCGACGACCATCGCTTGCGCGACGAACATCGAGCGTTTGATCGAACTCTCGACGCGTGCGGGCGCGACGAACTTTCCGGTTGCGGTCTTAAAGACTTCTTTCTTGCGATCGGTGATGCGCAGGAATCCGTCGGCATCGACCTCGCCGATGTCGCCGGTGTGAAACCAACCGCCCTCGAGCGCAACCCTGGTCGCTTCTTCATCGTGATAGTACCCCATCATGATGTTGCGGCCGCGTGCGAGCACTTCACCATCTGGCGCAATCTGCACTTCGCACCCCGGGATTGGAAGCCCGACGGCACCGTAGCGGTTCGCGCGATGCGTGCTCGTCGTAATGACGGGCGAGGTTTCCGTCAACCCGTAGCCTTGCAGGATCGGCACCCCGATGCCCAGGAACGTCATCGCGACGTCGGTGTGCAACGCCGCACTTCCGCTCAAAAATTGCTGCATGTTGTCCAGTCCCAACACGACGCGCAACTTGTCGAGCACCAGACGCCTCGCGAGCGCGTACTGCATCGAGAGCGCGGGATTCGCTCCGGCACCGAAGGTTTTTGCAGTCGCGTATTCGCGTCCGATACGCAGCGCCCACGGCACGAGCTTCGCTTGCAGTCCGCCGTGCGCGAGGGCCTTTGCCTGCACGCCCGCGAGCACGCGATCGAAGATGCGCGGCACCGCCGTCATGACGGTGGGACGAATGTCTTGCAAATCGGTAAGCAGGTCGTTTGCATCGTGGCAAATGTGATAGCGCATATTCGCGAGCAGATAGATGTAGACCATCGTGTGCTCGTAGATATGCGAAAACGGCAGAACCGACACGCAATTCGACCCTTGCCGCATCTCGTCGAGTCCAAATTCGAGCGACGACTGCGCGTCGAAACTCAAATTGTCGTGCGAGAGCATGACGCCTTTGGGAACGCCGGTCGTTCCGGACGTGTAGATCAGCACCGCCAGATCGTCCGGCGTGATGCCTTCTTCGTAGGCGCGCGGCAGTTCGGGATGCGCGGCGCGAATCGCAGCGCCTCGGCGCTCGAACGCTTCGAGCGAATCGTCGCCTTCGACGTCGAAGATCACCGCGTGAGGCAGCGTCATGCGGGCGTCCTGAAAGCGTGCGAGCGATGCGCGCGTATCGATGAAGAGTAATTTCGAGTCGGAATGCTTGAGGATGTATTCCGTCTGATCGATCGCCTGCGTCGGAAAGATCGGTACGACGACGCAACCCGCAAAGAACGTCGCGAAATCGCAGACGACCCAATCCACGCAATCGTGCGCGATGAGCGCCACCCGGTCGCCTTTTTGCACGCCCGCGTCGCGAATGGCGCACGCGAGGTTTTCCGCGCGTTCCATCAACTGGCCGGTCGAGGTCGCGCGCCACACGCCGCCGCGGTCGCGTTCGACAAGCGCCTCCGTCCGGGGCAGCGCGAGAGCGCGGCGGATCAAACTCGGCAGCGTCTCTTTGGCGGGAAGCTCGACGGAGGGCATAGGCGCCGTTTTTCGCCGGGCCGAGGGTTGTTCATTCTATCATAGGTACAAAAACGGAGCAGCGCGGTCCAATCGGGCGGGCGTCATCCCGGCAACGTCGAGGAGCTGGTCGAGCGTCTCGTAGGCTCCGTCGCGTTCGCGGAGCTCGACGATTCGCGCGGCCAGCGCCGCACCAATGCCGGGGACGCGGGCGAGCTGCGATGCGCTCGCGGCATTGAGTTCGACCGGCGTCGACGTCTTGGCGCGGCTCGCCGCGGGGCGGCGCGATCGAATGACGCCCGCCCGGGAGCGGCTCGTACGCGCGGCACCCGCGACCGGCACGCGGACCTCGTCGCCGTCGTTCAGCGCTGCTGCGAGATTGACGCCGGCCGGATCGGCGTCGGGACGGAAGCCGCCCGCAAGCCGAACCGCGTCGTTCGCGCGCGATTTTGCGGCGACGGTGTAGAGCCCGGGACGTCGTACCGCTCCGGCTACATAGACGACCAGCGTGGCCGGCGGGGCCGGCCGGCGGTGCCCCCGCGGCGTGTGAGACGCGAACGGTGCGGCGGTTGCGATCGCCACCGGCGGCGCGGCGGCCGGCGGATGCCACACCAAGAGCGCGGCAACGACGACGGCGCCCACGGCCAGCAGACGTTTCATACCGCCCGATCACGACGGCCCGTACGACCGGAAAGGTAGCCGGGGGCACCGGCGTCGAGTACCATGCCTTCTATGGCCGAGACCTACGAGTTTGCCGACATCGAACGCGCCTGGCAGCAACGCTGGGAACGCGAGGGCCTCTACCGCGCCGACGCTGCCGATCCGCGCCCGAAATACTACGTGCTCGAGATGCTGCCGTATCCGTCGGGCGATCTGCACGTGGGTCACGCGAAGAATTACACGCTCGGCGATGCGATCGCGCGCACGATGCGGATGCTCGGCTACAACGTGCTGCATCCGATGGGCTGGGACGCATTCGGTCTTCCGGCCGAAAACGCGGCGATTCAACGCGGCATCCCGCCGGCCGAATGGACGAAATCGAACATCGCCAACATGCAGCGCCAGTTACGCTTGATCGGCACGAGCTACGACTGGAGCCGCGAGATCGCCACCTGCGATCCGGAATACTATCGCTGGAACCAGTGGCTCTTCTTGCGCCTGTACGAACACGGCTTGGCGTACAAGCGCGAAGCGCCGGTCAATTGGTGTCCGCAAGATCAAACGGTTCTTGCGAACGAGCAGGTGATCGACGGCCGCTGCTGGCGGTGCGGTCACGCGGTCGAACGCCGCAATCTTTCGCAGTGGTTTTTGAAGATCACCGATTATGCGGAGCGTTTGCTGCAGGGTCTCGACGAACTCGAAGGCTGGCCCGAGCGCACGCGCACGATGCAGCGGAACTGGATCGGCAAGAGCACGGGCGTACAATTGCGCTGGAAGATCGAGCAGTCCGATGCATCGTTCGAAACGTTCACGACGCGCGTCGATACGATCTTCGGCGTCACCTTCGTCGTGCTCGCCCCCGAACATCCCGCGGTCGGGGCGATCAAAAGCATCGTTTCGAAGAAGAACGCCGCCGCGATCGAAACCTTTGCCGAAAGCCTGAAATCTAAATCCGAGCTCGAGCGCACGAGCTTGATGGAAAAGGAAGGCGTCTTTACCGGCGCCTATGCGATCAACCCGCTCTCGCACGAGCGCGTCCCGATCTACGTTGCGAACTACGTGCTCGCCGACTATGGCACGGGCGCGGTACAGGGCGTTCCCGCGCACGACGAGCGCGATTTCGAATTCGCAAAGAAATACGCGTTGCCGATCGCGCAAGTAATCGCGCTTCCGGACGGCGAGATCGAAGTGCCGCTCTCCAAAGCGTACACGGGCGAAGGGCGTCTGATCGCAAGCGGTGACTACACCGGCATGCGTTCCGAACGCGCGCGCGACGTCATCGCCAAGCATTTGGAAGCGAGCGGAATCGGCGGCGCGACCACCAACTATCGCTTCCGCGATTGGCTCGTGTCGCGTCAACGGTATTGGGGAACGCCGATTCCGATCGTCTACTGCGAGCGTTGCGGCGAAGTCCCGGTACCCGACAATCAACTCCCGGTGCTCCTACCGCCCGACGTACCGATCACAGGCGAAGGATCGCCGCTCGCGCGCGATCCGGCGTTTATCAACACGACGTGTCCGTCGTGCGGGGCACCCGCGCGTCGCGAGAGCGATACGATGGACACGTTCTTCGAGTCGTCCTGGTATTATTTGCGCTATCTCGATCCGCACAACGGCGCCGCTCCGTGGGCGGTCGACAACGCCAAGCATTGGATGAACGTCGATCAGTACATCGGCGGAGCCGAGCACACCGTGCTGCATTTGCTCTACTCGCGGTTCTTCTATAAATTCTTCCACGACCGTGGCTGGGTGACGGGAAGCGAAGAGCCGTTCCAGCGTCTGTTCCATCAGGGCATGCTGCTTTCGAACGGCGAGAAGATGTCGAAGTCGCGCGGCAACGTCGTCGGTATCGACGAGACCGCCAGAACCAACGGCGTCGATGCGATGCGCCTCTTTCTGCTCTACGTGACGCCGCCCGAAGATACGAGCGACTGGACCGACGAAGGAATCAGCGGGCGCGTACGCTTCCTCAATCGCGTGTGGCGCGCCTCCGAGCCGTTCTTGCAAGCGGCCGCGCGCGTTTCGCCGCGCGAGCTTCCGCCCATGTCGACGAGCGACGAAAAGGCGCTCGTACGCGCGGTCCACGTTGCGGCGAAATCGGCAATCGACGAAGTTTCGTCGCGCCGGTTCCATTTCAACACGGCGATAGCAAGGCTGGACGAGCTCGTCAACGCGATAACCACGGCGGCGCAGCAGATGCCGCAATCGTCCGCATTTCTCTACAGCGTGCACGCGTTGCCGCTGCTGCTCGCCCCGTATGCGCCGCACATCGCCGAAGAGCTATGGTCGCGCTTGGGTCACACGACGTCGGTGCATCTGGAGCGCGTGATCGAACCCGACGACGCCGCGCTCGAAGTCGACCGGATCACGCTCGTGGTTCAAGTCAATGGCAAGATTCGCGCGCGCATCGACGCGGCGCCCGGCATCGGCGAAGACGACGCGTTCGCGCTCGCACTCGCCGAACCGAACGTGCTCGCGCAGATCGACGGCAAAGAGGTGCGCAAGCGCATCTACGTGCCCGACAAGCTGGTGAACCTGGTCGTCGCGTAGACGCGCGAGGACTTAGACCGGTACCGCGAGACCCTTGAAGTAGTCGTAGGTCTGGCGCATGCCGTCGATCAGCTTGGTCGACGGCAGCCAGCCCAGCTCTTTTTTCGCGAGCGACGGATCGAATTGCGCGTCCCGCGCGTCGCCCGAGCGTTTGGGACCGTTCGCAACCGGCGCTTCGAAACCGCTGATCTCCACGAGCGCGCGATAGATTTGATTGACGCTCGTCTTGACGCCGGTACCGATGCAGTAGATCCCGCCGCTGCCCTTCTCGAGGGCCAGCACGTTCGCGCCCGCGACGTCCTTCACGAAGACGTAATCACGCGTCTGCTCGCCGTCCCAATCGATGCGAATCCCTTCGCGTTTGAGGAATTTGCCGATGAAGATGGAGATGACACCGGCTTCGCCGTTGGGATCTTGACGCGGTCCGTAAACGTTGCCGTACCGTAACGCCGTGAAATCGAGCCCCTTTTCGCTCTTGTAGAAGCGCAGGTAGTGTTCGGCGACCATCTTCGTGATGCCATAGGGCGACGTGGGAAACTGCGGCGTGCGCTCGTCGATCGGGAAGCGCTCCGGCGTACCGAACGTTGCGCCGCTCGATGCGAAGATCACCTTCTTCACGCCGTTCTTCACCGACGCTTCGAGTACGTTGAGCAATCCCGTCACATTGACGTCGGCGTCGAATTTCGGATCGCGCGACGATATCGCAACGGAATGTTGCGCCGCGTGGTGGCTGACGATCTCGGGTTTGAATTCCTTGAAGATCCGGTCGACGTTTTCATCGCGGATATCCATGTGCACGAAGCTCGCGCGGTCGGGCACGTTCGCGCGCCGGCCGCCGCCGTGTTCCCACAGCGAATCGAGCACGAGCACGTCGTGTCCGAGCGCCAAATAGCTGTCGACGATATGCGAGCCGATGAAACCGGCGCCGCCCGTCACGATGATACGCAATCCGGGATCCCCTTTGCTCTAGCGCGCGGCGATCCGCGTCGCAGAAGCGACATATGCTACGTTGGGTTGCGGCCGCAGGCGTTGCAGGTGCACTCGTCGTGCTGCCGCTCTCGTTCGCAGACCGCATGCTGCTCGCCGTCACCCTCGCGGTGGGAGGCGTGCTTCTGCTGCGCGAGAGCCCTCTGCTTCGCGCGAGCGCACTCGCCGCCCTCGTCGCATCCGCCGCATACACGCACGTTCGCGCCGAAAACGCGCCCACCGTCACGCCGACCCGTACCCAGCGCTTCCAGGCAACGGTTCTTTCGGAGCGGAGCGAAAGCGGCGACCTGCACACCTACGTGCTCGCACTCGATCGCGGGCCGCACGCGCTTGCGGCATTTCCCCGCCCTTTGCCGCTCGGTGCTCGCGTTCTGGTTCGCGGGCGCTTAGCGCCGCTCGACGAAGCTCGCAATCCCGGCGAACCCAGCGAGCGATCGATGCTCGCCGAGAGCGGCATCGACGCGCGTCTCGAATCGCCGAACCTGCTTGCCGTTACGCCGTCCTCGAACGATATGGCGAGCGCGCTTGCGCGGCTGCACGCATTCGCGCTCGATGCGTTGCGATCGCGCTTACCGGAGCCGGCTTCGTCGATCGTTGCGGGCGAATTATGGGGTGAACGCGCCGCGCTGCCGCCGGATTTACGCAAGGAGTTTCAAGAGACGGGCACCGTGCACGTGCTCGTCACCGCAGGGCTGCATGTGGGGTTGATCGCGTGGCTGGTCGTGTTTGCGGGAATGCGACTCACGTTGCCGCGCGCGTTCACATGCGGTCTTGCGATCCTGGCCGTTTGGGCTTTCGCGGGGTTCAGCGGCTTGCACGTGCCGGCGCTGCGCGCCGCGTCGATGGCGACGGTGATGCTCTGCGCGCGCGCTTGCGGGCGCGCGACCTTTAGTTGGGACACGCTTGCGCTTGCGTCCCTCGCGATCGTTGCGTGGTTTCCGCAGAGCGTCGCGACGCCGTCGTTCTGGCTTTCGTTCTGCTGCGTCGGCGCGATTTTCGCGTGCACGCCGTGGCTCGAACGCGCACTCGAGCCGCTGCAGATGCCGGAGCGTCTGCGCGAGCCGCTGCTCCTTACGCTTGCGACGCAACTCGGCACGTGGCCGATCACGGCAGCGGTGTTCTTGCAGTTTTCGACGTACGCGCCTGCGGCAAATCTCGCCGTCGTGCCCTTCGTGCCGGTGACGATGACGCTCGGCATCGCGCAGTTGCTGCTGAGGCCGCTCGCGCCGCTCGCGCAAGGCGCCGCCAACTTAAACGCATGGGCGATCGCCTGGATTATCGGCGTCGTTCACACGTTGGCAACGCTACCGATGGCGATCGTGCGCATGACGCCGGCGCCCACATGGTGCCTCGCACTCTACGAAGGCGCGCTGCTGGTCACCGCGCCGCTTGCCGCGCGTGGCGCGCTGACGCTCGCACTCGCGCTGCTGATCGAGGCGACGTCACTCGTGCTATTGCCGCCGCAGAGGCTTCATCGCGAACTGCGAATTACGGTACTCGACGTTGGCCAAGCGGATTCAATCGTGATACAAACGCCCGGCCACCATACCATTCTCGTCGACGCCGGAGGCCGGCTGGAACGCGGCGGCAGCGGGAATGATTCGGTTGCGGAGATGGTCGGCGAACGCATCGTCGTGCCGTTTCTTTTGCGGGAAGGCATCCATCGCTTAGACGCGCTCGTCGTTTCGCATCCTCATGGCGATCACGTCGGCGGTTGCGCGCCCGCTTTACGCGCGATCGTGATCGCCGAAATTGCGGATAGCGGTCAGACGTACGGCGGCCACGCATATCACGATTGTTTGAATACGGCGACGTCGGATCGCGTGCCGATCGTGCATCCGCGCGCCGGTGACATCTGGCGATTGAACGACGGCGTTACGCTTACATTTATCGGACCGTCGCTCCCGTTTATTACCGGCAAGAACGCGATCAACGACAACTCGATCGCGTTCGTGCTGCAGTACCGTGCGTTTCGCATGCTCTTCACGGGCGATGCAGGCGTCGCGGCAGAACGGCGATTCTTACGCGAAGGTATCGATCTATCCGCGGCGGTCCTCAAGGTGGGACATCATGGTTCTGCCTACAGTTCGTCGCAGGAGTTCATCGCCGCGGTTCACCCTGGCTACGCGATCATCTCGGTTGGTCGCCACAATATGTTCGGTCACCCGGCTCCGTCCACAATCGAGCGCCTGAGGAACGACGGTATCCGCATCTTCCGAACCGACCAAAACGGCGCGGTCATCGTTGAGTCACAAGGGGCGCGCGACCCAGAGACGATCCACAACGAACTTGAAACGGGGCAATACACTGGTCTGCCCTAGTGCGGCGATTCGCCTTCATTACCCGGATCTGCAGCGCGAGTCTTTGGGAGAAACCACGGGCCCGGTGTCGGAGCGTCCTCGCCAGGCACGGCCCGTAGCACGAAAGGGTTCTCCCCCGGCTGATAAAAGGCGCTCGTTCGTGTGTTGAGTACTTGGTAGCCTGGAGCCGCATCGATACAGGGACCGTGGTCTGCGTTAAATACCACGAAACCGTCAGGGAGTTCTCTGCTCGGCAGAAACGCGAAGCGAAGATTTCCGAGCACGTAATATTTGCTGATACGCTGTATCATCGACTTCTGTAACGCCGTTAATACGGGAACACCAGGCTTACCGACGTCACGCGTTGAGTAGCTCGGTGGTCCAACTTTCTCAGGCATCTCATAGCTTACGCACCCCACGCCGAAGGTACCAACCTTGGCCGCTCTTGGTACTGGCTGCCCCGGCTTTTCCTTTGCAGAACACCCAACACACGAGAGAAGAGCTATAGCTACAGCACTAGTTAATTTCCGAAAGGAGCGCCTAAGGTAGATTCGCGTCATTGTACATAACGGGGATCTCTCCGGGATTTCGAACGTTCGGCCGTACACAGCTTGTGCTAAATTCCGTAACCCGATCGTCAACGAAGCTCGAAGCCATTTATTGCCACCGTGCACCGGCGCCACGCGATCATCTCCGTTCATCGGCACAATCTCTCCGGCCATGCCGCGCGGTCATAATGGCAAGCGACGGTTGGTCGGACGTTTTCCTCACGGCGTTGATTTCAGGTAACTGAGGAACAAGCGTTGTAGTTCTATGCAAAGCTCGTCATCGGACATCGGAAGCATCGCGTGCCATAACGAGTAGTCCTCTAACGCGCGCGTTTCAACGATATTCGCAATTGCAAGCGACGCAAACGTTACCGCACGACGCGGATCGGGATCGGCAATTTCATCTCGGCATTGTTCGACGATCGCATCAACGATAATGCCTGTGTTAGCCGCGACGAGCGACATTGCATGGGCCTTAAATGCGTCGTCGTTGTCATTTTCAGCGAACCGGATAATCGCTCGCATAAGGCCGGGGCGAAGGCGATATTGAGCGATGATCGAGCGGGCGAAGGCGCCCGCGATCCAGTCCAGCGTTCGGCCAGTTAAGAGCGCCGGAACTGCAGCGACATTGGTGGCGTTGGAGCGCTCTAGTACGTCGATTATGGCCGCCCGAAGAAGCGACTCTTTGTCCCGGAATCGCCGATAGATGCTCGCCGGCGCGACTTTCGCGGCCTCGGCTATTCGCGGGATCGTTGTTCCCGGGAGACCGTGCCGCTCCAGGGTCTCGATAGTCGCCTCAAGCAGACGAGCCAGGGTCTCTCGACTGCGCTGTTGCTTTGGGGGATGCACCTGGTCGCTCACGCAGACCAGTATAGCCGAGGGGTTGACATAATGCGAATGTGAATATACATTCGCATTATGGACTTGTTATGTATCGCCGGCTTCCGCAACTTCGTTCTCGGCGCCCTACTCTCGCAATTGGGCGACGTTTGCTTCACGATAGCGCTTCCTTGGCTGGTGCTTCAGATGACGGGCTCCGGCCTCGCGCTCGGGTCGATTCTGCTCACCCTCGCGATCCCAAGAGCCGCACTGATGCTTGTAGGAGGCGCCATCTCCGACCGCATGCCGGCGCGAACCATCTTGATCGCCGCGAATCTCGCGCTCACCCTGTGCGTCGCGGCCGTCGCGATGCTCGCCGCGGCCCACGCTCTAGCGCTCTGGATGCTGTATGTCGTTGCCGTCGTTTTCGGTGTGGCCGACGCATTCAGCAATCCAGCGATAAAGGTCTTGGTACCGGGTCTCGTCCCGGCGGACGACATCGTTAGAGCCAATTCGCTGCTGCAATCCGCAACGCAATTGTGCTTATTGACAGGCGCCGCGCTCGCGGGGCTTTTGATCCAGCGTTTCGGTCTGGTTTCAGCGTTTGCCGTCGACGCTTTCAGCTTCGTGTTCCTCATTTTCGCGCTGCTTACCATAGCGGCTCCCGAAGACGCTCTGGTACAGACAAATAGCATTCTTGCTGCTGTCCGCGACGGTATCGCCTACGTGGCGCGAGACCCGTTGCTACGCATGTTGCTTCTGGTTGTCGCAAGCGTCAATTTCTGCCTAACGGGTGCGTCGCAAGTCGGCATCGTGACGCTTGTGCACGCCCGCTTTGGATCTGCCGGATACTTCGGCGCGCTCGTAACGGCTTCGGCGATCGGATCGCTCTTAGGCATCGTGCTAGCCGGCGTATGGAAGCGACGGCGCGCATTGCTGCTCGATGTTTTAGGCGGCGCGGCGCTACTCGGGCTATGCCTTGCTTCGCTCGCGCTTCCTCTGCCGATCGCATACATCTTTATCGCGTTGGCACTCGGCGGCGCCATCGCCGGTTACCTTAATGTATATATTCTTTCTTCGCTGCAAACCGGCGTGCCGCGGGAGATGCTCGGGCGCGTCATGAGTCTCGTTACGCTCTCTTCGATCGGCATTGCACCCGCGTCGCTCGCTCTGAGCGGTCTGATCGCGCAGCCGCATATAGAGCTGCTCTTTTTGATCGCCGGAGGCGCGCTCGTAGTGGTCTCCATCGTCGGCGTACCTCTCACCTGGGGCCTGAGCAAGACCATCGTCGCATCCGTAGAGCAGCCCAGCATGTGAGTACACGGTGGGCGCGCGCTGACTACGGTGTATCTGCTGTTAATGAAGCTCGGTTTTGTACCGACCGCTGATACCACGCAACGTCGACCCAACGGTCGAATTTGCGGCCGATCTCGGGAAAGATGCCGATTGGTTGAAACCCGCAGCGCTCATGCAGCGCGATGCTCGCGTTATTCGGAAGTGCGATCCCTGCGAAGGCGCGATGAAGCCCTTGGGTTCGGAGACGCTCGAACAATTCCGCGTACAACATGCGTCCGATGCCGCGCCCGCGGGCGCGTTCTGCCAGATAAACGCTCACCTCGACGGAGTGCCGGTAACCCTCGCGCTCGCGATGTCGATGCCCGTATGCGTAACCGGCGACCACGCCATCGAGCTCTGCAACAAGCCAAGGATATGAACGGAGCACCGCTCCGATTCTGCGCCGCATCTCTCGCGCATCAGGCGGTTCGTATTCGAACGAAATGACGGTCGATTCGACAATTGGACGATAGATCTCTGCGATCGCATGTGCGTCGTTCAGCGTGACGCATCGGATGTTCGGCGTATCCATGCTTTGATTCTGCCACGCTCACCATCGAGTGCGCACGGGCCCAATGTCCATTGGTTCTTGAACGAGTGCACAATGCCGATTCCATACCATAGACCGTTTTGCTCTCACAGATGAAACACTAATGAAAGCTTATCGGAGAAGCAACCGTTCATAGACAGCTACCCCGTGGTCTATGACGTGCGCCCCGTCGAGATCAACCGTCAGTTCGAGTTCCGATTTCCAACGGTAGTACCACCCATTACCGGGCTCCACGGGAAACGACTCAATGATGCTCGGCTTGCGCAATGCAAGATGCACGCGCCCCTGCGACCCGGACCAATTGAAATCCAGATCCTGCGGATACGTCTGTCCGCCTGGTCCCATCGTTACATCGCCCTCCCGCAGCGTTAGCGGGATGCCTTGACCGTAGTCCCCGAGCACGATCGAAGTATCGCGAGCCACTAAAAAAGCGGAAATTGGGGCACTCCCAAGCGCCGCCGGGCGCCCGAACACCTCCGCGAAAACGAGTCGATACTTCTTCGTGTACGCTCGGCCCCAGTACCAATGATCGACGATCTTCGTCATGTCGATATTCATCCAGTTGTGATCGTGATAGCCGGTTCCGCGTACGTGATGCACCGTGCCGTCATAGGTGAGCGTGCCTTCGACGCTACCGTATGGAATGAAGGGGAGCCAGGCAAAAACGATCCCGGGTTTCAATTCGCCATCGCGCGGCCCGGGACGCCAAGCCGGTACTTCGCCGCGAAACACGAGATTTGCCGAGGCGTCTTTTCCGGTGAGGTTGATCTCATAGCGTCCGAACCCGTCAACCAAAGTGCCCGAAGCGCGATTCGGACCGATACGCACGTCGCAGTGATCGCGTGCAGCGGAAAACTCGTCGGCACGAAAGTCGATGACTTCTCGCACCCGACGCAAATCCGGCCTGCCGATATTGATGCTTACTCGCGGCTTGAGGGGACCGGCTAGCTGCGTTGGCGGCCGCGTAAAGAAGTTGAAGCCGGCGGTCGAGCCATCGTCCAGGACCGTATCGAAATACCAAAACTCCAACGTGCCAGGGTCACCGCCGGTTCGCAATCCGTCTTCCCATGGCTCGACAGGAGGCGATGATCGGTCATTCATAGCTAATGCTCTTCGTGGGATTCCGAAACCCGATATGGCGCCTGACGGACCGGCGATTAGACCCATCATGCGAACGAAATCGCGGCGGGTGAACACGGCCCCCCGAATTCGCTATGCCGTTGTGGCATCCATCCCTTCGTTCTTCAGATGCGTCGCACGCGGGCTACTCTGTAAAAGGCGCGCGCGCACTTGATGCAGACGCTTTCGATCACACCCTGGATGCGTAAGGTAGGCATTTTCACGCGATCGCGATCGAGATCGCCTTGACATGCTTTCGCAATAGTTGTAGTCTACAACCGTTGCGTACCTCAACTAAACTTCGCGACCTTCCGTCGGCGCTTTCCTTCCAAGAAGAAATCGTATCCTTGGTCCGCGCGCTTGGGCTTCACCGCCCCGATCGGACGCCATGCGGCCAGCCGATTTCCGTCGCCGAGGCTCAAACGCTGTTGGAACTTTCGCGCGAACCGGGCATTTCGCAGAACCGCCTGGCGACAAAACTCAAACTGGAAAAGAGTACCGTCAGCCGCATTTCGGCGCTGCTGGAAAAGCGCGGCTGGCTCGAGCGAACGCGCGACAAAACCGATTCACGCATTTTGCGGCTGCGCCTAACCGCACTCGGATCTACGGTCGCACGAAATCTCGCAAAATCACGAGCCGCTAAATTTTCGAAAGTATTTGAAGCGATACCTTCCGATCGCCGGTCCGCCGTTCTGGAATCCCTTTCAATCCTGTCCGAGGTCCTAAATGAAAGCTAAACTCATTATGATTGGTGCCTTGCTCGTCGCAACGTGCGCGCCTGCGCTGGCCGACACGACGAGCGCGCATCACGATATGGTCATGTCGCACGGTGCGCAGGTGATGCCGTTTGATATGAAAGTCGCAATGCACATGTTCACGCCAAACAGCGCCGGTGGCACGCTCGAAATAATGGTGCAGAATATGGATCCAAAACAAATTGCTTTGGTACGTCAGCATCTTCGGTTTGAAGCTGCGAAATTTGTGCTGGGCGACTATTCCGATCCCGCATACATTCATGGAAAAACCATGCCCGGGCTTTCAGGCATGGAAGCGGATCTCGTTGCCGTCCGCTATGCGGATACGGCGATGGGCGGAAAGATTACGTTCGTGGCAACGGATCCCGCCGCGATCGAAGCAATTCATGAGTGGCTTGCCGCACAAAGCGCCGATCACGCTGCCCCAATGCACACCTAGCCGAAACAAGCGCGCATGATTGGGTGGATCTACGACGGCTTGACCCGGGAGATGGAACGAAAGCTCCTGGCACCAATTCGGGCGGAACTCCTCCGGCCTCTCAGCGGAACCGTCGTCGAACTGGGAGCGGGCACCGGGCTCAACTTTCCGTTTTATCCGGAAAGCGCGCGCGTTCGCGCGTTGGAACCGAATCGATCGATGCGCGGGAACGCGGTAGCGAGAGCGGAGCATCTGTCCACGCAGATCGAGATCGTGCCGAATGGCGATGAAGCGCTCGATGCGATCCCGGAAGGCACTATCGATGCCGTCGTTGCAACGCTTGTTTTCTGCAGCGTAGACGATCCGGCGCGGACGTTGCAACGAGTGTTGCGCGTTCTTAAGCCGGGTGGCCGATTCGTCACCATGGAGCACGTCCGCGATATAGGCGCTTGCCGGCGATTTCAATCGTTTATCACGCCCTTATGGTGCCGAGTTTGCGCGAATTGCCACCTGGATCGCGACATGGAGGCTACGATCCGCAGCGCCGGTTTCTCAAGCGTCGATCTGCAAGAGCGGAAAATGCCGCCGCCCGCTTGTCGCCTGCTCTTTGGGTCGGCAATACTCTAAAGGTCGCTCGAATAGCCATCGGCCCAACTTGTTCATCCAGGCTTCCCAGGAAGGTCTTGCGATTCAAACCGTCTCCGCTCGGCGTCTGATGCTTGGTGCTCAAGAAAGCGCGACGGATTTTAAATCCTTGAGCGCCGACCGCACGTGATAGAGCATGTCGCGTTGCTTGGCGTCCTCTAGCCACCGTTCGAAGGCAAGTTTAAAGATGGCGATGGCCATCTCCGCGGCGAGAATCGCGCGCGATTCGCTCACTCCTCGTTCGCGTAGCGCATACGCGAGCGAGACCGATAGGCTCGCAAGTTTGTTGCGCTCCCGTTCCTGAAGTTCCGGGTTCGCGTTGATGATCGCCTGGCGGCGGCGCGAATGCGGCCTTCGCTCGGCAAAGAATTCCGCGATGCGTTCCAGCGCAGCCATTGCTGCTGCGAGCGGCGATGCATCGGCCGGCGCTTCTTCGACCGCCGCAACCATCGCCTGCTCCAACTCATGCGAGCCGGCGAATAGCACCTCGCGTTTGTCGCTGAAATGCCGGAAAAACGTGCGTTCCGTTAGGCCCGCACGCTTGGCAATCTCGGCCACGGTCGTTTGTTCGTAACCGCGCCCGCCGTAAAGGTCCATGGCGGCCTCCATCAGGCGATCGCGGGCATTGGGGCCCCAGCGACTCATCACCTGAATGATAGCAGATGATGGCAGTGGTTGACATCACCGGATATACTGATGTCAGAAGCTGACATCAGGGGGATTCGCGATTATGCGCGTGTTTATAACCGGAGCCTCGGGATTTATTGGAACGCCGCTCACGGCGGAGCTTATCGCAGCCGGTCATCGGGTGATCGGACTCGCGCGCTCGCAATCGGCTGCCGATGCGTTAGCCGCGGCGGGAGCCGACGTTCATCGCGGATCGATCGCCGACGTCGAGAGCCTGCGCCGGGGCGTTGCTAAAGCCGACGCCGTCGTTCATCTGGCGTTCATTCACGACTTTTCGAAATTCCACGAGAATTGCGAGATCGATCGGCGCGCGATCGAAGCAATGGGCGATGAACTCGCCGGTTCGGATCGTCCGTTCGTCGTGACCGCTGGAATCGGCGCCCGCACTCCCGGGCGTCACACAACGGAAAACGACGTGCACGGCTCGAGTGCGGAATTTCCGCGCAATGCCTCGGAAGAAGCCGCCGACGCCGTTGCCGCACGCGCCGCACGGGTTTGCGTCGTGCGCCTTCCGCAAGTACACAACCCGCTCAGAGCCGGATTGATTACGTTTCTCATTGCGATTGCGAAGCAGCAGGGGTTCGCTGCGTACGTCGGTGACGGCGCGAATCGTTGGCCTGCAGTGCACGTGCTCAATGCCGCATATCTCTACCGTCTTGCACTCGAGACGCGTGCGGAAGCCGGAACGCGCTATCACGCGATAGCCGAAGAAGGCGTGCCATTGCGCGATATTGCCGAAGCGATCGGGCGACGCGCCGGCGTCCCCGTGAAATCGATGGCTCCCGAAGACGCTGCAAGCTATTTCGGATGGATGGCGTCGCTGGCTTCCGCCGACATACCCGCTTCGAGCGCGCTCACGCGCGAACGTCTCGGATGGAATCCGGCCGGACCAGGGCTGATTGCCGACCTCGACCGCATTCGCGAGCACGAGCCGGCGATAAATTAGAAATCTAATTGACACGGCGGCTCACGTCTGCTAGAGTTCAATTACATTTGTAATCGTACGGAGGCAGCCGTGTCACGCAAAAAGGCGCTCGTTTTGACGGATCATGAGCTTCGGCTCATGGAAGTACTGTGGGAGCGCGGCCGCGCGACGGTCGCCGACGTCGTCGACGTATTGCCGCCGCCACCGCTGGCATACAGCACCGTTCTCACGACCCTGCGTACGCTCGAAACCAAGGGCTATATCGCGCACGAAGAGGACGGACGGGCGTACGTGTACCATCCGGTCGTCGCTAGAAACGACGCGGCGAAATCGGCGATGGACCACGTGCTCCATCGATTCTTCGGAAGTTCGCCCGGGAATATGGCCGTCGCGCTGATCGGCGACGGCCGGCTGAGCGACGCGGAAGTCGAACAAATAAAGCGTTTGCTGCAAAAGCGCAAGGGCACGAAATGATCTCGTTCTTGCTCACCACGCTATGGCAAGGCGCATTCGTCGTCGGGATCACGTTTGCGGTAACGACGGCGATACCCAAAGGTCAGGCGGCAACACGTTATGCCGTATGGTTCGCGGCCCTCGTCGCGCTCGCACTGCTGCCGTTGACTGCGTTGCTTTCGATCGCTTCACCCTCAGCGATACCGAGTTCGATCGTGCACACGACGACGGTTGCGACGAAGGTAACGCAACAAGCCGCTCGCACTAGCGGGTCCTGGCTAAGCATCGCTTGGATCGCAGGCGCGCTGTTAAGTCTACTGCGGATCGTCGTAAGCTACGCCCGCATAGCCGCAATTCGTCGTTCCGCCGTTCCCGCAGATGCGCTCGGGCCACGCGTGATGACTTCCGATCGCCTCGAGATTCCCATCGTGGCCGGCATTATTCGTCCGGTTGTCATCATTCCGGCCCGCTTGTTACGCGATCTCGACTCAGCCGATCTCCGCTGCATTCTTATTCACGAACGCGCGCACATCTCGCGCCGAGACGTTCTCGGCAACCTGATTCAACGCGTATTTGAAGCAGCATTGTTCTTCAACCCATGGGTGTACCTCATCGGCCATCAACTGGTCAACGAACGCGAAGCCGCCTGCGATGATTGGGTCGTGTGCAACGCCGGCGACCCCGTGCGTTATGCTTCGTGCCTTGCCGCGCTCGGGGGGCAGCAGCGCCCCTTCACGCCTCCTCTGCTCACTCCAAGCGCGATCGGCTCCGGCCGCATGTTGATCGGTCGCATCGCGCGCATCTTAGACGGAAAGTCGGTCTCCATGAAAACCAATTATCTCGTCGTTTCCGCCGCGGTCGCGCTCTTTGCGTTGCTCGCATTTGCATTCCAGACGCCTCCCACGATCGCGGCCGTTCGTTCCAGCGCGTGTCCCACGCTACTCGCGTCGGTCGTGAACGCGGTACCGCCCAAGCTTCCCGACATGTATGCCGCCGCCCATCCGCATGGCTCGGCAGAAGTCGAGGTTACCATTGGAACCAACGGCAAAGCGTCGAACGCTCGCATTCTTAAGGCCACCGACGCGACCATCGGAAAGGCGGCAGTTAAAGCCGCATTGCAATCCACCTATTCCCCCGCGCGTCGTGACTGCAAAACCGTCTCCGGCAACTTCGTCTATCACGCCCAATTCGAGTCTCCATAGCATAAAGCGTGCCGCCGGCTACGGCAGGCGTTGACAGCCGGTGTGCGCTCTGCTATAACAGCCGGTACATGTTCTTCGTTCACGTCGCCTCGCATCATCACCATCACGGACCGCCCGGTCGCGTGCGATGATCGCTTGACGTAACGAGTCCATCCCAGTTTGGACGAGGTCGCGATCTTCGCGGCCTCGTTTTTTTTTGTTTTTCTCCCAGGATGATTGCATGATTATCGTCGTTCCGAAAAATCGCGGTTTGGCCGAGCGGGCGGAAAAAGCTCTCACGAGTGCGGGGATCTCCGCCGGTGCAAAGCGCTGTCGTGTCCGCGGCGAGGACGTTCCCGCGATCGCATCGATGCTGGCGGCACAGGGCGATGCCGTTCTCGCATTCACCGGCGAGGATCTGCTCGCGGAGTGGCTCGCGGGCGGTTCCGTCCTCGACGGACGCTTGCGGCGCCGAACGGTCGAGTGGTTCGACCGCAAAGCGATCTTCGGGAAGCCGTCGCTCTGCCTGGTCACGCCGCCCGACGCCCCGCTTTCGCAAAACCGGCGGCGCGTCGCCATCTGCGCGCGCTATGCGAAACTCGCCGAGCCCGAGTTACAACGCATCGAACGCGATCTCGGCATTTCGCTCGAGCGCTCGTATCACCACGGCGCGCTCGAGATTCTCCTCGAGCACGGCCTCGCCGACGCCATCGTCGACATCGTGGTCACCGGCTCGACGATCCGCGAACGCGGCTTGCGCATCGTCGACCTCTTTTTTCGCAGCGATCTCGCTGTGTTGGAGACCGCATGAGCGCCGTCGCCTACGCGCCGTACGAACTTTCCGACGAAGGCGTGCTGTGGCGCCTGCACCGCAATGAAGCGCCGCTTGCGGTTCCCGATCACGTGGTGCGCGCGCTTCGCGCGTTAACGCCCGATCAGATTCGCTGGTATCCGGCGGAGGCGCAAGAACGGCTCGCGCGCACGCTTGCGGCGCGCCTTGGCACTCGGCCGGAACGGCTGGTGCTTGCAAATGGGGCGGACGAGTTGCTCTGCGCGCTCGCGCGTTCGCTCGCCGTCCCCGGCGACGAGATCGTCTTTGCCGATCCAAGCTTCGGCATGTACGAACGGGCGGCGCTCCTTGCACGAGCCCATGCGATCGCGGTTCCCTACGAGCGCCGATGGCAGTTGGATGTCGACGCGATCGCTGCGCGCTGCAGTACGCGCACGAAGCTCATCGTTCTCGGGAACCCGAACAATCCGACGGGCGAGTCGCTCGCGCTCGACGACGTTATCG
Organism: Vulcanimicrobiota bacterium; assembly: GCA_027459645.1. GTDB lineage: Bacteria > Vulcanimicrobiota > Vulcanimicrobiia > Vulcanimicrobiales > Vulcanimicrobiaceae > JAMXLG01. Next base: position 180,703 of record DAIDHQ010000040.1, read on the forward strand.
CGCTCGCGCGCGCTTTCCCCGAAGCGGCCGTTGCCGTCGACGAAGTCTACCTGGCGCTCTCCGACCGCTCGCTGCTGCGCGCATTGGAAGGCGTACCCAACGCCGTCGTGATCGGTTCGTTTTCGAAATCGGCCGGACTTGCCGCGCTACGCGTGGGCTATGCCGTAGCCCCAAAAACACTGGCTGCAACGTTGCGCGCGCAGATCACGCCCTTTCCACTGAGCGCGCCATCGATCGCGGGCGCGCTCGCCTATCTCGACGACGCGGCGGCCTCCGCGGCATATGCCGTCGCACTCCGCGCGCAGACGATACGCAGTCTCGACGCCGTCGAAAGCGCGTTCGCGCCGTACGCGTCGAACGTCTGGCGCGGATGCGCGCCCTTCGCGCTCTTCGAGCTGCGCGATGCGCAAGAGATCGCTCGACGTCTTGCCGCCCGCGGCATCGCCCTCCGGCGCTTCGAGCACGCCGCACTGCGCACGTGCCTGCGCGTGAGCGCCGCGGGGGAACGCGAGACCGATGCGCTGCTTTGCGCGCTACCGGAAATCATGCGCGAGGTGCGTGGTGCGTAACGGTACGTGCGAACGCCGTACGACGGAAACCTCGATATCGGTCGCGCTCTCGCTGGATGCTAACGGCGAGCGGCAGATCGATACCGGCATCGCGATGTTCGATCACCTGCTCGCTCAATGGGCGTTCTACGCTCGCGTCGCGCTTGTCGTGAACGCTCGTTCGCTGGATCGGATCGAACATCACCTCATCGAAGACGCCGCAATCGCCGTCGGCAGAGCGTGCGCGCAAGCCCTCGGCGACCGGCGCACCATCGCGCGTTTCTCGACCATCGTGCTGCCGATGGACGACGCGCTCGTGCGCTGCTCGCTCGATTTCGGCGGCCGCCCCTATGCGCGCATCGAACTCGGCCCGCTTCCGGAACGAATCGAAGATCTCGCCGCTCCGATGATCGCGCACGTTTTAACGACGTTCGCGATGGAATCGGGCTGCGCGTTGCACGTCGACCGCCTTGCGGGCGCCGACCCGCACCACGTCATCGAAGCCGCCTTTAAGGCCTTGGGCCGCGCGTGCCGGGAAGCCTGGCAACTCGACGCATCGTTCGACGGCTATCTCTCCACGAAAGGAATGTTGGCATGAAGGCCCAGCGTGTCGCGGTCGTCGACTACGGCGCCGCTAACCGCACGAGCGTCCTCATCGCCCTCGAGCGCGCCGGCGCGGCGCCGTTTCTCGCGAGCAGCGCCCCAGCGATCGCGAGCGCGGATGCGATCGTGTTACCCGGGGTCGCGCATGCGGGATACATTCTTCGCCGCAGCGAGCAGATGGGCGTACGCGACGAGATCGCGCGGGCGTGCTCCGAAGGCAAGCCGATTCTCGGCATTTGCGCCGGTTTTCAGATCCTGTGCGAAACGAGCGACGAAGCGCCCGAGGAACGCGGCTTCGGCATCTTCGACGGCGCGGTACGCGCGCTCCGGGGGCCCAGACGTCTGCACGTCGGATGGAGCCGCATCGAAGCGGGCAGCGCAATCGTGCCCGCTGGGTGGGCGTACTTTACGCACGGCTATGCGTTGCACGATTCACGCGCAAGCGTCGCGACCGCGTCGTTCGGGACGCAAACGTTTTGCGCTGCGGCTCGCACGGGCAATACCATCGGCGTGCAGTTCCACCCCGAACGCAGCGGCGCATACGGTCAACGATTTCTCCAACAGTTTCTCTCGTTGAAAGGCGTTGCTCATGCCGGCTAAGCGCATCGTCGCCTGCCTCGATATCGACGACGGCCGCGTGGTGAAAGGACGCCGCTTCGAAGCTCTTCGCGATGCCGGTGATCCGGTGGAACTCGCGCGGCGGTACGACCGCGAAGGAGCCGACGAAATCGTCGTTCTCGACATCTCCGCAACGACGGCGGGCCGCGATTTTTCGGCTTCGACGATTGCCGCGGTGGCGCGTGCGATCTCGATACCGCTCACCGCCGGTGGCGGCATTCGCAGCATCGACGACGTCGCGCGCATGCTGGATGCCGGCGCCGACAAAGTGTCTATCAATAGCGCGGCATTTTCGGACCCGGCGTTACTCACGCGCGCCGCCGAGCGATTCGGATCGCAATGCGTGGTGCTCGCGATGGACGTGCGGAAGCGCGAGTCCGGCTATGTGGTGGCCTCACATGGCGGAACGCGCGAGTTACCGATCGATGCGGTCGCGTGGGCGCGTATCGGCGAGCGCTACGGTGCCGGCGAATTGCTCGTCACGGCCGTCGACCGCGACGGCACGGCCGCGGGCTTCGACTTGGACTTGCTTCGCCTGATCGGATCGAGCGTTTCGATTCCGTTGGTTGCCTCCGGCGGCGCGCGCGACGCTGCCGCATTCGCCGATGCTTTTCGCGCGGGCGCCGATGCGGCGCTCGGCGCGTCGATCTTTCACTACCAGCGCACGGGAATACGCGAGGTTAAAGACGCGTGTTCGCAAGCAGGGTTTCAGGTGCGGCCGTGATCGTTTGCAGCATCGATTTGATCAACGGCAAGGCCGTGCAGTTGCAACAAGGGCAACGGCTGGTGCTCGAACGGGATGACGTCGTCGCGATCGCAGAACGCTTCGGGCGTTTGGGTGAGGTCGCCGTGATCGATCTCGACGCAGCGATGAATCGCGGAAGCAACCGCGAGCTGATCGAAGCGCTATGCCGCATCGCACCGTGCCGCGTGGGGGGCGGCATCCGTGATGCGGAGACGGCCCGGCGATACATGCGCGCGGGCGCACGGCGCGTGATCTTGGGAACCGCGGCGACGCCGGAACTGCTGCGCTTGCTTCCACGCGATCGAACGATCGTCGCCATCGACGCACGCGGTAATCGCGTCGCAACCCACGGGTGGCGAGTTCTCCAGAACGAGTCGCCCGAAGAACGCGCGGCGCGTCTGGCACCATACTGCAGCGGCTTTCTCTTCACCGACGTCGAGCGCGAAGGTATGCTCGGCGGAATCGATATCGATCGGATGCGCGCTTTGCGTGGCGCGATCGACGGAACGCTCACCGTCGCCGGCGGCATCCGTTCGGTTGCGGAAATCCGCGCGCTCGACGCACTCGGCATCGACGCGCAGGTCGGCATGGCGGTGTATACGAGCGTGCTCGATCCCATCGAAGCGTTCGTCGCGCTGGTCGATTTCGAAAAAGGCGACGGACTCGTTCCCACGGTCGTCTGCGACGACGAAGACGGCTCGGTCCGCATGACCGCCTATTCCAGCGCGGATTCGCTTCGCGTCGCGCTGCGCGAAGGTATCGGCGCGTACTGGAGCCGTTCGCGACGCGAACTGTGGCGCAAAGGCGAAACTAGCGGAAACCGGCAACGGCTGCGGCGCGTGCAGATCGACTGCGATCGCGATGCGCTGATCTTCCGCGTCGAACAAGCCGGGCCGACGTGCCACTCCGGCGAAGCGCGCTGCTTTTCACAGACCACCTTTTCGTGGAACGATCTTCTCGGCCGAATCGCGCAACGCGCGCGCAGCGGCGGCACGGATTCATACACGAACGCGCTACTCGCCGATGCGAAATTTCTCGAAGTGAAATTGCTGGAAGAGGCGCAAGAGGTCGCCGACGCACGGACGCGCGACGAGGTTGCGTGGGAATGCGCCGACCTGCTGTACTTTATGTCGGTGAAGATGCAGGCGTCCGGCGTCGGCATCGACGACGTCATGTATCAATTGGCGGCACGCGCGCGATGACGCGCATCTCGCTGCGGCGCATCGCTCCGGGACACGCCATCGCGGCACGGCCACCGGCATTGCCGGATGTATCGAAGATTCTGAATGACGTTCGGCGGGACGGCGACGCGGCGGTCGCGCGTTATGCCGAACGCTTCGGCGATCCGGCGCCTCGCGTGGCGAGCGCGCAAGAGTTAAGCGACGCCTATCGGACGCTCGATGCCGGCCTTCGACGAGCGCTGGACGGCGCCGCGCAGCGTATCGAGCGGTTCGCTCGCGCGCAGCGTGGCGCGTTTTCCGATTGCACGATCGCCACGCCCTGGGGGCGCATCGGACACGAGCTGCAGCCGCTCGAGCGTGCCGGCGCGTACGTTCCCGCCGGGCGGTATCCGCTGCCGTCGTCGCTGCTCATGGCGGTCATTCCCGCGCGCGTTGCGGGCGTAGCTTCAATCACCGTCGCGTCGCCACGGCTTACGCCCGTCGTACTTGCCGCCGCATCGATCGCGAAAGCCGATTGCGTCGTGCAAATCGGCGGCGCACAAGCGATTGCCGCGCTCGCCTATGGTACGGAAAGCATCCCGCCGGCCGATATCATCGTGGGACCGGGTAACGCGTATGTTGCTGCGGCAAAGCGGGCGGTCTACGGTGTATGCGGAATCGACGGTGTGGCAGGGCCGAGCGAAGTGTTGATCGTCGCCGGCGGCGATGCAGACCCGCGTCTGGTTGCGGCAGATTTGCTCGCTCAAGCCGAACACGACGTCGATGCACGCGCGCTCTTACTGACGGATTCAGAACGTCTCGCGCGCGACGTCGACGTGGAACTCGCAGAGCAGTTGACCGCGCTCCCAACGCGCGAAATCGCTCGCATCGCACTCGAACGCAATGGGTGGTGTTGCATCGTGCCGCTCGAGCGCGCGCCGGAGATCGTCAATTCCGTCGCTCCCGAACACCTCGAATTGCACGGGCATAGCGCTCGAACATTGCGCCCTGCGCTGCGCGCGTACGGCGCGCTCTTCGACGGTTCCACCGCAGCCGAAGCGCTCGGCGATTACGGGGCCGGTCCAAATCACGTGCTCCCGACCGGCGGAACCGCGCGTTTTTCGTCGGGCCTTTCGGTCCTCACGTTCATGACGGTGCGCACGTTTCAGGAAGTCGATCGCCCCGATAGCGAGCTTCTGCGCGATTCCGCACGTCTGGCGCGCGCCGAGGGCCTCGAGGCGCACGCGCGCGCGCTCGAGCGGCGATCCATTTAGGTTCCCGTCGCACCGCCGACGTGAAAGACGTATTTCACGATGAAGCGATGCAGCGTCTGCGGCGCGGCCGGCGTGCCGTATTCCAGATACAACATGTCCTGATTCGCGAAGCGCTGCTGATACAAGAGCGCGACGTTCGTACCGGGCGTTGCAAAGCCGCCCGTGCCGTTGATGGAACGCAGGTTGATCGCAATCGAAGCGTTGCGCCCAAACGTACGCGAGAAGGCGACGCGGCGCAACCATTGCGAATCCCGAATCGGTCCGCCCGCACCGAGCCGTTCGACATTGCCGTCGTATTCGAACGAGATGCCATAGGGCCCGATGACGCGCGTGATCGATGCAGCGGTTTGCTGAACGTAGAGGCCACCGAACGGCCCCCACGTGTACGAAACGCTCATCGGCGAAGGCGTGTTGTCGCCGTACCCGAGCGAAACCTGGCGGCGGTTGTACGTGTATTGGCCGAGTTCGCTCGGACCGGCAAACCCGCTGATGGAAAAGAGATTCTTGAACGATAGCCGGTAGAACGCGTTGACGTCAGCTTCGTGAACGTTTCCGAGGCGGTCGAGATAGCGATCTCCGAAGACCGAAAGGCTGTACGACTGGATGCCGCTGCGTGCCGAGCCGACTCCGGAATACTGTGCGATGGCACCGGGGCCACGAATGTCGTTGATCGCCGTATACCCGTCGATCGGCGCATAACCCGAGCCGACGTTTTGATAGATTCCTTCGATCAAAATATGCGCGTTGCGCAAACCTTCTGCGAAGATGGTCGCACGCGACGGGCCGGCATTCACGACAGCCATCCCGCTCTCGGAACCGAAGAATGCATCGGTGAATTGGCCTGAATGCCGGTTGGTTTGAGATGCGCCGAAGCCCACGGTATCGTCGTTTAACGCATCGTGGCGGGCAAAGACGCCTTCGCTGCTCAGCGTCAACGCATTATCGGGCGTCGTATAGGCGTAGCCGTACGCCGCATCGTCGAACGAAGGGCCGGCAACGTTGAGCGCGCCGATTGCATTGCGCCCGATGGTGCCTTCCGCTTTTAAGCCGCTATTGAAGATGCCGATCGACGGCGTATAGAACATCGAGTCGCCACCTCCGAAGAGGGAGATCTGCGGAACGGCGTTGATGTACTGCGCACCCTGCGCGAAGAACGGCCGGTACTCATTGTAGACGCGGGCGAACTCTTGAGGCGAGATCGCCGTTTGATCTTCCTCGACGTTCGAAAAATCGGGATTGTACGTTCCCACCAGCGCCAACGTGTCGGTGACGGGATAGGTAACGTCGATCCCGGCAACTCTTGGGCTGATCCGTTTGAATTGACCGATGCCGTTTTGAAACCGGTCGCGGTCGGATCCGGCACTCTCGAGCGCATACACGTCGGCATACGGGTGCGGACGCGTCGCGTTCGCCGCGAGATGAATTCCCGTGAGCAACGGCCAGTTCTGCGGCGTCGACGCATTGGTTTGCGACGGCTCGAATGCCCACGAATAATCGCTGTTCGTCGCCGCGACATAACGCTCGAAATTGATGCGCCAGCGTTCGTTCGGTCCCGCTTGAGAGCGTAGATCCGAAAGCGGGATCACCATCATGACGGTGTATCCGCCGTCGTACGCTGCGGCGACCGAACGCCACGGCGGCGCGTACCGCGCGTTTTCGCTCGACGATTCGCTGTGGACGCCGTGCGGCGTCGCGCTAAACGCGTAGGTTCTCGCTCCGGTTCCCGACGTGTCGATCCATATGGTGACGTGGTCGTCGGTGCTCACGCTCGCGTTGTCGATGGTCTGCGACGCGGTGATGGGTACGCGTTGCTCGCAACGGAATGCGACGTAGAGATTGCGGTCGTCGTAGAGTAAATACGCGGTCGTCGTCATCGACGCAGCGCGCAGCGTCGAAAAGTCGATGAAATCGCGCGCCGTTACGGCTTTTTGCCAGAGCGGCGAGCGCAGCGACGGGTCGAGCGGCGGCGCGACCGCCGTTTTTACAGCCGGAATCTCGGTTCGATGCCCCACCGCGCCAAACGCGTATGCCGTGGCCGCGCCGAACGCGAGCACGCCGAGAAGCGCTCGACACATGCGGGCGATAAGGTCTGTAGCTCGGGGATGTTCGTTCATATTCTGCTCGGCGCTCGTAGACCGACGCCCGTGCCGGCGCTTGCGTCCGTCTCCCACCCCCCCCCGGTTCAGGCTGACGGCCTCGCGAGCCTCGCCGGTAGGGCCGAAGCGATATTTGTCTGATGAAGGATGCAACTCTTCGTGTATCGTGGGGTTTTGAGCCATAGTCCCCCTCAGCGCGATCTTTCGAGTGGTCGATAAATTGCGCCCACTTGATAAAGATTGGTCCACATCAGTACATTTTCAGAACTGCCGCTGAGCGGCGTGCTCCTTCGCGGAATTGAAGATCTCGGCTTCACCGAGCCTACGCCCATCCAGCGTATGGCAATTCCGCCGGCCCTCGAAGGCCGCGACATTCTTGCTAGCGCCCAAACCGGCAGCGGAAAATCCGCCGCCTTTGGTTTGCCGCTGCTGGAAGCACTCTTGCGCGACGAAGCTTCGCGCGAACCACGTGCGCTGATTCTCGCGCCCACTCGCGAACTCGCGCAGCAGATTACCGAACATCTGCGTCATCTTGCAAAGCACACGAAGCTGCGCGTTGCGCCCATTTACGGCGGCGTCGCGATGCGGCCGCAAATCCGCGCATTTCGCGACGGCAGCGACATCATCGTTGCGACGCCGGGACGCTTGATGGACCTGATGCAACAAGGTGAAGCGCGTCTCGGAAAGATCGGCATCCTCGTGCTCGACGAAGCCGATCGCATGCTGGACATGGGCTTCTTGCCCGGGGTACGTCGCATCATCGCAAAGCTGCCGAATAGAACCCAGACGCTCTTCTTTTCCGCAACGATCGCCGGCGCCGCCGGCGCGCTCGCAAACGAACTCTTGAGCGACCCGGTACGCGTGAATCTCGCGCCGACCGCCGCAACCGTCGATACCGTTCGGCAAAGCGTCTACGCCGTCGATCAAGCGAAAAAAACGGCGCTTCTGCTCGATCTGCTTTCGGACAACAGCATCTATAACGCGATCGTCTTTACGCGCACCAAAGCGCGGGCCGACCGTCTTGCCGGCGCCCTCGCCCGCAACAACGTCGGGGCCGAATCGATCCACGGCGACCGGACGCAGTCCCAGCGCACCCGCGCCCTCGACGCCTTCAAGAAGGGCCGCTACCGCGTGCTCGTCGCGACCGACGTGGCCGCCCGCGGCATCGACGTCAACGACCTCGGCCACGTGATCAACTACGACGTCCCAGCGGAGCCCGCCGACTATATCCACCGGATCGGCCGGACGGCCCGGGCGCAGAAGAGCGGAGATGCCATCACCTTCGTCTCGTATGATGAAACGGATCTCTTCGCGAAGATCGAAAGCACCATCGGGACCCGCGCCGAACGGGTCGCCCATCCGCTAAGCGACGCCGCCGCCGGGTATAGCCTTGAAACGAAACCACAACCTCGGCGCCGTACGTTCCGTCGCCGCCGCCGCTAAGAAGCAAAGAGAGAACTACGATCGCTACGAGAAATCGCCGTCCACCAAAAGCCCGTGAGGCCAAAGCCGCCGCCGTCGATACCAAAGAGGCGCCGCTGGAAGTCTACGGCAGCGTCAAACAGGTCTTTCCGAGCACGACGTTCTCCGTCGAACTCGACAACGGCCACACCATTCTCGCGCATATCGCGGGCCGTCTGCGCCGCCATCACATCAAGATTCTTCCCGGCGATCGCGTCGACGTCGAACTGTCGCCCTACGATCTGACGAAGGGCCGCATCGTCTACCGTTATCGCGCCGGCGAAGCGCGCCGCAATTAGCCCGCGGGGCTAGCCTCAACACTCAAGCGCCGCACAGCTCGTCACGCGAAGCGGCGCTTCGACGTTCCGCCGGTATGCTTCGCGAGTCGTCCGCGCGGATAGCCTTTGCCGCGTCCACCGTGCTTTTCGGGGTCATCGCGATCCTCTGGCACGATGTCGAAACGTGGCAGAGCCTCTACGGCATCCTCCGTTTGCCGTTCGGCGCGATCGTGGGCGACGTCCTGATGGTCGCGCTGCTCGCAAGCGCCGTCGTCTTGGCCGCTCCCGGCGGCGCGCGCATGGGCTCCATCTCGCTCGGCGTACTCTACGCCATCTTCACCCTCGCATGCATTCCGGCGATTGTTTCAGCGCCGCGCGCGTTCGACGCGTACGACGGCTTCTTCGAGCAGGTCGCGATTCTGTGCGGCGCAACCGCGGTGCTCGCCCCTTCGGCCGCGCGCATCGGACTCGGCCTTTCCGCCCTGTCGTTCGCCGCGGCGCAGATCGTGTATTTCGGCATAACCGCGGCAATGGTCCCGGCATGGATTCCATTCGGTCCGACGTTTTGGGCGGTCCTCACGACCGCCGCCTTCGGACTGGCGGCGATCGCGTTGATCTTCAATCTACGCGCGCGCCTGGCCGCTGCGTTGACCGCATCGATGGTCGCGGCGTTCGGCGTGCTCGTGTGGATTCCAGCGCTGGCCTCGCATCCGGGCGCGCACGGCAACTGGTCCGAATTCGCGTTGACGTGCTTGATCGCGTCGGCCTATTTTCGCTTCAGCGATCGACCATAGCCATCTGCGCGGCGCCATAGCGCGGCCCCGCGACGTTTTCGGGCGATAGCGCCTCGTCGAGGGTCTGCATCTCGTCTCGACTCAGCGCAATGTCCGCAGAGGCAACGTTTTGTTCGAGATAGCTTCGGCGCTTCGTGCCCGGAATCGGCACGACGTCGTTGCCTTTGTGCAGTAGCCATGCGAGCGCGATCTGTCCGGGGGTCGCGCCCTTTCGCGCGGCGATTTCGCGTACGATTCCAGCCGCGCGCATGTTCGCGTCAAAATTCTCACCTTGATAGCGTGGATCGTTGCGGCGAAAATCGCTTTCGTCGTACTCCTCCGCGCGCTTGACCTTTCCGGTGAGAAAGCCGCGGCCGAGCGGAGAGAACGGCACGAGCCCGATGCCGAGTTCGCGCAACAAGGGAATGATCTTCGGTTCCAAGTTGCGCTCCCATAGCGAATACTCGCTCTGAAGCGCGCTTATCGGATGCACCGCGTGCGCTTTGCGGATGTTTGCCTCTCCCGCCTCGGAAAGCCCGAGAAAGCGTACCTTCCCGGCGTGCACGAGTTCCCTCATCGCGCCGACCGTCTCTTCGATCGGCACGTTTGGATCAACGCGATGCTGATAGAGCAGATCGATGCGGTCGGTTTTCAATCGGCGCAGCGATCCTTCCACCGCTTCGCGCACGTGTTGGGGGCGGCTATCGACGCCGCTGATGCGCCCGTCGCCAAACGTAAAACCGAATTTCGTTGCGATAATGACGTCGTCTCGCTTCGAGCCGAGCCCCCGCGCGAGCAGTTCTTCGTTCGCGTAGGGGCCGTACGCTTCGGCTGTATCGAAGAACGTTACGCCAAGTTCTATCGCTCGATGAAGCGTTGCGATCGATTCGCGTTCGTCGCGCTCTTGCGCGGTGCCGTAGGACTGGCTCATGCCCATGCATCCCAGCCCCAATTCGGAAACGGTCAGCCCTTGGGACCCGAGCGCGCGCTGTTTTAACATGTTCGACTCCTTATGACTCGGGCTCGTCTTCGCGAACCGTGATGTACGTGACGACGTCCCGGCTCAGACGCGCTTCGCTCCAAGATAGTCCAGCGCTTGCCTTGCTGCGCGCCGTCCCGTCACGATTGCGCCGTTCACCGTTCCGGCTTGACCGTCGTCCGCACATGCTTCGCCCGCAAAAAAGAGCGGTGCAACGGGCCGGGCGAGTTCCGACCGCGCGTCGCCGCCTCCTACGAGCAAATAGCTATACGCGCCGCGCGCGTATGGATCGCCCAGCCAATCGTGGCTGCGGCTCATCTCCATCGAGCGCACGGCGAGGAACTCGTCACCGAAGAGCGCGCCGAACGCGCGCGCGGCGGCAAATCCCAATCCCGTCTTCTCGGCACGAAGAGCCGAGGTGCGTGGGCCGCCGGCCCATGCGACGACGGTGTCGTCGCGTTGCGGGTACTGCGTCCAGAACGCACCGAACGGGCCTTTCGGCGTTCGAAAGAACGATGCATCGCGATAGGCGCCGCCGTCGATCGTCGTCCAAAACGGCTCCCGAAAGAGCATGACCACGCGCACGGCATCGCCCATTGCGACGCCTTCGATCGCCTGTCGTTTCTCTTGCGGCAGCGCCGGTTCGAAGCGCAGGTCGCCGTGGCGCAATACGCCGAGCGGCACCGTCACGATCGCACAGCGCGCGCGCTCGGCGACGCCGCCCGCGTGCACTTCGACGCCGGAATCACCCCATGCAATCTCCGTTACGGCGGCTTCCAGCGCGAACGAAACGCCGGCCGCTTCCGCTCGCGATTGCAACAACGCGACGAGCGGTGCATAGCCCATCGAGGGCCGCGCCGCCGTCGAATCCACGCCGGAATGCCACTCTTGCGCGATGCCGCGAACGCTCGCGTCGGTGGGATCGGCCGCGTCGAAACCTTCGACGAACGCGCGCACCATTGCGGCTTCTTCCGCCTTGTGCGGGTCGTGCGCGAAGCGCGCGAGATATGCATCCACGCTCTCGTCGTGCTCGAGCGAGGCAACGCCATCCAACAGATGATTCGCGCCGCCGAAATCGTCGTCGTCACGCTCCAGGCGCCCGTCGACGAACGTCCATGTCGAACCGCGTTCCTCGACCGGACGCTCCCCGGCAGCGCGCAGCAGTTCGCGCGTTTCCACAGCGGGACCGTGAACGAACTCCGCGCCGAGTTCCGCGGTCGCTTCGCCGGGCCGCGGAAGGTTCCACCAGCGCACCCGCCCCCCGAGCCGGTCGCGCGCCTCCACGACGCGAACGCGCAGTCCCGACTCCGCAAGCGCGACGGCCGCCGAGAGGCCGGCCGTGCCAGCACCGACGACGAGTGCGTCGAAGATCTCCTCGTGCATGCGTGTTACGTTCTCCGTAGAAGCGGGTAAGGGTATGCTCGTGCCTCGCGCCTTTGGTGTTCGGGCGCAGATCGTTGCTCTATGCGCTCTGCCGCTCGCGTTCCTTATTGCGATCCTCGGCATTTCGCTCGCCATGCAGCGAATTCCGCAACAGAGTTTTGCGATTTCGCAACACTACGCTGCCATTCAACTTGCGGCAAACCAGGTCTACGGCCTGCTCGACGAGATCAACGTCGCTGCCGACGACTATATGCACACGGGCAAGCCGGCCGACCTGCGTAGGTACGCGGCCCTCAGGAGCGAAGCATCGGTGCGCTACGCGCGCCTACTGCGTGCGACGGGCAACGATGCCGAAGAACGCGCCGCTTCGCTTCGTTTCATCGGCGATATGCGCGCGGTCTTTCCCTACGTCGACCACTTCATGGCGTTGTTGCGGGCCGGCAAGAAGCAAGAGGCGCAGCAATACGGCTCCAGGACCGATATTCAAAAGCTCGGCAGCGAACTCGTCGCAGCTAAAGCTGCCATCTACGCTCGACAGATCACCGGTTACAACAAGCAGATCGCCACGCTGCGTGCCGAACAAGCGTTACTGGATCGGCTCATGCTGGCAGTTGCCGCTACCGGCATACTGCTTTCGCTTGCATTTGCTGCGATCTTCGGCCTTCGCACCGTCCGGCGGCTTCGTCATCTAAGCGAGAACGCCGCACACCTCGCGCGGCGGGAACCAACGACTCCCATCGGCGGCAACGACGAAATCTCCGACGTCGACGAAGCGACGCGCGAGATGGCGCGCAAGCTCGATGAATCGCTCTCGCTGCAGATCGCGCTCACGCCGCCGAGCGTGCCCGACGTTCACGGCTTGCATTTCGATTCAGTCTACGTACCCGCCGCGAACGAATCGCGCGTGGGCGGCGACTGGTACGACGTCTTCGAAATCGGCGAAAACTTGGTGGGCATCAGCATCGGAGACGTGGCCGGACATGGTTTGAACGCCGCCTCGACGATGGTATCGCTGCGCGAGGCGATCCGCGTAGCGGCACGCATCGAAGGCGTTCCGTCGCGAACGCTCGCCCGCGTGAACCAAACGCTGTGCGTCGATCACCCGGGCGCACTTGCAACCACGCTCTTCGGCATCTTCGACGGAAACGACGGCGCGTTTTCCTGGTCGACGGCGGGGCATCCGGCTCCGATCGTCGTGCGTCCCGAGAGCGGTTTGGAACTCCTCGAAGGCAAGGGCTTTGTGTTGGGCATCGATCCGAACGTCGCGTTCGAAGATCACCACACGACGCTCGGCATCGGCTGCGCGCTGGTGTTATATACCGACGGCATGGTAGAAGTCGAGCGCGACTATCTGGCCGGCTTGAAGGTCCTACAACGCACCGTCCTCGAGGTTTACGGCGAGTTGCACGTCGAGCATCCCGCCGCCGCGGTTAGCGCGCGCGTCTTCGCCGAGAAAATTCCCGACGACGATGCGGCGCTGCTTTTCATCGGCGTCACGCACGTCGGCGGACCGCTCTTCACTCACAAGCGCGCCTGGTCGATGGACGCGCGCGATGCGCTCGAAGCCCGGCGCATTAAACGCGCGATCCTCTGGCAACTCGCTGGCCTCGCAGCGATCGCGTCCCACGTGGTGGTGTATGAGAGGGTTGTCCTCGTAGCCTAAACGAGAGCGGCCATCGTGGCTTTCGGCGAAGGTTGTTTTTGCAAAAGAACTACCGACACGAAAGGAACCACGATGACCAACCCTAGTATCG
>DAIDHQ010000041.1 GCA_027459645.1 Vulcanimicrobiota bacterium
CGCGGTAATGGTTCGCTTGAACCAGGATGCCGATGCAGATAATCTGGCTTCGACCAACCTTCAATCGGCAGAGTCGAACCTGCGGGATCTCAGCGTGGGACAAGCAACGACGGAGTTTACGAAGCTGCAGGTACTCGTACAACTGGGTTCATCGCTGCTCGCTCAGGCGAACTTGAACCCCCGAACGGTGTTGGGCTTGTTCAGATAGCCGCGCCGGATTTGTAAGGTCGAACGACTCAATACACCTTGCGCGCGGACAGCGTGCAGCCCCGCGTTTCCGCTGTACCGGAAGGATCGCGGTCGTCGGTTACTCCGAGCGACCGCTCCTAACCCGTTACTGCTGCGGCCGGCGACACGAGCGGGTTCGGTCCGTATTTGTTCTCGCCGGCCGTGCCCGGAAGCAGCGTAAAGACTAGAACGGCGATGTTGCCCATCGGCAAGAACGACAACAAATACAGCCAACCGCTCAGATTCGCGTCGTGCATCCGGCGAATCGTCACGGCGAGCGACGGAATCAGCGACGCGAGCATGTACAGCACGAACGGCGCGACGGAGATTCCAACGACGACGCTCGACTGCGTGTCGTTCGGCTTGTTCGACGAGACGATCGCTGCGACGATCGGCGGAATCACGAGCAGCATGATAACGATGAAATGGAAGAGGACGAACCACCAGTATTCACCCAGGGTGGAACGTCCGCTAAACTGCGCGTATCTCTTCCAAGCAAGGACGTAAAAGTCCATTTGTTTATGCGGTCGCGGTTGCGGCTACCGACGCGCCCCGCGGATCCGGGCCGTATTGATTCTCGCCGGACGTACCTTCCATGATCGTCAAGACGAGAAGCCAGATCCAACCGATGAACGGCACGAGCGCGATGAATATCCACCAGCCGGATTTGTTGATATCGTGCAGCCGCCGAACGGTCACGGCGAGCGACGGCACGATCGCGGCAAGGCAATACGCAAAGTACGGCAAGGTGAGAACCCACCCACCGCCGTTACCATTCTGCACCATGCCTATCCCCATGTAATAAGGGATCGCAAGCACGATCGTAACGATGAAGTTGAAAAGGGCGAAATACCAGTATTCCGCGCGGCGCGCGCGACCCGAGAACTGAGCGTACTTCTTCCAGACGCCTGTGTAGTAGTTCACGTTTCCTCCAATCGTGCAACGGGGAGGCTCCGGAAAGGAACCCCTGTACCCTTTGTATCGTACTACGAAATCCGCAACAGCGTTGTGCTTGAGACGCCAAGCGGGTACGTTCGTAGCATGATTCGGATCGGCACGAGCGGCTGGGTGTACGGAAGTTGGCGCGAGCGCTTCTATCCCAAGGGGCTCGGGCAGCGCCGTTGGCTTTCACACTACGCACGGCTCTTTAACACCGTCGAACTCAATGCGACGACGTATCGCCTGCCCAAAGCGGCGCAAATCGACGCATGGTGCACGGCGGTCCCGGCCGATTTTAAATACACCGTGAAGCTGAGCCGTTTGATCACGCACCGCCGGGATCTCCCTCCGCGCGTCGACGTGTTTCTCGAAAACTATTTCGAGCGGACGCGGTGCTTCCAACCGGAAAAACTCGCTCAGATCCTCGTTCAATTTCCGCCCTACCTGGAACGCGACGACGCGCACCTGTCCGCGTTTCTGGCGAAGCTGCCGCCACAGTACCGCTACGTCGTCGAATTTCGGAACCAATCCTGGTTCGCACCCGCGGTGCGCGACGTGCTCGCGGCGCATGGGGCCGCGTTCTGCATTCACGATTACCCGCGGTTGCGCGTCCCCCGATGGGTAACACGCGACGACGTGGCCTACGTGCGTTTTCACGGTTATACGGGACTCAACGTCGGTTCCTATCCGCGGCGCGCCCTCAAGCGCCGTTCGGAGACCATCTGCGCCCTCGCCGGCGAAGCGCGCGATGTTTACGTGTACTTCAACAACGACACCGATGCCGCAGCTCCGCACGATGCGCTCGTCTTACGGGAGATTCTATGCGTGTAAAGATCGCCGAAAAATCGACCGGCGCCGTTTTGGCCGATGCGCCGACGCAAAGAAGACGCGCCTAGTGCCAATAGCTCAAGCCAACGTAGGGCCCGTTGAAGCCCGAATCGGTTGCGAATGCATTCTTGGCAAACCACGTGTCGCTCATGAAGCCGATGCGGAAGTTCCACGGCGAGGTGAGATTCGGCCGGAAATTTACGCCGGCTTCGGCGCGCAGGATAGCATACGCTCCGGCCTCCAATTGGCCGCCGCGAATATCCGGATAGTACCAAGCGCTGTAATAGAACGAGCGCGGCGTATAATAATCGGCCCAACGATCTATACCGACGCCGAAGCCGCGCAAGTTGTAGGTGTTCGTGAAATCGTAGACGGTCGAATAGTCGTAGTACCCGACCCCGACGCCGAGCGGTAGATCGGGCCTTCCAAGTTCGACGTCGAACTGATCGTCGATCTCGTTGTAATCAAACCACCAGCGCTTCGGAAAACCGCCCGGCAAATACGTCGAGGATTCACGCTGCCAATGCAGCGCGTTGGCAAAGCGCGCTTTCGGCGTCGCCTGAAATTCGTAGCGCAGCGCGACGTTCGTGCTCGTGCCGCGGCCTTGTTCCCATTCGTACCCCGAGGTGCGCAGAAAGCTTTGCTCGACGTCGATCGTAACGTGGTTCGGTTCGGGAGGGGGCGTTGCAACCGGATAGACGGGCGAGGGCATCGGCAACGGCGTCGCCGCAAAAATCGCGCCGAGCAACAGCGCGATCAACCGCGCACGCCCTTAGCGAGCGCTTTGACCCGATGCATCTCCGCTTCGACTTCGGCGACGAGTGCGTCGGGGCGTTCGCGGTATTTCGCCCACAGTTGCGGCATGTTGGCGATGTCCTCGAGCACGCGCGCGTAGACTTCGTTCACCGGCGTCGGCACGCCGTACGCGCGGCCTGCCGATGCCACCGCGCCGTTGAGGTACGGCACCTCGGTCTGTGGTTTTCCCGCGCGCAGATCGAGCAAGAGCGAGGGCGCCTTCGTACCGCGCCCTTCGGCGACGCGTCCGCCCATCACGCGCCGTGCGACGGGGCTCGGGAGCGCCGCTGCGGTAAAGAGCGCGTTGATCGGATAGCGCGGCAGATCGATCGGTTTGACGTTCATCGCTGCCATGACCGCGCGACCTTCGCGAATCATGCGAATTTCCAGCGTAAAGATTTTCTCGAAATGCACGAGGCGGTTCGGAAGCACGTTGAGAATCGCGCAACTCGCGTTCGCCACGACGTTGAGCGCGAGTTTGCTCCATTTGAGCGAACGCCAATCATCGACGACTTTCACCTTGATGCCGGAACTCGCAAACGTTGCGACGAGCCAGTTATAGGCGCTCGCTCCAACCGGAGCCAGCGCGAGGCCGCCGTCCTTCGTGGCGACGACGTTCCCTTCACGATCGCGATCGACGGGAACGGTGAGCGCCGCGGCGACGACGTTGTCGGCACCGAAAGCTTCCGCGAGCTTCTCTTCGTTTCCGACGCCGTTTTGCGGCGTCACAAAAACCGTATTCTTCGGATCGGGAATCGCGCGCCGCAGCGTCTCTATTGCGCCGTCGGTGTCATAGGCCTTGACCGTAACGAGCGCAACGTCGGCCTGGAACGGCGTTACGTCTTCGAGCGCACGCGGCGCGTACGCTACCTCGACGCCGATCCCGCCCAAGAGATCGCCGAGATAGGTTCCGACCGCCCCGCGGCCAACCACGTAGACCTTCACGACGATACCCCCGTGCTTCCGAAACCGCCGGCTCCGCGAATCGATTCCGGCAATTCGTCCACCACGTCGAACTGCGCTCGCGACACCGGAGCGACGATCATCTGCGCGATGCGATCGCCGCGACGGATCGTTACCGGTTCGGTACCCAGATTCGCGAGCAACACTTGAACCGGCCCGCGATAATCGGCATCGATCGTGCCCGGCGTGTTAAGACACGTTACTCCCGATTTGAGCGCTAGGCCGCTGCGAGGGCGGATCTGCGCTTCGAAGCCGGGCGGCAGAGCGATTGCAAGCCCCGTCGGCACGAGCGCGCGCGCGCCGGGCGCAAGCACGAGTTCTTCGCGCACCGCCGCGCACAGATCGGCACCGGCGGCTAGATCGCTCATGTAGGAAGGGAGCGGCAAGTCTTCGCCTTCGGGTAAACGCTTGAGCGCGACCCGCACGCACGTATCCATACGTCGCGTCACTTAGAAAGAAGTTGCGATAACTCTTCTCGGAAACTCTCGATGTCGCGAAACGAGCGATAGACGCTCGCGAAACGGATATAGGCGACGGGGTCGAGATTCTTGAGCGCCTCCATCAGCTTCTCGCCGACCATCGTGGAGCTGACCTCGCTCTCGCCGCGCGCGAAGAGCTCGCGTTCGAGATCGGCGGCCACCGCCTCCATCTGGTTTTCCGAGATCGGGCGCTTTTCGCACGCCTTGCGCAACCCGTTGATGATTTTCTCGCGGCTGTACTGCTCGCGGCGTCCGTCCTTCTTTACGACGAAGAGGCGGGGCGCTTCCATCCGCTCGTAGGTGGTAAAGCGATGCTTGCAGCGCGGGTCTAGACACTCGCGTCGCCTCCGGACCACCGTTTCATCGTCGCGCGAGTCGACCACGCGGGTCTCACTCTTGCGACACGTCGGACAAATCAGGTCGCTCTCCTACATGTAGTGGGTCTTCGTATTATACGGTACTACTGATAGTAAAAGCAAAAAGGCCGCCCCGCTTCCAGTGCGGGCGGCCTTTTCAAACCTGCGATTCTAACGATCTCCGGCCGATGCCGGCGTAGCGGGCGATGCTACGAGGCAGCACCGATCTTGAACATTTTCGTGCCGCATTCAGGGCACTTACCCTCGGTCGCCGGGCGACCGTTCTTCATCGTGATTTGGACGGCGTCTTTGATTTGGCGCTTCGTCTTGCACTTGACGCAATAGGCTTCTGCTGCCACCTGAGGATCCTCCGACGTGGGACGGCGAGTTGCGGCTGGCCCTATTCGGGCCTAGCCGCACGCCCCCTTCGGCGGGATCGGGGGGCGTGGATGGTGCGGAGTATATCACGCGCGAGCAGATCGAGGAGCGCCGGGCCGAGCGAGGCTTCGCCTGGACCGGCGAGGGGCTCTGGTGGCGCGGCAGCCTGGAACCCCTTGGGCGGCCCAGCGTGGCCATCGTAGGCACCCGTGCCGCGACCGGCTACGGCCGGCGCCTGGCTACCGCGTTCGCCCGCGACCTGGGAAGCGCAGGCTGCTGCATCGTCTCCGGTTTGGCGCTGGGCATCGATGCTGCGGCCCACGAGGGCGCCTTGGCCGTCGCAGCCCCTACCATCGGCGTGCTGGGAGGCGGCCATGCCGCCTTCTTCCCGCCACGCAACGGCGCACTCGGCGAACGCATCGTCGCGGCAGGCGGCGCCGTGGCTTCCCTGTGGCCGCCGGCCCATCCCGCGTTCCCGCACCAATTCCTCGAACGCAATGCCGTTGTCGCAGCCTTGGCCGATGCCGTCGTCGTCATCGAAGCGCCGCTGCGCAGCGGCGCGCTCAACACCGCGAACTGGGCCGCCGAGCGGATTCCGGTCCTAGCCGTCCCGGGCGACGTCGACCGCCGCCACGTGGCCGGCTGCCACGCCCTGATCCGCGACGGCGCGATCCTGGCGCGCAGCGCGGCCGACGTGCTTGAAGTGCTTTCGCTCCCGGGACAGACGGCATACGCGGATTCCGTTCCGGAGCGCGAGGGGCTCGAAGGAGCGATCGTTCGTGCGCTCGCCGGAGGTGAAACGTCGATCGACGCGCTTGCCTCCGCGGCGCAAGCGCGCACGCCCGACGTACTCGCCGCGCTTGCCGTCCTCGAACTCGAAGGCATCGTCTGCGTCCGCAACGGCCGCTATGCGCTCGCACGCTTCGCCTAACTGCTATGCTTGCTAGATGCAGATTCGCCTCATCGCGGTGGACAAGCTGCGCGCGCCGTATGCCGTGGACGCATGCGCCGAATTTCGCAAGCGCTTGCGTCCGTATTTCCCGCTCGAAGAGGTGGAAGTGCGCGCAGCGGCCGGCGGAGATCCGCGCTCGGCGATCATCGATGAAACGGCGCGAATCCTTAAGTTGCTGCGTCCCGATGAAACGGTGTGGCTGCTGGAACGGACGGGAACGGCATTTTCCAGCGAAGCGTTTGCGCGCGAACTCGACGCGCTCGTCCACGGGGGCACGTCGCGGCTGACCTTTGTCGTAGCCGGAACCTACGGCGCCGGAGATGCGCTGCTGGAACGCGCCGACGTGCGCTGGTCGCTCTCGCCGCTGACGTTTCTTCATGAGTGGGCGCGGATGATCGTGCTGGAACAACTCTATCGCGCGGCGAAGATTTTACGGAATGAACCCTACCATCACTAGTGCGGTACTGCCGGAGGACGCACTCGAAGCCTTTGCCGGAGCGGTGCGCGACGCGGTCGCCGCGCGCTATCCGCAAGCCGAAGCGGCAAACGTCGCGTTCGAAGCGCCGCGCCGTCCGGAGTTCGGCGATTTCGCGACCAACGTCGCGTTTTCGCTGGCAAAGGTTGCGCGCCGTTCGCCAAACGACGTCGCGGCCGGAATCATCGCCGATCTCGAAGCCTCCGCACCCAACGTCACCGCGCTCTTTGCTTCGATCGAAGCGGTCGCGGGGTTCATCAACCTTCGTCTCGCACCCGTCGTGTGGCAATCGCTCGTCGCGCGCATCGTACGCGACGGCGCATCCTTCGGACGCCGCGACGGCGATTCGCCGCGCATCTCGCTCGAATTCGGCAGCGCGAACCCGACTGGGCCCCTCGTCGTCGTGCAAGGCCGCGCGCTTGCAATCGGCGACACCCTCGCGCGCGCCTTTCGTTATTGCGGTTACGGCGTTTTCGTGGAATGGATCATCAACGACGCCGGAAGCCAGGTGGAGACGCTCGCGCGTTCGCTCTACGCGCGTTACTGCCAAAACTTCGATGCGTCGTACCCGTTCCCCGAAGACGGGTACCCGGGCGACTATCTGCTGCCGATCGCGCAGACAATTGTCGAGCGCGACGGTGAAAAATGGCGCGACGCTTCCGAATCCGAGTGGCTCCCGTATTTCGGTCAGTTCGGCCGCGACACGATCGTTGCGGAACAACGCGCGAGCGCGACCCGATTCGGCGTGCAGTACGACCTGTGGCAGAGCGAAAAAGAACTGCGCGCAAGCGGCCGCATGGACGAAGACCTTGCGAAGCTCGCGCAGATGGGGCTGATCTATGAATCCGACGGTGCGAAGTTTTTCCGCACCTCCGAGTTCGGAGACGACAAGGACCGCGTCATCATTCGCCGCGACGGCAGCCCGACGTACTTTGCACCCGACATCGCCTATCACTACGAGAAGCTCAGCCGCGCCGATCGCGTCATCGACATTCTCGGCCCCGATCATCACGGCTATATCGGACGCTTGAAAGCTGCCGCGGCGGCGATGGGTTTCCCCGGACATCTCGAGATTATGATCTCGCAGCTGGTGTCGCTGATGCGCGGGGGAGAGACGGTCAGCAGCAGCAAGCGCGCGGGCAACATCATCACGCTCGACGACATCATCGACGAAGTTGGCGTCGATGCCGCACGCTTCTTTTTCGTCATGCTCGCGACCGATTCGCCGCTTACGTTCGACCTGCAACTCGCAACCGAACAGAGCAACGAAAATCCGGTGTACTACGTGCAGTACGGTCACGCGCGCATCGCTTCCGTGTTGAAAAACGCCGACGCTTCCGATGTGGAAGCCGCGCATGCGGTTCCGTCACTGGCGGCGCTTGCTGCGCCGGCGGAACTAGCCCTCGCGCGCCGCTTGGCGGAGCTGCCGAAGGTCGTTCGCGGCGTCGTCGACCACCTCGCACCGCACCGGCTGGCGAAGTATGCGCGCGACGTGGCCTCCGATTTCCATCAATTTTACAGCGAATGCCGCATCTTGGTCGACGATCGCGAAACAAGGCTCGCGCGCCTCGCCCTCTGCATCGCGGCAAAAACGGTGCTCGCCGAAGTTCTCGATCTCGTCGGCGTCAGCGCCCCGGAGAGCATGTAGTGCTCGACGAGCTCAAGGCAAAACTCCACCATCGCCGGTTGGACGTGCGCGCGGAAGCGCTCGCGGAGATCAGCGCAATTGCGGGCGCGCGCGAGACGCCGCTCTATCTCGACCTGCTCTTCGATCCGCACTTTCGACAAAAACTCGAGGTTCTGCGCGCCATCGCGGCGTCGGCGGATGGGCGAGCGGTCGACGGCGTTCTCGACTATCTTCACGCGAACGCGCAGAAGTTGCGCGCGCGCCGGCGCAATGCGCTGCGCCGTCAGTCAGCGGACGAATCGCTCGCGTGCATCGCTTCCTATCTCTCGCGCTTTGCCGTGCAGCGTCCCGACGTTCGGCCGGCAATCCGCGACATCGCGGCGCTTTCGCCCTACGCCGCGCACGCAATTCTGCCGAAAATCGCCTAGATTTCCGAAGCGCTAGCCCTGGTCGAGTTGCGCGTGCAGCCAGGGCGCGACGAAATAGCGCCACAAAATCTTGATGAGCGCTGCGGCCGGAATGCCCAGAAGTAGTCCCGGTATGCCGAAGAGCTCTCCGCCGGCGAATACCGCGAACATTACGCCGATCGGAGAAACGCCGACCGATTCACCCATGATCTTTGGCACGAGAATGTTGTCGCTGACGCGCGCCATGGTGAACATGATCAATTGCACCCACAGGATCATCCAGCCACCCTGCGGCGCGCACAGCACGACGGCGATCGCCTGAGCGATCAGCATGCCGACGACCGGAATCGCATACGCAATTGCGGTGACGATGCCCAAGATCAACGAAAACTTGAAGCCGACGAGCGCCGAGACGATCGCCACCACGACGCCGGTAATCGCGCTGACGATGACCTGCCCCGAAATATAGCTGCCGAAGGTATTCGTAATTTCCGCAGCCAGCTTTCGCGCGGTTTCGCGGCGATGAATCGGAAACATCGATGCAAAGCCTTCGGAGATCTGCGAGTCGTTGAGCAGCAAGAAAAACGACAGCACGATTGCCGAGAACGCCACGAAGAACGCCGTCGCGGTGCCGACCAAAATCGCGCCGACCGACGTCAGCGTTCCGGTCGCAAGCTCTTGAAGGCGTTGCGTGCCGAGCTGGCTGATGTCGAACGCGCTCGAGGGCGCTTGGAAGCCTGGAATGTGCTCTTGCAGCCAGAGTTCGGTTCCACTCATCCAGCTCTGCACGGTTGCGACGTACGACGGCACGTTTGCCAGCAACGTCTGCACCTGCGCCACGGTCAACGGCACTATAACCACGAGACCGATCACGATGAGCAGCAGCAAGAAGACGAAGACGATCGTAATCGCGAGCGGCTTGGGCATGCGCCGGTCTTCCAAGTGCCTCACGATCGGCGAAACGCCGAAGGCAATAAACGCCGCGATCAGAAAGATCGAGAGCGTTCTCGGAATGTGGGAAGCAAAGATATAGGCGGCGACGAGAACGACGAGCCCGCCGATCGAAAGCAGAATGCGCCGCCATCCGCGCGGGCTTACAGCATTTTGCACAGCAGTCTCCGCTCCGTCAGATAGCCGGCCCGCTCGTAGAGCGCGCGCGCCGACGCGTTATCTTCGGTGACCATCATCGCCATATACGGCACGCCGACGCGCCGGGCCTCATCTTCCGCTGCCGAAAGCAGGGCGGCACCGATGCCTTTGGCCCGGTGCTCTCGCGCCACGGCCATATAGGCGATGAAGGCCTGATCGATCCCCGTGACCTCATCGGGCAAGGAATGCAGCAAGAGCAAGAAGCCGACGCGCGCCCCGGCGATCTCGGCGATCAGCGCTGTGTGCTCGCGAGCCTCCACGATATTGAGCAGCCGCTCGAAGTTTTCGACGACGTCGTCCAGATCGGGACGGCGCACCGCCGAGACGCTGTCCATGACGGTCCGGGTCCCAAGGCTCTCGATGAAGCTGCGATCGTCACCGGTCGCGACGCGAATCGAGAGCTCCACGGCTACGACCGGCGCGAGCCCGGATCGGTGATGGGCTCGCCCGCCGCGCATTGCGGACATTCCGCCGGATCGTACGATTCGATCGGCAGCTTCAAGAGCGCGAAGGTCGGCACGCCGAAGTCGGCGACGCCCCGTTCGACGATGACGCCGACGCCGATGACGGTCGCGCCATGCGCGCGCACCACGTCGATCACCTCGCGAACCGACATGCCCGTCGTGACGACGTCTTCGACGACCAGCACCCGATCGGTCGGGCGCAGCATGAAGTTGCGGCGAAGCGTCGCGACGCCGTTCTCCTTCTCGACGAAGATCGCGTCGGTTCCCAACTGACGCGCGACCTCGTAGCCGAGCACGATGCCGCCGACGGCCGCGCTGACGACGATCGTCGGTTGCGCGTCGCGGAAGGCGGCGGCGATTCCGCGCGCGACCTGCTCGACGAGCTGCGGACTTTCCAGAATGCGAAACTTTTGGATGAAACGGTTGCTGTGGCGTCCCGAACTCAGGCGGAAATGGCCGTTGAGCAGGGCGCCGCGCCGGTTCAGAGCGCTGGTGAGATCGAAATCAGTGGCGGGCATGCGCGTGCATTTCGTCGAGAACCGCGCGCGCCGCTGCTGCCGGGTCCGGCGCTTCCGTAATCGGCCGCCCGACGACCAGGTAATCGGATCCGGCCTCGACCGCCATCGCCGGCGTCATTACCCGCTTTTGATCGCCGTGATCGCTGCCGCTCGGCCGGATGCCCGGGGTGAGCGTCAAAAAGTCGTCGCCGAAAAAGCCTTTGAGATCGCGCGCCTCGTGCGCGCTGCACACGACGCCTGCGCAGCCTGCGTCGCGCGCGAGCGCCGCGAGACGCGTCACGTTCTCACCGGGGCCGCCTTCCAGGCCGAGCTCGCGCAAATCCGCGGCCGCATGGCTGGTGAGAATCGTAACGGCAAAGATATGGGGCACACGCAAGCCGAGATCGTCGGCGCGCTCTTGCGCCGCATCGACCGCCGCCCGCATCATTTCGTGTCCGCCGAGCGCGTGCACGTTGATGATGTGGGCACCGGGACGCACCAGCGCCTTGATCGCCGCCGAAACCGTGCGCGGAATGTCGTGCACCTTCGCATCGACGAAGTAGCGCACGTCGCGCGCCTCGCAATACGAAAAGATCCGCTCGGGATAGCCGTAGAGCGACTCCATGCCGATCTTGAAGATCACATCGAGTTCGTAGAGCTGGTCGATCAGTCGTTCCGCCGCATCGGCGCTCGGAACGTCGAGCGCGACAATCAATTGTGCCATGGTGCTGCTGCAGTTCCCCGGAAAGCTCCGGACATCTTCCCCGCAAACACGTTCAAAAACGCCCCTCCTGGGCGTTTTCTACTTCGCCGCTTTTTCGACCGAACGAAGTTTGGAAGTTCACATCCTGTGAAGGTCGAAAAAGTCGGAGAGTTTCCGGGGAGGACGCCCGGAGCTCTCCGAGGAGCGCCGTCACCCTTCGTCGCCTTCATACTGGTACGGATTGGCGAAGCCGACGTTCGCCTTGCCGACGATCTGCTTGAGGCTGCGTACGTTGCGCCGCCGGAGAAATTCGGCGAGTTCGTCGACGATGCGCATCGGGATGCGAGGGTCGGTGAAGTTACCGGTGCCGATCGAGACGGCGCTTGCACCCGCAAGGAAAAATTCGATCGCGTCGCGCGTCGTTTCGATGCCGCCTTGCCCGACGATTGGAATCGTGACCGCACGCGCCACTTCATAGACCGCCAGCACGGCGATCGGGCGAATCGCCGGCCCCGAAAGGCCGCCGGTTACGTTGCCCAGCCGCGGACGCATCAGATCGACGTCGATCGACATGCCGCGCACGGTATTAATCACCGCAAGGGCGTCGGCGCCGGCAGCTTGCGCTTCGCGCGCGATCGCTCCGATGTCGGTAACGTTCGGCGAAAGTTTGACGATTAGCGTCTTGCCGGTAGCTGCGCGCGCCGCGCGCACGACCTTCCCGGTGAGGTTCGGATCGCAAGCAAAGGTCTCGCCTTCGCTTGCGACGTTCGGGCACGAAATGTTCAGTTCGATGGCTTTGATCTCGTCGCGCGCGGCGAGTTTCTCTACCGTATAGGCGTAATCGTCGACCGAAAATCCCGCCACGCTGCCGATGACGACGCACGGCCGGTCAGCAAACTTTGCGACGTCATGCTCCAAATACCAATCGATGCCGGGATTCTGCAATCCGATCGCGTTGAGCATGCCCGCCGGCGTGTGAACCAGACGCGGCGTCGGATTTCCCAAGCGCGGTTGACGCGTCACGCTCTTGAGTACGACCGCGCCGATGCGCGAGAGATCGACGAACGGCGCAAACTCCTCGCCGCTGCCGTAACATCCGCTACCCATCAGCGTCGGATACTGCAAATGCAGATTGCCCAGGTCGACCGAGAGATCTACCATCTCAACTCGTGCGCCCAAAATACGGGTCCTTCCTTACAGACGCGCGCGTAGACGACGTCGCTGCCATTGCGATCGGCGGGTGGAAAACTCGGAGCTTGCGCGGAGTTGCCGACGAGTGGAACCACGCAGCCCCAGCAGCCGCCGACGCCGCACGCGAAGGTTTCCTCGAGCGAAAGCTGCGCCGGGACGTTCATTTCTGCCGCAACGCGCGCGACCGCTCGAAGCATCGGCGTCGGCCCGCAAGCTAAAATCGCATCGGGCCGGCGATCGGTTTGCGCGAGCAGATCGGTGATGTACCCCGAATGCCCCATGCTGCCGTCGTCCGTCGAGACCAAGACCTCGCAGCCTTCTCGCGCAAAACGCTCGCGATCGACCAGTAATTCCGCACTACGCGCGCCATAGTACAAGCGCACCCTCGCACCCGACGCGACGAGCGCTTGCGCCGGCAGCAAGACCGATGCGATGCCGACGCCTCCCGCGACAATTGCGACGTCGCTCAAGCCGTCGAGCGAGAAGCCGTTGCCGAGCGGACCAACCACGCCCAACTCGTCGCCGACGCGCATTTCGGCCAATTCTTGCGTGCGTTTACCCACGACGAAGAACAAAACACTCGCGCGGCGGCCGTCCGCTTCGTAGATGCCGAGCGCGGTTGCAGCGCTCTCGCCGCCGGGCGGAATAACCATGACGAAGGCACCCGGACGCGTCACACGGACCATCTCAGGCGCGTCAAATCCTAGTACCACGACGCCCGGCGCAAGCTCGCGTCGATCGGTGATCCGCACGGTGTGCACGGTGGGAGCAGAGGAAATCGTGGGCATAATCAAATCGACGTTTTCTCCAAATTCTTAACAAACTCCGGGGCGAAACACTGAACCTTCGTGCGACAAAAGCCGTTATATAAATCAGAGACGGGAAAATCGTCGAAAAAAGAAAGGAGGGTCCGCAGATGGCAGGTCTTATGGTCTTTAAATCGCTCGCCGACGCGCTTCGCGCCGGATACCAAGTATACGACCGTACTGCGGACGGCTATCTCGTGAGAACGAGAACTTCAGCAGGATGGGCAATCGCACTCGTCAGCTGTAAGTAGCGCCTCCTCGATCTGTAAAGAAATCCTCCACCAGCAGCAGCAGCAACAACGCCGGTTCTATGGAACCGGCGTCGTTGTTTTGCCGCTTTAGGTGCTCTACTCGGGCTTTTCGATCTCGGGCGTAGGGCCGGGACGCCACGCGTAGGGCCCCGACGGCGACGGAGGAGGCGGCGGCGGTGGACCGGGTTCCGGCCGCGGCCCAGGCGCCGGTCCGAAATTCGCGGTATGACCCGCACCCGGCGAGACCCCGGGGAAGCGCGCCCCGTTGATAACCGCATTAATGATCTGCGCGATTCCGACAAACATCGGAATCAGACCGCCAAGAAGCCACGGGCCGCCGTGGATATGGCCACCGTTCATCCCGATGAACGAGAGACCGATGAAGAGCGCAAAGCCAACCATCGTGACCGTGATGCCCTTGCGCAACTGATTCTGGGCGAAATACCCGTCGGGATAGATGCCGGGCATCGGCGGCGGAACCGGACCACCCGGCCGGGGCGGCGGCGGGGGCGGCGCACCTTGCTGCCATGCGCGGGCGTTGCGGTACATGGCCGGATCGGGCGGCGGCGCAAACCCGCGGCGGATCATTTCGATCCGTTCGCGATGCGCGAGTACGCGCGAGATGATCCAGGCCGCGATGGGAGCGCCGAAGATAAAGATTATGGCGATGACTGGTACGATGTCTTCCATCGATTTAGGCTCCGTTCGTCGTAATGTGGATCGATCCGTCTGCGGTGTGAATATTCATCGCCGCATCGCCGTTGCCGGCCTTAGCAACCGCACCCGCGTGCCGGTCGCCGTTGATAAAGATCGATCCGTCGTCGGTCGAACCGCTGACGGTTACGTTCGACCCTGAGAGAAGCGTGATTTCGACGCGGCCGTCGCTGGTCGTGACGCCATAAGCGCCCGGTGCGCCGAACACGCCGGAGACGTGCACGCTGCCGTCGGCCGTACGCAGATGCATGTGCGGACCGTTACCCGTAAACGCAATGTTCGAAATCGTGATGCCGCCGTCGCCGCTGTCAAAATCGAAACCGTTGCCGGTCAGGTTCGTCGCGCTGATATGTCCGTCGTCGGTGTGAATCGACGCGTATGCGAAGGATCCGCTGATGTCGGTGCGATCGGATCGAATGACCTCGACGCGCGACTGCGGCGGCACTTCGACGAGCACGCGACCGTTGCTGTAGCCGATCGATCCGTGCCCTTCCGGCCGAAAGATGCGAACGCCGTCCGGCGTGCGTGTCGCCGTTAAGACCTGCGCTTTGTCGGAGCCCACGAGCCAACCGTGAAGGACGGTCTTATCCGCCACGTGGACCAACCCGTCGTTCGAGTCGGAGATGATGACGTGCGAATCGATATCGTCGATCGTCACCACCGGAGCGTTTCCGGCGGCGATTGGTGCTATAGCGGGTGCAACGAAGTCGACGCGATGCACGCCAGGCACGCTCCAGTTCGCTGCGCCCAAACTCGTCATCGACCAGATGCCGATCCCGACGATCAGCATCTCGGCGGCGATGAGCATCGCAACGATGCTCGTGCGGGAGACCCCGGCCATTAGAGGCGCGGACCCCAGCCTTGGAAGGTCGGGCGCAGGTCTCGCGCGTCACCTTCGACGAGTACCGACTTCGGGAGTGACTTGTTGAGCTTGATTGCCGTGAGCATCTTTGGGTCTTTTGGCCTCCGTTTTCGTGCCTGTCTCACGTACGGCTGGGGGGCCGCCATGTTTCAGAGGGAAGAGCGAAACAACCGGCCTCGGACGCGCGTAGATCGGACGTGTCGGCAGTGCTCGCGGAGGTGCGTCGGATAGAACCGATGCACGCCGGTCCGGAAGACGGCCAGCTGGTGACGATGACCCTCGGCGGGAACGGCGAGGCGTTCGCCACGCTCGTCGAACGGTACGACCGGGCGGTCTATCACCTGGCCTATCGGACGCTTCACGACGTCGAGGAAGCGCGCGACGCCACGCAAGAGGCGTTTTTCAAGGCCTACCGGTCGCTTCGCACGTTTAAGCCCGGCGCGAAGTTCTCGACCTGGATCTTTGCAATCGCCTATCACGCCTGCTGCGACCGTTTGAACCGGCGCAAGCGTTATAGTAATGAGGAGCTTCCCGATCGCGCCGATCCCGCGCCGGGACCCGAACGCGAGGCCATCGCGCTCGACGAAGCTCGCCGGCTACGCGCCGCCATCGACGCGCTTCCGGAAAAGTACCGGACCGTCATCACGCTCTATCACCTTCAGGGTAAACAGTACGACGAAATTGCTGAGGTGCTGGGGCTGCCGATGGGGACGGTGAAGACCCATCTATTCCGAGCGAAAGAGCACCTGCGCAAGCTGCTCGCCGCCGAGGAGGTTACCGAATGAGATACGACAGCGACGACGAGCTCGACCGTCTTCTCTTCGCGTTGCCTCTCGAAGAGCCGCCCGAGGATTTGCGCGCGGCGATCCTGACCGCCACCGTCTATCGCCCGTCCCCGATCTTCAAGCCGTGGGAAATCGCGATGCTCGGCGCGCTTGCAGCCGTCGTTGTCTGGCTGCTCGGCGTCATCGTGCTCGGCGGCGGTACGCTCTTCATCGACACGGTCGAGGCGATCGGCCGCCGCGGCCTCCTCGCGCTTTCGAACTACACGACGCTCGGATGGATCGCCGCCGGCGGCGCCACCGCCATCTGGCTCTCGATTTTCACCGGATTCCAACCTTACGCGAAGGGCGCGAACGCACAACGTCGCTAACTTCCCCGGCATGAGCGAGCCGGCAAGCGGACATAAAGTCTTGGTCATCGAGGACGACGCGGCGATCAGCCGCGTGCTTCAACTCGAGCTCGAACACGAGGGTTATCAGGTCGACGTCGCGCGCGACGGCCTCGAAGGGCTCGAAAAAGCGCTCAAAGAGCCCGATCTCGTGATCCTGGATTTGATGTTACCGCGCATGGACGGTCTCGAAGTCTGCAAGCGTCTTCGCGCGAAGAGCGCCGTGCCCGTCATTATGCTCACCGCGAAAGACCGAGTCCCCGACCGCGTCGCCGGGCTCGACTTAGGCGCCGACGATTATTTGACCAAACCGTTTGCGACGGCCGAATTGCTCGCGCGCGTCCGCGCGCGGCTTCGCGAAAAGCAGCCGAAGAGCAATGTGATCGAGTACCGCGACGTCGTGATGGATCGCGACCGCCACGAAGTCTCGCGCGGCGGAAAGCCGATCGCCCTTACCGCAAAAGAGTATGCGCTCTTCGAATATCTGCTGCTGCACCGCAACAAGGTCCACACGCGCGACGAACTCTTCAACGGCGTGTGGGGCAGCGATTTTCTCGGCGACTCGAATCTGATCGACGTGTATATCCGCTATCTCCGCGGCAAGATCGACGAGGGCTTCGACGACAAATTGATCGCCACGGTTCGCGGCGTCGGCTACACCATCAAAGATTAGGAAGTATCCTTCTGAGCCTCAAATGGCGAATCGCCCTTGCATACGCTACGCTCCTGATCGTCGCGCTCGCGGTGACCAGCGGCGTGATCCTATGGCGAATGCAAGTGATTCTGCTCGATGAAGCGCACGCACGCGTGGATACGACGATGCACGACATCGCCGCGCGCGTTGCGGGAGCGAGCGCCTTTCCCGGCAACCTCTTCCCCGGCGAAGCATTCGCGCAGCTCTTTTCGAGCGCAAATCTGGTGTTGTGGGAGTCGCCGAGCACCTTTATCCAGGTAGACGACGGCTCGGGATACCCCGTCGCGCGTACGCCGAATTTGGGCGCGACCAACATTCCGCCGAATCCTTCGCTACACGGCAACAAGGCCGCGTTTCGCCTGATCGAACTCGACGAACGCGAGTTCTTGGTCGAAGACCGCATCTTTCAGAGCGGCAACGCGATTGCAATCGTCCATGTAGCCGAGCCGCTCGATACGCTGCAGCGCACGCTCGCTCAGGCGCGGCAAGCGATTCTCCTGATTCTGCTCGCGGCCGCGGCGGCGCTCGTCGTGCTCTCGATCGTGCTCGCTTCGCAAATCTCCGGGCCGATCGCGGCGCTTTCGCGCGCGATGCGGGAAGCGAGCTCGGAACGTCTGGACGTTCGGCTACCGCCTTCGAATCGAAGCGACGAGATCGGCGAACTGACCGCCAGCTTCAACGATTTGCTCGCGCGCTTGCAAGAAGCGTTCGCACGCGAGCGGCAGTTCATTTCCGACGCGTCGCACGAACTCAAGACGCCGTTGACGTCGATCAATGCCAATGCGCAGCTATTGCTGCGGTGGGGCGACCGCGATGAGACGGTACGCAAAGAAAGTCTGGAAACGATCGTCAACGAGAGCGCGTCGCTCGCCGGGATGGTCAACGGTATGCTGACCCTTGCGAAAGCCGATCGCGGCGACGCGATCGAAAAGGAGCCGGTCTCACTCGCGCAACTGGCCTCCGAAGCGACGCGAGGCGCCGCGCAGCGCGCGGCGGAAAAGCACCTTGCGCTCGCGTTCGATCACGGCGCGCAGACGCCGCTGGTCGTCGGAAACGAAGCGCTGTTGCGGCAAGCGATCGGTAACCTTATCGACAACGCGATCAAATTTACGCCGGCGGGCGGCGTCTACGTGCGCATCGGCACCGAAGCCGACAAGGCGTGGGTCGAGGTGGCCGACACCGGCCCCGGCATTCCCGAAGAGGAACTCGGCTCGGTCTTCGAACGGTTTTACCGCGCCGACAAGGCGCGCTCGCGCGACGTGCCGGGTACCGGCCTCGGGCTTGCGATCGTCCGCTCGATCGCGCGTGTTCACGACGGATCCGTGACCGCCGGCCGCGCGCCCGAGGGCGGAGCACTCTTCCGCATCACGCTGCCGCGGCTGCGGGATACGCTCATCGAGTCTTCATGAACGCGCCCCGCGTCCGATTCTACAATTGGACCGTGGGTAGTGCATGGCGGGCGCTCGCGCGGTTCCTGCTCGCGTTCGCGTTGGCGGCGTCCGCGACGGGCATTGCGCGCGCGGCGGTGCAGACGTTTTATACCGGGGACGCGCCGATTGTGTGGGCGGCGATTCGCGGTCAAGGCAGCATCACGATTCGCACCTGGAACAAGGCGCAGGTTACGATCAACGGTCCCGCCCGCTTGGACGTCGATCACGTCGCTCACGTTCGCGCGCACCAGCTTCCGCCGATCACCTTTTTCGCGGCCAACGTACAAACGCCGAGCGGTCCGCTAACGCTCGAACCCGAGCCGTTCGTACCACCGCCGTTCGACCCGTACGGCCACGACGTCGTTCGAGTCATGGGCAACGGCGGCAATGTGATCATCACCGTTCCCGCATCGACGCCGTTTCTCGTTGCCCGCTTGCGGCAAGGCGCAATCGTCATCAACAATTTTCACGGCGGCACGTTCGTGGCGGAAGGCGGCGCCGGCCGCGTGCGGCTCAACAACGTCGGCGGCACGGGCGCGGTACAGCTCAACGCCGGTCCCGTCATCGTGACGAACTCGAGCTTTGACCGCTTGCGCATACGCACGGCGCGCGGCAACATGTTCTTCGAGAACTGCACCGCACGTCAGATCGAAGCGACGAGTCTACTCGGAAGCATCGTCTACGACAACGGCAGTTTTCAGCCCGGCCTCGCGCGCTTCGAAAGCGAGCGCGGAAACATCGCGCTCGGCGTGCGCGGCGGCGCGCAGATCCAAGCGCATACCGCGAGCGGACGTATCGCCTCCGAAGGCACCGTGAGCGCGGGTCCGACCGTCACGGCCACGTCGCGCAGCGGCAACATCGTGTACTACAACGGCTCGATTCGCAACCACCCGAAGCTCGCGCGCCAGCTTCTCCCGAAGGCCGCCAGACGAATCGACGCCCTAAAACGCAAGGCGCCGCATCGTAAATGTTGCGGCAGACCGTAATTCCTACAACAGGTACTTGCGCATCATCGCGACGTCGAGCTTGAACGCGTGCTGCGGAAGAACGGCTTCAACGCCGTAGCTGCAGCCCTCGAAGAAGCGTTGCGCCGACGACTCGTGGATGACCTCGACGGTCATTTTGTGGCAGTTGTAATAATTCGCGACGTCGTTCATCTGCTCGACGATCGCCCTGCCGATACCGGCGCGGCGGTGCGACGGTTCGACGACTAGGCGCTCGACGTAACCGAGCGAAGCGGCAACGCGTAAGATTCCCGCGCCGGCAATCGTTTCGCCGTCGTACGCGGCGAAACCGTATCGCGCTTCGTGCCAGACGACAGGAAAAGTATAGAACGTCCGCAGCGCCTCACGCTCGTTCGCTTTAAAGAACGCATCGAGCGCGGCCGCTTCGACGCGCAGCACGTCAACCGGCAACCGCCGCAACCTCCGTCGTTAAATCGACTTCCAAACCATCGTATGCGGCGATCGCGCGCAGGCCGAAATCGTCTTCGACCGATTGCGCGAGCGCGCGGGGATCGGCTTCCAGCATCTTCGTGCCGAAATGCTGGAAGATGACCACGCGCGGACGCACCTCTTCCACGATCGCGCGCGCTTGATTCCATTGCAGATGGTCGACGTCCATCGCGTCGCTATACCGCAGCACGTTAACGATGAGCACGTCGGGGTTAGCCGAGCGATAATCTTCGACCAGCGCATCGAAGTAACGTCCGCACGGCAGATAGGACACGCGCAAGCCTTCGTGTTCGAAATGCATGCCGTAGGTTTCGACCGCGTGCATGTGCCGAATCGACGAACGCATCGTTACGTCGCCGATGCGATACGGTCCGCCGCATTCCGTCACGGTTTCGATTCGTTCGACGAAGCGCTGTGCGTAGGGAAGGACCGTCGGTTCGTCGTGCAGCGCGTCGGCCGGCGCGAGCAACACGCCGCGCTTCCGGAATCCGCCCGAGGTCATGGCTTCGATCATCGCGGTGACGTCGCCGGCGTGATCCAGATGCTTGTGCGAAAGGGCGATCGCGTCGAGCTCCCGCGGGTTGAACGGCGGAACGTGTGAGAGGGCGCGGACGAGCGCGCCGGGACCGGGATCGACGTGAATCTGCGTCTGGCCGAAGCGAAACCACATGCCGCCCGACGCGCGAAGCTGACGCGCGACCACGAATCGCGCGCCCCCGCTCCCTAAGAAGGTTACCGAATCAGATTCCAAAGCTCTGACGAGCTACGGAAACGCTACGCCAGACTCCCGCTCACGAGGCGTTCCTCGTGCTTGCTCGCGTAGAGCGTGAAGAACTGATCCAGATTCGAGCGGTATTGCTCGAGTGCGACGCTCCAGAGTCGCAACGCGGCGCAACCAGTGTCGGTCACCGTATAGACTCGGCGCGCCGGGCCCTGTTCTTTCGGATCCCACCAAGACGAAATGTAGCCGTCGCGTTCCAATTGACGGAGCGCGCGATAGACCGTGCCGGGGTCCGTCACCACGTCGAACTTTTCTTTAAGTTCTTTCATGATCTCGTAACCGTGCAGGTTGTGGTCCTTGAGCATGACCAAAAGCCATGCCATGAGATAGTTTTTCGGGGTGCCTTTTGGTGGTAAGCCGCTTTCACGCATGCCGCCCGTGACGAGGCCGTCGATCATACGGCTCCTCCGGTGGCTGAGGCGGCGGGTTCATCCTCCACGAACATTAACGCCGATCCTTCCGAGATGGGCCTTTCGAACTAGGCCCCGGTGCAACCCGACGTTTGTTGTACGAGTGTAAAGACGGCCCCTGCGCCCTAAGTCGCACGGCGCCAGGTAGAATCAGTACCATGTTTCGATGCGAGCTGTTCGGTCGAGCGGAGCCTTTGACGAATGAAATACGCCTCAACTGCGGACTTTATGCATGATATATTCGGCACGCCACTTTCGCGGCGGACATTAGTCGAGCAGTTATTCGGGAACTCGGACATAAAAGCGATCGCAACCGAGCACGGGGCCGATTGTCAACGAATTGTAAAAGCGATCGGTTTGAACGAGGACAGTGAGCCCGGTAGACGCCTGCGCGAAGCGGTGCTGCGCATGCGCGCTGCGGGCATATCCGCGCACGGAAAGGCGTTTCCGGAGGACTTGGAGCGCGTCACGGACGGTGCCCTGGAACTACTTGGCCTCTTCGTCAATCCCTTAATGACGACCGCGATGATCCTGGGAACCGCGCCGCCCCCGCTGGAGGAGACGGGTCGCGCGATCGACCCGAATCTTTCGCTCGCGCGGTATGCCTCGCGTGTCTTTCGGGTGCTTGCCGTTCAGCATCCCGAGCTCGAGGCACCGCTCACGAACGCCGCCGCCGCGCTCGAACGCGCCTGACTCACGCCAAGGCGGCGATGTGCGGAAACGATCCGCCTAAGATCTTCTGCGAGGGACGGCCGAGCCACCGTTCGATGACGGTCGCGTAGACGCTGCGGAAATCCGTGGTAAACGCGACGTTGCCCATGTTCGCCTTTTCGAGATTGGGCGCGCTTCCGTACACGCCGCCCTTCACGCCGCCGCCCACCAAGAACAGCGGTGAGGCCTCGCCGTGGTCCGTCCCCTGGCTGCCGTTCTCTTCGATGCGCCGGCCGAACTCGCTAAAGGTCATCGTCAGCACGCGGTTCTCGTCGCCGTGCGCTTGCAGATCGGCATAGAACGCGCCCATCGCATCGGAGAACTGCTGCAGCAAGCGGTCTTGCGTCGCCTTTTGATTCACGTGCGTGTCGAACGATCCGTGCTGGACGTAGAGCACGCGCGTGCCGAGTTTGCTCCCGATGATCTGCGCCGCGAGCGACAAGCTGCGTCCCAGCGGCGTCGCGGGGTAGGAACCAGCGGGTTTATAGCCGCCGATCAGTTTCGGCAACTCCTCGGAACCGCGCTGCGCGTCGTCTTCGACTTCCGCGATGTGGGCGAGATACGGTGACTTGAACGGAAAGCGATTGTCTGTGACGAGTTGCGTGTAGGTCTTGCGCGCAACCGCATTGCGATCGCTCACCAAACCGTACCCGGCGACTTGCGCGATCGAAGGCACGTCGACGCCGTTGGAGACCAAGACTTCGGGAAGAACTTGCGCGAGCGCGACGCCGTTGAAAAGGTTTTTCGGCAAGCGTGCATCGTC
Organism: Vulcanimicrobiota bacterium; assembly: GCA_027459645.1. Lineage (GTDB taxonomy): Bacteria > Vulcanimicrobiota > Vulcanimicrobiia > Vulcanimicrobiales > Vulcanimicrobiaceae > JAMXLG01. The sequence continues at coordinate 22,479 of DAIDHQ010000041.1, forward strand.
GAGATAGCGGCCCAGCCAGCCCGTGTGCTCGTATCGATCCGGCGCCGCGGTCTGCCAAATTTCGGTAGAACGGAAGTGCGAGTGATCGGGATTCGGATAACCGACACCCTGAACCACGGCGACCAGCCCTTTGTCGTACATCGATTTGAGCGACTTCATGTTGGGATTGAAACCGACGCTGGCATCGAGCGCGAGAACGTCACCGCGCGGTACGGCGAGACTCGGCCGCATCTGATAGTAGAGCGGATTGCCGTGCGGCACCACGCAATTCAATCCGTCGTTTCCGCCTTGGAGATTGACAAGCACGAGTACGCGATCATCGCCGCCCGGCAACCCGGGAAGCGGCGTATCCGCGAGCGCGCGGGCAAGGATGTGGTCCGCGTTTGCGACGACCGCAAGTCCGGAGAGAGCACCGAGTACGAAGTTAGTACGTTTCATCTGTCCATCCTGAAGGCGGAATCGCTAGGCGAGCTGATAGGCGGGAAGGCTCATGGTGAGATAGGCGGCGCCTCGAACGCGCTCTTGAAAGTTTTCGCCGTTGAGCATCTTGAGCGCGGACGTATCGCTGCCGTCGAGGTAGCGGAGAATCTGCGTCTGCGCGACGGACGGTGCATCGCCTTGGAGCAATTGTCCCACCAGCATCTCCACCGCTGGCTTCGGATCCATCGGCGTGCGATCGACCCACGCGGATTTGTCCATCATCGGCGAATTGACGAGCGATGCCAGAAAGTTCTGCCTTGAGATCGTCATCTGCGACGTAATCCAATTCGCTCCGCCCGGCCACCCGGCCACGTTCGGCGGGGAGAACAGCACCTGCCCCATCTGCCGTAACGCGACGGGTGCGCGCTCGACGATCTGCGGAAGCGCGAGCGCCTTGTGCGTTCCCACCAAATATTCGACGGGAGACTTTACCAAGGCGCGATAGGCGCGATCGGAGTAGAAGACGTTGCTTGCGAACACCGTTGAAAGCACGGGCGCAAGATTGTAGTCGTTCTGCCGGATGACGGCTGCCAAAGCGTCGATCAATTGCGGCTCCGGATCGTTATACACGAAGTTGTTGAGCAGCGTCGACGCCCACCATCGCGCGCACGCCGGCTGGTCGTAGATAATCGAAACGATATCGGTCCCGTCGAAGTTCCCCGTGCGATGCAAGAACGTTTTCAAGCCCGTATCGTGGATGCGCCGGTTGTCGACGAAGGATCCCGTGAAGCGATTGAGCGTCCATCCGGTAAACGCGCGCGCCGACTGGCGCACGTCTTCTTCCGTATAATTACCGTGACCGAGCGTGAAAAGCTCCATCAGTTCGCGCGCATAATTCTCGTTGGGATGCGATTTATTGTTGAGCGCGTTGTCCAGATAGAGTAGCATCGCCGGATCCTTGCTGACCTCGATCGTGAGATCGCGCAAATTACCGAGCGCGTGGCTGCGGAAGAGTTGCTGCTGATTCCAAACGTAGATCGGCCAGACGCCCTTTTGCATCGCGGCGGTCGTGAAATGACCGTGGAAGAGAAAGGTCATCTTCTCTTGCAGCGGATTGGGCGTCACGAGCATACGGTTCAACCACCAGCGCTGCATCGAAACGATCGATATCCGCGAGCGCTTGCGGATCGTATTGAAAAATTTGCGCCGCTGGTCGGCAGAGAGCCCGCGCAATTGCCCGAGATGCCAGTCTTCGGCAAACGGATCGTACACGTCCGGGGGCGCCGGCAGGCCTGACGTGTCGGAGAAGTGCAGCAACTCGCGGACTGCTTGAGGTTGGCTCATGCGCGCGAACCGCGCCACCTCGTACGGCGTCCCGCCGAAGCCGGCGCGACGCAAGAGATGTGCGGCAAGCCGCTCGTTCCAGATGCCCCGATAGGGTTTGAGGGCGTCGCGTACGTCCAGCGTTCCCGCGGGGCGGTTCAATCCTGCAGCCATACGTCTATTGAACGAAGCCGGCACCCGGGACGTCCTGAAAGATAGGTTAAGACGCATGCTCGCCGAAGGCCCGGCCTTCGTGAGCCTTCTGGAAACCCACCTCGACCGTGGAAGCGACGCCTTCGCACGCAATGCCGAACGGATGCGCGGCTTGGTCGCCGAGTATCGCGAGCGGCTCGAAGCCGTTCGCGGCGGCGGGGGCCCCGATGCCGTCGCCAAGCACCGCAAGCGTAACAAGCTGACCGCCCGCGAACGGATCGATACGTTGATCGATCCCGGATCCGACTTCCTAGAATTCTCGGCTCTCGCCGCATTCGACATGTACGACAACGGTTCGCCCTGCGCCGGTGTGGTGACGGGCATCGGCATCGTCGAGGGGCAACATTGCGTGATCGTCGCCAACGACGCAACCGTCAAAGGCGGCACCTATTACCCGATGACGGTGAAGAAGCATCTGCGCGCACAAGAGATCGCCGAGCAGAACCATCTGCCGTGCATCTACTTGGTCGATTCCGGCGGTGCGTTCTTACCGCTGCAGGCCGACGTGTTTCCCGATCGCGATCATTTCGGGCGCATCTTCTACAATCAGGCGCGCATGTCGGGAAAGCGCATTCCGCAGATCGCGGCGGTCATGGGTTCGTGTACGGCCGGCGGTGCCTACGTGCCGGCGATGAGCGACGAAACGGTGATCGTCAAAGGTAACGGCACCATCTTTCTGGGCGGACCGCCGCTGGTCAAAGCGGCGACGGGCGAAGAAGTGACCGCCGAAGAGCTCGGCGGCGCCGACGTGCACACGCGCGTCTCGGGCGTTGCAGATCACTTCGCAAACGACGACATCCACGCGCTCGGCATCGTGCGCCAAATCGCCGCCAATTTGCATCGCGAACTGCCCCGTCAATGGGATCGGCAGCCGGCGAGGCCGCCGAAATACGATCCGAGCGAAATCTACGGCGTGATTCCCTCCGACAGCCGCACCGGCTACGACGTGCGCGAGGTCATCGCGCGGCTCGTCGATGCATCGGAGTTTCACGAATTCAAAGCGCGTTACGGCACGACGTTAGTCTGCGGTTTCGCGCACATCGAAGGCCATCCCATCGGCATCCTTGCCAACAACGGGATACTCTTCAGCGAGAGCGCGCTCAAAGGCGCGCATTTCATCGAGCTGTGCGTGCAGCGCGGTACGCCGCTGCTGTTCCTACAAAACATTACCGGCTTCATGGTCGGCAAGGAATATGAAAACGGCGGCATCGCAAAGGACGGAGCGAAGCTGGTCACCGCGGTCGCCTGCGCGGAAGTGCCGAAATTCACGGTGGTCATCGGCGGCAGCTTCGGCGCCGGCAACTACGGTATGTGCGGACGCGCATATTCACCGCGCCAGTTGTGGATGTGGCCGAACGCACGCATCAGCGTGATGGGCGGACCGCAGGCCGCAAGCGTCCTCTCGACGGTGAAAGGCGATCTCTCGCCGGAAGAAAAGGCGAAATTCGAAGCGCCGATCCTTGCGAAATACGAACACGAAGGCAGCCCGTACTATTCGACCGCGCGGCTGTGGGACGACGGCATCATCGATCCGCTCGACACGCGACGCGTGCTCGCGATCGGACTCGATGCGGCCGCGAATGCGCCGCTTCCTCAAACGAACTTCGGCATCTTCCGCATGTAGCGCGCGATGAAGATCGTCGCAGCGTACGCCGGGATGTGCCTCATCTGGGGCACGACCTGGCTTGCCATCAAATTCGGACTGCACACCCTGGGGCCGTTGACGGGCGTCGGACTGCGCTTCATCATCGCCGCCATATGCTTGTACGGCGCTGCGGCGGCGTCGGGAGCGTTGCAGCCGCTGCGGACGCTGCCCTGGAAAGTCATCGCGGTTCTGGCGGCGTTTCTGTTCGGGTCGAACTACATTCTAACGTACACCGCCGAGACGCACTTGGATTCGGGTTTGGTTTCGGTGCTCTTCGGAACGTTGCCGTTCTTCACGTTCGCCTTCGCGCATTTCATGGTCGGCGAACGCACGACCCCGCGCATTTGGATCGGCACGCTGCTCGCCTTTGCCGGGATCGTCGTTATTTCGCTCACCGGGCAAGTGCAAGGATCGCCGCTTTTTGCCCTAGCGGCGGTCGGCGCCGCCGCGGTCTCGTCGTTTGCGAACGTGTACGCAAAACGCCACGCGCGCCATCATCCGTTCGCGACGTTACCGCCGTCGATGCTGATCGCGGGGCTCTGCGTTTTTTCGCTCGGGTTGCTGTTGGAGCGCACCGACTGGCATGCGGCATCGACCCTTCCGTCGCTTGCGGCGCTCTTGTATCTGGCGATCTTCGGGAGCGGCATCGCGTTCTTTTTGAACATGTGGCTGCTGCAACGCATTCCGGTGTGGATCATCGGCGTCTCGTCGCTGATCTTTCCCGTCATCGCTCTTGCCGTCGGGAAAACATTCGGCGGCGAGGCGCTGACGTGGCGAGAGGGCATGGGTGCCGCTCTCGTCCTCGCCGGCCTCGCCGCCGCGGTCTTATCGCCTCAGACGCAGGCGACGATCAGTAGTGAGGAAATGCCTTGACGAAGAACTTGTAATAGTTCGGAGTCTCAACCCACTTGCCGTTGACGAATTGCAGCGTCGCCGATGCTTTGGGTTTGGTCGGGCAGCACATCGCCGCTTTCGGGCCGTAGTATGGGCCACTCAACTGCAGCACGTCCAGATTGCCCTTTTTGACGATCTTGACGTCGAGCGCGCAGCCGTTTTGCACGGTGACTTCGGGGACGACCTTCCCCTTCGACGTCGCCCCGAAAACGGTGAGATCGGCCGAACCGCAATCGGCGCCGGTCTGGTGCGAAAGCATCACGACTTCATCGACGCCAGGATGCATCAACTGCCCCACGCCGATCAGCTTGGCCGTCTGGAGCGGGAACCACAGCGGTGAGGAAGCCGGCTTTTCGACTTTGTCGAGCGGGCCACCGTTGAGCGGCGATTGATACCGCAGATGGTACGTCGCCGTGTTGTAGTCGATCTGATAGATCGAAATGTAATACTGATAAGCAGGTTCGTTGTTGTTCTTGCCGACCGCTTTGCGGCTGAGCACCGCGCGCCACTGCGATTGCATTCCGTCACCCATAAGGTACGCGAGCCGGCTCTGCACGATCGTTCCGGGCGGTTTGGGTGCGAAGGTGGTATGGGGTGGTTCTGCCGCTGCGAGCGGCGCGGTCATCGCGAGACTTGCGACGATCGCAAAGAGCGTTTTGCGCATGGCGTTTCCTCCTAAGCAGGATGCGCTTTCTTCGCTAGGCGCCAGGTCACCCGCGAATAGAGCGGCACAAACCCGAGCGCGCGAAAGTTGCGTTCGGAAGCGCCGAGCGGATCTGCTTCCACGCGAACGACCTTCATGCCGCATTCCTTCGCTCGCGCAACGCGATCGGCAATCATCGCGCGCTGCCAGCCCTGCCTTCGAAATGCCGGCAGCGTGCTCGCCGCAAAAAATGCACCGATGCCCGTATTGATAGTGCACGCCATGCCCGCGGTGGCGGCGATCTCTCCGCCTGCCTCGGCCTGAAGCGCGATCGCTCCTCCCGCTGCGATAATCATTCCGGTGCGTACGATCGCTTCTTCGGGCGTGGCACCGTCCGCGAAACCGATGGCAGAGGCGAGGCCCCATGCGCGCGCATCGTGCGTTTCCTGAATCCGCGCATCGCGCGCGCCGTGCAACCCGTCGATGTGCGCGACGAGCATGTTGGTAAAGCGCACCGGAACGTAACCCGCCGCCGGCAGCAGTTCGAAGAGCGCGCGATGCGAGAGCGGGCTCAACGTTACGGCGGCATCGCAATCGCGGGAGCGATAGAACGCGCTAATGCGCGCGAGGTCGGCATCGGTGACCTCGCATTCGAGTCCAATCGCGGTAGCCTCCGATAGCGGCGAATCGCCGCCTGCATAGGCGACGAGACCACCCGCAATATCGAGCGTTTCGATGCCGAGCTCGGGATAGAGCGCGCTCGCCCTGGTCAGGCAGCGGCGCAGCCCCTCCCGCTCGTCGTGCTCGCACGCGAGCGCCAGAGCCCGGTCAAATGCCGGCGTACCACTCGTAACCTTGATCTTCCCAGTATCCACCTTTACCGGAGTAGATCGCCGCGAAGCTGCCGACCACCTCGATGCGTTTGACCCATTTGGCGCTCTTGTAGCCCAATTGCGTCGGAACGCGCAGGCGTACGGGGGCGCCGTGGTCGGGCGGCATCGGCGCGCCGTTAAAACGCAACGCCAAGATCGTCTGCGGATGCATCGCTTCGTGCAGGTCGAGGCTTTCGTAGTACGGCGTGCCTTGGTCGTCCCGGTCCATGCAGTGAAAGACGACGTATCGCGCGTCTGCGCGCGGTTTTACGAGCGCAAGCACGTCGGATAGGCGCACGCCGCTCCATTTCGCGATCGCGCTCCACCCTTCGACGCAATCGTGCCGCGTGATCTGCGTGCTCTGCGTCATCGCGTCGAGTTGCGCCAGCGAAAAAGTTCTGCGATGCTCGACCGCCCCGTCGATCGCGAGCCGGTACGGCGAGAAATTGCGCGCCACCATGTCGTCATACGCTGCGTCGGTCGGCGTGGGAAGGCTGTCGATCGGAAACTCGCGCGAGATGTCGGATTCGCGATATTCGCGCGCAAGGCCGCGAGTACCGATCAGCGCGTGATCGAGCGGCTGCGCGGCGCCGAGCAGTTTGTGAAAGGCCGCGTTATTGTTGAGCGCGGTGCCGATCGGCGCACACGCCGTTAGCGCGGTAGAAATCGACGTTGCGATGAACAGACGGCGCTTCATGCTTCGGTGGCCTCGTTTTCGGAGGTACGATACCAGCCGGTGATCATCGAACGCATTTGATTGAAGAGGCCTTGCGTCGCAACTTGGAACGTATGCACTATGAAAAATCCGATCAACAACAGCATGCCGGCGAAGTGCCACAGCCGTGCGAATTGCCGCCCGCCGAAGAACCACGTCAGTGGCTGCGCGACGGCATCGATTCCGGGTGAGAGTGCGATCCCGGTCAATACGACCAGCGGCGCGATGACGAACCCGACCAGCGTATATGCCGCCTTTTGCAGTGGATTATAGATGCCGTGCGGCGGCGGCTCCCGGCGCAATTTCAAATAGTATGCCTGCATCGGCCACAGCTTCGGAATATCGCTCGGACACAAGATCATCTCGCGCAGGTTCCCCTTGATCGCGCTCGAGATGACCCAGGTCAGCCACGCGGCGATCGCAATCCATGCAAAAAAGAAATGCCAGCGCCGTCCGTCGGCGAGGTCTTGGTAGGACGGAATCGTGATCCAGCCCGGAAATGCGCGTTCGGTCCGGCCGCCCATGCCGTCGTCGGTGTAACCGAGCCATCCGGTCGTGGTGAAGGTGTGCCCGAAGAGCGTCGTCGTGCCCACCCCGTCCTGCGGCGACTGGATCGACAGAACCCGGTGCGCCGGGCTGGATTTGTCCGAAGCGTCCAGGAAGGGTGCCGCATTAAAGATTTGGAGACCGCTCGAGACGAGCGCCGCAAAGGCAATCACCCAGAACCAGTGGCTTATCCGCGTCGCGACCGCGTACCGATAGATCATCCGCCCCATCTGCATACCACTATAACGCACCTGAGGGGCTTGCCGGATGAATGCCGAACGACGGCAGCCCATGTCTACGGTCAAGCTGACGACGCAAGAAGGGATCGCGCGCGTAACGCTGGCGCGTCCCGAGGTCCGAAACGCCTTCAACGCCGATGTGATCCGCGAGCTTCGCGACGCATTCGCCGGCCTCTCCGACGACGCACACGTGCGAGCGGTCGTCCTTTCCGGCGAAGGGCCATCGTTCTGCGGCGGCGCGGACATCAACTGGATGCGGGGCGCGCTCGATCTAGGCTACGACGGCAACGTCGCCGATGCGGAGGCGATGAGCGAGATGTTTCGCACGATCGATCGCTGCAGCAAGCCGGTCATCGGACGAGTTCACGGCGCCGCCCTCGGAGGCGGCAGCGGACTCGCGGCGGTTTGCGATATCGTCATTGCCGCCGACGATGCCACCTTCGGGTTTACCGAAGTGAAGCTAGGCATCATCCCCGCGGTGATCTCGCCTTTCGTACTCGCGAAGATCGGGCGCTCGCACGCTCGCGCGCTCTTCCTGACGGGCGAGCGGTTCGATGTGAAACGAGCGCTGCACATCGGCCTGGTTCACGAAGTCGTCGCTGCAACAGAACTCGACGAAGCGGTGGCGCGAAAGACCGCGGAACTTCTGACCGCGGGCCCCAATGCCGTATCGTCCGCGAAGTCGCTCGTCGCGCGCGTTTCCGAAGCGTCGTACGACGACACGATGGTGATGACGACGACCGCGATTGCCAAGCAACGGGTGAGCGATGAAGGCCAAGAAGGTCTGCACGCGTTTCTCGAGCGGCGCAAAGCGAGCTTCATGCGATGATCCGCCGCCTGTTGATCGCCAATCGCGGCGAGATCGCCGTCCGGGTTGCACGCGCCGCGCGCGAAATGGGTATTTCGCCGGTCGGCATCTACTCGCTAGCCGATGCTGATGCATACCATCTGCAGTTTATGGATGACGCACGCTGCGTCGGACCGGCAGCCGCAACCGAATCGTATTTGAACGTCGACGCGGTCGTCACCGCGGGCGTCGATATGAAAGCGGACGCCGTTCATCCGGGATACGGCTTTCTTTCCGAGCGTGCCGGTTTCGCGCGCGCGGTGCAAGATGCCGGAATGATTTTCGTGGGTCCGTCGCCCGACGCGATGGCCGCCATGGGCAGCAAAATCGACGCTAAACGGCGCGTGCGGGAATTCGACGTTCCGACCGTGCCGGGCTACGACGGCGACGACCAATCGCTTCCGACGCTGCGTCGCGAAGCGGAACGCGTCGGTTTCCCGCTCTTGATCAAAGCGAGCGCGGGAGGCGGCGGACGCGGCATGCGCGTCGTCGAAAAGCTGGATACGTTCGACGAATCGCTCGCTGCAGCAAAGCGCGAAGCGCTCGCGGCGTTCGGCGACGATGCCGTGCTATTGGAGCGCTATCTGCGCGAGCCGCGGCACATCGAATTCCAAGTGCTCGCCGACGCGCACGGCGCGACGATTCACCTGGGCGAACGGGAATGTTCGATCCAGCGGCGCCATCAGAAGATCGTCGAGGAAGCGCCATCGGTCGCGCTCTCACCCGAACTGCGCGCGACGATGGGTGCCGCTGCGGTGCGCGCGGCGAAATCGGTGAACTACGTCAACGCCGGCACCGTCGAATTCATGCTCGATGGCGACGGCGCGTTTTACTTCCTCGAAATGAACACCCGCCTACAAGTCGAGCATCCGGTTACGGAGCTGGTGTACGGCGTCGATCTGGTGCAGTGGCAGTTACGCATCGCAAACGGCGAACGGCTCACGATCTCGCAGGATGACGTGCGACCGCGGGGCTGGGCGATCGAAACGCGCGTCTATGCCGAGGATCCGGCGAACCACATGCTGCCTTCGACCGGAACGATCTCCGCATGGGTCGCGCCCGAGGGTCCGGGCGTGCGTTTGGATTCCGGCGTCACGGCGGGCAGCGAGGTCAGCGTCTATTACGATCCGATGCTCGCGAAGCTGATCGTGTTCGGAAGCGATCGTGCGCATGCGATCGCGCGCATGGACCGCGCGCTCGAAGATTTCCGCATCGACGGCGTGCGAACGAACCTTCCGCTGCTGCTGTGGATCGTGCGCGACGAGTGGTACCGCGAAGGCCGCACCACGACGAGCTTCCTGGCCCACCGATTGAACGAATCGATCTTCCGCGCGCAGGAGGTTCCGAAAGAAGCGCTGCTGCTGATGGTAGCGGCGATTCTGCAGCGAGGCGCGGCGCCTTGGCGTTTGGGCGGCGTGGGTATGCCGCTGCGCCTGCAGCACGGCGATACGATCTCGACGACGACGGCGAGCATCACGCAGGATCCGCATCGTTTCAGGGTTGCCGGAGCGCTCGAAGGCGAACTGGCGATTCGCGGGGGCGGCGCGCAACTGCACGCAGAGCTCGGCGATTTGCGCGCCACCGGCACCGTGAGCGAAGGCGCGGGCGAATGGATTGCGCGAATCGGCGAACGTTCGTACGCATTTGCGCCGGCAGCGCCGCCCAGCGCGCATGCATCCGGCGCTCATGCGGGCGCGGGAAGCGACGGGCGCATTACCGCACCAATGCCCGGAAAGATCGTGAAGATCGCCGTGCGAGACGGCGAATCGGTCTCCGAGCACGCACTGCTGCTGGTGCTCGAAGCGATGAAGATGGAACACCGCATCGAAGCGTCGGCGGCTGCGACCGTCCGCTCCGTCCTCGTCAAAGAAGGCGATATCGTCGCAGGCGGCGCGCCGCTCGTGGAACTAAGCTAAGGCCGGCAGGGGTCGTAGAGCGCATGAAGCTTCCCGCATCGGCCAAGATCGTCGAAATGGGGCCTCGCGACGGCCTGCAAAACGAATCCGCGGTCGTCTCGACCGAAGACAAGATTCGGTATATCGATCTGCTTTCGGAAACGGGCCTGCAGTGGATCGAAGCGACCTCGTTCGTAAGTCCCAAGGCGATTCCGCAACTGGCCGACGCGGTCGAGGTCTTTACGAAGATCCGAAAGACGGCGGGCGTTCGTTATCCGGTGCTGGTTCCCAACATGAAGGGCTACGACCGAGCAAAAGCGGCCGGAGCCGACGCGATCGCCGTTTTTACGGCGGCCTCCGAAGCGTTCACCAAACGCAACATCAATATGACGATCGACGAATCGCTCGACACGTTCCGCGACCTCGTCGCCGCCGCAAAGCGCGATCGCATGTGGGTGCGCGGGTACGTTTCGACGGCCTTTGGCTCGCCGTTCGGCGATAAGGTGACGCCCGCCATGGTGGTCGACGTCAGCGTGAAGCTGATGGAGATGGGCTGCGACGAACTTTCTATCGGCGATACGATCGGCGTCGGCGTCCCGAGCCAAGTCGACGAACTCGTACCCGCACTCGCGGCCAAGATCGAACTGCATCGTATCGCGATGCACTTTCACGATACGCGTGGCACCGCGCTCGCAAACCTCTACGCCGCGCTCAGCAACGGCGTGCATATCTTTGACAGCTCCGCCGGCGGTTTGGGCGGCTGTCCGTATGCTCCGGGTGCGACGGGCAACGTCGGCACCGAAGACGTCCTCTACTTGCTCCATTCGATGGGCGTGCAGACCGGCGTCAATCTCGATAAGGTTCGCGCCGCGTCGCGCTTCATTCGCGGCGTGGTGCACCACGAGCTCACCAGCAAGACCTTTGCCGCGCTCGAAGCGTCCGATGCGCGCAACCGGAGCGTCGCTTCATGATCGTTCGTACGGCCGTTCTTTACGACGGCACGCTCAATCCGCCGCGCCACAACGTGGACGTGGACATCGACGGCGGAACCATCCGCGACATCAGGCCCGCCGCCGAAGGCGTTCGGGTCGATCGTTCGGCCGCGTGCATTACGCCCGGCCTCGTCAACGCGCACGCGCATCTGGAAATGAACGGCGAAGCCAATACCGCCGGAACGCTGACGCTGATGTCGCAAAACGAGCGCATGTTGGCGGCGGTTGCCAATGCGACGAAAACGCTGCGCGCCGGCGTGACGACGATTCGCGAGGTCGGTTCGTCGTTCGCCATCGCGTGCAACGTGCGCGACGCGATCGACCGCGGCATGCTTCCCGGCCCGCGTATGCGCGCGGCGGGCGCGGTACTCTGCATGACGGGCGGCCACGGCTGGTTTGTCGGGCGGCAAGTCGACGGTCCGTGGGATGCGCGCAAGGCGGTGCGCGAACAACTGATGCAAGGTGCCGACTGCATCAAGGTGATTGCGACCGGCGGCGTGTTGACCAAGGGCGCCGTTCCCGGCAACGCGCAATTGATGCCCGAAGAACTCGAAGCCGCGATCGACGAAGCGCACCGCCACGGTCTGCGCGTAGCGGCGCACGCCATCGGCACCGAAGGTATCAAGAATGCGCTGCGAGCGGGGGTAGACTCGATCGAACACGGACATTTGCTCGACGATGAAGCGATCGATCTCTTCCGCGAGCGCGGCGCGTATCTGGTGCCGACGCTGGCGGCGCCCGCCTGCATCATGGAGCACATTCACGACGGAGCGCAGCCGGATTTTGTGGTACGCAAAGCCGAGACGATCAACGCCAAGATGCAAGAGACGATCCGCCGGGCGTTCAAGGCGGGCGTGCGCATCGCGGGCGGCTCCGACGCCGGTACGCCGTACAACTTTCACGATCGCTACCATCGCGAATTACAGCTCATGCACGATCTGCTGGGGATGAGCGTCCAGCAAGCGCTCCACGCCGCTACGGCAGTTTCCGCCGAGCTGATCGGGCTGCATCGCGGCGTACTCGAGCCGGGGGAGCCCGCCGACTTGCTGCTGCTGCGCCACGATATCGCGCGCGGATTGAGCGCGCTCGGCGAACCGGAAGCCGTCATCAAGAACGGCGATGTGGTTTTCGGGTAAACGCCCGAGGTGACCGACCTCAAAGGACTTCGACTCGCCGTTCTTGCGCCGATCGCGTGGCCGTCTCCCCCGCCGGGTTACGGGCCGTGGGAACAGATCGCGTTCAACATCGCCGACGGCATGCGGCGCCGCGGGCTCGACGTCACCTTGTTTGCCACCGGAAACTCCCGCTTCGACGGACATGTGTCGTCGGTGATTCCCGTCGGCGTCAACCAGGATCGCGCGCTCAACGGCGACATCTTCGGAGCGTTGCACATCGGCGAGCTGATGCGGCGCGCGGGCGATTTCGATCTGATTCACAACAACTTCGATTGGAAGCCGATGACCTACGCGCTCGGCGTCCCGTCGCCGCCGATGATCACCACGATTCACGGCTTCTCCTCACCGCAAATTCTCGCCGCCTATTACGCCTGTGCGTGGCGAAGCTTCTTCTGCTCCATCAGCAACGCCGATCGCGATCCCGGCCTATCGTACCTCGCGACGACGTATAACGGCATCGATCCGGCCGATTTTACCTTCAGCGACCGCCCCGGTGACTATCTGGTATTCTTGGGCCGCTTTCATCCCGAAAAGGGCACGCATCTGGCGATCGAAATCGCGAAAGCCGCGGGCGTTCGGCTAAAGATCGCCGCGATTCCGCACGACGAGCAGTATTTTCGAGAGTTGGTGGAGCCGCATATCGATGGCGATCGCGTCCAGTTTCTCGGCGCGGTAGAACGTGAAGCGCGCAACGAACTTCTGGCAAACGCGCTCGCGCTCGTTCATATGACGACGCGTCCCGAGCGTTTTGGCTTGACGATGATCGAAGCTCTCGCTTGCGGTACGCCCGTGCTGGGTGCAAATATGGGATCGGTTCCCGAGATCGTCGTGGACGGCGTGACGGGTTTCGTCTGCGACGACGTCGGACAAGCCGTCGCACGCGTTCCGGAGCTCGCGCAACTCGACCGGCGCGCCTGTCGCGCCCGCGTCGAATCGACGTTTACCGTCGAGCACATGATCGACCGTTATGTCGATGCCTATGCGATGGCACTAGAAGGGCGGCTTCCACCCGAGCCAACCCAAGAGCAGCTGCGCTGGCGCAATCACGATTGGTGGGATCGGCCGATGGCCTTCACGGATCTCCCGGAGAAGCCGATATCGCTGCCATTCCATCGATGACGCCGCTCGAGCGACCGCGAGCGTTCCCGGCGGCGCCGAGGTCTAGCGGGTCAGACCCAGCGTAACAACGCGTGCGCGGCGCGCGCGCGAGCGAGCACGGCGTCGTCAACCTCGTCCGGAACCACCATCGTGAAGTGGCCCATCTTGCGCCGAGCGACGGCGTGTTTCTTTCCGTACATATGCATGACGATCATCGGATCGCGCAACACCTCCCGCTCGCCGGCCAAATGATTGCCGGTTCCCGTGCCCAGGACGTTCATCATCACGGCGTTGGCGTAGAGATAGGGCCGCGCGAGCGGAAGGCCGCATATCGCGCGCACGTGTTGCTCGTATTGCGAGCATTGTGTCACGTCGATGGTGTAGTGGCCGCTGTTGTGCGGGCGGGGAGCGATTTCATTCACCAGCACCTCGCCGTCCGCGGTGAGAAACAGCTCGACGCAATAGGTGCCGACGATCTTCAGCCCGCTGCCGATGCGCCGCCCGATCTCTTCGGCTTTCGCGGCGACGGCCGGATCCACGCGCGCGGGCGCGATCGTGGTTGCCAGAATGCCGTTCTCGTGCTCGTTTTCGCCGACCGGATAGGTGACGACGTCGCCCTGCGCGTCGCGCGTCGCAACGATGCTGAGTTCTTTCACGAATGCAATCATGCGCTCCCAAATGAGCGTCGCGCCCTTGGCTTCCGCGAACGCCGTCTGCGCCTGCGCGAGGTCGTTGACGCGCCACTGGCCCTTGCCGTCGTATCCGCCGCGCGTCGTTTTAAGGACGGCCGGAAAGCCGAGGTCTCGTGCGGCAGCGATCATGTCGTCCTCGCGCTCGATTGCAGCAAACTCGGCGGTGCCGATGCCGCACTCGCGGACGAAGCGCTTTTCGAGCAAGCGATCTTGGGTGATGCGCAGGACGTCGCTCGACGGGGTTACGCGATAACCGTTTCGTTCGAGGTACTGCACCGACTCGATCGCGATGTTTTCGAATTCGTAGGTAACGATATCCGTCTCGACGCCGAGCTTTTCGATCGCAGCCATATCGTCGTACTCGGCGACGATTTGGCCGTCGGCAACTTGGCCGCACGGTGAATGCTCTTGGGGATCGAGCGTGATAACGTCGTATCCCATCCGTTTTGCGTCAAGGGCAAACATGCGGCCAAGCTGGCCGCCGCCGATGACGCCGATCGTTTTGATCACGGCTTGCTGTTGGCCGCAGCGTCGTGCATGCGCGTGACGTACGCTTCCAGGCGCCGCGCGATGCCGTCATCGGTTACGGCCAGAATGCGTGCGGCAAAGAGTGCGGCGTTCACCGCGCCGTTGATCGCCATCGTGGCGACGGGCACGCCCGGCGGCATCTGCGCGATCGAAAGCAGCGAATCCATGCCCTTGAGCGCCTTTGATTGAACGGGAACGCCGATCACCGGCAGCAAGGTCTTCGCCGCCGTCATGCCCGGCAGGTGCGCCGCGCCGCCCGCACCCGCGATGATCGCACGAATGCCGCGCGCGCGGGCATCCTGCGCGTAGGCGAACATTTCGTCGGGCATCCGGTGCGCGGATACGACCCGCACTTCGCAGGGTATCTCTAATTCATCCAGCGTCTCGCGAGCGCCGGCCATGACCTCGGAATCGGAGCGGCTTCCCATGATAATGCCGACGAGCGGGTTTGCGGTTGCCATCGAGCAGGCGCTTCGAGTCGGAACGGAGGACACCCTACGCAATGCCGGACTTTCAGTTGGGCGTGAATTATTGGCCGCGCAGCAGCGCGATGTACATGTGGCAGCGCTTCGATCTCGGGGAGATTCGTGAGGACATGGCACGCATCGCGTCGCTCGGCCTGCAGGCCGTGCGATTTTTCGTGATGTGGGATGCGTTTGCGCCCGAACCCGGGCGCATGGATAGCGAGATGCTGCTGCGTTTCGAACGCATGATGGAAGCGATCGGCGACGCGGGCCTGCGCGCGATCCCCACGCTCTTCACTGGGCACATGAGCGGCGTGAATTGGCTGCCCGCGTGGTCGCTCGATCCGGCGACGCCGCACGGACGCTTCCGCACCGTTTCGTCGGGGAAAGAGATGCCGTTCGGCATCGGCGATTTTTATACGGACGAGCCGTTGCTGCAGGCGCAGATGCTTTTCGCACGACGGCTCGGCGAGCGCGTGCGCAATCATCCGGCGCTCAAAATCTGGGATCTGGGAAACGAGTTTTCGAATCTGCGCGAACCGAAGACGCCCCAAGACGCGGCGTCGTGGAGCCGCATGCTCACCGATGCGCTCCTCGAATCCTCGAACGTCGGCGCAACCGCAGGCACGCACGGCGAAGACGTCGAGCGAGACCGCCACATTCGCCCCTCGTCGCTCGATGCGCCCTTTGAGATATCGACGATGCACGGGTATTCGGTGTATGCCGTCTTTTCACGCGGGCGCATGGATACCGACGTCGTCCCCTATTACGCGCGCTTGATGCAAGCGTTCAGCGGCAAGCCGCTGCTCTTTAGCGAGTTCGGCAATCCCACGTGCCCGCCGGGCAAAGTGACGCCGTACGACCGCCAACCGCTTCCCGGCGAACCGCAGCCCTCGAGCGCGAATCGGCCCGCGAACGCGGCAACCTATGCGTGTTTACAAGAAGACGAGATGGCCTCGTACTGCGAAGCGGTACTGCGCAAACTGCATGCGGGCGGCTGCATCGGAGCGCTGTGGTGGTGCTGGGCCGATTACGATCCGCAGCTGGCGTCGCAGCCGCCGTTCGACCGCGCGGAGCACGAGTTACATTTCGGCATGATCCGCGCAGACGGAACGCTCAAGCCCGTAGGTGAAACGCTTTCCCGCATCGCCGGGGAGCGTTGGAGCGTCCAGCAAATGCCGCCGCCGATTGCAAACGAACGCGCGTTTTACGAAGGGCTTCCGCACAGCATCTATGCCGATTACGATCGTTACCGGAGCTAGCGCAGGCATCGGTGCCGCACTGGTGCGGCAAGCCGCCGCGCGCGGCTGGAAGGTGCTCGCCGTCGCGCGGCGGGCCGATCGGCTGGCGCAACTCGCCGCGGAAACGGGGTGTGCCACGCTCGTCGCCGACGTCACCGCGCGCGACGCCGCCTCGCGTATCGTCTCGGAAGCGATGCAGCGCTTCGGCGGCATCGACGTCGTCGTCAATAACGCCGGCAGCGCAAATCCCGGCGGATTGCTCGAGCAGGACGATGCGCAGATCGAACGCCAGTGGCAGCTTCACGTGGCCGGACCGTTGCGCATCGCGCGTGCGGCGCTGCCGTACGTCGAGCGGGCGCACGGCGGTTTCATCTTTATGGGCTCGGGCCTGGCACGCGTTCCGGCGCCGAATTATGGGGCCTACGCGCCCGCGAAAGCAGCGGTGCGCGCCGCCGCGATTCAGCTACGCCGTGAATTGCGCCCGCGCAACGTCTTCGTCACGTACGTGGATCCCGGCGTGGTGGATACGGAGTTTTCGCAAGCTTCGGGCATGGAACCGCATCCGGCATGGTGGCACGCCAAGCCCGATACCGTCGCCGCTCGCATCTTGCGCGGCATCGAACGCCGCGCCGCGCGCGTGAACGCGGTACCGTGGCAGACCGCGGCGACGGTATGCGCGGAATGGCTCCCATCGCTCGCCGACGCCGCCATGTCGAAGCTCGTGACGAAACCGAGGATCGATAGCGCTTCCCCCGCCCCGGCTGCCGTTGCGGCAAGCCCAGTTGCGGAGGAATCGAATGCGTTCGATGCGGCGATAGAACCGGTGCGGCGACGCATGGAACGCGTAAAGTTGAGCGAGCCGTTCGTGCGATCGCTGCTGGTTCCGGGTGCTTCCGTCGAACTCAACGAAGCCGCAATGCGTTGGGCGGGGATGCCGAATAAAAACGAACGCGCCGCGCTTTCGGAAGTGCTCGACGCACTTGCGAGCGCCGGATTTCTGGAAGCGGACGGCGATGGAAACTGGAAGGTGCTACGCGCGCCTTAGCGTCTTCAGTCCGACCGCGGCAAAGAATATCGCGGTTGCAAGCAGCACGATCGTCGCACCACTCGATCCGCGCAAGAAATACGACAGGTACAGCCCGCCGATCGTGCTTATAACGCCGAAGACGGTCGAAAGCAGCATCATCGGCGTAAAGCGCGACGTCAGTTGGTACGCCGCGGCGGCCGGCGTAACCAGCAGCGCCGCGACGAGCACGATGCCGACGGCCTGTAGCGACACGATGATCGTCAACGCCAGCATCACCAGCAGCACGTACTCGATCGGAGCCGCGCGCATGCCGCTCGCCTGCGCGACGACGGGATCGAACGTCGTATAGAGTAATCCGCGGTACATCACGACGATCGCAATGGCGACCGCGATTCCGAGCACGAGAATCAGCACCAAGTCCGCGATGCCGACGCCCAGGATGTCGCCGAACAAAAAGCTCTGCAGATCCACCGCATAATTCTTCTGGGTGCTCATCAAGAAAACGCCGAGTGCGAAGGCGCCGGTAAAAAGGACGCCGATCGTCGTATCGAGCGAGATCTTCCCGCGGCGGTGGACGAAGCCGATGCCGAGCGCCGTTAAGACCGCGACGATCGCGGCGCCGACGTAATAGTCCATCCCGCGCAGATAGGCGATGACGATGCCGGCAAACGACGCGTGCGCGATGCCGTCGCCGATGAACGAAAGCTTGCGCAGCACCACGTAGGTTCCCATCACCGAACACAAGATGCCGACGGCGAGCGCCTCGATGAACGCGCGCTGCATGAATTCGTATTGAAACGGGGCGAGCAACGCGTTCAAAGCCGAATCTCCGGATGCTGGGCGTGGTCTTCGTGCGGGGCGTGATCCACGCGCAGGTGGCCGTGCGTGTGCGTGTGCTCGCGGATACCGGCATATGCGCCCGAAGCCACGACGTCGTGAGGATTTCCGAGGGCAAGAACGCGGCGGTCCAGCACCATCAAACGGTCGAACCATCGATCGACGTTTTCTAGATCGTGCGTGGTCATTAGGACGGGCATCCCGTTGCCGACCAGCTCGCGTACGAGATGATTCAGCGCGTGTTCGGTATCGGCATCGACACCGGTCGTCGGTTCGTCGAGCAGCAGAAGGCGGGGTTCTTGAGCGATAGCGCGCGCAACGAAGACCCGCTGCTGCTGGCCGCCCGAAAGCTGCGCGATGTGCCGGTTCGCAAGCGGCGCCATTTTGACGACTTCGAGCGCGTGCTGCACGATCTCGCGATCGCGTTTCGAAAAGCGGCGGTAGAACGGGAGCCGCGGAAAGCGGCCCATCGCTACCACGTCACGCACGGTCGCGGGAAACGTCCAATCGACGGCTTCAACTTGCGGAACGTAGGCGATGGTTCCCGGCACGAGCTTCTTCGGCTCCGAACCCAAGACGCAGAGTTCCCCCGACGCCGGGCTCAACAAGCCCGCAACCGTCTTGAGCAACGTCGATTTCCCCGAACCGTTGGGGCCGATGATGCCCAGGGCTTCGCCGAAATGCACGGTTACGCTCACACGGTCGAGCGCCGTGAAATCGCCGTATCGCACGACGAGATCTTCGATGTGCAGCGCCTCGCCTTCGCACGAGTTCATTGGAGCGCTCGCACGATGACGTCGGTATCGTAGTTCAGCATGCCGGTATAGGTCGAAACGCGCGGGTCGGTTCCGATGGAGTCGTCGTAGAGGTTGTCGACGATCTTGATGCCGGAGTTGCCGGCAATTTGCCTCGCCAGTTTCGCGCTATATTCGGGCTCCGAAAAGATCGCTTTTACGTGGTGCTTGCGGGCGAGATCGATCAGCCGCGCGATCTGTTGCGGATTGGGGTCTTGGCCGGGATTGACTTCGATGAAGCCGAGCGTCGTGATGCCGAACCGGGCGTTATAGTATTGCCACGCATTGTGGAAGACGATCATGTAGCGGTGATCCGGCGGAATACGATCGATCTTCCGCGCGATGGATGCGCGCAGATCGTCCAATTGCAGCATGTAACGCCGCGCGTTGCTGCGATACTCGGTGCCGTGGGCGGGATCGATGGCCATGAGCGCGTTGCGAATCATCTCCACGTAGTGCTTGGCGTTCACCGGATCCATCCACAGATGCGGATTCTGGTTGACGACCTTTAGCCCGTCGCTGCACACCACGATCCGCAGCTTGCTCGACGCGGCATTCGCGATCGTACGTTTGAGCCAGCTCTCCAGACCCGCACCGTTTTCGATCAACAGTTGCGCGGAGGCAAGCGTCGCGACGTCTTGCGGCGTTGGCTGATAATCTTCCGGCGACGCGCCGACCGGCACGAGACTCTGCACGCTCACGCGCGATCCGCCGACCGCTTCGACCATCGAATTGAACGTCGAGATCGACGTGACCACGGCGATTTTTCCGGTGCTCGCGGGACGCTGGGCACCGTTGCCGCACGCGGCAAGCACCGCGATCGCCGCAAGAGCGAAAAGGCGCTTTAACCGCATGACGCACACGTTCCAAAGAATTCCATGCTGTGACCGTCCAAAACGAAGCCTTGCTGCGCACGCAAGCTTTCGGCAAACTGACCGATTGCGGTGCAATCCACATCTTCGACTCGCCCGCACTTGCGGCAGATCGCATGGTGGTGGTGATGCACCGGCTCGCAATGCATGTAGGCAGCTTCACCGCTCTGCTCGATGCGGACGGTCGCCTCGTTCTTTTCGCACAGGTGTTCGAGCGTGCGATAGACGGTCGAAAGCGAGACGTGCACGTCCTGCGATTGAAGGACGCGGTGGACGTCGGCCGCGGTAAAGAAGCGTCGTTCGCCTCGCAAAATCGCCCCGATTCGCTCGCGGGGGCGCGTGGAGTACTCAGCCCGGGTTGCCATACCCCGGACCTATTTGCGAACGATTCGCAAAATTACTGCTTGCAGGCCTTGGCGGCGTCGCGCCCCTGCTTTTGGATCCCGGTCAGCCAGTAGCTCGACGCATCGGCCACGGAAGGCAAGGTGAGCGAATCGGCGGATGCGCGGCTGCGGACCTTGGCTTCGACGTCCGTCACGACCGACGGCGGCTTGGGATTGGCGAATTCAGCCTCCGCGATATTCAGCCACGCTTCGGCGACGAACCCGCGCACGACGGGAAGCTGCGCCGCCGGGCACTGGTCGCCATATTCGGCCTTCGCCAGATCGGACTGCAAGACGAGCGACCACGCCTTGATCGCTTGAATCGATGCTTCCAACGGCGCGAAATCTCTGTCGCTGCAGACGGATTGCAAAATGACCGCCTCGTCCCCCGCGCTTTGCACGACGCTTTGCAGAGCGGCAAAACGCGCATCCCGATCGGCCGGCGCCGGCGTCGAACCCTCGAATTTCCGCAGCTTGTCTTGCATCTGCAGAATGTTGATGTCGTTGCAGCGTGACATAGCAACGACCGAACCGTTGAGCGCGGCGGCAAAAAGGGCGGCGTGGAGCATGCTTCCTTAATGCTGCATCATCGGGATTTTCACCCCTTGGGAGCTGCTCGACGAGACGGCGCCGGGCACGTACCGCTCGAGGGCCTGCCACTTCTGTCGCCTCTGATTGCCGCCGCCTGCCGGCCTTTGACAGGGGCCCGGCCCGCCACGTATAATCCCTCGCGTTGCCCTAAACCCGGGGGCATCGCGCTGTCATCCTGAGCGAAGCGTACGAAGTACGCGAAGTCGAAGGATCGCAACGAGATCAACGCTGTCATCCTGAGCGGAGTGTACGAAGTACGCGAAGTCGAAGGATCGCAACGAGATCAACGCTGTCGTCCTGAGCGGAGCGTACGAAGTACGCGAAGTCGAAGGATCGCAACGAACGTGGGGATGTAGCTCAGCTGGTAGAGCACTTGCTTCGCATGTAAGGGGTCAGGAGTTCGAGTCTCCTCATCTCCACCAATTGAAAAAAGCCCGATTTTATCGGGCTTTTTATTTACTTTAAAGTTCGTTCAACTCAGTGCATTCGCCAAGTGGCGCGCGCTAGATGGTGCCTTTACCGACGTTGAACGGATGGCTGCCGGGATCAACGATCCCAGCGATCGCGCGGAACATCGCGTTCGCGGCGCCGGGACCGGGCTTGGGGGCTTGGACGTCCACCCACACGAGGATCGTCATACCGGTCTTCGGCGAGTAATACTCTGCGGTGTTATAGCCGGGCAACCCGCCGGTATAGCCATACCACCCATCTCCGGCGCATGCGAGTCCGATGCCGAAGCCGAGGTTCCCCTCGAACTGCTTGCATTGGGCGGTGGCGCTGAAGCCCGCAGGTTCGCCCGTCTGCGCGTTGACAAAGCGCTTGATCCAGCGATGCATGTCGGTCGCATCCGAGATCATATCGCCGGCCGCGCCCATCAGCGAGACCGGTACGCTGTCGCTTACGTCTTGCCAGCCCTTCTTAGCGTTGAGCCCGTAGCCGTGCGCGAACGGCGTCGGTATCGCTTGGGTCGACGGGACGATCGTATGCCTCATCCCGTACGGTGCGAGCAGACGAGTTTGGATTTGGTGCGCGAGCGTGTCGTGCGTCACCGCTTCGATGATGAGTCCTGCGATCAGATAGCCCGTGTTGCTGTAATGGTAGCCTTTGCCCGGAGCGAAATACGGCTTCTGCGCGACTGCCCACTTGATGACCTGACGCGGATTAAAAACCGTTGAAGACGGCAGATTGCTCATCTTCTCGATCTGCGGCGTGTTGTAGGCCTCGTAGAGGCCGCTGCGCATGTCAAGTATCTGACGAACGGTGATGTTCTTCGCATTCGGGACGGCGACGCCGATGTTGAAGCGGCTGATCGGATCGTCCAACGACATTTTGCCTTCGCGGACCAGTTGCAGGATCACGCTCGCGACGAACGTCTTCGTGTTGCTGCCGACGCGGAAGCGATCGGCGACCACGAGCGGGCGTTTCTTCGCGAGATCGGCGTAACCGAAACCGCGAACGTAGCTATGCCCGTGCGCGTCCCACACGCCGACGAGTACCCCTGGGACGGGTTCGCGGCCGCCGTAGATCGCCCGATTCTTCTGGACGACGCCGGCGATGGCTCTTTGCACCGCGGGATCTCGGAGCGACGGGGCGT
This sequence comes from Vulcanimicrobiota bacterium, assembly GCA_027459645.1. GTDB lineage: Bacteria > Vulcanimicrobiota > Vulcanimicrobiia > Vulcanimicrobiales > Vulcanimicrobiaceae > JAMXLG01. The sequence continues at coordinate 45,019 of DAIDHQ010000041.1, forward strand.
TCGCGGCCGCACCGGGCGAAGCCGGGATCGCGAGCAGGGCGACTGCAGTGAGCGCTGCGATGCTGCGTGTGAACACCTTCAGATCCTCCTCCTGGTCTCGGAGCGAGGTCAATCGCGCAAGCTGGTGTTTCCTGCACCCGGCCCGTTCATACAAGGAAGGGAAGGCCTGGCAACGCTAGAAAGGGGCGCCTGCTAAGGAGGGCAGGCCGATCTCACATCACGGACCTATCCGAGCATTGCTTTTTGGATCGGTCGCCGTCCTACTCGGCGCCTGTTCCCAATCGGCGCACGTAGCCGCCACACCACCGCCGCCACCGGCGCAGGAGCGGATTCCCGCGAACGAGCCGGCGGAGATCGCGCAAACTGTCACTGATTTCGAGGAAATCACACGCAAGCAGTACGCCGCCGGCGTGCGTCCCGCGCCGCGCGGAGCGCACCCGAAAGGCCAAGGCTGCGTCAAGGGACGCGTGCAGATTCTCGGCGGAAAACTCCCCGGGAAGACCGGCGTCTTCGAGCGATCGCACACGTACTTGGCGTGGATTCGGTTCTCGAACGGTTCGACCGTCAAGCAAGCGGATAACGTCCCGGATGGTCGCGGGATGGCGATCAAACTCGTCGGCGTGCCGGGGCCCAAACTGATTCCCGACGAGAAGTTCACCCAAGATTTCGTGATGATCAACCATCCGGTGTTCTTCTCGCGCAACGTTTCCGACTATCTGACGCTAGCCAAGGCGATGCTGGCTGGAGACATCCCCAAAGCGCTCAAGGAGTTGCCGACAACCGCGAAAGTGATCAGCGCAATCCACGCCCACGCCGTTCGCGACATGTTCGAAGAGCGGTACTACTCGATGGCGCCGTTTGCAATGGGCGACCGGTACGTCAAGTACTCTGCGATCCCGGTGCGCTGTCCGAACGGCGGCCCCCAGCCGGTCTGGCCCGCGGCGCTGCCGAGCGACCCAAATTTCTTGCGCGCGCGAATGGCACAGCGACTCCGGCAGAGCAACGTTTGCTTCGATTTCGCGATCCAAGTGCAGACCAACGCGGCTACACAGCCTGTCGAGAACGCGGCGGCGCTCTGGAGCGAGACGGAAGCGCCGTTCGTCACGGTCGCGCACATCACCATTCCGAAGCAGACATTCACGTCGTCCGCGCAGCAGACGTTTTGCGAGAACCTCTCGTTCTCGCCCTGGCACGGCACGACCGAGTTACGTCCGGCCGGTGGTATCAACCGCCTGCGACTCGCTGTTTATCGCGCAAGTTCGCAACTCCGTCACGCCCTCGACCACGCGCAGTCCATCGAACCCAACGGCCACGAAACCTTCGGACCACAACCTAGGAGTAAACGATGAAACGTCTTCTCACCACGCTGTTCGTCGCGCTTGCGCTATGCGGCGCCGCTGCGTATGCCGCTAACGAATACAGCGCCGGACCGGTTCAGAAAATGGTCACGCTCCACCAAGGCTGGACCCCGCAAATTGCGCGTGAAATGTGGCACAAGGCGCAGGGCGCCGACCTCATGCCGGTCGCGTTCTTTCGCGCGTTGCGAAACCCCGATGGCACGTCGTTCTCCAGCAACGCCAATCTGAAACGCTACGGCTTCATCGACGACGCGGTCTCGAAGGAAAACCCCTACGGTTGGCCGATCGGGTTCGTCGTCAACGATGGCCCGAAGACGCACGGCATCCCGGAGTTCGGCGTGACGTGCACCGTCTGCCACACGTCGTATCTGCAGTACAAGGGCACGAAGATGTTGGTCGAGGGCGCCGGCGGCGCGATAACGATAATTCCGTTCTTCGGGAACATGAACAGGACGCTGATCGAAACCGCCGCGGATAAGACGCGCCGCGCGGCGTTCATCAAGGCCGCGGTCGGCTACGGCTATCCAAAGGCTCGGATCGATCACGACCTAGCGGCAATGGTCGCGACGCTCGTGAAACAAAACGCCATCGGGGCACCGGCCACGAAGTACTCGACGCCGGACGGCCCAGGCCGAGTAGACGCGCTTTCGGGCGTCGTCTACAACCTCATGGTCAAAGCGCTGGGCGTAGCGGGCAACGCGCGTCGCGCAGTGGCCCCGGTCAACTTCCCGCAGGTCTGGGATATCTGGCATCTGGACTGGGTGCAGTACAACGCAGCCGTCCATCAGCCGATGGCACGCAACGTCGGCGAAGATATCGGTCTCGGGGCGCATCTGAATATCATCGATGCGAACGGGAACCTGAATCCGCCCTCGACGCGCTGGAAGTCGAGCGTACGTATCAGAAATCTCTTCTGGATGGAAACGCAGATCGAGCATCTCAAGGCGCCCGTATGGCCGACCAAGATCTTCGGGCCGATCGATCAGGCGAAGGCGGCACGCGGGCGCATTCTCTTCGCGCAGAACTGCGCTCGTTGCCACGGCATCTCGCGAATCCGCGACGGTAACGAGTGGGCGGTCCACACGATCCCACTCGATCAGATCGGCACCGACCCGAATCAGGCTACGGGTTTTGCCAAGGCCACCTACGACGCGCGCAAGATCGGCATGAGCGAGCATCAGAGTGGTGCGGTCGCTCTCGCGGACGTCGCGACGAAGGTCAAGTATCAAGCGTACAAGGACGCGGGTATTCCCAAGTCCGAGTGGCCGAAATACGACGGCTTCGGGCGCAAGATGAAGACGGAGGCGCCGTGCGGTTATAAGGCGCGTCCGCTCATCGGCATCTGGGCGACGGCACCGTTCCTCCACAACGGCACCGTACCGTCGGTCTACGATATGCTCAGCGATACCCGACCGGCTCACCCGATCATCGGGAATCCCGAGTTCGATCCGGTGAAGCTCGGTCAGGTGCAAAAGAGTACGCCGTACACGCTAACCATCGATACGACGTTGCCCGGCAACAGCAACGCCGGCCACTGGTGGACGAACGATAAGACGCGCAAGGGGCGCATCGGCCCGGCGCTCACGGATAAGCAGAAGTACGAGATCATCGAGTATCTCAAGATCGCCAACTACCAAAACTATCCCACGGTGACGGTGAGCGGCTCGTTCCCGCAACCGTGCGCGGGGAACCTGCACTGGGCCGACGGCTCCAAGCTTAAATTGACCATCTAACGTTCCTAGTAAGGTCTCTACGTAACGCTCCTAGCGCCGCCCGAGCTATGCTCGGGCGGCGCCGAACATTTCGCAGTGAGCTAGTGAGTGCGCGCCGTGAAACTCGCGCGACGATAGTACGTCTCGAATTCGATCGTCGCTGCCTTTATATAGAACCGTTCCGTCATGTCTCCGATTCGCGCGTCGTAACGGGATTGGCTCCAGGCGTGGTGATCGGTCCATTCGGTAAGAACGACAATCGTTTTATTATCCACGCTAAGCAGAATCTGCGCGGCTAAGAATCCTGGCAGATCTTCGGGCTCAGCCGCTAAAACCGCCGTGCCTTCAGCTATGAGCTCCGCGACGTCCCCAGCATCGACCGTAATCTTAATGACGCCGATAACCGGTCCATCCAAACCGTCCACTAGATGCATGCGCGATCGAAGTCAATGACAAGCGCTAGCTCGTTTGGCCGGTTGGGTTCCAGCCGTAATTCTTTTCGATCGTTTCGCGGCATGACAGCGCCTTCTCGAAGAATAGATTGCTCTCGAGTTTAGCGAACGCCACAAATGTTTCCTCGGCAAACTTCGCGGCCTCGCCGCCACATTGGAGAAACATTGAAGCTCGTAACGGCAACCAGTATCGAAGCCCTCGAACATGCGACCCTAATCGCGGAATCAAATGAGTTCGCCATCTATGATGTCGGTAACGATACCTACCCACTGGTGCATCGACATGCGGCAGTTGAATGGCAAGCTATTACTATCTCGGGCGACGGCCTCTTCCGCGTACTTGAAATCTTAGCGAAAGCCACTCGCACCCTGTACCGAGATGTCGCCGGCGACCTTTCAAAGCAACGGCATCCCTAGCATTTGACGCTGGCGTATTTCGATCGCGTCCCACGTGGTGGTGTATGAGAGGGTTGTCCTCGTAGCCTAAACGAGAGCGGCCATCGTGGCTTTCGGCGAAGGTTGTTTTTGCAAAAGAACTACCGACACGAAAGGAACCACGATGACCAACCCTAGTATCG
>DAIDHQ010000042.1 GCA_027459645.1 Vulcanimicrobiota bacterium
GTCCGGCGAGGTCCTCTACGTCCTTCATCGCGTGGAGGACGTGACGGACCTCGTGCGCGCCACGGAGCTCGGGGAGGAGCTCCGCGGTCGGACGCGGGAGATGGAGCGCGAGGTCATCAAACGCAGCCAGGAGCTCGCCGACACGAACGCCGAGCTGCGCGTCGCGAACGAGAGGCTCGGGCAGCTCGACGCCGCCAAGACGGCGTTCTTCGGTAATGTGAGCCACGAGTTCCGTACCCCGCTCACGCTGATGCTCGGGCCCATCGAGGACGCGCTGGCCGCGCCGGGCGGGGCCCTCGCCGGCGAGGCCCTCCGCGGCGTTCATCGCAACGCCATCCGGATGCTCCGCCTCGTCAATAGCCTGCTCGATTTCTCGCGGCTGGAAGGCGGCCGCCTCCACGCGTCGTTCGAGCCGACCGATCTCGCCGAGCTGACCGCGGGGCTCGCGGGGTCCTTCCGGTCGCTCGTCGAGTCGGCGGGGATGACGCTCGTCGTGGACTGCCCCCCGCTCGGGGCGCCGGTCTACGTCGATCGATCGCACTGGGAGAAGATCGTCTTCAATCTGCTCTCGAACGCGTTCAAGTTCACGTTCGAGGGCGAGATCGTCGTGAGCCAGCGCGAGCAGGGCGGCCGCGTGGAGCTCGCCGTGACGGACACGGGGACCGGGATCCCCGAGCACGAGCGAGCTCGCGTCTTCGAGCGGTTCCATCGCGTCGAAGGGGCGAAGGGGCGCAGCTTCGAGGGGACCGGCATCGGGCTCGCGCTCGTCGAGGAGCTCGTCAAGCTGCAGGGAGGGTCGATCCACCTGGACAGCGCCGTGGGGCGCGGGAGCACGTTCACCGTCTCCATCCCGACGGGCTCCGAGCACCTCCCGAAGGACCGCGTCGCACGTCGCTCCGGGGCCGGAGCGAGGCCCGGCGGCTCGGCGCCGTTTCTCCTCGAAGCCAGGCAATGGGTGTCTTCTAGCGGTGCCGGCGATCCGGACGCAGAGCCCCAGGCCTCGACCCCGGACGGTTCGTCCGGCGGGCGCGAGCGGGTCCTCGTCGTCGATGATAACGCGGACATGCGCGCCTACCTCGTCGATATCCTCGGCCGCCACTGGGCGGCGCACGCGGTCGCCGACGGCGAAGAAGCGCTCGCGGCCATCGAGAAGAGCCCCCCCGACCTCGTCCTCACCGACGTCATGATGCCGCGCATGGACGGTAACGAACTGGTGCAGCGCATTCGGCGTCTTCCCAACGGCGAAGATATCGCGGTCGTACTGCTCTCCGCACGCGGCGATCGAGAGGAAATCGCGAGCGCGCTCGAAGGCGGCGCCGACGACTATATACCCAAGCCCTTCGTCGGCTCGGAGCTGTTTGCGCGCGTTGCGACGCAGCTGCGCCTGCAACGCACGCGCCGCGAGGCGGAACGTTCCGCGCGCAACACGGCAGTGGTCTTCGAAACCCTCGCGGACGTCTTGCCGGGCATGATCTGGATGACCGACGCGACCGGCACCCACAACTTCAATAACGCGGCGTGGCGTTCGTTCACGGGCATCGCCCCCGGTGAGGAACTGTGGACGAAGATGCATCCGGACGATGTCGTCATGGTGCGTGAAACGTTCGAAGCGGCTAAAGCGTCGAAGCGTCCCTTCCGCGCCGATTATCGGTTGTGGCATGCCGCCTCGCAACGCTACCGTTGGGTGACCATCAACGCCTACGAGACGCAGATCGGCAACGACTCGCGCTGGGTTGGCACGATCATCGATATCGAAGACCGCAAGCGCCGAGAGCTGGCGAATGCGTTTCTCGCGCAGGCCGGCGGCGTGCTCAATCAAAGTCTCGATTTGAGCGAGACGCTGATGCGCCTTGCGTCGCTCGCAAACGAAGCGCTCTCCGACTATTGCGTTTTCTATATTGCCGGTCAGAACGAACGCGTGGCGCGAGCGGTGTGGCTGCATCGCGATCCGGAAGCGCAACTGCTGTTGAACGAAGCGATCGCGCTCGCGCCCGATCCGAACGACCCCGAATGGATGGTCGCGCGTGTAATCGCGACGAATCAGCCGTTAAACTGGGCTCGCGGGCAAGAAATGCCTTATTCGGAAACGCAGCGCCCGCGTTACGGCGAACTGCTCGAGCGCCTCGATATAAGCGGCATCGCGATCTGTCCGGTGCATCTCGGCAGCACCGTGTACGGCGCGCTCGCTTTGGCGCGTTGCGGCGACCGGGAGCCATTCGACGACTTCGACGTCGAAACGCTGACGCACTTGGCCGACCGCGCGGCGATCGCCGTCGCCAACGCCGATCTCTTCGAACGCGAACACCGCATCGCGCTTTCATTCCAGAATGCGGCGCTTCCCGGCCATTTGCCGCAGCGCGCCGGCGTGCGCGTCAACGCGCACTACGTTGCGGGTCGCAGCGAAGCGCGTGTGGGCGGCGATTGGTACGACGTCGAGCTGCTCGCGGATGGACGCGTGATGCTTTCGATCGGCGACGTGTCGGGGAGCGGCCTCGATGCAGCCGTCGTTATGTCGATGGTGCGAAACGCCATGCGAAGCGTGGCGCACGTGTATGCGGACCCTGCAACGATCCTCGAAGCGGCGCAGCGCGCGACGCTGCATCGCATCGGCGAACATTTCGTGACGGCGTTCGTCGCGATCGTCGATCCGGTCATCGGGCGTCTGACGTACTGCAACGCGGGACACACGCCGCCGATTCTGCGTGACGGTACGCGCGTGTTCGAAATCGAAAGCGAAGGCCTGCCGCTCGGCATAGGGTTCGAACGCGAGTGGCGCACCGAAATGATGAAGCTTCCCGGCGAGAGTGCGCTCGTGCTTTACACCGATGGGCTAACGGAGGGCGCCGGAGCGTTTTTGCCGGGCGAAGCGGCACTGCAGGAATACATTGCTTCGAATGCCTTCTTGCTCGACATGCGCGCCGAGACCATTTATAACACGCTGTTGCCCAACGGCTCGCGCGACGATACCGCGGTCTTGGTTGCGCGCATCTCCGCGCGCGAATCGGAGGCGTCGGCGATTCGCATGCCCTTTAGCGTGCGTGAGGCCGTCGATGCGACGCGGGCTCGCGATCGTATCTGCGACGAGCTGAGCCGGGTCGCCAAGTTCTCCGTCGATGCGATGCAAAATGCGCGTCTGATCGTCGGCGAACTCACGGCCAACGTTGCGCGCCATGCGCGCGGCGATGCGGTTGCAATCATCGACGTCGCGCCGCCCACGCCCGTACTGCATCTGGTCGACAACGGCGCGGGATTTCGCTACTCGAATCGCTTGCCGCCAAACATCTTTGCGGAAAGCGGACGCGGCCTCTTTATCGCCTCCGCGCTCGCCCGCCATCTCGAAGTGCTGCCCGACATCGACGGCGGCTCGCACGTCATCGCGGTGCTCGACACGTAAGCGTTGCGGCCGCGACGGTGTCATCCTGAGCGGAGCGGTTTCGCGAAGCGAAACCTGCGTAGACGAAGGACCGGAACGCCGCGTGCCGCTTGCGACGGTGTCATCCTGAGCGGAGCGCCCGAAGGGCGCGTAGACGAAGGACCGCGTCGTCGCAGTAGCAACACGTGAAGACGTATTTCGTATATATTCTCAAGTGTAGCGACGGTTCGTTCTATATAGGCGTAACCAACGATCTCGACCGCCGGCTCGTCGAGCATGAACTCGGACTTCTGCCGGGCGCATTCACCCACGAGCGCCGTCCCGTGCGACTCGTTTACCGGGAGACCTTCTTTGACATCGAACACGCTATCGCGTGGGAAAAGCGCGTCAAAGGCTGGTCGCGCAAGAAGAAGATTGCTCTAATAATGGGGGATGCCGAGAAGATTCACGAGCATGTTAGGGACGATCGACGCTCTCGTTCACGGCGGTAGCCGTCCTTCGTCTACGCTGGCTTCGCTTCGCGAAGCCGCTCCGCTCAGGATGACACTGTCGCACGCGGCACGCTCGTTGCGATCCTTCGTCTGCGCAGGTTTCGCTTCGCGAAACCGCTCCGCTCAGGATGACAATGTGCCGCGCTCCCTCAGGACGACGCGGTGCTAGGTGCGGTCGCCGACGAAGCCTCGATAGACGCGGATCAGCGTATCTTTTTGTTCGGGAGTCAAGCGCGGGTCGAGTTTGATCGAGGATTCCACCGCGTCGGCCGCTTCGTTGCGAACGTCTTCGTCGAGAAGACCGGCTTGCGCGTAAAAGGTTTCCGCAGAAAGATGCAACGCTTTGGCGATTTGCTTGAGGACCTCGGCCGAGGGTTTGTAGAGTCCGCGCTCCACTTGGCTCAAGTATGGATTCGATACTTTCGCGAGATCGGCGAGTTGTCGTAGCGAGAGATTGGCGAGCTCGCGCTGCGTGCGGATGAATTCGCCGAGGCTCTTGAGATGATCCCGATTGTTCATGCTTCTACCGCGCTTTCATTGCGGACGTATCGTCCAGGTGCGGGTTCGCCGCCTTCGGGCAGCACGTAGGGATCGCGCTTCGCACCGCCGTGCGCGTCGATCCAGGTCGCCCAGTCTTCCCACCAGCTGCCCTGATGTTTGCTCGAACGCTCGAGCCACGCATCGGGTGATTCTCCACGCTCGGTCGCATCGGCGGTCCAGTAACACGCTTTCTTGTTGCCGGGCGGGTTACAGATGCCGGCAACGTGCCCGGAGTTGGTACGCGTGTATCGCACCGGGCCGCTGACGTACTGCGAGGTCATGTAGGTCGTGCGCCACGGCGCGATGTGATCGGCTTCCGCGCCGAGCACGTACATCGGCGTGTGAATCTTGCCGAGATCGATCGGCACGCCGCCCAGAACGAACGCGTTCGGCACCACGAGCAGATTGTGCAGATAGCACGAGCGCAAATACTGCGAGTGCATCGCCGCGGGCATGCGCGTCGAATCGCCGTTCCACGCCAAGATGTCGAAGGCCGGCGGCTTCTTGCCCATGTACCAGTTGCTGACGACGTAGCTCCAAATGAGATCGTTCGCGCGCATCCAGTTGAACGTGCCCGCCATCTCGCTCGACTCCAGGAAGCCGCGTTCGTTCATCTTCTTTTCGAGCTTTGCGATCGACGCTTCGTCGGTAAAGACGCCGAGATCGCCCGGCTCGGTGAAATCGACGATCGTATTCGTGATCGTGAGCGAATTGACGCGGTCGGCTTGGCCCTTCGCGGCGAGGTAGGCGAGCATCAATACGGCCATCGTTCCGCCGAGACAGAGCGCCGCAACGTTGACCGACGGCGCGCCGGTCAAACGCTGAACCGCATCGAGTGCCGCGAGCGGACCCTTCTCCAGATACGTGTCCATCGTGTAGTCGCGCATCGACTCGTCGGGGTTACGATAACTGATCATGAACGTCTGGTGGCCGTGTTTGACGGCCCACTCGACGAACGAGCGTCCCGGCGCGAGATCCATGATGTAGTACTTGTTGATCCACGGCGGCGACATCAAGAGCGGCCGCTCGTAGACCTTTTCGGTCTGCGGGTAATACGCGATCAGTTCGATCAGCTCGTTGCGAAAGACGACTTCGCCCTTCGTCGCGGCCATATTCTCGCCGAGTTTGAAGCTCGACGTGTCGACCTGCTTTGGATAGCCACCGTTGTGCTGAACGTCGTCGAGGAACTCTTGCGTGCCCTTGACGAGGCTCGCGCCGCCCGTATCGACGGCTTCTTTTACGACCATCGGATTCAGCCACGGCAGATTGCTCGGCGCGAGCGAGTCCATCATCATCGTCATCGCGAAGCGAGCTTTACGCTTCGTTGCTTCGGGCGCGCGCGATTGTTCGACGATCTGCAAGGCGTACTGGCGCCGAACCAGATACTCTTCGACCATCGACATCAAAAACGGGTTGCTCGTCCAGGCGGGATCGCTGAAACGCTTGTCGCCGTTTGCCGCCGCGACGGGCGGCGGATTGTCGCCCTGCATGCGACGCATGGCGTTCATCGCCACGGTCTGCTCGGCGAGCACGAACGTGCCCATCAGCGTTCCCACGCGCAGCGGGTCGCTCATCACTTCCGCCGTCACTTCGCGCAACGCGTCGTTGAGCGATGCCGGATCGGCACCGCACAGGTCCATGCCGTAGCTGAACTCCTCCAGAGGTACCGATCCGATCGTCGTCATTACATGTACATCCCGCCGTTGACGTCAAATGCCGTGCCGGTGATAAAACCGGAATTCTCGTCGACCAGGAATCGCACCGCGCGCGCGATTTCACCCGGCTCGCCCAGGCGATCCACGGGCGTGCGGCCCTTCGCGATATCGATTGCCGCTTGCGGCATCGCTTTCACCATTTCGGTTGCGATAAAGCCCGGCGCGACGGCGTTGACCGTGATGCCTGAACGCGCCGTTTCGAGCGCCAGCGTCTTGGTCAATCCGAGAAGGCCGGCTTTTGCCGCGGCGTAATTCGCTTGTCCGAAATTGCCCATCTTGCCGACGACCGAGCTGATGTTCACGATGCGGCCGAACTTCCGTTCCAGCATGTGCTCCAGCACGGCCTTGATCATATAAAACGGTCCCGACAGATTTACGTCTAGGACCGCTTGCCATTCCTCGACCGTCATCTTGCGCGCCGTGTGGTCTTTCGTGATGCCGGCGTTGTTGACCAGAATGTCGACGTGGCCGTACTTTTCGATCACCGCGTTCACCGAGCGCTGACATGCCTCGGGATCCGCTACGTTCGCTTCGAAAAATTCGACGAGTTGCGCCGTGCCGTTGAGCGAAGCGCGCAGGTGCTCTGTGCGCTCGCGGTCGGCTGGGATGCCGACGACGGCCACGTTTGCGCCGTCCGCTGCAAGTGCCGTGGAAATCGCGCCGCCGATGCCGCGCGAGCCGCCCGTGACAATTGCCACGCGGCCGTCCAGACGCTTGAGGGTACCGGACGCAAGTTGGGTAGAGGCTAAAGTCATACGAAGGGTTTTATTCCCCGATGCTTCGCTCACCTAGCGATTATTAAGGCCTACCGCGGCTTTCTCGCCGCTAGAGCATATCCAATCCGCCGTTCACGTGGAACGCGGCGCCCGTGATGTACGACGAGTCGTCTTCGCAGAGAAACTTCACGACGCGGCCGATCTCTTCGGGCTTGCCCAGGCGCCGGGTCGGAATCTTGGCCACGACTTTCTCGAGCGCTTCGGCCGGCATCGCGGCTACCATCTCGGTGCCGATAAAGCCGGGCGCGACGACGTTGGCGGTGATGCCTTTGTTCGCGGTTTCGAGCGCCAGGCTCTTGGTGAAGCCGAAGAGGCCCGCTTTCGAGGCCGCATAGTTGGCTTGGCCGATGTTGCCGGTGGAACCGATGACCGAGCTGATGTTGATGATGCGCCCGCTGCCGCGTGCGATCATGTGCTCGAGCACCGCTTTGGTCATGTTGAAGGCACCGGAAAGATTCACGTTGATGACGTTGCACCAATCGTCGGAAGTCATCTTGCGCAGCGTTTTGTCGAGCGTGATGCCGGCGTTATTGATCAGAAAATCGATGCGTCCGAACTGCTCGAGCACTTCGTTGACGACGCGCTGGCAGTCGTCGAAATCGTCGACGCGGCCTTGATGAAGCGACACCGCATGCCCCGCCGCGCGAAATTTTCCGGCGCAAGCCTCTGCCGATTCCTTGCCTTTGCTATAGCCCGCCGCAACGTGCGCGTGTTCCTTTGCAAGCGCTTCGGTAATTGCGAGGCCGATACCGCGCGTACCGCCCGTGACAATCGCAACTCGTCCTGTAAACAAGAATGATCCTCCGTCGGTTCTAATCGCCGTAATGCGGACGCGCGCTGCCCGAATCCCGCGTGGTACACGAAGCGTTACGGCGTGGGCGTAGTGATCGCAAGCGGCGTGACCGTCGGTGTAATGCGCGGCGAAGGCGACGGCGTATAGGGAACGATTACCGTAAACGTCGTCGGTGCCGTCGCGCTTGCCAGAAGTTGCGTGCGATGCGTCGTATCGGAGGAGATCTCGAGCGACACAAGCGCATTCCCGCCTTTCGCCGCCGGAAATGCCGGAAGTGCATAGACGACGTCGGTTGCGCGTGCGCCGGCAAAGAGCGGATCGTGCGCGCCGGCCTGCGATGCAGCGACCGAAACGCCGTAAAACGCGTCGATCGGCGAGAAGGTCTCCGTCGCCCGTGCTGCCGCGCCGCCGTAGTCGTATCGCGTTACGGTTTTGGCGCGAGGATCGAAAAGATAGGCCCAGGCGTACGAGCGGTGCGCGCCGTCTTCGGTATAGAAGGCAACTTCGTGGCCGTCCGCGTTATTTGCGCCGTCGACGTCGGTCGCGGGCAGATAGATCGCCCAGGCGCCCGCTGCTTCGCTCTCTAAGCGTTCGTCGAGCCGTTGCACGGCGTCGCTTGCCTTCGTCGACGTCTCGAGCGCGCTCGCGGCCGCGGAAATGCGGGCGGCGAACGTCACCATCATCGCGAGAATCACGATCGAGATGGCGATCCCGACGAGCACGTCGACGAGGGTAAAGCCACGTTCGTCCGGCCGTTCCACCGCGCGTGCGGTGCCCTTCTGGCGTCACCGCGAGACTTTGTGGTACAAAGTAGAGGTGACCGAACTGGAACGGGCATTGCTGGATATCGCGGAAGTCCGCGACCGCCTTGCGATGGCGCAACGCTTTCGCGGCTATTCGGCCGTGGCCGCCGCGCTTTCGGGCGCGTTTGCAATCGTCGCGGGGATCGTGCAAGCGCTCGTCGTGCCCGTCCCGCAGACGGCGCACGAAGACCGCCTCTATTTTGCCATCTGGATGATGTGCTGTGCTGCAGCGGTGCTCGTCAATTACGGCGCCATCGCGCACTGGGCCGTCAGCGACGAAAGCGTCCGCGACCGTTGGCAGACGCGCACCGTCGGACTGTCGATTCTGCCGGCGATTCTCTTCGGCGCGGCCTTGTCGTTCGCGCTGCTTTCGCTCGATCGTATCGCGTTGCTGCCGGGTATCTGGTGCGGCTGTTACGGCGTCGGCCTCTTCGCGTCGCGCACGATGATTCCGCGCGGGGTCGTGCCGCTCGCCGCGCTCTTTCTTGCGGTCGGAGCCGCGTTGCTCTTCGCACCGGCGTCGTTCACGCTTTCGTGGTGGGTGCTTCCGCTGTGCTTCGGCTCGGGCCAGATCGCGATCGGCTACTTTATCTTCCGCGACCGGATGAACGAAGCGTGAGCGCGACCGATCTCGATCGTATCTTTCACGAACGCGGGCGTCTTGCGATCTGCTCGACGCTCTTCGCGCAACGCGAGGGGATGTCGTTCACGCAGTTGCAGGACGCGTGCGCGCTGACCGACGGCAACCTGAACCGCCATCTGCACGCGCTGGCGGAAGAGGGCGTCGTTACGACGGAACGCCGTACCGGTGCGGGGCGGCCGCAAACGATCGTGGCCATCACGTCCGCCGGGCGCGCGCGTTTCTTAGCGTATATCGACGCGCTCGAAGCGATCATCACGTCGTTGCGCGAAGCGCAAGATCAGCGCTCGGCCAATGCAAACGAATCGCCGAGACGCACGATTCCCGCACGCAGCACGTCGCAGTAGATTCCCATCCACGCGCTGCGCTCTTGCGTCACGTACCGAAGAATGCGCGGATCGGCTTCGCCGCCGTGTTGGTCGTACGTCGTAACGACGCAACGTTCGATCGGATAACGCACGCGCATCAACACCTCGCCCAGTGCAACTTCGCGTCCCGTAAGATCCTCTTCTGTGAAGTGAAATCCCGGAACCGCGCGCACGAAGAAGTTCGGGCGGAAGCGTTCGTAGCCGACGTCGTACCCCACGTGCCGGTTCAAGCCCGAAAGCCAACGGTCCACGATCACCGAGACCGGCGCGTCGTCGAAGAAGCGCTCGGGCGAGGATTCAAGCGTCACCGGAACGTTTCGCGCAGCCGCCGCCGCGCGCGCGTCGTCGACCGACGCCGAAAGATGAAGGCGGTCGTTCTCCTTGCCGCGATAGGTCTTGCCGGCACGCGCGTGGTCCTCTCCGGCGATAAGCGCGCCTTCCCGATCGCCCGGCAAGCCCAAGGCGTCGACCGGCGTTTCGTCCAGGGATTCACCGCGCAGGCTCTTTACGGGATAGCGATGGATGGCGGCGAGCGATCCGAGTTGCATGGGTCCTTCATACCATAGGAGGCTCGATAACTCCTCAAGAACCGCGCGCCATGCAGTCGAGTTCGGAATATCCGCTGCGTCCGCTCACGATCGGCGAAATCTTCGATCGCGCCGTGACGATCTACGTGCGCAATTTCGTGCCCTTCACGCTGATCGTGCTGACGCTGCTGGCGCCGCTGGCAATCCTCCAATACTTCGCGCTTCCGTCGTCGGCGTCGTCGCTCGCGCAGATCGCAAAACAAGCCTCCGATCCGAAAGCCACGGTTTCTCCGTTCACGAACGAGCAACTCGCGCTCTTGTTCGGGGTGGTCTTCCTTGCGGCGATCTTTGCGCCGTTCATCAATAACGCCGTCGCGGTCGGGGTCGCCCGCCTCTACAGCGGCGACCGGCCGAACTACGGACAGAGTTTCGCAAAGGTCTTCCAGCGCTGGCTCCCCTTGATCGGCACGGCGTTCGTGAACCTGTTGATCTTGGGCGGTCTCTACGGCTTTACGGTGTTCGTGCTCATGATCGTCGTCATTATCGGCGTCACGCTCGTGCAGCCGGCGCTCCCGCTCGCGATCGCGTTCTTCGTTCTGGCGGGAATCGGCTTGCTTGCGGTCATTCCGCTCTTCCTCATGCTGCTGATCGTCTATGCGTTTTCCACCTATGCGACGTCGATCGAAGATGCCAACGTCTCCCGCGCGATCGCTTCGGGCTTTTCGCGCGTCTTCGGACGCAAGGAATTGAAGAAGTCGATCCTGATGGCGCTTGCGTATATCGCGCTCGAAATCGGCGTCCTGACGATCGGCCTAACGGTCGCCGTCGTTCTGCAGATGGTGTTGAAACTCGACGCGGTGCAACTGGTCATTACGACGGTGATGAACGCCGTGCTCACCGCGTTTCTCGCGATTCTGCTTGCCGTCTATTACTACGACGTGCGAACGCGCACCGAGGGTCTGGATCTGGAGACCGATCTGCAGCGCCTTTCCGTTACGGGATGAAACCGCCGCCGCACGATATCGTGCGTGCGGTTCGTCAAGAACTCGCGACGCCCGGGCGCTACCATCTGCACGAAGCCGCCGTGCGGCGCACGTGGCTGCAGATCGTCGCGCAGTGGGTTTACGACCGGTATGCCGCCTTCGCGCACGCCCTCTCTGCGCGCCTTAAGGTCGGCCCTGCGGCGGTCTCGATCTTCGGCGATCTGCTCGTTATCGTCGTCGTACTGCTGGTTGCATACGTTGCCGCGCTTCTGCTCGTATCGATGCAATTGGAGCGAAGCGCGCGCGCGCGCGCGATCGCGCTGGGTCCAGCTCGCAGCGCGCACGCGCTCGCACGGCGCGCCGCCGACGCGGCATCGCAGGGACGCTACGATGCAGCTACGCGCTTGGTGTTTGCCGCAGGGGTCACGCTGCTGGATCTGCGCGGGGTCGTGCACGACGACGCCAGCGCCACGATCAACGAACTGCGACGTACGCTGCGCGGCTCGCCCGCAGAAGAGCCGTTCGTCGCACTCGCGCGCGTCTATGCATCGACCGCGTATGCAGAAGAGCCCGCAAGCGAGGAGACGTGGAACGCGGCTCGCACGGCCTACGACCGCTTGAATGCGAGCGTCGCTTCGTGAAGGGACGAATCGGCCAGGTGCTGCTGCTCGCCGCCGGCATCGCGATTCTGCTGGCGATCGCGTTCGCTCGAGAGAGCACGCAGACGGTTTCCACGTTCTCGACGTACGACACGGGGCCGAACGGCTATCGCGCGCTCTATAACGTGCTCGCGAAGGAAGGTGTACGCGTCGGGCGGCTGACGGGCCCGTTCGACCTACGCGATCCGCGCACGCGCGTGATTGCGTTTATGCCGGGCAACGCCGTCTACGACAGCGGCGACGCCAAGCGCTTCACGGCGTTCGAAAAGCAGGGCGGAATGCTGGTCTACTTTGGTTTTCCCAAAGACGGCGTTCCAAAGGTGCTGCGCAAAGCGAAGCTCGAGGTGCGCGTGCTGGACGTGCGCCGCTTCACCAATCTCGCGCTCTCGAAGCATCCTCGCGATGCGGCGATCGCGTACGACGCGCTCGCCGGGCACGGCCCGGTACTCTTCGACGAACGCCTGCAAGGCTACGACGAGACGCGCTCGATTTGGTCGGTCTTGCCGTCGTCCGCACGCCTGTCGTTGTGGATCGCGCTCTTCGCCGTCCTCATCGTTCTGGTCGACGCCAACGTGCGCTTTGCTCCGCCTATCGTGCGCGAGCCGCCGCCCGATCGCGACTCCGCCGCCTATATCCGGTCGATGGCGGCATTGCTGCACCGCGCGCACGCGCGGACGGCGGTGCTCGCGCGCCTTGCATCGCTCGCGCCCGGAAACGCCGAATTACAGCAGCTTGCGAGCGTGCGGGATCCGTACGACTCCCAATTGCTGCGTGCCGCCCATCTCTTTCAAGAACGCCGAAAGGAACGCTCGTGAACACATCCGTCAACGTCCAGGATTTTGCCGAACGCATACGGCGCGGCTTCGCATCGGCCGTCGTGGGCGGCGATCGTACCGTCTTCGCGCTTCTGGTCGCGCTGCTGACGCGCGGCCACGCATTGCTGGAAGGCGTTCCGGGGACCGGCAAAACACTTGCGGTACGCGCGTTTGCCGCTCTGCTTGGGCTGGATTTCCGGCGCATCCAATTTACGCCTGATCTGATGCCTTCCGACGTCGTCGGTACCACGGTTTTTAATCCGCAAACCGCAACGTTCAGCGTTCGTCCGGGCCCGGTAAATGCAAACGTCGTTCTCGCCGACGAAATCAACCGGACGCCGCCCAAGACGCAGGCGGCGCTGCTCGAAGCGATGGAAGAGGGCCGGGCGACGATCGACGGCGCGCCGATCGAACTGCCCTCGCCGTTCATCGTCTGCGCAACGCAGAATCCGATCGAATACGAAGGCACGTATCCGCTTCCCGAAGCGCAGCTCGATCGCTTCATGGTGAAGATCGAAACCGGGTATCCCGCAAAGCAAGAAGAGCTCGATCTGCTCGCGCGCGTCGCCGGCGGCTTCGATGCGCGCGCGCTGCAATCGGGATCGCTCCAAGCCGTGACGGATGCGGCGGAGATCGTGGATGCGATTCGCGGCGTGCGCGCGGTGCACGCGGCCGACGAAGTTCGCGAATATATTTATAGCGTGGCCGTGGCGACGCGTTCGCATCCGCGGCTGGCGCTGGGCGCGTCGCCGCGCGCGGGCGTGGCGTTGTTGTTGGCGGCTGAGGCGGCCGCGGCGATCGACGGACGCGCGTTTGTGACGCCGGACGACGTGAAGGACGTCGCGCCGCTCGTGCTGCCGCATCGCGTCATCGTCGCGCCGGAGGCGGAAATCGAAGGCGCCTCAGGGACGGCGGTGATCGCCGAGATCCTCAACAGCGTTCCCGTACCGCGTGCGTAGGATTCGCCTGGCGTACTGGCCGTCGATGCGCGCCGTGTGGGCGCTTGGGTTTGCTGCGTTTTTATTGGCCGCATCGCCCGGCGTGCATCTCTTTGCAACGCTGGCCTACGCCGTGCTTGCCGCACTCGTCATCGCGTCGCTCGTCGATTTCTGGAGAATGCCGCGGCGCATCGCCGTCCATCGTCTGGCCGCGCCGCATTTTGCGCTCCGGCGCCCCGCGGAGTTGCGGTACCGCATCGACAACGCGAGTTCGATTCCGTTGCGCGTCGGTTTCGTCGAATCGCCGATGCGCACGCTCGATTTCGGCGAGTCCGAAATAACCGCGGGCGTTCCCGCAAATGCGGCGATCGAGGTCGACGCGCGGGCGTTGCCCGTCGCGCGCGGGAGCGATGCGTTTTCGCGTCTGTACGTCTGGTACGAATCCGCGCTGCCGGGGCTCGTCCGCCGGCGTCTGATGCTCGATGCCCCCGAACAGACGCGCGTCTATCCCGATCTCTCGGCCGTCGAGCGGTACGGCTCGCTCACCGTGCGCAATCGTTTGATCGAAGCGGGACTTCGGCGCATGCGGATGCGCGGCGCGGGAACCGAGTTCGAGAGCTTGCGCGACTACGGCGAGGGCGATGCGTTTCGCAGCATCGATTGGAAGGCGACGGCACGCCGCGGCAAGGTCATGGTCGTACAGCGCGAGGTGGAGCGCAGCCAAGACGTCGTGATCTTGTTGGATTGCGGGCGGCTGATGACGGCGCGCATCGGCGATCAGCGCAAGCTCGATTACGCGGTGACCGCGGCCTTGTCGCTCGCGTCGATCGCGTCACTTGCAAGCGACCGCGTGGGCGTCGTCGCATTCGCTCGCGACATTTTGATCGCGCGTTCGCCTCGTTCCACCCAAGCGTCGCTGCGCGCGCTCTCCGAAGCACTCTGCGACGTGGAGCCGCGCTTCGAAGAACCCGATTATGCGAGCGCCTTCGGCTACGTGCGCTCGCATTTGCACCGGCGCAGCCTCGTCGTGCTTTTTACCGACGTGATCGATCCCGTCGCGCAGGCGACGGTACTGGGCGAACTCTCCACGCTCGCGCGCCGCCACGTGGTGTTGTGCGTCTTCATGAACGATGCGGCGGTTCAATCGACGCTTGCGGCGGCGCCCGCGACGGTCGACGACGTCTATCGCCTCGACGTCGCGCTCGGCCTGGCGCAAGAACGCAAGCTCGCCGCGCGAACGCTCGAGCGCACCGGCGTGCTGGTCATCGATGCGCCCGCCGCGAAACTCTCCGTCGCCGCAATCGACGAGTACTTACGCATTAAAGCGGCGGCGTTGATCTGACTGGGGGTCCCTGAATGCGCGTATTGGTTACCGGTGCGACCGGCTATATCGGGGGGCGCCTCGTGCCGCGTCTGCGGGCGCTTGGATACGACGTGCGCTGTTTTGCGCGCGGGGCGGAACGGTTGCGCGGACGCTTTGATCCGGCTGTTGAGATCGTCGAAGGCGACATTTCCGACGGAGCGGCGCTCGACCGCGCTCTTGCCGGCTGCGATGCCGCCTATTATCTGGTGCATTCGATGGCGTCATCGCACGCCTTCGAGGACGCAGACCGTAACGCGGCGCGCGGATTTGCGTCGGCTGCAAAGCGCGCCGGCGCGCGTCGTATCGTCTACGTGGGCGGCTTGGGCGATGAAGGCGACCGGTTGTCGGCGCATCTTCAGAGCCGGCACGAGGTCGGCGACATCCTGCGCGCGAGCGGCGTTCCCGTGATTGAATTTCGCGCCGCCATGATCATCGGAAGCGGCTCGATCAGCTTCGAGATGATGCGCTACCTGACCGAACGTTTGCCGATCATGATTGCGCCTCGGTGGGTTTCGACTCGCTGTCAGACGATCGCCATCGCCGACGTGCTGGCGTATCTGCTCGCCGCGCTCCGGTTACCCGACGGGCAGGAACGCGTGTACGAAATCGGCGGCGCCGATACGCTGACCTATCGCGAGATCATGCTGCGCTACGCCGAGATCCGCGGCCTGCACCGCGCCATCGTGGTCGTTCCGTTTTTTACGCCGCGCCTGTCGTCGTATTGGGTACATCTGGTCACGCCGGTTTCCGCGCGTCTCGCACAACCGCTGATCCTCGGTTTGCAGAACGAAGTCGTGGTCCGCGACGATGCGGCGTTGCGCGCGTTTCCCGAGATCGTACCGATGGGGTTCGACGAAGCGGTGCGGCTCGCGCTCGACCGCTACGACACGGGAAGCGAAACGACGTGGTTCGATGCGATAAGCCGCGGCACGCTTCCATCGGATTTCACGGGCGCGCACGAAGGTATGTTGATGGACGTGCGCGTCCGTCACTCCCGCGCGCGGCCGGAAGCGATCGCGTCGGTGTTCGCCTCACTCGGCGGTGCGCGCGGATGGCTCGCGGCCAACGCTCTGTGGCGCATTCGAGGCTGGCTCGACCGCCTCGCAGGCGGCGTAGGATTACGGCGCGGACGGCGTTCCGCGCAAGATCTGCGCGTCGGTGACGCGGTCGATTTTTGGCGCGTCGAAGCATACGAACCGGGCCGCCTGTTGCGGTTGCGTGCGGAGATGAAAGTGCCGGGCCGCGCGTGGCTGCAGTTCGAAGCCGAACCCGACGCAAAGGGTTCGCTGCTGAGACAGACCGCGTTTTTCGAACCGAAGGGGCTCTTCGGATATCTCTATTGGTACGGCGTTGCGATCTTCCACGAATGGGTCTTTGCGAAAATGGCGTCGCGCATCGTCGAGGAGGCCGAGAAGATCTCGTAACGCCGCGAAGTTAGAGGTCTTTAGGAATGATGATTCAAGGCAACGGCGATCGCGAGGGCAAGCGCGGTGAGGGAGATGACGATCGTGATGATCGCGAGCGTCCTTTGCGATGCGCCCGGCTTGAGGGACGGAGCAGACGTGCCGCGACGACGCGTCTCTTCGGCGGCAGCAGCGGTTGACGCGGCGACGCTGGCCGCAATTATCGCGCCGCAGGAGGCGCAGGTTGCAGCCGATGCCGCACAGGCGGCTCCGCATGCAGCACAACAGGCGCTCATGGAGATTCCTTTCTGGTGAGAGAACGGCCGGCGAAGCCGAAGTATAGCAGCAAAAGCACGGCGGTGCATGCGCCGAACGCCAGGCGATCGGCCGCGGGCAAACGCAGCGGCGAGAAGAAGCCTTCGATCGTTCCGGCAACGACGAGCATCGATGCAACGCCTGCGATAAGCACGCCGGCGCGCTGCGCCGCGGATTTAATCGCGTCGCGCCGTCGCAAGCGCCCGGGTGCGAGAATCCCGGCGCTAATGAGCAAGCCCGCGCCGCCCGCTACCTGAATCGCGGTGAGTTCGATGACGCCGTGCGGCGCCACCGTCGCCCAAAAATCCGCCCCGAAACCGGCGTTGGTAAAGAGCGCGGCGATGCCGCCAACCATCAGTCCGTTGAACGCGATGATGTAGAGCGTGAACAATCCGAGCGTCACGCATCCGCTGAATGCAAAGATCGCAACTTTGACGTTGTTCGTGATGATCTCCGAAGAGACCATCGGCGACGACGTGGGGCCGAAGGCAAAATTCGAATCGTGCAGACTCTTCTTGATCGCGCTCGGAATCATGCCCTCGGGCAACACGGCATACGCGTCGGCGGGGTGCGTGCGGATGACGACATAGGCGATGACGGCGGTCGCGACGGTAATTGCGGCGCACAGCAAAATCCACGAAAACGAACGCCGGAACTCCGCCGGAAAATCGTGCGCGTAAAAGTTTTTCAGCCGTCCCCAGCCGCTGGTCGCCCCGCCGCCGTACACGTAAGCATGTGCTCGCGCTACCAGGCGATTTAAGTACAGCAGCAGCCGTTCGTCGTAGCCGTGGCCGCCCGCGTAGGCGAGATCGCTCGTGGCGGACCGGTACAGCCGGCCGATGCGTTCGACTTCGTCGGGCTGCAGTGCACGCACGCCGCGACGCGCCGCCCGCGTCAGCAGCGAGTCGAGCTCTTCCCACGCCCGGGAGCGGCGTTCGACGAAGGTGGCTTGGGTCACGGCGTCTGAACTACGTCCGCTCATGGACCGAACCCTCGACGTCCGCACCCCGGAATCGATCGCCTTTTCCTACGAACTGGCCGGTGTCGGCAGCCGCTTTCTCGCGGTGCTGATCGACCTGCTGATTCAGATCGGGTTGATCGTGCTGCTTTTTTGGGGATTGGTCGAGGCGTCGACCCACATCCCTACGCCGAAGCACGCGAACACCTCGCTCGACGACAGCCTGGGCACGGCGGTCCTCGTCGTCATCATCTTCCTCATCTTGTTCGGATATTTCATCCTGTTCGAGGCGTTCTGGAACGGTCAGACGCCCGGAAAGAAATTGATGGGCATCCGCGTCGTGCGCGACGGCGGCTATCCGCTCGATTTCGCGGCGTCGCTGGTTCGCAACTTGGTCCGCGTCGGCGAAGCGACGTTTGGGTTCTACGTCGTCTCGGCGATCGTCGCCGTCGCATCGCCGGAGAACAAGCGCCTTGGCGACATGGCGGCCGGCACGATCGTCGTGCGCGATGCACGCCTCTCGCAAGAGGCGTTGCTGCGCGACCTGCGCGAGCAGCCGTCCTATGCGGCGACCGCATACGTGAGCGGCGAGGAACGCGCGCTTATCAAGCGCTTTTTGGAACGGCGCGATACGCTCGTGTCCGAACGCCGCAAAGCGATCGCCCACGATCTCGCGGAACGCGTGCGGCCACGCCTTTCCGAAGACATGCGCCGCCTCGAAGACGAATCGCTACTGGAACGCCTGTGAAGCGTTAGGGTTTGCGTTTAAAGCGGCCGGTAAGATCGCGCGCAAACCGCATCGCGTCGCTCTTGGTGCGATCGTAAACGCGTTTGGCGTCGGCCTTGCTCATGTGATGGCCGTGCTCCAAGAAAAACGTCGCGCTTTCACCGACGACGATCGTGCCCGCATACGCGATCGCGCCTTTGATCGCGATGCCGGCCACGGGAACGAAGCCGACCAATTCGCGGGCCAGGCTGCGCCATCCGAAACCGCCGCCGATGACCGGAAGCAATTGCCACATGCGCTGCACGTCCGGGTCGCGCCCGTACGCCGCTTGAATGTGCAGCAGCAGCATCATCTGTAAGCCGGTGATTGCCACCATGTCGCCCGCCGATGCAAAGGCGCCGAGCACAACGCCGAAGACCGGCACGTGATCCACGACCGCGCTCGCAAGCGCGACCTTGAGCGCGTTATTGGCCGCATCGCGCGTCAACTTCGCGGCGACCGCTTCGCGCAGCGGCGGCAAGCGCCGTCCGACCGCAATCTCGACGCCCTTTGACGCATCGACCATGTGAATGAACACGCGTCCGCGCAGCGCTTCTTTCGTGAGCGCCGGGACGACGTATTCCCCGAAGGTTCCCGGCGCCGGAAGCGATGCCGGCCCGCTCGGCTGCGAAGCGTGATCGACGGTGATGCCGACGATCGGCACGCGAAGGGTTTTTAGCGGATCGAGTTGTGCGCCGGCTAAGTCGCCGCGCCGTCCGAGAAAGACGACGAGCCGCACTTCGGCGGGGTCGGCGACGAGCGGGGCGTCGGGATAGATCGTCTCGAGACACGACGCAGCGTCGAGCGGAATCGCGCCGTCGTCATGGCCCGAGAGCAGCAGCATGCGAAATTCCGCGACCAGCGCGGGATCTCCGCAGAGCAAGAAGCGGAACGGCTTGCGCACGTGCGCGCGCACCGCATTAACGTCGATGCCTTTGCGGACCAGGCGGAAAAGATCGGTCGCTCCAAGGGATGCTGCCATGTGGGTGCGTTTTACCCGGCTTCCATCTCTTTGACGGGATCGTCGGTGTAGTCGAGATAGATCAGGCCCGTAAAGATCTCGAGCGGCCACGCGTGCATGCCGTGCAGGTTGGCCAAGTCGACGGGCGATTTCTTGGTCTGCACCATTTCGTCGACGATTTCTTGCGGGGTCGACTTGATGTCGGCCGCTAGAATCGTCGCCACCACGACGTCTCCCGGCGTGATGTCGTCGCGCAGCATGCGTGCGTAGCTGATGCCGTCGGTGTGGAAGCGCTGGTTGAGCGCGTATTGCAGCGTCTTGTAGCGCTGCCGCGAGGTGCCGACGCCGAGCAGCGTGATCTGCGCCGAAAGCTGGCGCGTGCGCGCCATGTTATAGACCTGATCCGCCTGCGAAGCGGCGGTAGCCGCATTGTTCAGCTCGGTCATCGTCTTCTGCATCATCGGCGCGAGCGCCTGATAGTCCATGTCGCTCATGTCGCCGCGATAGTTGATGTTCACGCGGTTCACTTCGCGGAAGAACGCGTCCAGATCGCCGAGCGATTGATCGAGCAGCGTGAGCGAAGCGCGCGACGCATCGACCGTGCGAACCATGTCGGAGTCGGCCAGCTGCAAAGTCTTGAGCACGCTCGGATAGCTCGGGAGCAAGGCGATCGATTCGGTCGGAATCGGCTTGGAGTCGAGCGTCGCCTGCATCTCGTGAAGAATCTGGCCGCTCTCCTTGAGCAAGCCGGAACTCTTGCCTTTTTTGAGCGTTCCGACGCCTTCGAGCGAGGTCGAGGAGTCCGAGATCGCGCTGTTGAGCGAGCGCGCCATCGCGTTGATGTTCTTCAGCACCGCTTCCAGCTTCGAACCGTGCTGCACGTTGATGTTGCTGAAGTTCGGGATTTCGTACTGCAGCGCGTTCATGCGGTTGTTGATCGTCTTGAGCTGGTCGATGCCTTCGTCGCGGCGTTCGCTAACCTGTTCGTTCGCGAGCGTCTGCGAAGTTTGAGCGGCGTCGAGCGCCGCCTGAAGGCGCGAAAGATCCGGCTTGACGAGCGTTACTTCCCGAGCTTGCATGTGTTCGAGCGCCGCGATACGCTGCGTCGCCTCGGTCCGCGCGTCCGCATTGCCGAGCTGGGCGACCTCCGCGAGCGTTTGCTCGCTCTTGCTGGGAAGGCCCATGGCGATTTCATCGTTCGCGATGCCGAGAAGGGCCTCGGTGTTCTTCGGATCCTTGTTGAGGATCTGCTGGAACTTCCACATCGAGAACGAGTAGCGCGCGCGTTCCGCGTCGCTT
Organism: Vulcanimicrobiota bacterium; assembly: GCA_027459645.1. Lineage (GTDB taxonomy): Bacteria > Vulcanimicrobiota > Vulcanimicrobiia > Vulcanimicrobiales > Vulcanimicrobiaceae > JAMXLG01. Next base: position 20,487 of record DAIDHQ010000042.1, read on the forward strand.
GCCGCTTGCACGAGCTGCTGTTGTTCGGTGACCACTTTCGGGTCGAGCTCCGGATACCCGACGAGATGCGCGATACGCGCGTTGGCGCCCGGGTGATCCTGGAAATACTTGTCGACGATGCTCGCGTGCGCGTCGGATAGGACTTTCAGGTGCGCGAGCATGGTCTCCATCGCCTGAGGATCGTAGCCCGCGCGTGCCATCAATTGCAGTCCCGTGCGATCCGCCTGAAGTTCGTCGGCGCGTTCCATCTTGGCGATGGCGCCGGCCTGCAGCAGATTGCCGAAATTGTAGATCAGCGGCGAGAAGATCGACGCGATTCCGAAGAGCAAGTTCATCGCCTGCGCTTTTGCCTGCAAAGTCACGGTATGACGGCGCTCGATGTGGCCGGTTTCGTGCCCCAGAACGCCGGCGAGTTCGTCGTCGGACTGCACGAAATCGATCATGCCTTCGTTGACGTACACGTAGCCGCCGAGCGTCGAGAAGGCGTTGGGATCCGGATCGTGGATGATCTTGACGTTGTAGGGCAAGTCTTTGCGCGCGACTTCTTTCCAGAGATTGCGCGTGATGGACTGAACGTACGCGTTGAGCAGGGGGTCCGTTTCGATGACGCTCGATTCGACGATCTGCTCGTCGCTCACGCGGCCCATTTGGATCTCGGCTTGGGTTGAAAGCGCAAGCGCGGGTGCCGGACATATGGCACCCAAGAGCGATACGATGACGGCAATCGGAAGAAGGCGGCGATACATGGACATCCTTACCTTATTACTCAGCGGCGTACCCTTAAGTTACGCCCGGGAACCCCAGTCGCTCAACGCTCGAGCAACCCCTGACGTTACTCGTCGGCGCTGTGTATTGTATGTGGATAATGCAAAGAACTTGCGAACGCCTGTGGATGCCGGGAGGGCGCATGGGAAGGCGCCTCTGAATCTGCGCGGGCAATGACGCTTATTCGAGGACGCGGGCTCGGCCTGGAGCTTCGTCTGGAAAGCGCGGATTTCGATGCCGCGCTGCTTGACTTGTCCGCAAAACTGAGCGAGCGGCCCGGGTTTTATCGCGGTTCCTCCGCCACGGCGGTGGTCGCGGATCCGCCTCCGGGCCACGTCCAGCTCGACGCGCTGCGCGCGCTGCTATCGGAACACGGCATCGAGCTCTTGGGCGTCGAGTCCGCGGCCGCAGCCGGTGAAGAGCTCGCGCGCCGCCGCGCAATGCGTCCCAAGCGCGAAATGAAGCTCTCCGAAGCCGCCCGCTCGCTCGTCGCCGATTTTGCCGGAGCGCGTGCCGATATCGCCCAGCGGCGCAAGCGCGGCGAACCGAGCGTGCCGCGAACGCTGCACCGCGAACCCGCCGCGCCGGTGCCCGCTAAAGCCGAGCAGCCGCAGCCGCTCCACGTCGCGCCGCCGCCGCCCGAGACGCTGTATCACGTCGGAACGTTGCGCGGCGGCCAGTCGCTGCATCACGACGGAAACATTGTCGTCGTCGGCGACGTCAATCCAGGAACCGAACTGATCGCGTCGGGCGACATCGTGGTCTTCGGCCGCTTGCTCGGCGTCGCACACGCCGGCGCGCAAGGCGACGAGGATGCGAAAGTCTACGCGCTGCAGATGGAGGCGACGCAACTGCGCATCGCCGCATGTATCGCACTCGACGAGGAGCGCGGCACGCCTTCCGCGCAACCAGAGGTAGCATTCGTTCGCGACGGACGCATCACCGTCGCGCCGTTTTCGAAAGCAGCGGAGGTGTTCAACTAATATGGCAGCACGGCGAATCGTCGTAACCTCCGGCAAGGGCGGCGTCGGCAAGACGACCACCACCGCCAATCTTGGCGCGGCGCTTGCAAAGCGCGGTCATCGCGTCATTCTCGTCGACGCGGACATCGGACTGCGCAATCTCGATTTGGTGCTCGGGCTCGAAAAGCGCATCGTCTTCGATTTGGTCGAAGTCGCCGAAGGCCGCTGCCAGTTGCGTCAAGCGCTCATCAAAGACAAGCGCTTTGAATCGCTTTCGATCCTTCCGGCCGCGCAGACGCGCGACAAGGATGCCATCACCGAAGCGCAGTTCGAAGCGATCGTGAAAGAAGCCGCGGAGATCGCCGATTTCGTCTTCATCGATTGTCCGGCCGGTATCGAAGCCGGCTTTCGCAACGCCGTGGCCGGCGCGCAGGAAGCGCTCGTAGTCACGACGCCGGAAGTGAGCGCGATTCGCGATGCCGACCGCGTCGTCGGCAAGCTCAACGACAAGAAGATGCCGATCCGCCTGATCGTCAACCGGTTGCGTCCTGAGATGGTGCGTACCGGCGACATGCTTTCGGTCGAAGACGTCTGCGAGATTCTTTCGGTCGAACTCGTCGGCATCGTGCCCGACGACGAAGAGGTCATCGATACGACCAATCGCGGAACGCCCATCGTGCTCGACGAAACGGCAAAACTCCGCGTGATTTACGACAAGATCGCTCGGCGTCTCGAAGGCGACGTCGTTCCGTTCACCAACTTCGACGGCGGAGGGTTCTTCGGCCGTCTGCTCGGCGCGCTTAAAGCGGGGTAAGGCGAGATGCACCTCCTTCGACAAGCTCAGGATGACGACGAGTCGCGGATCGGCCGCAGGCCGAACGCCATGGATTCGGCGGTAGCCGAATCCGGTCAGGATGACGTTGCGACGCCGGTGAGCGACGCTGCCAAAAAACTCGGTCGCGCGATCGTCGTGACTTCGGGTAAGGGCGGCGTTGGCAAAACGACGACGACGGCGAATCTCGGCATCGCGCTTGCGTCGCGCGGGGCGCGCGTAGCGCTCGTCGATGCCGACGTCGGTTTGCGCAACCTCGATATCGTGCTCGGTCTGGAGAGCCGCGTGAAATATCACGTGCTCGACGTGCTCGAAGAAAAGACGACGCTCGACGAAGCGCTGGTCAAAGACAAACGGTGCGAAACGCTCTCGCTGCTCGCGGCCGCGCAGACGCGCGAGAAAGACGACGTCGACACCGGCAAGATGCGCGAACTCATCGGCGCGTTGCGCGAGCGCTTCGACTACGTCTTGATCGATTGCCCGGCCGGCATCGAAAAAGGCTTCGTCAACGCGGTCGCGGGTGCCGAAGAAGCGATCGTCGTGTGCACGCCGGAAGTTTCGGCGGTGCGCGACGTCGATCGCGTGGTCGGGCTGCTCGGAAATAGATTCAAGCCGCAGCTGATCATCAACCGGTTGCGTCCGGCGCTCGTCAAGAAAGGCAAGATGCTCTCGGTCGACGACGTCAACGGCATCCTGCATCTTCCGCTCCTGGGCGTCATCGCCGACGAACCGGAAATCATCGTGACGACCAACAAAGGCGAGCCGCTCGCGCTGCGCCACGAAGGACAGACGGCGGCCGCATATCATGCGATCGCGGCACGCGTCGCGGGTGAAGACGTTCCCGCGCCGACGGTGGAAAGCAAAGAGAACTTCGGCGACAAGCTGCGCGCCTTCTTCGGGGGACGTAAGGCATGATCGACTGGATGAAAAAGCTCTTCGGCCAAACGCCGTCGAGCTCGACCGCCAAAGAACGGTTGCGCCTCGTGCTCATGACCGATCATCTGGCGCTCGCGCCCGAGATCATCGAAAACATGAAGCGCGATCTGGTGGACGTGATCTCGCGCTACGTGGAAGTGGATCGCGAAAAGGTCGAAGTGAATTTCGAGCGCGAGGACAAGGCGCTCGCGATGCTCGCGAATATCCCGATCACGGCAGTCAATCGGCAGAGCCCGCCGGAGCCGCCCCCCGAGCGACCGGCCGACCCGCCGAGCGCGATCGTGGAATCGACGAAGGATGAGGTCGCGGCGCCGGCATCGACGCACGCCGGGGCACCGCCTCGCCGTAAGCGGCGGAAGAAGCCGGCCGCTTCAAAGGCAGCGCCCGCACAGTAAGCCGAAGAGAGGCGCGTGGCCGTCCTATCCCTCGGCGTCGATACGCGTCGCTACGTTCGCAACTTTAACTGGTCGCTCGCGCTGTCGTGCGTGGCGCTTTCGTTTCTAGGCATCGTCTGCATTCAGTCGGCCGATCTGCATTCGCCCGCACCCGGCGGCGAGATGCACCGTCAGATCTTGTATCTGCTGCTCGGCATCCCGCTGATGATCGGGTTCTCGTTCATCGACTACCGGAATTGGCAGCGTTGGGCTCCGGGACTCTACGTCGTTAACTTGCTGCTGCTCGCGTTCATTCTGCGCGGCGGTCACTCGGCGCTGGGCGCACAGCGGTGGATCTCCCTCGGTCCGCTCGGCACGTTCCAACCCTCGGAGCCGGCGAAGTTGATCCTGGCGATCTCGATCGCGTGGGTGCTTTGCCGCAGTACGTACGACCGCATTCACGATATGTGGAAACCGTTGCTCGCCGCGGCAATTCCCGCGCTCTTGATCGTGAAGCAGCCCGACCTCGGCACGGCGCTCGTGATTCTTGCGATTCTGACGGCGCAACTGTTCTTCGGATTACCGAAGCTCGGCGATTTCGCGCTCTATATCATGGGCGTCGTGATCATTGCTTTCGGCGTCGTCGGCACGAATGCGATCCTCAAGCCGTTCCAGAAAGCGCGCCTGCTCGTCTTTTTGAATCCCAAGGTCGATCCGCAGGGCGCCGGCTATAACTTGAACCAGTCGAAGATCGCCGTCGGAAACGGTGAGTGGTTCGGCCGCGGCTTGCATCACGGCACGCAAACGCAACTGAATTTCGTGCCCGAACATTCGCGCGATTTTATCTTTACCGTGCTGGCCGAAGAGTTCGGGTTCGTGGGCGCCGCGGCGCTGCTCGTGCTCTACGGCATCGTGCTCTACGGCGGCATTCGCACGATGATCGTCGCTCGCGATCGTTTCGGCTTTCTCCTGGCGTCGGGTCTGGTCGCGATGCTCTTCTTTCACATCCTGGTGAACATCGGGATGACGATCGGGATCATGCCGATTACCGGAATTCCGCTGCCGTTCATGTCGTTCGGCGGATCGGCCATCCTGACGGACTTTGCCGCGGTCGGCGTTCTGCTCAACATCTACTCGCAAAAAGATCGCGACGTTCTCGGAAACGCGTAGGCGTCACGATTGCGCCGTCCGAGGCGTGGAGACGGTATGCACGCCTTGCTCCTTTTGACCGTGCTCGCAACCGCGAGTCCGGCCGCCGCACCCGTTGCAAAGCCCGGCGACGTCGCTTCGGTTCGCGCCTTCACCGGCGGCATCGCGCTTGCGTCGGCGGCGCGCAATCTCTTCGTGCTCTATCACGAGCGCACGGTCGAAGGGCGCGACGTGCTGGTTTCGGGAACGATCGCGATTCCGAAGGGCACGCCGCCGCCCGGCGGATGGCCCGTCATTAGCTGGGCCCACGGAACGACGGGCAACGCTCCGTCGTGCGCGCCGTCGCAACAGCACAAGATGAACGTAGAGCAGAAGATCCTCGACCAATGGGTGCAACACGGCTACGTCGTCGTTCAAACCGACTACGAAGGCGAAGGCAAAGGCACGCCGATCGTTCATCCGTACTTCGTTGCAAAGGCTGCCGCGCGTGACGTCGCAGATATCGTGCGCGCGGCGCGCCAGATCGATCCCGGCATCGGCCCGCGCTGGGCCGTGATGGGACATTCCGAAGGTGGAACGGCCGCGATTTCAGCCGCGGCCTACGCACAAGCGTGGGCACCCGAGCTAAAGCTGGTCGGATCGGTCGCGTTTGCGCCGGCGTCCGAGATTGCGCCGTTCATGGACGGCATGCGTCATTCGACCGAACCGACGAGCGCCTTCGTACTGTTCTTTATGATGGTCGCGGGCATTGGTTCGTCGGATCCCGCGATCCATCTCGACTCGCTGTTGTCGCCGCTCGGACGCCAGCTGCTCGCGCAACTGCAGCAGCAATGCGTCGACGAACTCATGAACGATAACGCCTGGGATACGATCGAGCCCGAAGCGATGTGGGCGCCCGGCGCAAATACCGCGCCGCTGACCAAAGATTTCTTCGACAACGAACCGGGGATGATGAAGCTCACCGTGCCGCTGCTGCTCGTGCAGGGCAGCGCCGATACGATGGTCAGCCCGGCGGCCACCCAAGCGCTGCACGATGAATTCTGCGGGCAAGGCGATCTGGTACGGCTGGACTCCATCGCGGGTGCCAATCACGGCACCGTGTTGGCCCAGGGGGCGGCTGCGGCGCTACGTTGGACCGACGCGCTCTTTCACGGCGGTCGCGTCGGCAGCGACTGTCCGCACTAGCGCGCAACGTAGATCGAACCTCCGCCGCTCCGCCCGAGCGGCTCCCATTGCGGAAATTCCTCGAGCACGGCTTCTTCGACGGGCGTATGGTAGAGCAACCAGGTCGTGCCGGGATTCGGGCGGTGCAGGATCGATCCGATCGTGACGCGCAGCGCTTCGCCATCGAACGGATTGAACATGAAGACCACCAGATTTCCGGGCGGATACCGCCACATGCGCGCGTCGGCGCGCACGACGCGCACGTCGCGACAACGGCGCTTTTCACGCGGCGCGCGTTTGAGATTGTCGCATGCGACCTCGAAGAGTGCCGGAGATATCTCGACGCCGACGACCTGTTTGAACGGATGTTCTGCCGCGAGCAAGAGCGCGCGTCCCATGCCGGCGCCGACGTCGACGAACGTCGAATCTTCGATCGCACCGGGCGGAAGCGCCGCGATCATCGCGCGAAACTCTATCACGGGAACGGCTTGATAGTGCGTCGCGTGCGCTCCGGCATCGCCCACCATTTCGGGATCGAGATCGCTCAGGAAGAGAATCGCGTGCGTCGTCACGTTGTAATCGCGATCGAACCGGCGGCCTTGGCTGCGCTCGCTCACGCGTGAAGCTTCCCTATCGCTGCGGCGATTCATTTGCGCTTCCGCTCGGCGACGGGCGATTCGCACGTAGCTGCATCGTGCACTGCGAACATCGCGTCGTAACGATCGACGTTGCACCTGCAGCCGGCGAAACGCCGGCGGTATTACGCGTCAGCGACGATGCGTTGATCGAGCGCCGCTGGAAGCCGGACGGGCGCGCGATCGCCCCTCGCGCGGCTCGCGCCGAAAATCGCGACTGGTTGCCGAGCGCGCATGCCGAACGGATCGTCGCCGCTCGTTACGGAATTGCCGGCGCGCGCGACCGCGCGCTTCGCGTCGCGGAAGTGCGCGACGACGCGCCGTTCGATGCAAATGCCGGCGTCTTTGCGCTTGCGACGCCGCTCTCGGATGGGCGTTTCGCCGCGTTGGCGGAAGCGATCGCGCGGCGTCCGGACACGGTCGTGCGCGTACTCGCCCAGGCCATGCCGATGCTTCCGGCGTTGCTGGAACTTCCGCTGCAGCGGCTCGTGCTCGCGTTGCCGTTCGGAACGCTTCCGCGTTCGCAAACGATTCGCGAACTTCGCGTGGAGGGGCAGGTACCGCTCGACGCCGTTGTCGATGCGTTTCCATCGCTTGCATCGCTCGAAGTCAGCGGGCGCGGCAGCGTGGACCTGGCGCCGCTCGCGCACGCGCCGTTGCTGCAAACGCTTTCGCTTGCGGGCGTGAGCCTGCGCGGCGCGCTTCCGGCAGTTTCGGCGCTGCGGCTCGCTCGAGTTACCGGGCTGCGCTCGCTTGACGCGATTGCGCTCGCGCACGTGCGGTCGCTGAGCGTGGAGCACCTGCACGACCTCGCGCGGATCGACGCACTCGCGAGCGCCGAAGGTGTGGAACAACTCGAACTGCGCGGCCTCTGGCAATTCGAATTGCGCGACGCAGAGTGTACGTTGCGCTTGCCGCGATTGCTGCGTGCGGAGATCGATATCGGCGGCTTGCGCAAGAACGTCGAGCTGTATCGCCGCGCGGCGTGGGCCTACCCGTGGCCGTTCCGCGGGTATGCGGCGACCGTGAGCGAGGATCGGGCGTCGCCCGCGTATTAGCGCCGGTTACGCGCGATCAAGTTTACGGCTTCCACGAAGCGGTGAATCTCGTGCGTCGCTTGCGGGTCGGGATTGACCCACACCAGGCTGTGCTGATATTTTCCGCGCGTCTGCTTTACGCCCGGCAAGGCGCGCGCGCTCAAGCGCACTTCGGAAAACGGCTTTTGTTCGCCGCGCCGCTGCAGTAACTTCAAGATTTCGCTCGGCGGCGTGAAGCGAACGACGATTTCCCATTCCTGACGCAACACGCGATCGCAGATCATCCGCAATCCGCCGGTGCTTACGTCGAGGGCGATCGCTTCGTGCACGACGCCGCCCATGCCGACCGAATAAAAGATTGGGATGTTGACGTCGACGCGACGGTCCGCCCGCAGGTCGTTCCCGCGCTTGACCGTGCCGTCGGCCGTCTCGCCCCGCCGTCGCGCCAGCTCCTTGCGCTGCTCTTCGTGAATGAAGCGCGCCAGTTCTTCGCGCGTCGCCTCGGTCAAGTCCGCAAATTCGACCGTGTAGCGAAAGGTGCGATCGGCGGCGTGATAGGTGACTTTGCGCAACGTGCCCGAAAGCCGAAGCGGCGGCATGTGCTCGCGCGGCATATTGAATTCGCACGCGAGATCGGCGTGCACCATCGTTCGCCCATAGAGCTGACAGCCGCCGGCTGAAAGGTCGACGAGCGTCGCGGGGATCGGGATGCGATTGCCCGCCACGCGCAGATCGACCCGGATCATCATCGGCTGCCGGAAGTGCGACCTTCGGTTCTCCGCCCCCGAAGTCGACATGGGAACCCCTCCTTGAGAAAAAAGATAGCCCTTGCCAGCTTTTCTGTGCCGGTGGGGAGCGCTCCCGGCAGGTTCGTGCTCGGGCGGCCCTGAACTCGGTGCAACGTTATAAGGTTTTTTTGTAGGGCGTTGTTCCCGCCAGGGTGAGACCGCGGTGAGCCCCCTAGAGTTTCGAGGACAATTTGACATCCGAGATTTTGATCTCGAGCGATCCGTGGGAGAATCGGGTCGCCATTCTTGAGGACGGCGTTCTAGCCGAACTCTATATCGAACGTGAAGAGCGAGTCATCGGCTCGATCTACAAGGGAAGAGTCCAGAACGTTCTGCCCGGCATGGGCGCGGCGTTCGTGGATATCGGCCTGGGGCGCAACGCGTTTCTCTACGTCGACGATATCAACAAGCAGCCGCTGAACATCGGCGACGTCGAAATCACCCACGGTCATTCCGGCTTCACCATCAACGAGAAGGTGAAAAAGGGTGACGACGTGCTGGTGCAGATCGTCAAGGAGCCGCGCGGCCTCAAGGGCGCTCGAATCTCGACGAACATCTCGCTGCCGGGTCGCTACTTGATCCTGATGCCGACCGGCAAATACTCGGGCGTCTCGCGGAAGATCGAGTCGGCCGACGAGCGCAATCGCCTCAAGGCGATCATGAAGCGCATTCGTCCCGAAGGCATGGCAACCGTCGTGCGCACGGCGGCCGCGGGCGTGAGCGAGGCCGAGCTGATCGCCGACCTGGGCGTCCTGATCCGCATGTGGCACGGCATCCTGGAGACCTTCAAACGGGCTCCGTCGCCGTCGCTGCTGCACCGCGACATGAACCTGGTCTATAAGGCCGCGCGCGATTTTATCACCGCCGACGTCGAGCGCGTCTTGATCGACGACGAAGAAGAGTATCGCAAGGTTCGCGAGTTCCTGCAGTTGCTCGGGCCGCAGTATCTCAATCGCGTACAACACTACAATCACGGCCGCAATCTCTTCGACGATTACAAGATCACCGAAGAATTGCAGCGCTTGATGAAGCCGAAGATCAATCTGCCTTCCGGCGGATCGATCGTCGTCGAATCGACCGAGGCGTTGACCGTAATCGACGTCAACTCCGGAAAATTCACCGGCGGACGTAATCTGGAAGATACGATCGTCAAGACGAATCTGGAAGCGGCGAGCGAAATCGCGCGTCAGGTTCGGCTGCGCGACATCGGCGGAATCATCGTCGTGGATTTCATCGACATGTCCAGCGAATCGTCGCGCAACAAGGTCATAAAGGCGCTCGAAGACGGTTTGCGCCGCGACCGGACGCGCGCGACCATTCAATCGTTTTCGAATCTCGGTTTGCTGGAATTCACGCGCAAGCGCGTCGGTAAAGACCTGGGCGCGCAATTGCGCGGTACCTGTCCGACGTGCAGCGGGCTGGGCTCCGTCATGTCGCCGCAGTCCGTTGCAATCGAAACGCTGCGTCACGTACGAGCGCTCGGCGATCATCAGCACGATCATCACGCGGTGGTGGCCAACGTGGCGCCCACCGTTGCGGCTCAGATGGATTTCTGGTACGAAGAGGAGTTGCAAGAACTCAGCCGCGATCTCGACGCAAAGATTCACGTGCGCGTCGATCCGATGCTGCATCCCGAAAAATCGCGCGTCGAGCGCGTTGCAAGCTTCAAAGACGGCAACCCGGTGCGCGTCGGCGACGAGCACGAAGTCGAATTGCTCGCCGGACGTCTGCCGAATCCGATGTCGGCGGCTGCCGTCATTAACGGCCACATCGTCGAGGTGGAGAACGCTGCGAACAACGCCGGTAACTCGGCGAAGATTCGCATCATCGACGTCGACGACGACGAAGATTACGTGCTGGCCGAACTGGTGAGCGGCGGTGCGGCCGCGGCTGCGAAGAAGCGGCGCCGTCGTGGCGGCAAAGGCAAACTCACGCCGACCGAACAGGCGCAACAACTGCGCGAACTGGCGGAAGAAGCCGCCGCGCAGCAGCAAGCCCGTCCGCCGATCGGTATTACGACGATCACCGAAGAGGAAGAAGCGCTAGATCCCGCCGTCGTGGCCGAGGTCAAAGGCGAGCATCAGCCCGACGCGATCATCATCGGCGAAAACGAAGCGCGGGACGGCGAAGGCCACGGCAAACGCAAGCGCCGGCGTCGCCGCCGCGGCGGTCGCGGTCGTGGAGGCGAACGCGGATTCGAAGCGGCGATGCACGTCGGCATCGCACCGCACAGCGCCGAGGCGCAGGCCGAACCGGACGAAGACGAAGAGGAAGAGGAGCGTCCGGCCGCCGCTCAGGCGCCGCACCATCCGGCTGCCGCCGAACCCGGTGATGGGCGCGGACGCCGTCGTCGCCGCCGCCGTCGTCGCGGGCGCGGTGGTGAAGCCGCGCAAGCAAACGGTGCGCCGCAAGTATTACCGCGCGACGTGGAGCCGCTTACCGGCACGTTGCCGATGAGCCCGTCGGTTCCCGACCGCCACGTTTTCCGCGTCGGGGCCGATGGCAAAGCCCATCCGACGGGAATGACCGCGCCGCGCGAACCTTCGCGCGCGATCGCGCCCGTTCGCGACGCACGGCCGCCGGCCGTCGAGCCGCCGCCGCCGCACCTCAAGCTTCCGCAAGAAAAGCCGAGGCCGACGAAACCGGCGCGTCGCCGCCGCACTGTCGGAGCAGCGCCCGAAGCAGGCGGCGAACTCGCAACGACGCGAACGCCCGCGCTGCCCGCACCCGTCGATGCCGTCGAAGCAAAGCCGAAACGCGCGCGCAAGAAAGCGGCCGGCGAAGCCGCCGCTGCGAGCGCAGAAGCGAAGCCAAAACGTAAGACGACGGCGACGCGAAAGAAAGCAGCCGCTTCCACGGAAGCGAGCGGCGTGAAAAAAACGTCGACGCGTAAGAAGTCGCCGGCAAAGACGACTACGCGCAAGAAAAAGACGAGCTAGCAAGCAACGACGAACCGCAGCAGTGCCGATGACTCCATTGGAGGCTGTCGGTCATGCGGTTTTCGCCGTTTGCATTCATCGTCGCCGTCGCATTGGTTTCATGCGGCGGCGGCTCGTCGTCCCCCGCGGTTTCGACCGCGACGCGCGCGCCCGTTGCATATCCGCCGCAAAGCGGTAATTGGAGTTCGTCGCTCGGTCCGTGGAACGCACAGACCAGCGGAAAACTCAACGCGGTCGCAATCGATCCGAACGATCCGGCCGTAATCTACGTCGGCGGCGGAGTCGGTACGACCGACGGCGTTACGACCGATGCGGGCGTATTTAAAACGACGAACGGCGGTCAATCGTGGAGCGCCGTCGACGGCGGCTTGAACGATACGACGATCAATGCGCTCGCCATCGATCCGAACGGCGCGGTTCTTGCCGCGACCGAAAGCGGCGGAATCGAACGTTCGACCAACGGCGCTCAGAACTGGACGCAAGTCAGCAGCGCGGGTGCGGTACGTCAGTTGCAGTTTTCCGGGAGCGCTTGGTACGCAGCCGCACGCGAGGGCATCTTCACGTCGAACGACGGGATATCGTGGAGCCTGTTGGCCGCAACGCCGGCTGGCGCGAACGCGCTGGCCGTAAGCGCAAACGCGCTCTACGCCGGATTGACCGACGGCAGCTTCGTGCGCGTTCGCAACGGATCCGTGCAGACGCTTTCGTCGTTTCCGTCGTTCGATACCCCGCCGGTCGTACACGCGATCGCGGTCGATCCGAACGACGCTTCGTCGATCTTTGCGACGGTTACGGGAATGGTGAACGGCGCCTACTCCGACGCGCTCTTCCATTCCGGCGACGGCGGCTCGTCGTGGCAGCAAGTCGCCGTGCCGCCGGCATTGCGCGGCGCGCAAGCGATCGCGTTTAGCGTAACGACGCCGCATCGTCTCTACGTCGCCGGAACGGGCCTCGCCTATACCGACGATGGCGCGACCTTCGTCATCACGAACGGGTACGGTGACGCGCGGACGCTCACGGTCGGCAGCGGCGATCGTCTGACGATTGCATCCGATCAAGGCGTGGCGAGCGGTACCTTCGGCGGTTCGTTCGCTTCAATGACGGCGGGAATGCCGGTGAACATCGTCCGTAGCGTCGCGGCGCACGGCTCGACGCTCCTCGTTACGATGCAAGACTTTCCGCCGGCCGTTTCGACCGACGGCGGCGCAACGTGGCAATCGCTGAACGTTGGTTCGAGTGAAAACGGCACGGCATTCATCAATCCGAACGCTCCCAACGTCTGCTACGTGGTCGATGTCGGCGTCGACGTTTCCACCGACGGCTGTTCGACGTTCGCACAGCAGCAGATCGGCGGCCACCTTTCGAGCACGCAACCGATCGCGACCGCACCGGGGACCGCGCGCACGTACGTGCTGACGGCGAACGGTGCCTACGTTGCAAACGACGGCGTCACGTTTAGTTCCGCGCGTTGGGAGGTGCCTTCGCCCGTCGACGTCGCGATCGGTCCGAACGATGCGCAGTCGATCTTTGCTTCGTCGTCCACCGGCGGCGTGCGCGTGTGGCATTCGAGCGATGGCGGCCGCACTTTTACGCCGAGCGCGGTTCTCGCTCCGCCGGGTCCGAGCTATCCCGGCGACGTGCCCGTGCTCGCCGTGGATCCGGCGAACGGCAAGATCGTTATTGCGGTGACCGATACGGCGCTGTATCGCTCGAACGACGGAGGCGCGACCTTCACGGCGTTGCACCAGACGTATACGTCGCAGAGCCTTCTTACGCGCCCGTTGGCGCGCGATCTCGACGAAGCGGCCGAAGCGACGTCGAGCGCGAGTTACAACGTCGGAGAACACGTCGCGTTCGTGCCGACGCAGGCCGGGAACATGCTGATCTTTAGCACGACGCAGGGCGTCTATGCGTCGCTCGACGACGGCACCACCATCAAGCCCGTTTCGAACGGTGCGATCTCGCACGTCTTCGAAGGGTTTTCGTTCGACGGCGGCCGGCTCTGCGCCGGAACCGACGGTCAAGGGGTCGTCTGCGCCGATCCCTCGACCATCGCGAGCGCGCTCAACTAATCGCCGCGGCTATTGTCCCTTCGTGCCGTTCATCGCCGCTTCTTGGGCGATGCGCTGGTCGACGAATTTCAGCGCTCGTGCCAATTGCGCATCGCGTGCCGGATCGCCGAAGCGCGGATGCTTGTTTTCCGCAACGACCACGTCGGGGGTGATGCCGAGATGGTTGATGTCGCGATTGTGCGGCGTGAGGTAGCGCGCGGTCGTGATTTTGACGGCGGAGCCGTCGCCGAGCGGATAGATAGTCTGCACGACGCCTTTGCCGAACGTCTTCGTGCCCATGATCGTGCCGACGCCGCTGTCTTGAATGGCGCCCGAGGTAATCTCCGAAGCCGACGCGGTATAGCCGTTCACCAGCACGACGAGCGGCAGCGGCTGGATCGCCGTGTCATTTGCTTCCAGCGTCGTAATGCTCGAAGCGCGGCTCTCCACCGAAACGATCGGTCCCGAAGAGATGAATTTCGAACTCACGCCGACGGCCGCGTCGAGATAACCGCCGCCGTTATCGCGAAGATCCAAGATGAGCGCGCGCGCGCCGCGTTGCTGCAGACGATCGAGTGCCGTTGTCAGCTCGCTTGCGGTATCGCGCCCGAAAACGGTGAGCGCTACGTAGCCGATATTTCCCGGCAGCATCTTTTCGAAGACGCTGAGTTGGTGAATCTTCGCACGCGTGAGCGTGATCGGGTGCGGCAGCAGCTTCTTGTCGCGCTGGATCGTCAGCGTAACCTTCGTGCCCGCTTTGCCGCGCAGGTGCGCGCTCGCGCGGTCGATCGTCCAGCCTTTGGTGGAGTGGCCGTCGATCGCGGTGATCAAATCGTCCTGTTGAATGCCGGCCTTATCGGCGGGCGCATCGGGGACGACGCTGCTGACCAAAATATATTTCGATTGATCGTCGGCTTGAATGACGATGCCCGTGCCGCCGAACGATCCGCCGTCGAGGCCTTGATTGAGCTCGGCGTACTGTTTGGGATCGAGAAAGACGGTGTAACGGTCTTTGACCGAGCGCATGATGCCGTCGATCGCGACGTAGCTGAGAACGTGAGGGCTCAGCTTGCCGTGGAGGTCGGCGTCGGCTTGTTCCACGGCGCGGTCGATCGCGCTCACGTTGTATTGCGGGTTTGTACTCGCGTGCATCGGCGAGATCGTCGCCTTCACGTGCTTGACCTTCAGCGCGTGATTGAGATCGTCGCGAACCGAATTCAAGACCGTCTGCGGTTCGATCTTCTTATAGAACTCGGTGATGAGATCGTTATAACTCGTTGCGATGCGGCTTGCATCGGCGGCGTTTAAATGCGCCGGGGGCGCCGCCGAAGCAGCCGGCAGTTGTGCGAGGCCCAAGCCAAAGAGCACGGCGAGAGCGAGGGACGTGAAACGCGTCATCATCTGTTTCCTGAGCGAATCTCTTTCGCGAGAGTTGCCTTGGCAACGGCGAGTTGTTTGTCGCGGGACGTGCCGATCAGCGACGGGTCGACGGGTTGGTCCACCACGATGTCCGGCTCGATCCCCTTGTGCTGAATATCGCGTCCGGCGGGCGTAACGTATCGCGCCGTCGTGATTTTCAGCGCCCCCGAATCCGGCATCGGGTAGATGCTCTGCACGACGCCCTTTCCGAAGGTCTTCGTGCCGATCAGTTTCGCGAGGTGATAATCCTGTAACGCCCCCGACGTAATTTCCGATGCGCTGGCCGTATACTTGTTGACCAGGATGACGAGCGGACGCAGGCCGCCGATGGCGGTTCCGAGCGCGTCCTCCTCGGTCCGGTTGCCCTGCCGGTCGATCGTCGCGACGATGACGCCGTGCGGGATGAAGTAGCTCGAGATCTTGACCGCTGCATCGAGCAAGCCGCCGCCGTTATCGCGCAGGTCCAGAATGTAGCCCTTCGCGCCGTGACTCTTGCCGCTGATGAGCGCCTTGCGAACTTCCTCGGCGGAGGTCGTGCCGAAATCCGTCAGGCGGATGTATTCGTATCCGTCGAGCATCTTCGCGTGGACCGACGGCACGTGAATGATCTGTCGCGTGATCGCGAACGTTTGCTCGGCCGTCTTTTTGTACTGGTGAGTACGCAATTGCACTTGCGTGCCCTCCGGACCGCGGATGAGCGCCTCGACCTTATCGAGCACCATGCCTTTTACGGGCTGCCCGTCCACGCTGTCGAGCACTTCGCCGGGTTTCATGCCCGCCTTTGCCGCAGGCAATCCGTCGATCGGCTGCAGGACGACTTCGCCGGTTTTTAGCTGGTAAATATACACGCCGATGCCGCCGAAATCGCCGCCCGAAAGCTGCTCTTTGAGCTGCTCGATCTCTTTGGGCGAAAGATAAACGGTGTACGGATCGTCGACCGAATTCATGATCCCGCGCAGCGCCGTCTCGGTAAGATCCGTCGTTCCATCGGGACCTAGGCGCGCACCGTAATGCGACTGCGCGTACGCAAGCTCGTTTGCAAGGGCGGCGCTTCCGGCGCTCGGCACGGGCAGCGACGCATTCGCGACGTGCTTCGCTTTGAGATACTCCTTGAGCGCCTTTACCTCGCCGCGAACGGGCGTCAGCGGATCGACCGGTTTATAATAGACGCTTTCGAGCTTCGAAACGGCGATCTTGAGCAGCTGCGCTTGCGACTGCGGGTCCGACAGAAGTTGCGCGATGTTGCCGGTGCTTGCAACGGTCAGCCCGCTTTCATCGGCGGAAGCCAATGTCGCGTGGCGATAGAGCACGTAACCTGCACCGGCCGCGGAAACGAGCACAACGAGCAACGCGGCCAGCAGTGCGCGGAAACGAGCGGTCATGGGATCGATCATACCCGCTAAGCTTAACGGCTCGTGGGGTGACTCCCGTTCAAAATTCCATTAAACCTTGAAAAGAGGTCCGGCCTTTGGTTGCTTCCCTTAGCCGTGGAGGTAAGGCGCGGGATCGACCGGTTTGCCGTTGATGCGAATTTCGAAGTGGCAGTGCGGTCCGGTCGACTGGCCGGTGCTGCCGACCGCGCCGATCGCCTGACCTTGCTTGACATGCTGCCCGACGGAGACGTAAATCGCGGAAAGGTGCCCGTAACCGGTGGAGTAGCCGCCGCCGTGATCGATCAGAATGTAGTTGCCGTAGCCGCCGTACCACTGCGCAAGCATGATCGTGCCCGAGGCCGCCGCGACGATCGTCGTCCCGGTCGGGGCCGCAATGTCGAGTCCCGGATGGAAGTCGGGCGCGCCGCCAAACGGATTCGAACGCCACCCAAACGGCGACGTAATCGTGCCGGAGAGCGGCCAGATGAATCGCGAGGGCCCGGTCGAGGGCGCGGCGGGGCCGGCGATCCCCAAGGCGCGCCGGCGCGCTTCTTCTTGTGCGGCGATCTCAGCCTGCCGCTCGCGAATCAACGCCTCGAGCTGTGCTTCTTCGGCTGCCGAAAGATCTTCGAACTGCGCGACCTGCGCTGCCGCCTGGCGCCGTTGCTGATCGGCCACGGCAACGAGATTCCGGCGCTCGTCGGCCAGCATCGCCAGGCGGTTTTGCGCGTGTTGCTGCGCTATTTGCTGCGTCTCGAGTTGCATCTTGGTGCGCTCGAGATCCGTTTGCACGGCCGCGACCTTTTCCGCGGCGGCTTTACGTTCGCGCACCGCTACTTCATTCGCGTGGATGAGCAACTGCAGATCTTGCCAGCGTTCGACGAATTGCGTGAAGCTGTGCGCCGAAAGCAGAACCGCGAGATAGCTCAGGTCGCCGTTCTCATAGATGTCGACCAGCCGGCGGTTGAGCGCGGCGTCGTGCAGTTTGAGCGATTTTTCGGCAGCGTCGAGCTGGATCGTATTCCAGGCGATCTTACGCTCCGTGGATGCCGCTTGGTAATTCAGGTCGGCAAGCTGCGAATTGACGTCGCGTATCGCGGAGTTGGTCGAATCGAGTTGCGCTTGCAGTTCCCGCTCGCGCTCGGCGACGCCGCTCAGCTGTACGCGCTTCTGATGCAGACGCGCCTGAATCTGCGCGTGCTTCTGGCGCGCTTGTTCGATGCGTTGTTGCAACGTCGAAGCCTGTGCCCCGCCGTAGGAGCCGGCTAAGACCGTGACGAGCAGAAGTGCGGCGAGTCTCTTCATTGGCGTCGCTTGTCCTTGACGAAAACCGAGCCGGAGATGGACTTCGCGTACCGCTTTAATTCGGCCGCCGCCTCTCCGACTTGGGCGTAGTTGGTCAGTTGCCCGCGATCGTTCGCGACGATCGCGATCGAGAGCGTCATGATCGGAAAACGGTTCAGGGCGCCGCGACGGTCGCGCGTTTCGATGTATCCGGCGCGCAGGTCCTTCGCCGAATAGAGGCCGCGAATGTCGTTGTCGAATTCGATGACGATCTCGCGCGCGATCTCTTCGGCGCGATCGTTGTGCGTGACGACGATAAAGTCGTCGCCCCCGATGTGCCCGACGAAATCGTTCGGCGTGCCGCGCCTGCGCACGACGTCGACCGTGATTCGCGCCACGAGTTGAATCGCTTCGTCGCCGTGCGTGAATCCGTAGACGTCGTTGAACGCCTTGAAATTGTCGAGATCCAGGTAGAGCACGGCGAACGGCTCGCTCGCGTCGAGCCGCCGGCGCAGTTCGGATTCGATTGCGAGGTTGCCCGGAAGACGCGTGAGCGGCGACAGCGACGAATCGACTTCGACCCGGCGAATCTTCGCGCGAACGCGCGCGAGCAATTCTTGCGGACCGAAGGGCTTGGTAATATAGTCGTCCGCGCCGGCTTCGAAGCCGCGCAGCTTGTCCTCGGTCTCGCCCTTCGCGGTCAGGATGATGATGGGCACGTTCGCGATCGCCGGATTTTGGTGGGCGCGAATGCGTCGAGCGACTTCATAGCCGTCCATGTGCGGCATCATCAAATCGAGCAGCACGACGTCGGGCAGCAGCGATTCGATCTTTTGGAGCGCCTCCGGTCCATCCGCCGCGGTCTCGACGGTGAAGCCGGCGAGCTCCAGATTCGTCGAGATGATCTTTCGCAAGTTGCGGTCGTCGTCGACGACGAGGACGCGATGTCCGGCGCCTTGCGCGATCGTTCTCAACGCGTTGCGTCCCGCTTCGGCAAGCGCATCGTCATCGTCGTGCCGGCGTGCAGCTTGCTGTCGACGTCGATTCCGCCGCCGTGTGCGCGCGCGACCGACTGCGCGATGTAGAGGCCCAAGCCCGTACCCCCCGTCGCCGAAACCAGATGCGACTCCACGCGATAAAAGCGTTCGAAGATGTAGGGCAGATGGTCGGCGCCGATGCCGATGCCGCGATCCTCGACGAAGATCTTCGTTTCGTCGTCATGCCCTTCGGCGCGAATCGTGACGGGAGCGGAGTCCGCCGAGTACTTCAAGCCGTTTTCGACCAAATGCGCGAGTGCGTGCGAAAGCAACTGGCGGTCGCAACTGACTTCGATGCCGTCGACGTCGCTTTCGACCCGCGCCGCTTGCGTGGGCCCGAGATATTCCTTGACGTCGGCCACGATCTCGCGCAAAGGGACGAGCGCGCGTTCGTTGAGCAAGTGTTCTGCATCGACGCGTCCGGCGGCGAGCAGATCGTCGACCACGCGGGCCAAGTGATCGGCTTGCTCTTCGATCGTCGTAAGGAACTCCGCTCGGTCGACCGAGGTCGCGTCGGGATTTGCGCGCATCGTTTGCGAGAAGGCCTTGATCGTCGCGATCGGCGTCTTTAATTCGTGCGAGACCGCCGTGACGATCTCGTTCTTCAGTTGCTCGATCGCGCCGTAGGTATTCTGCCGTCCGAACGAGATCAACCAACCGTCGTCGATCGTGAGTGCGCTCGCGTGCAAGGTGCGGCGGCTCTCGTCGTTCGTGACGATCAGCAGATCTTCGGGAACGAGCGCGAAGCCGAGCGGCGGATCGATGCGCGCGAAGAGTTCGTCGAGCGAGCGCCCCATCGCATCCAAGCGCCCGATGCCCGTGACCTCCGCGGCCGCCGCACTCCAACCCGCGACGATGCCTCCCGGCGTTAGAAGCGCGAGGCCGTCGGTGACGAACGCAGCGATCGCCTCGAAGTCACCTTCGACGCGCACGTGGGACATTGCGACGCCTACGTTCGTAGATGCCGCCCGACGGAAATCCACGACGAGAGAATGCCGATGGCGGCGCCCGTCAGGATGAGTTCCGCAACGAGTGCGGGAGCGTGCACCGTCGACGCATTCAGTTGGATCCACGGCAGTGCGAGCACGAGCTTCGGCCACAGCATGAAGCGAGCGGCCGTCAGCAGGCCGATGGCGATCACCGAACCGATGAGGCCGTCCAAGAAGCCCTCACAGATGAACGGCGCCCGGATGTACATGTTCGTCGCGCCGACGAGTTGCATGATCGATATCTCTCGCCGCCGCGCGAAGACGGTAAGGCGAATCGTATTCGAGATAATGATGCCGGCCACGAGCAGAAACACCGCGATAACGACGATGCCGACGCGGCGCAGCACGGATCCGAGCTGCAGCAAGCGCGCGACGATCGTTTGCGGATACACGACGTTGGCGACGCCGCTCATCTTACGAATCGCAAGGGCGACGTTCTGCACCGATGCCGGGTCGTGCACGCGCACGCGGAATTTATCCGGCAGCGGATTTTCCGTTAGCAGCGAGGTGTCGATGACGCCGTGGGTCTCGGCTCGCAGTTCTTTGAGGCCCGCTTGCTTGGAGACGAACGCGACCGATGCCACGCGCGGATCTTTGGAGAGCGCCGCGCGTACGGCATCTTCCTGGTGCGTGCTCGCATCGTTCGTGAAGTACACCGAGATCTCGATCTGGTTCAGAATGTCGTTACCCAGACCGGCCAAGGTTGCACGAACGAAGAGGAAGGCACCGAGGAGGACGATGGTGATGGCGACGGTTCCGATGGCCGTCGCCTGCATTCCGGCGTTGCGCGTGAAGTTGCGCAACACCTCACCCAGAAAGAACTTGACCTTGCCCCAGTCCAAGATAATAGTAACCCCGCTCTTCGTCGGTAACGATCTTGCCGTCTTCCAAACGCACGACGCGGCGGCGCATGCGGTCGACGACGGCTTGGTTGTGCGTGGCGACGACCACGGTCGTCCCCTTCACGTTGATGCGGAGCAGCAGCTCCATGATTTCCGTGGTGTTCGATGGATCCAGGTTCCCGGTCGGCTCGTCGCAGAGCAGCAGCTTCGGGTTGTTGACCAGCGCGCGCGCGATCGCGGTGCGCTGGGCTTCGCCTCCCGAGAGCTCGCCAGGGAACATGCGGCTTTTGTGCGAGAGGCCGACCAGATCGAGCGCTCGCGGAACCTGCCGCATGATGTCCTTCGTGTGTGCCCCCGTGACTTGCATGGCGAAGGCCACGTTCTCCCAGACCGTCTTGTCGTTGAGCAGCTTGTAGTCTTGGAAGACGACGCCGAGGTGGCGGCGCAGTGCCGGAATCCGGCCGCGCTTCAAGCGGTCTACGCGGATGCCGTCCACGGTGATCTCACCGCTGGTGGGAACGGTTTCGTGGTAGAGCAGGCGCAGGAGGCTGGATTTTCCGGTTCCCGAGTGACCGACGAGGAAGACGAAATCGCCCTTGCCGATCTCGAGGCTGACATTGTCGAGAGCGCGTACCCCGTTGGGGTACGTCAGCGAGACGTTACGTACAGAAATCATCGCTGCAAAAGGGTTTTTCCTTAACCACCGGCCTATACCTCCGGGCCATGAATTTCGATTTGACCGACGAGCAGAAAGCTATCCAGAGCCTTGCGCGCGATTTCGCGCAAAACGAGGTCAAGCCGCGCGCCGAAGAGATGGATCGCGATGAGGCCTTTCCGTACGATCTCGTCAAGAAGATGGCGGAGCTCGGTTTCATGGGGCTCCCTTTCCCCGAAGAGTACGGCGGGGCCGGCGCCGATACGGTGAGCTATGCTCTCGCGGTCATGGAAATCGCGCGCGCCGATGCGTCGACCGCGATCACGATGGCCGCGCACGTTTCGCTCGGTGCGACGCCTTTTTATCTTTTCGGCACGGAAGAGCAAAAACAGAAGTATTTGGTCCCGCTCGCGCAAGGAAAAATGTTGTGGGGATTCGGTCTCACCGAACCCAACGCCGGAAGCGACGCGGGCAACTGTCAAACCAAGGCGACGCTGCAAAACGGCAGCTGGGTCATCAACGGCACGAAAGCGTTCATCACGAATTCGGGCACCGATCTCAGCGGCGGCACGACGATCACCGCGGTGACCGGCACGCGCAGCGACGGCAGGCCGGAGATTTCGAACATCATCGTTCCGCAAGACGCTCCCGGCTTCTCGCGCAGCAAGAAGTATAAGAAGATGGGCTGGCGTGCGAGCGACACGCGCGAACTCAGCTTCGTCGACGCGAAGGTTCCGAAAGAGAACTTGCTTGGGCCCCAAGGCGAGGGCTACAAACAGTTCTTGACGATTCTGGACGGCGGCCGCATCTCGGTTGCGGCGCTTTCGCTTGGACTTGCGATGGGCGCATACGACGAGGCGTTGCAATATTCGCGCGACCGCGTCGCGTTCGGCAAGCCGATTTCGAAATTCCAGGCGATTCAGTTCAAGCTGGTCGACATGCTGATGCAGATCGAACACGCGAAGCTGATGATTCTGAAAGCTGCTTGGGAAAAGGACCGTGGACGCGATTACGTGCAGACGGCGTCGCTCGCGAAACTCTATGCGGCGGAAGTCTCGCACCGCGTCGTCAACGAAGCCGTGCAGATTCACGGCGGCTACGGATTCATGGACGAGTATCCGGTCTCGCGCATGTATCGCGATCAGAAGATCAACGAGATCGGCGAAGGAACGAACGAAGTCCAACGCTTGGTCATCGCGCGGCTTATGGGGCTATAAGCCGCGTAGTCGAAGGACCGCCACGCACGTTATACTCGAAATCGGAGGGTTCTACCATGGTTCGAAAGGCTTTATTAACTGCGGTTGCAGTCGCCCTGACCGCTCTGCCCGCGTTCGCCGCGCTTCCGAACGGTACGCAGGCGCCCGATTTTACGCTTCAAGCGACCAAAGGCCGGAAGGTCTTCACGTTCACGCTTGCCGATGCGTTAAAGAAGGGCCCGGTTGTGCTGTATTTCTATCCGGCCGCGTTCACGCCGGGCTGCACGATCGAAGCGCACGATTTTGCCGCGGCAATTTCGAAATATAAGGCGCTGCACGCCACCGTCATCGGCGTCTCTCACGATCCGCTCGACAAGCTGAAGAAGTTTTCGGTGAGCGAGTGCCGCAGCAAGTTCGCGGTAGCGGCCGACACGAGCCAGAGTGTCGAGAAGGCGTACGACGCGGTCCTCCCGCAGCACGCCCAGTACGCGAACCGCACGTCGTACGTCATCGCCCCGGACGGAACGATCCTCTACAGCTATACCAATCTCAACCCCGACCAGCATGTGGCCAACACGCTGGCAGCCCTCAAGGCCTGGGAGGCAAAGAACAAGAAGCCTTAGCCGCATGAAGCGACTAGGCGTTCTTTTGCTGGCGGTCATCCTGATGGCGCAGTCTTCTGCGCTGCTCAGCGCTCTCTCGTCGATCGGCAACCTCTCGCAATACAATTTCAACGTCGTCGTGCAGTGGGCGCGCGACGGTGCGCCGCGACCGAACTCCTATGACACGGTCGCCCAGACCGAGCGACAGATCTTGCACCTCGACCGTGGCGACCGCGTCGCCGTGCTGTACTGGCTTGCGGGGGCCGGCCGCGGCGAACTGTATAAGCGCGGTGCGTCGGATTCTCAGATCGGCAATCGCAATCCATCCGCCGCACCCGCGCCGACGCCCACGCCCAATCCATGGCGCGAGATTCCGATCGCGTCGTCGGTTCTCGGCGGCGACACGCAACGCGACATCAAGATCACCTCGGCATTTGCCGCGGTGAAAAAAGACGGCTCGGCCTTTATCGCGTGCTTCTCGTTCCGAAATCTCGCCGGGAAGCCGGCGAAGGAAGTCGATTTCGCCGTTCCGCTGTACTCGCCCGACGCTCGACCGATCGGCACGCTGAACCTGGCTCGTACGGGAACGTTCTCGCCCAACATCGATATCAACGGCTATGACACGCTCTCGAGCTGGCAGGGCGGAAGTTTCGGTCCATCGAGCCGCATCGACAACTGCATCAACAAGAATTACGGTACGCCGCAATTACCGCTGCTGGAATTGAAGTACGCGTCGTACGCGATTAACAAAGTCGTCTACGACGACGGAAGTTCGATCTAGAGCAGCCTACGACGAGAGCTTCTCCTCGTTTTGAAACAGGTTCGGCGTGGCGGGTTCGCGCTTGCGCTTCTGCGGCGCGGCGTCGAGCGCGGTGATGGTGCGCGGCGCGAGATCGATGACCTCGACTTCGGGCATGTCGTCGGCCGGCAACGCGGCTTCATCTTTGAGCTTGCGCCCTTGCGGAAGCAATCGCGTTTCGTACGTGCCGACGGTTTCGTTAAACGCGGCGACGGAGCGTTCGAGATTTACGCCGAGCTTCACGAGCTTTTCGGCAAAGCGCGTCGCGCGCTCGTAGAGCTCGCGGCCTAACGCGGCGATGCGCTTGGCGTTTTCTTCTTGCTTGACCGCTTGCCAGCCCATCGCAAACGATCGCAGCAATCCCATTAAGCCCAGCGGTCCCGAAACGAGCACGCCTTTATCGAGCGCGTATTCGATCAACATCGGGTTTTCGCTGCACGCGGCACTCAAGAACGCTTCGCCCGGAACGAACATGATGACGAAGTCCGCCGAGCCTTCGGTGCGGTGATAGGCGCGCTTCGAAAGCGTGTCGACGTGGTCTTGCAACGCTTTCGCGTGGCGTTTTACCAAGTCGCGCTTCGTATCTTCGTCGGCCGCTTCGAACGCCGCTTGCAGCGAATCGATCGGCGCCTTTGCATCGACGAAGACGTGCCGGTCACCGGGCAGATTGATCGTCATGTCGGGGCGCCCGCGACCGGATTCGACCGCGATCGTCTGCTGCTCGTCGAAATCGCAGTACGGTAGCATGCCGGCCTTTTCGACCACGTTGCGCAGCTGTATCTCGCCCCACTTCCCGCGCGTCGCCGGGCTGCGCAGCGCCGTGACGAGGCTCGACGTTTGGTTCGAGAGCGCGGCCGCCGCCGATTCGATCTTGTCGGCACGCGCGAGCAGCGCGTCGATCTGCGTTCTGAGACTGCCCGTGTCTTCGTTGCGCTTGCTCTCGATCTCGCGCACGAGCCGGTCGAATTCGCCGAGCTTTTGCGCGATCGGCGCGACGATTTCGCCGACACGCTCGCTCGCTTGACGCGACGTCGCATCGCGCAATTCGTTTTTCGTGCGCTCCAGCAACGCATCGACCGCGTCCTTTTGCGAGCGGTTCGCGACGAAGATGATCCCGCCGCCGAGCACCAGGCCCAGCGCGAAGATGAGAAGATCGACGAATATGGTCACTTACTGCAATCCGAGCGTTGTTTTGAAGAACAACAGCGTGCGCTTCCACGAATCATCTGCCGCGGAATGCACGAACGAACTTCGGGTCTCGTCGAAAAACCCATGCCCGTGATGAGGATAGATGCGAAAATCGTTGCCGACGCGCAGTGCCGATCGCCATACGCGCACTTCGTCCGGCGGAATATCGGCATCTTTTTCCGCGTAGCTTCCGCAGACCGGCACGTGGATTTCGAGCGGATCCACGTTGCGCACCACACCGTAGAAGGGCGCGACCGCGTCAAAGACGTCGGCGTTGTCGATTGCTTGCAGCAGTGCCATGTTGGCGCCGATGTCGAAGCCGATGAGCCCCAGCTTACAATGCGGTGCCTTTGCCAGCAGGTCGAGCGCAGCCGCCCGCAGATCGCCGGAATATTGCCGGCGTTGCAATTGCGATGAATACGGTTTAAATGTTTCCGCATCGGTGACGCCGTCACCGGCGGGCGCTTTCCAGCGCGAGTACAGATTGGGGGCGATGGCCATGAATCCGGCTTGGGCGAATCGGCGCACGACGTCGCGGATGTGGGCATCCACGCCGAACGCGTGCATGACGACCACGATGCCCGGCGTGTCGGGACGTACGCTTTTGGGATAGGCGGCATATGCATCGAGCACGCCGTCGGGACGGCGCAACTGCGGGCGCGCAACCACGATCGAGGGATCGTTTTCCGAGACCATCGGCGCGCGTGGGGGTGCGACGGGCATAGTCGCCGTCGTATCGTCCGTACGAGTCTGCTGCGCAAGATGGTTCATCATACGGTGCAACTTTATGGGACCTTCGGAGGCGCACCAGGCTGTTCCTGATGCCTTCACGACGACTTTACGGGCGCATCCAGCGCGTGCGCGTCGCACAGAAACTCTCCGAAGGCGCGGGCGAGCGGCGGCAGGGTGCGGCCGCGCAAATGGACGAGCATGAAGGAGCGTTCCAGCTCCAGATCCACGATCGGAATCGCGCGCACGGTCTTTGCTGCGAGTGCGCGGTCGACAACGCGTTCGGAGAGGATGGCGACGCCGAGGCCCGCTTCGACCGCGCGAAGGATGGCTTCCCCGCCGGGGAGTTCCAGCACGAGCTTCGGTTCGACCCCGCGCTCGAGCAGGAGCTGATATCCCAGATCCCGCGTGCCCGAGCCGCGCTCGCGGCTGACAAACGGTTCGTCGCGAAGGTCGGTGGATTGCACCGATGCCGCGTTAGAAAAGCGGTGGCCCGCCGCCGGGGCGATCAGCGCCATGCGATCGCGCGCAAACGCGCACGTTTCAAAGTTCTCGTCGTGAACGTTGCCTTCGACGAGGCCGAGGTGCACGACGCCGTCGCTCACGGCGCGCACGGCGGCGGCGGTATTCACGACGTCGACGCTCGGAACGACATAGGGGCGCGCGTTCAAAAAGCGAGCGAGCACGCCGGGCAACAGATAGTTCCCGATGGTCAACGTGGCAGCAAGTTGTAGCGAGCCGCGCTCCGCATTGCGGTAGTCCATCGTCTCGCGCACCAGCACTTCCATCTGCCGCCCGACGATTTCGGCGCGCTCCGCCACGAACCGGCCGGCATCGGTCAGCACGGGCCGGTTTCGTACGATCTCGACCAGCTGCACGCCGAGGGCGCGCTGCAGCGCCGCGATCTGTTGGCTCACCGCGGGCTGCGTCACGTGCAACCCGCGGGCCGCGCGGCTAAAGCTTCCGGTTCGGGCGACGCGCCGCAGGGCTTCGAGCTGATTCAGCGTCACATCCATAAGTCCACCTATAGAAATTTCTTAGAAAGCCTAATTTGACTTATTGACGTGGAACGCCTAGCGTTGACCTATGTTCCGATCGTTGCTTTGTTCGGTGGCCGTGCTGGTGTCGGCCACTGCCGCCGCCCCCGCGGTTCCGAACGCCACGGTTCCCTGCGTCGATCAGCTCGCGGATATCCATGGGAATCCGGTCGGCGCCGACTTGGTCCTCTACGCCGGCGGCAACCAGTGGTTCGTGATGCCGCAATTGCTCGCCGCGTTCCAGAAAGCGCATCCGGAAGTGCGGCATATCTTCTATGAGACGCTTCCTCCCGGATTGCTCGCGCAACAGGTGCAGCGCGGCGCGCTGCAAATCGGCGACATGACGCTGACGCTGCGCGGCGACGTCTATCTATCCGGGAAGAAGCGCATGGTCGAAATGCAAGCGCAGAAACTGGTGACGGGAGCGCCCGTAACCTACGCGACCAACGTGCTGGCGATCATGGTTAAAGCCGGAAATCCGAAGCACATCACGTCCCTGAAGGATTTGGGCCGCAGCGACGTGCGCGTCGCGATGCCCAATCCAAAGACCGAAGGAATCGCGCGGCAGATCGAACTCGCGTACAAAAAGGCCGGCGGCGATACGCTCGACCGCACGATCATGCAAACGAAGGTGCGCGCGGGGACGACGCGCTTGACGCAGATCCATCACCGGCAAACGCCGATGTGGCTGCTGGCGGGTAGCGCCGACGCGGGTCCGGTCTGGATTTCCGAGGCGCTCTACCAGCAGCGCATTCACAGCGGATTGATCGCGGTTCGCATTCCGGCCGCTCAGAACGTGAAGGCCATTTACATGGGCGCCCGCTTGACGGGAGCTCCGCACCCGAGCGCCGCAAAAGCGTTCGTGGATTTCCTCGCCTCGCCGGCCGCTGCGGCGATCTATCGCTCGTACGGCTTTGCAGCACCACAACAGACGGAGGAGTAATCGGATGAATCGCACCGGTTTCATTGCCGCATCGGCATCCCTGGTCGCGGCGGGCGCCGCAATCCCGGGCGCCGCCGCGCAAAGCGTTCCCGGAGGAACGCATCTCGTCGAGCGCAAGGCCGATTTCAACGAAGCGGCGTTTGCAAAGATCGTCGGCCGTCCGGCCGATATCCGCCAGATGTTCGAAGCCATCGCGTTTAAGCCGACGATGCTTGCGAACATCAAGAATTCTATGAACGGCCTGCATTTTGGTTACGGTTATCCCGTCGACCGCATCGCCGTTGCCGTTGCAAATCACGGACCGTCGGCTGCCTACGGTTACAGCGACTACGTATGGCAGAAATATAAAATCGGGGAATTCTTCGGCATCAAAGACGATGCGGGCAAGACGATCGAAAGCAACATCTGGCTGAAGGCGAAGAACGCCTATAGTACCTCGAGCGATCCCGACGACGAAAAAAGCATGTATCAAGACACGTCGATCGAAATGCTGCAAAAACGCGGCGCCGTGTTTCTAACGTGCCACACGGCGGTCGAAGAGCAGTCGCGCGCGATCGTGAAAAAGGGGCTCGCGCCTTCGGGAATGACGCCGGCGCAAGTTGCCGACGACATTTTGACGCATTTGATTCCGGGCGCGCTCGTCGTGCCGTCGATGGTCGCGACCGTCGCCGTCTTGCAAGCGAAATATCATTACACGTATGCCGCGCTTACGTTCTAGCCTTTTCGGCATCGTGGCGTTTGCGGCGGTCGCACTGACCGCCGCCTGCGCCTCCAACGCCCCGACGGCGCAGAGCAGCGCGCCGCCGCCGGCTCAAAAGCTCTACGATCCGCAAGCGCTGCCGACCGGGCCGCTGGGTGCCGAAATCAAGCTCGGCCACGACATCATTGCCAACACCAAGAAGTACTTACCGAACAACGTCGTGGCGAACATTACGTGCCAGCAGTGCCACCTTCAGGGCGGTACGGTCGATCGCGGCGGAACGTTCGCCGGCGTCTATGCCAGCTTTCCGCAGTGGAACAAGCGCTCGAAGCGCGTGATCATGTTACGCGACCGCATCGCGGAGTGCTTCTTGTATAGCGAAGACGGTACGCCGCCGGCGTATACGAGCAGAGAGATGATCGCGATCGACGCGTACATCGCATACGTCTCCAGAACTATACCGGTGGGAAAACCGATGGACAAAGCGGTACGCTTCGTCGTTCCCATGCCCAAGAAATCGCCCGACCTGCGACGCGGCGGCCAACTCTACATGCAAAAATGTTCGGCGTGCCACCAGGCAAACGGCGCCGGCGTCGGCACGCAATTTCCGCCGCTATGGGGACCGCATTCGTTTAATAACGGCGCGGGCATGGCGCACCTCGATCGCATGGCGGGCTTCGTTCGCTATAACATGCCTGCTAACGCACCCGGATCGCTTTCGCTCGATGAATCGTACGACATCGCGGCATGGGTGCTGACGCATCCGCGACCGAAGTTCGATGCGTCGCGCATTCTGACGCAATCTCCAGAGCCCGCGAAATTCTTCTGATACGATAACATGCTCGTCGGTGCGTTAATGTGTGTGGCGGTCGCCCTTGTGGCGACCGCACTCGGTTTGCGGTTTCCCGTCGTCGGCGGACCCGTATTTGCAATATTGATCGGAGCGGCGATTGCAACCGCATGGAAGCTGCCGGAGCGCTTTATCCCCGGGGTGCGGTGGTGCAGCAAGACGTTGTTGCAGTGGTCGATCGTGCTGCTCGGCACGAGCTTGAGCGTGCAAGAAATCGCGCAGGGCGGCTTACGCACGCTGCCGCTGATGCTCGTGACGTTCGCCGTCGTATTGATCGTGGCGTATGTCGTCGGAGGGCTGCTGGGCCTCGATCGCGATTTGCGCCGTCTGCTCGGCGTCGGCACGGCGATTTGCGGCGGTTCGGCGATTGCGGCGGTGTCGAGCGTGATCGAAGCCGATCAAGCCGATATTGCCTACGCACTCGGCGCCGTGTTTTTATTCAACGTCGTCGCCGTGATCGTGTTCCCGGTGCTCGGCCATGCGATGCATCTTTCGCAGCACGCGTTCGGCGTGTGGGCGGGCACCGCGATCAACGACACCTCGTCGGTCGTTGCGGCCGCGATGTCGTATGGACGCGCGGCCGGCAGCACCGGCGTGATCGTCAAGCTCACGCGCACGTTGCTGATCGTGCCGCTCGTGCTCTTTTATGCGTGGCGGCGCGCGAGCGCCCTGCGCGCCGAAGGACGCCGCGTGCCGTGGGTATCGATTCTTCCGTGGTTCGTCTTGTGGTTCGTCGTTGCGGCAGCGCTCAATTCGTTTGGGTTGATTCCGGCCGCCGCACAAGAACCGCTGCACCAGCTCGCGCTCTTTGCCATCGTCGTGGCGCTGGCCGGCGTCGGCCTCTCCACGGATGCCGCGCGCATCCGCGCTTCCGGGGTGCGCCCGCTTGCCCTGGGTGCAATCCTCTGGGCCGCGATCGCCCTGACGAGCCTGGCCGTTGCGAGGTTCCTGAATCTCGGCTAGGAGTGGCCGATGGGGCTCAAAGTCGTCCCGAGTCGTAGCGGCGCACGTGCGGGCGGGTTTAGCATAGAGCCTGGTGTATCTTCTGGGTCCGGGCGGAAGTCCGGATTCTGGTTTTACCTGCAGGACGGAGAGCAAATCAACGTGGCGGACGCGGTAGTCAAAGTGACCTTGCCCGAGATGGGCGAGTCGGTCACCGACGGCTCCATCGTCGAATGGCGCAAGAAGATCGGCGATTTCGTGGCCGAGGGCGACCCCTTGGTCGACGTGACGACGGATAAAGTCGACGTCGAGGTGCCCGCGACGGCATCGGGCGTAATCACGAACATCTTCGGCGGCGAAGGCGACACGATCGGCGTCGGCTCGGTGCTGGCCGAAATCGACACGTCGAAAAACGGCGCCGCAACGAACGGGAAAGCCGTCTCTGCCAACGGGAGCGCGCCGGCCAAACCCGCCGCGCCATCGGGTGCGCCCAAACTCGTCGACGTCACGCTACCCGAAATGGGCGAGTCCGTGACCGAAGGCACGATCGTCGAATTCCGCGTGAAGCCCGGCACCTTTGTGAACGAAGGCGATCCGATCGTCGACGTTACCACCGACAAAGTCGACGTCGAAGTTCCCGCGACCGCCACCGGCGTCGTGACGGAAATCATCGGCAAGGACGGCGACACGATCGCCGTCGGTGCAAAGCTTGCGGTGATCGACGCAAACGCAGTCGCATCGACCGCCGGCGAAAGCATCGCATCGGCGAAAAACGCACCGGAACCCGCCAGCAGTGTCACCCTGAGCGGAGCACCTTCAGGCGCGCGGTCGAAGGACCGCAACAACGTCGTTGCGTCGCCGCAAGCGCAACGTATCGCGCGCAAGCAAGATTTGGATCTCGCACTCGTGCGCGGTAGCGGTCCGAACGGCATGATTCTGCGTGGCGACGTCGTCGCGCAAGCGGCCAATGCCAAGCGTAAGCCTTCGGCCGCGGCAACCAACGGCGCGGCACAACCGCCCGTGCCCAGCGGTGCGAAGGTGACCCCGCTCAAAGGCCCGGCGGCAACGCTCACCGGCTACATGGATCAGTCGCTTTCGATTCCGACCGCGACGAGCTTCCGTACGCTGCCGGTCGACGTGCTCGACGCGCGCCGCAAAGAACTCAATAACGCGCTCAAGGCAGCCGGACGCAGCGAGAAGATTTCGTTCACGCACGTCGTCGCGTACGCGCTCGTGCGGGCGGCGCACGAGATGCCGTTCATTACCTACAGTTTCCGCCGCGACGAAAAAGGCGCGCCCCAACGCATCGAGCCGGGTATTAACTTGGGCCTCGCCGTCGATGCGGAACGCAAAGACGGTTCGCGCTTTCTCGTCGTGCCGGTCATCAAGAACGCGGATGCGCTCGATTTCGCGGGCTTCTACGGCAAATATCAAGAGCTCGTGCTCAAAGCACGCGACAATAAACTCGGTGCGGACGATCTGCAAGGTGCGTCGTTTACGCTGACCAATCCGGGCGGCATCGGTACCGTTGCGTCGGTCCCGCGGTTGATGGCGGGCCAAGGCGCGATTCTGGCAACCGGCGCCATCGGCTATCCGCCGGGATTCCAAAGCGCGGGCGAACCTGCGCTGCGGCAGCTCGGCGTGAGCAAAGTCATGCAGATGACGAGCACGTACGACCACCGCGTCATCCAAGGCGCGCAATCGGGCGAATATCTGCGCCGCGTCGATCAACTGCTGCAAGGTGCCGACGGATTCTACGAAAGTGTCTTTGCGGCGTTCGGTTTGAAGGCCGGAGCGCTCTCGATGCCTGCTGTGAGCGGTCCTTCGACTGCGGCGCTTCGCGCCTCCGCTCAGGATGACAAAGCTGCGGCCGCCGCGCCGTCGGATGAAATGCTGCGCGCCGTTGCGGCCGCAATGGCGATCGTCTCGGGCTATCGCACGCACGGCCATCTTGCGGCGCAGCTGGATCCGCTCGGTTCCGAACCGCTCGGCGACCCGAAGCTCGACCCCGCAACCTACGGTCTGACGCCAGCGCTGATGTCGGCGATTCCCGCGAGCGTACTCAACGTCAAGGTTCCCGGCAATACCCTTGCGGATATCTTGCCGCGCCTGCGCGAGACCTACAGCTCCACAATCGCCTACGAATTCGAACACATTTCGAATACCGAACAGCGGCGTTGGCTGCGCGAAACGATCGAGTCGGGCGCGCACCGCGTCTCGCTCTCGCCGAAGAGCCAGATCGAATTCTTGCAGCGGTTGACCAAGGTGGAAACGTTCGAACGCTACGTTCGCAAGACGTTCCTCGGGCAGAAGAGTTTTTCGGGCGAAGGCCTCGACGTCATGGTGCCGATGCTCGAAGAGACGCTCGAGATGCTGGCCGACGACGGAACGCCGAACGCCGTGCTGGGCATGGCGCACCGCGGCCGTCTGAGCGTGATCGCGCACGTCGTGAACATGCCGTACGAAGAGTTGCTCGCGGAATTCGAAGCGGCGCATCAACGCGGTGAAGTGAAGTCCGACGACGACGTGACCGGCGACGTGAAGTATCACCACGGAGCGACGGGCGTATATACGACGACGTCGGGCAAGCAGATCATGGTGACGCTGCAGCACAACCCGTCGCATCTCGAGGCGGTGGATCCGGTCGTCGAAGGGCGCACGCGCGCGCTGCAGACCGATCATCAGGGACCGACGCCCACGTTCGACGTGAAAAAGGCGGCGCCGATTCTGATTCACGGCGACGCCGCATTTACGGGCCAAGGCATCATTTCCGAAGTCTTTAACCTGCAAGAGTTGCCCGGCTACGAAACCGGCGGCACGGTGCATCTGATCGCGAACAACCAGATCGGATTTACGACCGATTACCGCGATTCGCGCTCCACGCGGTACGCATCGGATCTGGCAAAAGGTTTCGACGTTCCGATCATCCACGTCAATGCCGACGACGTGGATGCTTGCATCACCGCGGTGCACCTAGCGGTCGATTTTCGCGCGAAGTTCGGCCGGGACGTCGTGATCGATCTGATCGGCTATCGCCGCTTCGGCCATAACGAACAGGACGAGCCGGCGTACACGCAGCCGCGCATGTACGACAAGATCAAGTCGCATCCGACGGCGCGCGAACTCTTTGCGAACAAGTTGATCGCGCAGGGCACGATCACGCAAGAGCAGGTCAACGACATGGTTGCCGATGCGACCGCGCGCCTGCAAGAGGCATATCGCAACATCAAAGAGCGTCACAACAAGGGCATGATCGAAAAGATCGACGCGAATGCGCCGCTGCCCACGGCGACGCTCGCGCCGGTCGATAAGGCGCGGTTATTGGCGTGGTCCGACGAACTCGTCACGGTTCCGAAGGGCTTCGAGATCAACAAGAAGCTCGTGACGCAGTTCGAGCGCCGCAAAGCGCTCATCGCCGAAAAGGGCCTGGTCGACTGGGGCATGGCCGAGGCGCTGGCTTTCGCGTCGCTGCTGTCGTCGGGCGTACCGATTCGCATCAGCGGCCAAGACACCGAGCGCGGTACGTTCAGCCATCGTCACGCCGTCCTTCACGATCCGAAAACCAACGACACGTACGTTCCGCTGCAGCATCTCGAGGCGTCCAAGAGCAGCTTCGAGATTCATAACAGCCCGCTCTCGGAATACGCGTGCGTCGGATTCGAATACGGCTATGCCGCGGCCGTGCCGAAGGCGCTCGTGTTGTGGGAAGCGCAGTTCGGCGACTTCGTCAACGGCGCGCAAATCATCATCGACCAATTCATCGCCGCCGGACAAGCGAAGTGGGGGCAAACCTCGCGTCTGACGCTGCTGCTGCCCCACGGCTACGAAGGCCAGGGGCCGGAACACTCTAGCGCGCGCCTTGAGCGCTTCCTGCAACTCGCCGCCGAGGGCAATCTTCGCGTCGCGTATCCGTCGAACGCGGGCAATTACTATCACTTGCTGCGCGAACAGGCGTCGTCGCCGACGCCGGTCCCGCTCGTCGTCATGACGCCGAAGTCGCTGCTTCGCGCGGAAGCGGCGTCCGGTTCCATCGACGACATGGCGAACGGCACGTTCCAACCGGTCATCGACGATCCGAACGTGAAAGACAAGAGCAATATCGAACGCATCCTGCTCTGCACGGGCAAGATCTATTACGATCTGACCGCATCCGAACTGTATCCGAAGATGAAGAAGACGGCGATCGTGCGCATCGAGTTGCTCTCCCCGATGCCCGCCGATGAAATCAACGCGCTTCTCGCGACCTATCCGAAGCTCAAGCAGCTCGTGTGGGTGCAGGAAGAACCGAAGAACATGGGTGCGCGCGCGTACGTTCGCCGGCGTCTGCTCGAACGTCTCAAACGGCCGCTCGACATCGGCTACGCGGGACGCGGTTACCGCGCATCGCCGTCAGAAGGCTATCCAGGCGCGCACGCCGTCGAACAAGAGCGCTTGATCACGATGGCGCTAACGGAGTAGCACGCGAACGTGAGGACGCGGGCGTACCTCTGGTTTGTCGCGGCGGCGGTCGTGGTCGCGTTTCTCGCCGTCGAAGTGGTTTGGGTGAACGGCCACGATCGCACGTTAGTTCTGACCACATGGACCTTGGTCGCCGTTGCCTACGTTGTGAATGCAGTGCGAGCGCTGCGGCAAGCGAAGTGAACGACGGCGAGAAGTTGATGCGCCTCGTCGACGGCGACAAGGTGACCGACAATCTGCTGAAAGCCTACGAAGGGATCGCGCCCGATTTCTCGCGCTACCTCGTCGATTTTGCCTTTGGCGAGATCTATGCGCGTGACGGCGACTTGAAGCAGCGCGAGCTGGTTGCCATTGCGTCCCTCGCGACGATGGGCGGTTGCGACGCTCAGTTGGAGACGCACGTGCACGGCGCGCTCAACGTCGGTCTTACGCGCGAGGAAATCGTCGAGGTGGTATTCACGCTAATACCTTACGTCGGTTTTCCAAAGGCTTTAAATGCCATGGCGGTCGTAAAAAGGGTGTTTCAGAAGCGCAGCGCGTAAAGGGGCGCTTCATGAGAAGCGTCTTTACGGTCCTCGCGCTCTTTGCATTTCTTGCCTCGATCGCACGAGCGCAAGGCACGCCGCCCGCGGATCCTTCGGCCGTCGCCCCAAACATTCACATCACGTCGTGCAAAGTGCTCTCGGGGCCGACGCTGATCCCGCAGGCCAACGAGATCGGCTTGGCGGTACGCTTCAAGAACGAAACGCAGGACACGTTTTCGAAGATTCTCTGGCGCGCGAAGTACGGCGACGGCTACGTCGACTTCTACGACGCGGGCACGTTCTCGCCCAACGTGCGCATCGATAACTTCATCCTTTTCGATCTCGGCAAAGCGCACGTGAATATTCTCGGCGCGCTCTTGGCGCCGCGCGGCGCTTCTACGCCGATCGATTCGCAGTTCCACTTCCCCGAGTACGCGAGCCTACCGTATCCGCAAAACTGCACGATCGTGAAAACCGAGACCACCGACGGCAAGATATGGAAGAACGCTTCCTTACCGCAGGCGCACTATCTGCTGCCTTCGCCGTTTCCCAGCGCGGCCGCGACGCTTGCTCCGGGCGAAACGCAACCGAAAGGACCGGTCGACGTCGCGCACTGCCACGTGCTCTTTCCCTGGACGCGGGACACCGCGCAGTTCGACATCGGCTTTCGCAGCATCGCACCGGGAAAGATGGCCTCCTCGGTGACGTTCGATGTGTTGGACGGAGCGGGAATTCTGCAGGTGACCGACGCCGGCGAATTCCAAGACGGTATGTACGTGCGCCATGGAAAGCTCAAAGCGCCGATTCCCGAAGGTTTGCAAGGGATCTCGTACTTTTCGTTCGACGACCCATCGAAGTGCGTACCCGTGCGCGTAAGCTACACCGACGGTACGACGTGGAACAATCCGTCGGCACCGAGCCCTGCGCCGGCGCCGACGAAGATGACGAACGTGTTGGATCGCGGTTTGAGTCTGTGGGCGGTGCGCTGGCAGAACGGACTCGCTCTGCCGGCACCTTCACCGTCGCCGCAATAGTCTAGCGGTCGCCGCCGCCGTTGTCGTCGCCGTTTTTGCGCTCGTTGCCGCGACCGCGGGTCCATCCGTAGTGGTGGCCCGGATTTTGGACGTTGCGTTGCGCCGACTGGCCGTAATAGTAGCCGCCGTTATTGTACGGATATTGGTTGCCGTATCCGTTGTTGTTGTACGGGTATTGGTTGTTGTATCCGTATTGGCCGTTGCCGCCGTACACGCTGCACTGCTGCCCGTTGCAAGCGATCCGTTCGCCTTGGTTGCCCGGATACCACGAACTGCCGTTGGGTGAAACGACGTGACCGTCCGCATAGACCGTGCTTCCGTCGGAGAGATACCCGACCACCGTGTTGTGTTCGCGGTTCTTATTCGAAATGTTGATCGCGGTTGCAATACCCGCAATCGCTGCCGCCGCGCCGATGATCGTGCGCGTGGTCGCCGCGCTGTCTGCTTTCGCAGGCGCCGGGATTGAAAGCACCGTCATGCCCGCAAGTGCGAGGGCCGCGAGAGACGTGCGTAGGGTGGAAGCGTTCATGCCTCCACCCTACGCTCGCTATCTGATAGGCGGCTGATGGTTGTATTACAGCCGGATTACTCCATCAGCTTCATCGCGAAATAGGTCCACTCGAGGGCGCTCGTGTGCGCTTCCTCCTTCAGGTTTGCGCCGGAACCATGCCCGCCCTCGGTTACTTCGTAGAACAGATACGGCACGTGCATGTACGCTAGCTTGGCCGCGAATTTGCGCGCGTGCTGCGGGCCGACGCGATCGTCTTTGGTCGTCGTCCAGAGAAACGGCTCTGGATACGCGACGCCGCCGCGAAGATTGTTGTACGGAGAAATCTTCGCCAGGAACGCGCGCTCCTTCGGATTTTTGACGCTGCCGTATTCACCGACCCACGATGCGCCCGCGTCGATCTTCTCGTAGCGCAGCATGTCGAGCAGCGGCACCTCGATATCGACGGCGTTATATTCGCTTGGGTGCTGCGTGAATTCGACGCCCATCAGGAGACCGCCGTTCGATCCGCCCATGATGCCGAGATGACGCGGCGTGGTTACCTTACGGTGAATGACGTCTTGCGCGACCGCATAAAAGTCGTCGTAGATGCGTTGACGATGCGTCTTCAATCCGGCCTCGTGCCACGCCGGCCCGAACTCGCCGCCGCCGCGGATATTCGCAAGCACGAAGACTCCGCCGTGTTCCAGCCACAGTTTGCCGATTGCCGGCGAATAGAACGGCGTCATCGAGATTTGGAAGCCACCGTAGGCGTTAATCACGGTCGGGTTGAGCCCGTCGTATTTCATGTTCTTGGGGTGCACGATGAAATAGGGAATTTTCGTTCCGTCTTTCGAGACGGCTTCATGCTGTTCGACCACGTCTTTGGACGCATCAAAACGCGCGGGCGATGCCTTTTCGACCTTCGCTGCGCCGGTTGCCGTATCGACGTTCCACACGGTCGTCGGCGTGAGAAAGCCGGTTACGGTCAAATACGCGAG
The DNA here is from genome assembly GCA_027459645.1 of Vulcanimicrobiota bacterium. GTDB lineage: Bacteria > Vulcanimicrobiota > Vulcanimicrobiia > Vulcanimicrobiales > Vulcanimicrobiaceae > JAMXLG01. The sequence goes on from DAIDHQ010000042.1 coordinate 58,208, forward strand.
CGTTCCATGCAGGCTTGCGGCTTGCACGGAGATAGACGAATTGTCCGGCAACGAAATCGGCGTAGACGCCCACGTGCCGTCGCTCTTCGGCGAAAAGATCGTGGCCCGCCCGCGGACGTTGTGATAGCTCGTGACGATGACCGCATTCTTCGTCATGCCGACGTTGCCAACGGAATCTCGCGGACCAGGCGTCCAAATAACCGTCGGGGCCAACGCGTCCGGTTTTGCGGCGGCGGCGGATGCGCCGATGGCGATCAGCGAGCCTTGCGGAATCGTCTTTCCGCCGGTCGTCCAGTTCTGATTGAGCGTTAGGATGATCTTGCCGTCGACCATCCCGTCGATGTTGAGTTTCTGCGGAAGCGCGAGTTTCTTCAAGCCGTCGTTCGGCGTAACCAGATAGTACTCGCTCGTAAAGAACGTGACGCCTCGCTGCAACAGCGTCATCCGGTGGCCGTCGCCATCCACGAGCGTGAACGGTTGAACGGAAATATCGGATTTCTGTCCTTTGTACAGCGGCTTCGCTTTGCCGAGCGGCTGGCCGCGCTTGAGGATTCGCACGTCGTACGCATACCCCGACGCGGTCACTTCGCCCGGCGTCCAAGGCCGCGCGACGAGCAGCGTATCGTTGTCGACCCACGCGCTGTTCTGTTTGGCGCGCGGAAGAGTGAAGCCGTTCGGTACGAACGTCTTCGTCTTTGTATCGAATTCGCGTTCGGTTACCGCGTCCTCGCCGCCGTCGGAGAGATCGACCATGCAATAGCGCTCTACCGGCTCGTTGCAATCGGCGCCGCGATAGAACCAATTCTTGCCGGCCGCTTTTGCGACGGCATCCATATCGAGGACCGTTTCCCAATGAGGCGCTTTGGACGCATAGTCGGCGACCGTCGTGCGGCGCCAGATGCCGCGGACGTGCGACGGGCTCTGCCAAAAGTTATAGACCATGCCGCCGAGGAGATCGGGGAACGGCACGCGGTCTTTAGCGTTGACGATCTTCAATTCGTCGGCATAGAACTTCTTGAAGTGCGGATCGCCCTGCAGAATCGGAAGAGTACGAGCGTTTTGCCGTTTCACCCACGCCATGGCGCGCGCGCCGGTCTGTTGCTCGAGCCAGATGAACGGATCGCCGGGAGGCGGCGGCTTTGCGACGGTCGTCTGCGCGGCGGTCGAAGCCGCGACCGCGACGGTCAGCGCTAGTGAGAGTGTGCGTAGCATGTCGAGGCGTTATGCGTTCCGCCGTCAAAGCCCCGCTGGAAGAAGGGGGACCCGTTCGTGGCGGTATTCCAGAACAGCGCACAGGCGCGCGAAGTACTCGGCGGTTTCTTCCGTCAGGAGGCGGCGACCGACGACCACATGTTTGCGGGAAGCGGCGTAATCATCGCCTATAACCTGAACGATCCGGACGTTCGGCTGGTATTGGACGCGTCGAAGCCTCCGCAACCCGGCAAAGCCTTCGAAATTTACGTCGACGACGCAAACGCTCCCGCGCCACAGGTGGAGTTCTTCAGCGACGCCGACACGTTCGACAAGCTCTACCGGGGCGAAGTGCAGCCGATGGTGCTGATGATGACCGGAAAAGTCAAGGCGAAAGGCGACGTGACCGTCGCGATGCGCTTACTGCCGGCGATGGCGCGCGTGATTCCGCACTACAAGAAGTATCGCGAGACGCACTAGCCCTTAACGGTCGTGTCGTCGAACGAATACGAGCGAACGAGCGTCGAACCGGCGAATCCGTCGATGCGCAGCGGCAGCTGCGATTTCGGATCGAGATAGAGCACTTCGCGCGTCATGCCGTCGTCGGTTGCTGGATCGGCAACCGTAAGCGTATACGACTCGACGCTCTTCTCGCCGAGCTTTGCCGATGCAACGCTCATCTCACCCTTCGTCGCCTGTGCGTGCTTCAAGATCGCCGGAAAGCTCAGATCGACGATCGTGTAGCCGCGCAGCGACGTGACGAGCGGATCTTTCAGCGAAACGGTCTTCTTAAACATGCTCGCCATGCCGCTGCTCTTGCGCGCCGTGACGGAATCGCCGCCGCTCCACGAAACGGCCGAACCGGCGTTCGGACCCGAGCGGATCGACATCGAGATGGAATTCGGTTTTTCGAACGTGTAATCGAAGACGCTGTTGCGCGATTCGGAACCCTTGGTCTCGTGCACGTGAACCGTCGTGTGGTAGCTCTTCATCGACGACACGGCACTGGCAAAACCACCGAGCGGATCGAGGCCCGGCGAAGCGGCCAGCGTGCCGGCTAAGAGCGCGATCAGGACGAGCGGCAATCTTCTCATGGGAGGAACTTTGGGGTGTTCGCTCGTCGAGCCTGCAGCAAAGCGGGCGGCTCTGCGCGAAAGAGCCGCTCATGTTTGGCGATCTCGCGAACGCGCCGCCGCACGTCCTCGAAGTCGAAGGAACGCTGCCGGATTGGCTTCGCGGCACCTACGTCCGCAACGGCCCCGCCCGTTTTGGATTCCCCGGAGATGCCTCGGTCCGGCACTGGTTCGATGGGATGGCGTATCTGCAGCGCTTTGCGTTCGAAGATGGCCGCATCGCCTTCAACGCGCGCTTCGTCGAAAGCCGCGCGTATGGCGCTGCGTTGAAGGGCCGCCGGCCCTTCGACGCCTTCGGCACGCTCGCCGAGTTTTCGCCGCGCAATCTTTTCGGACGTCCGTTGGGTGCGACGCTGACCGATAATCCCAACGTCAACGTTGCGCGCTACGGCGAAGCCTTCGTTGCGCTGACCGAAGTCGGTCTGCCGCGGTGCTTCGATCCGCTCACGCTCGAAACGTCGAACGAATTTCGCTTCGACGACGGCATCGGAACGGGATACACGACCGCGCACCCGGTCTACGCGAACGGGTCGTGGATCAATTACACGTTGAAATTCGGGCCGGTTAATCGCTATCTGATCTGGTCGATGAACGAGCGCGGCGCTCGCACGGTGCTTGCGTCGATCTCGGCTCCGCGCGCATCGTACGTCCACAGCATCGGGCTCTCGCGGCGCTACGCGATCCTCGTCGAGTTTCCGTATACGGCCAACGCGCTTGCGATTGCCTTCAGTGGGAAGCCGTTTATCGAGAATTTCCACTGGAACGGCGCTGCGCCATCGCGCTTCCACCTCGTCGATCTCTCCGGCGAAAGGCCCGTGCGCACGTGTGAAGGCGAAGCGTTCTTCTGCTTCCACCACGTGCATGCGTTCGACGACGGAGACGACGTCGTCGTCGATCTCGTCGGCTACGACGACGCGACCGTGGTTGCAGATCTCTCGATCGAACGTTTGCGTGCTGGGAACGGCGTCCGCACGCCGGGTATCGGCATTCGTCGCTATCGCGTGTCACCGCAACGCGGAACGGCCGAACGCGAACGCATTGCGCCCGAACCCATGCGCGTCGAATTACCGCGCGTCAATACGCGGGTCGACGGCCGCGCGCGCTACTATTACGCACCGCGTTTCTCCAACGATGCGTTTACCAGTGAGGCGCTGGTTCGCGTCGACGTGGAGAACGGGTCGACCGCTACGTGGTCGCACCCGGGAGACGCTCCCGCAGAGGCGATCTTCGTCGGTCGCCCCGGAGCGAGCGCGGAAAACGACGGCGTGCTCCTGACGGTCGTGCACTCGGCGGCGCAGAGCGAAAGCGCCCTCGTCGTGCTCGACGCCTCGACCTTTGAGGAATGCGCGCGCGCCCGGACGGGCGTCCCGCTGCCGCTCGGGTTCCACGGGCAGTTTTTTCGCTCCACGTAAAAGCGGCAGGCCCCGTTGGGCAATCTGCCAAGAAGGCAGGATGAAAGCAGCGCTCGTCAGCGGGTCGCTCGTGCTCGCGCTGGCCCTTGCATCGTGCAACGGCGGCGGCGGCACGAATCCGGCGCCCGCGCCTTCACCGACCGCCACACCGTGCGTCCTGCCGGTGGGAACCTCGGCAACGTCTTCGACGTTCGCTGCGAGCTCCGCGAGCGGCGTCAACTATATCGTCCCGGCGATCGACAATACGATCGACACGATGTCGGCAGGCACGTTGACGGTGGGAAGCGGCGCACAACTGACGACTGCGATCGCCAACGGAACGTGCATCACGAGCGCTCCGCCGGGCTCGACGATCTATCAGTTCATCGCGATGACGGCCGTCGGATCGTCGGTCACCTTCCCGACGATCCCGGGTTGGACGTTTACGTTCCCGGCGGCGGTTTCGACCAGCGGAAGGACGTTCGCGTTCTACCAGTACGCACCGAGCGCAACGAATCCGTTCGTCGGAACGTGGACGCAGGTGCTCGGCAACGGCGTCGTGGCGGGGCAAAACGTTTCGTTTGCCGCGGGCGGAACCGGATTCACGCTGCAAGCCTCTGCCGCGCAGGGACAGATCTTCGCGCTGACCAGCACGCCTTAGGCCAGCCCGAGAACCTTCAACATCTCTTCGATCGTCGACGCGACGCGCAGTAGCGCGCGCGTTTCGGCGCGCACGAAGCCGTCGCGTTGCATGCGATCGTAGAGCGCGAGCAGTTCGTCGTAGAATCCGCCCTCGTTGAGTAGCCCGATGGGTTTGCCGTGAATGCCGAGCTGGCGCCACGTCAGAATTTCGTGGAACTCGTCCATGCTGCCGAAGCCGCCCGGCAAGGCGATAAATGCGTCGCTGAGCTCGGCCATCATTGCTTTGCGTTCGTGCATCGTTTCCACGACGTAGAGCCGCGAGACGCCGTTGTGTGCGACCTCGGCGCTCGCTAACGCGTCGGGAATCACGCCGAGCACCTCGCCGCCCTCGGCGAGCGCGGCATCGGCGACGGCTCCCATCAAGCCGACCCGGCCGCCGCCATAGACGATTCCGTAGCCGGCTCGCACGATCGCTCGCGCGGCGTTGGCGGCCGCGTCGACGTAGCGTGGATCGTTGCCCGGGCGGGCGCCGCAGAAGATGCAGATTCGAGGCATGCCGGTGCAGAAGTTTCCCGGCATGCGGAGCAAACCTGCGATGCCGAACGACGGCGTCATTCGCGTGGCGCGCGAACGCCGCCGGGCGAGCGTGGTCAGTATCGTGCACGGCCTTGGCGAGCGGGAGATCGACGAGATTGCCAAAGCGTTGAAACGCTATTGCGGCACCGGGGGGTACGAGCAAGCATGGAGTCGTCGAAATCCAGGGAGACCACCGCGACAAGATCGTCGCCTGGTTCGCCGAGCAAGGGCGAAAGGCCAAGATCGCCGGCGGCTGAGATTCCGGGGCCGAGCGTTTGGGAAACGCTGCGCCGGCTCTCGCACGCCCCCTTCTTGCGTCTTCCGGGGTTTCTGAGCGACGTCGCCGACCGGTACGGACCGGTCGTTGCCTTTCATCTGCCGTGGCGGCGCTTCGTGCTGGTCAACGACGCCGACGCCGTTAAAGACGTGCTCGTGACGCAGCAGCACGCGTTCGTAAAATCGTTTGGCGCGCGCGCATTACGCAATCTGCTTGGCGACGGTTTGCTTACGAGCGAAGAACCCAAACACCGCCAGATGCGCAGGATCGTGCAACCGGCGTTTCATCGCGAACGGATCGCACGCTATGCCGAAGTCATGCGCGCCCGGGCGCAAGAGTGGACGGCGTCGCAACGAGCCGGCAGGACGATCGACATGGCGGCCGAGATGAGCGCGCTCACGCTGCGCATCGCGGGTGAAACCCTCTTCGGCATCGATACCGCACCGCAAGCGGAGCAGGTGCGCGACGCGCTGGACGATGCGATGGAAACCTATCCGGCCGCGCTCGGACCGTTCGGTCCTTTGATGCGGCGTTTGCCGTTCGTTTCGAGCACGCGCCGGTTCGAATCTGCGCGCAAACGTCTCGATGCGATTCTTTACGATTGTATCGACGAACGGCGGAGGGACGTTCGGGAGCGAGACGACGTACTCTCGCTCTTGCTTTTAGCGGAAGACGCCGAAACCGGCGCGCGGATGAGCGATGAAGAAGTGCGCGACGAAGCGATGACGCTGCTTCTTGCGGGCCACGAAACGACCGCAAACGCGCTGGTGTGGACCTGGTTTCTGCTCGCGCGAAACCCGCAGATCGAGTCGCGCTTCCATGCCGCGGTCGATGCGGGGGATAGCGATTACGTTCGGCGCGTGCTGCGCGAGTCGATGCGCCTTTATCCGCCCGCTTGGATCCTCGGCCGGGAGGCCGTTCAGGACGTCACCCTCGCCGGCGGCTATCGCGTCGGGAAGGGAACGACCGTCTTCGTCTGTCCGTTAGTATTACATCGTGCACATAGATACTTCGAGCACCCATTGACATTCGATCCCGACCGGTGGTTAGGTTCGGATATTCCGCCGTTTGCCTACGTACCGTTCGGCGGCGGCGCGAGACGCTGCATCGGCGAAGAGTTTGCGTGGACGGAGGGCGTGCTCGTGCTTTCGGAAATCGGGCGCCGCTTTCGGTTCAGCACGGCCTTCGACGGCGAGCCGCCGATCGATGCGCTCGTTACCTTGCGCCCACACGACACTATTGCTATGGAGGTTCACGACCGCTCATGACGCCCACGCAACAAGCTCCTACCGTCATAAATCCGCACGCCGGTCCGAAAATCGTCACTACCTACCGCTTTACGATGAAGCCGTCGCCCGAACTGAACGTTGCGACCGCGAACGGCACCGTAACGATCAAAGGCGGCAGCGGCAACGAAATCGTCGTAACGGTCACGCGCCGGGGCGGTTCGGACGCGCAGATGAAGGCGATCGATGTTCGCGCCGTGCGCAACGGCAATACGATTAGCGTCGCCTCGAAGATGCCCGCGGATTGTTCGTCGTGCGCGGCATCCTATGAGATCGCGGTTCCACTCGATACGGCGATTCGTGCCTCGAGCGACGACGGCGCGATTCATGTGAACGACGTCGCCGGGACCGTCGAAGCGGCGAGCAAACTCGGCAACGTTCTGGGCGGTGGACTCTCCGGCAACGTTAAGTTCGGGGCCGATAACGGCTTCGTCAATGCGGGGTTCACGAGCGTCGCACACGTGTCCAGCATCATCTTGGCGTCGGGTAACGGCGCGGTGCGGCTCGTCCTTCCGCACGCCGCGTTGGTGAGCCATATTAAAGCCGGGACGGCAAACGGCCAAATCACCACGAACGGAGTGAGCCTGAACGTCGTGAAAAGCGCCAAGGGAGCCGCGGTCGATCAGACGCTCGCGAAGACCGGCCCAAACATCAAGCTCGGGTCGGCCAACGGCGCGATTTCGATCATCCAAATGCCCTGAGGTCATCCGCCTTGCCCGCGGCGGCGTATCAGGGAACATGAAACGTCTTTTTCTTGCCGCTTGTGCGGCCGTTCTTTGCACCGCTCAATCGCAAGCGGCGACGCTGCCGCGGGCGCAACTGACGATTACGAGTGCGCTCGAAGTTAACACCACCAATCACACGGTGACGCTGCCGCTCCATCGCGGGCGCGCGGGAACGACGCCGGTGTGGTATATCATCACCGACGCATCGGATGCGGTGACGGCAAAACGCCTCGGCGTCAATTACGCGCCGGCGCTACGGAACATCGCGGGTGGCATGCACGTAAATGCGCTGAAAAAATCGGGCCTTCCGGTGTTTCCGGCAGTCCCGAATTTTGCGCCGGCTCGCACGTTCGTTCCGAGTGCGTCGGGTTTTCCGCCGAAGTCGGCGGCGCCGGGCGGGACCGCTACCACCTATTCGCCGTTCATCTATAACGGCGGAATTTGGCTCGATGCGCCCGTCGTTGCCGTTGGGGCCGGCGCGTTCGACGTCACGCATCATACAAATACGGAAGATCGCGTGATCGCGATCGACACGAAGAAGATGACCGTCACGCTCGCGCTCGCACAGGGCTTCTTCGACGGAAAGCACGTGTACTATCTCAGCACCGAAGCCTCCGATCCCATTGCGGCATCGCTCGAACGCGCCACGTACGCGCCGGCGCTCTCGAAAGCGAAGGACGCATCGATTCCGATCGGGGTCGTCGTTCACGGATCGCCGTCTGCATCCGCGCCGCAGGGGCTCGCGTATCTGACGCTTCACACCCCGATCTCCAGCGACGCCACGGCCGCAAACGCCGCAAAGATCGGCTCGCCGTTCAACGTGCTCGCGCTTGCGCCGGCGCTTGGGAAGCTCTATGCCAATAGCGGGTATTCGCCGCTCTGGCGCCCGAGTATCGTCGCGGCGCCGCAGTCGAAGCGCTTGACGACGTTCGCACAGATCGCCGCGATTTCGAAGCCCGCGCCGTTCGTCGTCAATTGTCCGATCGTCGCCTACGGCGGCAGCGGCTACTAAGGGCGAATGAACGCGAGGCCGGCGATTCCGGCGATATAGAGCGCCAACACGATCAGCGAATCTATGCCGGCGCCGAAGATCAATCGTTTCGAGCGAAAGACCATACCGCCGCAGTAGACCGCCGTCAAAAGCGCACCGAGGGCCGTGAGATAAATATCCGGCCCTTTTGCGTCGGGCAAGAGCGGTGCGCCGCTGAGTATGCTCCCTAATAAGAAGAGCACCGGCAGAAACGCGTTTCCCGCGACGACGTCGCTGATTGCGAGTTCGTACTTGCCGGCTCGTATCGCGGAGAGGCCTACGGTAAGTTCGGGTAACGCGGTGACCGCGGAAAGAAACGTTGCGCCGAAGATGACGCCATCGATGCTAAAGCGTGCGGCGAGTTCGGTGCTGGAGACTTCGATCGCGACGCCCGCGACGAGCGTTGCCAAACCCGCAAGAGCAAACATCGTGAAGCTGCGCCGCATCGAACGCGTGCGTACCATCGGGGGCGCTGCTTCTTCGGCGAGGACCTCGTGACCGAGCCGCCACGCCTTTCGATCTTGATTTTGCGCGGTGAGCCAGATGCCGCCGAGCCAGAAGAGTACGATGCCGATTTCCACCGGCGTAACGTGAAAGTATATCTCGGATCGCGGTAAGAGCGTTCCGATCACGCACAGCATCAGCACCGAAATGACGACCATGCCTTGCATGACGATCGTCAACGATTGCACGGTCGACGTCAGCGGGATTTTCCGTCGAAGGCCCGGGCCGTCGAGCAGCACCAGGACGGCGGTTTGAATCGCGACGCCGCCCAGAATATTCCCAACGGCCAGACGCATCGACCCGGTATACGCGCAACCGATGATGATCGCAATCTCGGGCAGATTCGTCGCGATCGCGAGCAGCACGGCGCCGCCCATGCCTTCGCCCCAGCCAAAGTGCGCGTCGATCGCGTCGGCCGTAAAAGCCAGCACGATCCCTGCCCACCAGATGATCGCTGCGCTCGCCGCGAAAATGGCCAGCAGTTCCCATGTTGTTAGAGCCGGCATGGAAGCACTATTCCCATTGCTACTGCATCGCTGCGTACATTTCGGTTTGCGTCCAGAGAGGATGCTGGACCATCACCCCATGGCCCGCCGCACCGGGATACGTGTCGAGCACGGCCTTTTGGCCTTGGGACGTGTACGCATTGACGAGCGCCTGGCCGTAGGTCCACTGCGTCAGTAAGTCTTGATAGCCGTTGATGACGGTCAGCGTGCCGGTGATATTGAGGCGATCGCACGCCGTCGGAACGGGTTGATCAGGATTGCTCGTGTCGGTCTTGCAGATGCCGCCGTTTTGCACCGTCACATCGACGGGTGCGAACGCGGTACAGCCCGACGACGTAAAGTTTGGTCCTCCGCCGGAACAATACGCGACGTCGAAGTCGTGTGAAAGTTGACGCTGCTCGGCGTACACGGCGTCGTCGAGACCTTTCGTGACGCTCCAAGGAAAGGTCAGCGAATCGAGGACCGTACCCGCAAGATACGTCGAGCAATGGTTGAGCGACGTACAATCCGGCGTTACGCTGAGCGAAAGCTGATTGTTTTGAACCGTCGCGGTGCAGCCGCTGTTCGTCCCGTTTTGGTTCTGCGTCTGTCCGACGTACGGGAAGATCAATTCGGAAAGCACGAGCTTCAACTGATCGTCGAGCGCTCCCGTAGCCGTGAGGGATGCATCGAACATCGAGCTGACGCAGGAGGCGGAATCGGGACCGACCTGGCCCTGTTCGCTGCCTCCCGGGCCGCCGGCGATAAGGATCACGTTGTGAATTTGACGCGACGGATTCGAAGCCGGCGAAAGCACCGCGTATTTCTCCGCGTCGGTCGTGCCGAGGGACCAGCCGACCGGATCGACGACGTTCGTTTGAATCTGATAGCGCGTAGCGGCGTCGTTGAGCATCGCGTCGACGTCGCTCGCAAGTCCGTCGCGCGTCAGATTCGGACTGAGCGGCGCGTTACCGACGCCCGGAAAATCGAAGAGCGCAATGCGATAGTCGTGACAGAGCGATACCGTGCCGTCTTCGAGCGGATCGAACGACGCGCTCGTCGCGATCAACGGGCTGTACTTGACGTTGGTCAGCATCTGCACGGGCCAGCCCGTCATGATCTGCCCCGTGCCGGTAAACATCACGAGCACGTCGTTGCTAACCGCGCCGTCACCGACGATCGTATATTCGAGCGTGTCGCCGGTGCGCGGATTCGTAACGTAACTTAGCGCCGGTCCCAAATCGCGAAGATCTTGGATCGCGCTGCACGGAACGACCGAAGAGTACGAAAACGGCGTTGGGACCGGCGTTGGCGTCGGCGCGACAAAGGCGGTGCTTCCGCCGCCGCAGGCTGCCAATGCCAAAAGCGCGGTGAACGAGAATACGTTCGCCTTCATGCGATGCCTCATTCCAAAGACGTAACCGCCCGATCCTTGTAGCTATCTGTGAGTGCGGCGTATGGGATGCGCGAGAAAGAAATCGACGACCGCTTCGCTGGCCCGCAGTTGCGTGCTTGCGATGCCGACGATCGATGCACGTACTGGGTCCCGCCGGGCCACGTGTGGCCTCCGCCTCTAATGCTATAGAATACGACTCCCGCGCCGTCGTCGCACGACGCGAAGGCCGTTCGCGTGACCGACGTTCCGTCGGGCGGCGGAATCGGCGCAAGCGCGACGACGCTGCGGCGCTTGCAGTGCGCGTTGCTCGGCCGTGCGTGGATGAAGTGGCTCGCTTATGCGAGGACGAGTTCGTCGGCGGCGTCGCCCGCTTTGCGTAGGGCCTCGGCGATCATCTGATCGGCGATCTCTTTAACCGCCCAGCGCGCCTGCGCTTCGGGCGAGAGTTTGTCGACCGGATCGAAATACACGAACGCTTTGCCCTTTTTGACGCTCGGCGCCGTATAGACGCAGATGCCGTTCTCGCGATCGTAGTAGTCGAACGAGTGGATGTCGCGCTTGCCGCCGCCGCCGGGCGCGTCGCAGATAAAGAGCGGCGTGTTAAAGCCGGCGGTGCTTCCGCGCACGAACTTCTCGAGATCGATCGACGTTTGGATCGTCGTGCGCAACTCTTCGACGCCCTTGACCATGTCGTGCATGTACACGTAGTACGGATGTACGTTCACGTATTCCAGGCGCTTGACGAGCAGTTGCATGCGTTCGGGCGTGTCGTTCACGCCGCGGATGAGCACCGACTGATTGCGCACGAAGATCCCGCGTTCGAAGAGCATGTTCATGGCCTTTTGCGTGATCCACGTGATCTCTTCGGGCGCGTTGAAATGCGTGTGCAGCACGACGTCTTTGCCCATCGAACGTCCGCGGTCGACGACTTGCGTCAGCGCGTCGAACCATGCCGTGTCGGTGATGATCTTCATCGGCATGATCGCCGGGCCTTTGGTCGCAAAGCGCATGCGGCGCACGTGCGGAATGTCCAGCAGCGCGTTGCCGATCAGCGTGAGGTTCTTCGCCGGAAGCTGATAGGTGTCGCCGCCCGAGATAACGATGTCTTCGATCTCGGGGCGTTCGGCGATGTACTGGAACGCTTGCTCCCACTGTTTCGGCGTCTTTGCTAGGCCGACTTTATCGACGTTCTCCGTGTCGGGACCGATGGCGTAGCTGCGCGTGCAGAAACGGCAGTAGACCGGGCACGTGTTGAGCGGCAGGAAGAGCGCCTTGTCGACGTAGCGATGAACGAGCCCCGGAACGGGCGAGTCGTCTTGTTCGTGCAGCGAATCGAGCGTGAGCCGCGGATGATCCGGCAACAGCGTGGACGCCAGCGGCACGAACTGGCGGCGGATCGGATCGTTCACCGGATCGGACCAGTCGATGAGCGAGAGCGCGTAAGGTGAGACGCGCACGGCCATCGGCGCGCGCTTAAAGCCGTCGGCGACGTCGGCGAAGAACTCCGGCGTGCAGAGATCTTTGATCGCGTCCAACAGCTCGTCGGGCGTCTTCACCGCATGCTTTTGCTGCCAGAGATGATCCAAGAACGTCGTTTCGTCGACGTCCTTGTAAGCGGGCACGTGGCGCCAGAACTCGCCCTGCTTGAGGTTGCGATGTTCGAATTGCTCCGGCCCCGCGGGCGGCTTCAAATGTTTGATTTCGATGGTCGTCTCGTTCATGATCGGCCCTTTATTCGTTGATGTATTTCGCATTGAAGTACGCGTGAACCGGTGGATGATCGCGAAGCGTCTGCAGCGCGATGTCGGCATGCCCGACGGCATATCCGTTGCCGACGATCATGGTCACGTCTTTACCGACGCCTTCCGCGCCTAGCGCGGCAGCCGTAAACGACGTGGCCATCGAGAAGAAATAGACGGTGCCGTGCTGTTTCGTGCACAAGATCGAACCAAGCTCGGTGTTCGGCACGTTGACGCAGTTGATGACGATGTCCGCGAGATCCGGCGCGACCGCGGCGACAGCCTCACCGACGGCAAGCGCGTTGCGCGCGTCGGCAACCAAGAAGTGATCGACGTATCCGCGTTCTTGCAACAGGCGAGCCGAAGGCGTGTCGTCCCACGGCGCGATGCCGATGACGGTGCCGCTTTTGCCGACGCGGGCTTTTGCCTGCACGCACGAGAGCATGCCGCTCTTGCCGTCGGCGCCGATCACGACGACCGTTTCGCCCGGCTTGCAGAGGCGTTGAACTTGCGCGGGCGCGCCGGCCACATCCAGCACGGCGAGCGCGACGTTTTCGTCGATATCCTCGGGCAGCCTCGCCCACAATCCCGATTCGAAGAGAATCGCCTTACCCGCGATCCAAACGCGTCCGGTCGCGACGTCGATGCGCACGATCTCTTCGATGTGCAGCGGCGTCAGACTCAACGACACGAGCGACGCGATGCGGTCGCCTGCCTTTACGTCGACACGGTCGCGCAGCGCTTCACCGACCTCGCGAACGTAGCCGATGAACATGCCGCCGCTTCCCGTGACGGGGTTGTGCTGCTTGCCGCGATCGCCGACGATGCCCAGGATGTGTTCCTTGATCGCGGCAGCGTCGCCGTTGCAAGTGTCGCTGATTTGCTTGAAGGATGCGGAGTCGATGTTGAGCACGTCGACGTCGCACAGGATCTCGTTGTCGTAGGCGACCGGCGTGTTGTCGATCCTCCACGCGCTCTGCGGCATGGAACCGGCGGGCTCTACGACGCGATGCGTTCCAAGGGGATGGCCTTGGCGCTGCGAGGCGACGCTCATTCTTTCACCGCGATTCCGCCGCGATCGAACGGCGTGGTGAGAACGATCGTCGTCTTCGTGCGCGCCATGCCCGGCATCGATTTTAAGCGGCCGAGCAATTCGTCGAGATGCTGCGTCGAACGCGTGACGACCTTGCACATGAACGTTTCCTCGCCCGCAACGGAGTGGATCTCGCACACTTCCGGCAGCGCGGCGAGTGCGGCGGTGAACTGTTCGTAGACGCAATCCGGCGTCGTATAGCAGCTGACGAACGCGAGCATCTCGAGGCCCAAGCGTTGCGCGTCGAGTTGAGCTGCGTACCGGCGAATGTGACCGCGCTGCTCCAAGCGTTTGACGCGGTCGTGAACGGCGGGCGGCTTCAGGCCGACGATCGCGCCCAATTCAGCAAAGGTGGAACGCGCGTTGCGTTGCAACGCGTCCAAAATCCGGATATCGAGTTCGTCGACTTCACCGTTGGCTGATATCATTCGTCAACTTTCACGCTTGGGGCACTAATCGTTCGGGCTTCACAGTATATCACCCGCTGTTTATTCGCCGCAAGGCCTCCACGCCGGGGTCGGGGCGAGCCCGTCGAAGCATGGGGGATGCCCAGGCTCGCCTTTATCGCCGCCCTGCTCTTCGTGCTGGCCGCCTGTAGCCGCCCCGGGGGCGGCGGTCCGCCACCCGGCACGGTCCGCTTCGATCTGGCGGCCGACCCGGCGAACCTCAATCCCCTCTTCGCCCACCCCGACGCCGCCTCGGTCGAGCAGCAGCTCGCCCGGCTGATGTTTGAACCCTTCATCGATTTGGACGCGAAGGGACGGCCCGTTCCGGAACTCTTGGAGCGGATCCCCAGCCTGCGCAACGGCGGCTTGAGCGCCGACGGCCGCACGATCACCTATCACTTGCGCCGCGGGGTTCGTTGGAGCGACGGACAGCCGGTGACCAGCGCCGACGTGCTCTTCACGCTGCACGCTATACTCGATCCGCGTAACCCGGTGCGCTCGCACGAAGGCTACGATCTGATCGACCGCGCAAGTGCGCCCGGCCGTTACACCGTCGTATTTCACCTCAAGCATGCGTGGGCGCCGGCCGTCTCGACATACTTCAGCTACGGCACGTCGCCGCAGTTCGTCTTGCCCGCGCACGTGCTTTTGAAGCAGGCGCCGCTCGCTCGCGCGTCGTTTAACGCGCATCCGAGCGTCGGCGACGGGCCGTATCTGTTCGTATCGTGGAAGCACGGCGAATCGCTGCGCTATCGTGCGAATCCGCAGTACTGGCGGGGCAAGCCGGCCGTCGATACGCTCGACATCCGTATCGCACCCGATCCTTCGACGAACCTGGTGATGCTGCAGTCTGGCGCGCTCGATTGGAATCTCATCGCGCCGGTGCAATATCAGATCGCCGCGCGCGATCCCGCCATGCGCTTCGTCACGACGCCGACCGCCGTCGTTGCGGCGCTCGTGATGAATACGCAGCATCCTCCGCTCAACGATCCGGCCGTTCGCCGCGCGATCGCGATGTCGATCGACCGCGCCGCGATCAGCGCCAAAATCACGCTCGGAAAATATCCGGTCACCAACATGATGCAGCCGCAGTTTTCCTGGGCGTACGATCCTGCGATCGAGCAGCCCGGTTACGATCCCGCGGCCGCCGACCGGATTTTGCACGGGCGTCACTTCCACCTGACGTACGTACAGTTTCCCGAATCCATCACCGGCGTGCGCGTCGCGACGGCGGTGCAGGCGGCGCTACGCGAACGGGGCATCGACGTCACGATCAAGAGCGTCAGCAACGCGCAGCTCTTTTCACCGAAGACCGGCACGCTTGCGTCGGGAAACTTCGATCTGGCCTACGTGCCGTTCACGCTCGGGGCCGATCCCGACGATTCGTTCGTTCTCGCCTGCAACGGTCCGTCCAACTACATGCGCTGGTGTAACCCTCGCGTGGATGCGCTCGAGCGAGATGCGCTGAGATCGGTTTCGCAAGCCCGGCGCAAGCGCGACTACGAGCAGATCGGAAAGATCGTCGCGCGCGACGTTCCCCTGCTCTATCTCTTCAACGCCGATTACATCTACGCGTATCGGGATCGCCTCTCCGGATTTGCGCCCAACGCCTTCTTGCCGACGTGGAACGCCTGGGAGTGGAAGAGTGAGTGACGCGGATAAGGCGCCGGTCGAAGCGGAACGGGTCGCGATCGTTTGCGTGCACGGCGTAGCACCGCACCCGCGCTACGAATTCCAAGACCAAGTTTCCAGCATCTTTTGCCAGCGTCTGAACGAGCAGACCGGGGAAGGGCGATACGTCGTCGACGTGCTCAATCCGGGCAACGTGTTGGGCCACGGTACCGAGGACCCGCTGCCCACGATCAGCCGCGTTCATCGCAAGTCCGACGCGGATCCCGCGAATCCCGACGACAGCTATTTCGACGTCATGGAAGCGTATTGGAGCCCGATCTCAAAAGGGCGCACCAGTTGGCTTTCGGTCGTCAATTGGATCTTGAGGATCGTCTTCGTTCCGTTAAACACGACCGCGCGATATCACGCGACCTGGCAGAAACAGTTCTTCGATTACGGCTATATCGGCGGCGCGCTGCTCTTGGCGTTCGCGCTTTTCGTCGTATCGATTACCGCGGCGTGGCAGTCGTTCCTCACCGTCATAGACGTGACCGGGCTGCTGCACCATCCCGCGCAAGAGTTCATCAACACGCTCAATACGAGCGCCAATGCGCCGGGCGGCGTGCCGGTCAAGATCGTCGTATGGCTCTTCGTCGGCGTCATCGGCGCGTTTCTGGTCGGCCAGGCGATGGCGGCAATCGTCAAACTCTTCGTTCAACGCAAGGCCTTGCGCAACAGCGGCGGCGCGATCTTGCATCGCTTGATTGCCATTGCCGTCCTCATCGAACTCGGCGTCGGTTTCGTCTATGCGATGGCGCTCGCGTCCTTTCCGAACGGCACCCTGGGCTGGCGCGGCGTGCTCTTTCTGATTATGATCTTCGTGGCGTTTCAGTTAGGATACGCGCTGTTGATCAATTTCATGGTCGGCTTCTTCGGCGACGTCCAGATCTACACGACGCGCGACGAAAACGATTCGCGCTTCTATCAACTGCGCGACAAGATCCTCGACGTTACCGTGGAGGCGATCGCCCGCGCGATCTCGCCGCAGCTCAATGGCGGCCGTCGCTACGATCGCGTGATCGTGCTGGCGCACAGCCTCGGCGCGACTATCGCCATGGATGCGCTCTCGCGGCTGTATCAATTGACGCTGCAGGGCGCTTATACGCATGACGAGTTCTCCCGCATCCGCGCCTTTATCACCCTCGGGTCGTCTTTGGAGAAAACCCGGTATTTCTTCGACGTCTCGGGCATAACGCCGACCGCGTCGTTCGAATACTGGCGCAACGATGCGTACGGCGCGATGTTTTGCCGCGACGTAACCGTACTGGACGAGCCCAACGGCAGCGGCATCTTCTGGGTCAACTACTGGTACTTCCAAGACCCGTTATGCAACGAGATCCGTTCGTACCGCTCGCGCCTGAAGCCCGGCGAATCGCTGGAGTCTTCGCGAGCGCTCGCAGAAGAGCGTGAAGAAGAGGGATCGCATCGGCAACACGGCACCGGAAGGCTGATCTGTCGCAACGAACGGGGCTATAAGCGCATGACCCCAACGAACCTGTTGCTGCACAGCGCGTATCTCTACGATCCGTGGTTCTGGTTTTCGGGAGCGGCGAAAAAAGGCGGACGTCACCTGGGTGCGCTCGACGTCATCATCCGCAACGTTAAGGGGGTCAAGGCGTGAGCGCGATTATCTCAGGAATCCTTGGAAATTTTTTCATCGTCGTCTTGCTTGTCGCGCTCGCCGTCTCTGCGGCGAAGATTGCCCGGGCCCGCGCCCGTGGCGAAAAGCCGAGCGTCACTGGAACGCTCTGGTCGGAGCTCCTCTTTTGGGAATACGGCATCGCCGCCATCTATAGCGGGCTCTTTCACGCCTACGCGGGCGAGATGATTGCAAAGACCATCGGCTGGCAGAACAGCCCGTTTCAATACGAACTCGGCTGGTTCGAAATCGGCTACGGCGTTACCGCGTGTCTGGCGCCTTGGCGCGGCTACGCGTTTCGTCTTGCGATTACGCTGCCCTATTCGATCTTCTTGCTCGCCGACGCGGCACAGCATTTCAACATGATGATGACGGTGCACGACTACGCCCCCAACAACACGGGCCTGCTTCTGTGGCTCGGCGACGTCGCGATACCGCTGGCCATGCTGTTGCTCGCGTATCTTTCGCCGAGGCGAGACTAGAAACCGCGAATCCGCCTGCGCAGCCACGTTTTATGCTGCGATGCGACGCGTTGCCATAACGCTTCTATGCCGTCGACGTGCAGGCCGAAGTGTTCTTTCAGAATTCGCTCTAATGCCGCCGCATTTGGCGCGGATTCTTCGCGCATTTCTCGAGGATCGTAGATCGCAAGCGCCGCGTTCGTCAGCGTGATCATGCCCTCTTCGGTCAACCGGCTAACGACCAGATTCTGCACGAACGGCGACTCGGCGGTCGTCGCGAGCATGCGCGCTTTGTGCTCGAAATCCGCATAATCGCGGGGCTCGTCCTTAAAATCGTAGGTTGTGCCGTTGTGTGCGTGATTGTGAAAGCGCCACCAGTCGCCGTGCCGCGCGAGCCGAAAATCGAAGCGGCCGTCGTTGAACGAACCTTCCTGTAGGGGCGCCGGATTGAGCATCCCGTTTCCAAAGCCGACGTCGGCTAAATACGGCCGGTCCAGCCGCACGACGATCGCGAGGTGATTCATCAGCGCCCGATCGCCGTTCTTGTCTCGGCCCACCGCGCCGGCGACAAAGTCCAGCTGAAAGCCAATCTCGCGCAACGCCCAGCCGAAGAGGCCGTTCATCTCGTAACACCAGCCACCGCGCTGCTCGCCCACGATCTTCTCGAAAACGGCGTCGAGTTCGAAGGGCCGGCGCACGCGCTGCTGCACGTCGAGGTTTTCGAACGGGATCGCGAGCAAGTGCGCGCGGTGCAGGTTGTGTAGCGTCTGCCGCGACGCCGAGAGAGGGCCGCCATACTTGATGCGGCGCAGATAACGATGAAGCTTTGACAGCGGTGAGATCCTACTGCGGCATGGCGATCGTGTACGAGCCCCACGCGCCGATGAATTGCGGCCTTTCCACATGGCCGTTGCGGCCGATCCAAACGAGCGCGTTATCTTGGCGGATCGTTGCGATCGCCGCAGAGCCGTCCGGAAGCCACTCGACGTCGAACGGTTGGCCGCCCACGCGTATGTCGGGAAGCGCCGTGTTCGTGCGCAGATCGATCGGCGTGACGGTGATCGTCGAAAAGTTGGGGACGTAGGCGAAGCTGCCGTCGGGGCTGACTGCTACCATCTGCGCTTCAACGCTTGCCGGTATCGACGTGACGACCCGCGCGGTCGCGGTGTCGATCACCGTGACGTTTTCGGTCGCGTTATTTGCAACGTAGAGATGTTTGCCGTCGGGCGAAAGCGCGATGCCCGTCGGACGCTGCCCGACGGCGATCGGAGCGAGCGGCTTGTTCGTGCGAAGATCGACCGGCGTGACCGTATTGTCGCTTTGATTGCTCACGTAGAGCATCGAGTCGTTCGGTTCGATCGCGATATAGCGCGGATTCTTACCCACCGGAATGGTTGCGACCACGGCGAGCGTCCGCGTGTCGATCTCGGAGATCGTGTTGTCGTCGTAGTTGGCGACCCACACGTGCGCTCCGTCGCGTGAGATTGCGGTGCCGTTCGGCGAGGTGCCCACCGGAATTGCGGCGATCTGACGCATCGTCGCGGTATCGACGACGCTGACGGATTTGGATGCGCGATCGGCAACGAAGTAGCGAGCATTCCCGGGCGTGAGTACGCCGTCGCGGGGCTCTTGGCCGACCGCCACGCGTGCACCGAGCGCTCGGGTACGAAGATCGTACGGCATCACGGTGTTATCGAACCGATTGGCGATCCACGCGAGGGGTAAGACCGCTCCGGGCCGAGCAACGCGCACGAGCGCGATCGCCGGCATCAGCTTTGCCCCGTTCGCCGACGTACCGGCAAAGGAAACGTCGTACAAGCCTGCCTGCGCGCCGCGGCCTCTGACGGTGAAGCTCGCGCTGCCGTTCGCGGGAACGTCGACCGTGCCGCTCGCGGGTGCGAGCGTCATGCCGTCCTGCGTGGTCGCGCTCCATGCGATGCGCTCGGCACGGCTGCCGCCATTTTTCGCAACGATCGTAAAGCGATCGGTCGCGCCCGGCGCGATGCTCGCCTTTGCATCTTCGCTAAACGTGACGTATGAGGACGGCGGGAGCGTAACCGGTATCGTGTCGAGTGCGGGCGGAGCGTCGGCCGGTGCGGTACCCCACGCCGTATTCGGCGTCGCGCCGAGATCGAACGCAAGGCGCGTCGTACCGTGCATCGGCAGATCGAGCCACGTGTGTTGCGTCGCACGTCCGTCGATGCGCAGCGATCGGACGTACGGCGATGACGGCGACGCGTTGCGTGCGTCGATCTGAATCGTCGGGCCGTGCGGCACGCGAATCGTTGCGTGCGTGAAGATCGGGCTTCCGATATCGAGCCGGCGAACGGCCGGCATCTGCGGATATAATCCGAGTGCCGACCAAACATACCACGCGCTCATGGTGCCTAGATCGTCGTTACCCGGAATGCCGTCGGGCCGGTCGGTATACAACGTCGTTATCACGGTGCGAACGATCTGCTGCGTCTTCCACGGCTGACCGCTGCTAAGATAGACGTACGGCGATCCGATGCTCGGCTCGTTCCCCATCCATGCGTGGGGCTTGTTCTGGTCGGCGTTGAGCTGCGTGAAGAACTCGTCGAGTTTTGAGTTTGCGGCGTCGCGGCCGCCCATCGCGGCAATGAGCGCCGGAAGATCTTGCGGGACCATCCAGGTGTACTGCGCGGCGTTACCTTCCTGGAAACCGCTTTGCCCCGAATCGGTGATCGGCGTATGCTCGAAGGCGCCTTGCGCATCGCGCGGCTCGATGGACTGCTGCGAGGTATCGAACAGATTCGCCCAGTTCTGGCCGCGCGCTGCGTACGTGCGCCACACGCTGCGACGCCCGATATCGCGTCCGAGCGCCGCAATCGATGCATCATCCAACGCATATTCGAGCGTTTCCGAAGCGCCGTTTGGCACCGGAGAGACCGACGTGGTGTGCGTGTTCGGAATGTAGCCGTATTTGAGGTACTCGGCGACTTCCGGCCGCTCCAAATACCAACCGTAGGGCAGCACCGAGGGAACCTTGCTCGCACCCTTCTCCATGGCTTCGAGCGCCGTGCGCGCGTCGAAATCCCGCGCGCCGAACGCATAGGCGCCCGCGAGAATCGCATCGGGAGAATCGCCTCCCATCACGCTGCTCGGTTGATTGACGACCGGCCAGCGCGGAAGCCAGCCACTCTGCGCGTACGCGTCGACGAGCGACTGCATCATATCGCTCGTGCGATGCGGCACGAGGAGTGCGATCAAAGGAATTTCGGTACGGTAGATATCCCAATCGGAATAGTTCGCGTATTCGTGATGGCCGCGCGCGACGGTGTGAATCTTGCCGTCGAAACCGCGATACCGCCCATCGGCATCGTCGATGACGTTAGGGTGCAGCATCGTGTGATAGAGCGCGGTGTAAAATTGGCGCATAACGTCCTGCGGCGCGCCCGACACGGAGATGCGCGAGAGCACCGATTCCCACGACGCAAGCGCGTTGTTGCGGACGTTCACGATATCCCAGCTACGGGCTTCCGCCGCCAAGTTCCGTCGCGCGCCTTCGGCGTCGACGAACGACAGCGCCACCTGAACGCGAACGACGTGGTTGGTCGTCGTGTCGAAACGCAGCCACGCGCCGCCGTTGGCGCTGCCGTTGAACCCCCACGTGCCGCTTGCGGAAAACGGGCGATCGAAATGCGCGGTATAATAGACCGTGTAACGGTCGGGCATTCCGCAGAAGTAGCCGCTGGATGCCGACGCTTCGATATCTTGCGAGTCGATGACGTGAATCTGGGATGCGGTCACCCCCGCTTGATTCGAAGACGGGGAAATCAAGATGTTCGCTTGCGTCGTTGCGGGAAACGTAAAGACGCCGAGCCCGGTACGGGGCGTCACGCTCAATTGCGCGAGAATCGACGGATCGCCGAGCGCGACCGCGTAATAGCCGAGCGCCTCTACTTCGTTTGCGTGCGAAAACGGCTGCTTTGCGTGCGCGGGATCGTCGATCGCGCCGGTGGTAGGCAGCATCGCGAAGTCGCCGAAGACGCTGCACCCCGGTCCGCTCAAATGCGTGAGCGAGAAGCCGGTGATCGCCTTATCGCCGTAGTCGTAACCGCCGCCGGCGTTCTGCGAAGGTGTGTCCGGGCTCCACTGCACCATGCCGAAGGGCACGTCGGCGCCGGGGAATGTGTCGATAGGACCGCCGATCGGCGTTCCGGACGTTCCGATAAAGGGATCGACGAATCCGGAGACGGTTAGGGCGGCCGCGAGCAGTGCGGCATGAATCATTGAATGTAGGCGTCGACCTCGATTTCGACGAGCAGTTCGGGTGAGATGAGTTTAGCGACTTCCACCATCGTTGCAACGGGCATCACGTCGCGAAACGCTTCGGCATGCGCGCGCCCGACGGCTTCCCAGTTTGCGATATCCGTTACGTACATGCGCGTACGTACGACGTCTTCCATCGCGGCGCCGGCCTCTTCGAGCGCGCGTTCGATCTTTGCAAGCGCACCTTTGGCTTGAACGTACGCGTCGGGGCCATCGCACGTCGTCCCCGAAACGAGGACGAAATTGTCGATGCGCACGGCACGCGAGTACTTGACGCGATCTTCCCAGACGCTGCCGCTCGAAATGTGCCGCCGCTGCCCGCTCATGCACGTACCTCCGCCAAGCGTTCGAGTAGTCGCGTTTTCACCGCTGGCCACTCGTCCCGCAGAATGCTGAACATCACGGTGTCGCGAGCGCTTCCATCGCGTCGCGTTCCGAAATGGCGAAGAAGACCGTCGCGCCGGGCTCCCAAACGTTCGATCGCAGCTTGCGAACGAAGGTTCTCGCCGTCGGTGCGCAGCCCGACGACCGCACAGCCGAGCACGCCGAAGGCATGTTCGAGCAAAAGCAGTTTACATGCGGGGTTCACGCGCGTCGCCCAACGGGTGTGCGCGTACCATGTGTAGCCGATTTCCACGCGATCGATCGATGCTGCTATATCATGGTAGCGCGTGGAACCGATCACCGCGCCGCTTTCTTCGTCGCGAACGGCCCATGGCAGCATCGTCCCCGCATGCTGGCCCTCTAATGCGCGTTCGATGTACCGTTCCGTTTCACCGTGCGCCGGTACGGACGTGTACGGCAGTTTCCACAGTTCCCCGTCGGAAGCAGCGGCTTTTAAGCCGGAGGCGTGTTCCGGCGTCAGCGGTTCCAAAATGACGCCGCGGCCACGAAGCGTGACGGGACGAAGGTCGATCACGTCACAGAGCTTTGACGGCTGCGGTAAGTCCGTCGACCGACGCTTTCGCATCGCCAAAGAGCATCGCCGTGTTGGGCATCTCGTAGAGCGGGTTGTCGATGCCGGCAAATCCCGAGCGCATCGAGCGTTTGAGCACGATGACATTCGCCGACTTATCCACGTCGAGGATCGGCATTCCGTAGATGGGCGAACTAGGCACGTTGCGCGCGGCGGGGTTCGTAACGTCGTTTGCACCGATGACGAGCGCGACGTCGGTCGTCGGCATCTCGGCATTGGCTGCGTCGAGATCCAGAAGCTGTTCGTAGGGGACGTTGGCTTCGGCAAGCAGCACGTTCATGTGGCCCGGCATGCGCCCCGCAACGGGGTGAATCGCGTAAAACACTCTCACGCCGCGTTTCTCGAGTTGATCGGCGAGTGCTTTGACGCTGTGCTGCGCCTGCGCGACCGCCATACCATAGCCCGGCACGAACATCACTTTGCTCGCATACGCGAGCATGATCGCAACGTCGTCGGCGTTGACCGAACGAACGTTTTGCGGTCCACCGCTTCCCGCAGCGGGCTCGCTGCCGCCGCCCGAACCGAACGCGCCGAAGAGCACGTTGGTCAACGGCCGGTTCATCGCTTTGCCCATGTCGACGGTGAGAATCGTACCGCTCGCGCCGACGAGCGCACCGCAGATAATGAGCAGCACGGAATTGATTTCGAATCCGGTGATCGCGACGGCGAGTCCGGTGAACGAGTTCAAGAGCGAGATGACGACGGGCATGTCCGCGCCACCGATCGGCAGCACGAAGAGGACGCCTAATGCGAGCGCCGCCGCAAGTAGTATTAGGAAACCCCAAGCCGGAAGCGTGCCTGCGCTCGCGATAAACCACACGCCGAGCGCCACGATGGCGAGCGCGATAAACGCGTTGACGACCTGCTGCCCGGGATAGGTGATCGGGCGGCCCGTCATGACTTCTTGCAGCTTCAAGAATGCAATGATCGAACCGGCGATGCTGACGGCGCCGATGATCATCGAGAGCACGAGCGAGACGGAGACGATCGGATCGAGCGCGCCCGCGCCGCTATTGACGAAGACGTAATATTCGACGACGCCGATTGCGGCGGCCGCGCCGCCGCCGGCACCGTTGTAGAGCGCGACCATCTGCGGCATCGCCGTCATCTTTACGCGCAGGGCCGCGACGACGCCGATGAGAGCGCCGAGAATCGTGCCGATCGCGATCGCCCACCAGCCGACGCCCGCGGTTTGCACGAGCACCATCACGAGGGCGATAAACATGCCGACCGCCGCGAGCCGGTTGCCCAGACGCGCCGTCGGAGGAGCGTTCAAAAGATGCAGACCGAGGATGAAGAGCGCGATCGCGACCAGATCGAGCAGCGACGCGGTGATCGACATCGCGGTCACGGTTTGTTCTCCTTGCGGCGGAACATTTGCAGCATGCGTTCGGTGACGGCGAATCCGCCGAAGACGTTGATCGCGCCGAGCGTGACCGCGACGATCGCCAGAACCGTAACGAGCGCGTTGTTACCGCCGCCGCCGAAGAGCGCGACCGTCACGACGATCGCTCCGGCGAGCACGATTCCGTGAATGGCGTTCGTTGCGGACATCAAGGGCGTGTGCAGGGTCGTCGGCACCTTCGAGATGACCTCGAAGCCGACGAACACGGCGAGCAGCAAGACGGTGAGCAGTTGGATGAGGTGGCCGACGTCGGTCACGAGTGTTGACCTCCCAGCATGGCGCCTTTGATCACTTCGTCGTTGGGATCGAGGACGAGCGAGCCGTCCTTGATGAACGGCTGCAGTAACGCGTAGACGTTGCGCGAGTAGAGTTGGCTTGCGTTGTACGGCATCGTCGATGGCAGATTGACGGCGCCGATGATCGTCACGCCATTGGGCGAAACGATCGTTTGTTCCGCAACGGTGAGTTCGCAGTTGCCGCCCGCTTCGGCCGCAATATCCACGATGACCGAGCCCGGCTTCATCGCTTCGACGGCGGCTTTGCTGACGAGGATCGGCGCGCGGCGTCCGGGGACGAGCGCGGTCGTGATCACGACGTCGTTCTTGCCGATTTGTTCGACCATCCAGGCGCGCTGGCGCTCTTGCTGTTCGGGCGTCAGTTCTTTCGCATAGCCGCCCGCGGCTTCGGCACTTTCGCCCAGATCAAATTCGAGGAAGGCGGCACCGAGCGATTGCACTTGCTCTTTAACGACCGCCCGCACGTCGTAGCCGCTGACCACGGCGCCGAGTCGCCGCGCCGTCGCGATCGCTTGCAGTCCGGCCACGCCCGCGCCCAAGATCAGCGCGCGTGCCGGCGGAATCGTTCCGGCGGCGGTCGTGAGCATCGGGAAGAATTTTGGCAAGGCACCCGCCGCAAGCAGCACCGCCTTATATCCGGCGATGTTGCTTTGCGACGAGAGGGCATCCATCGATTGTGCGCGGGTGATACGCGGAATCATTTCCATCGCAAGTGCGGTGACGCCCGCGCTCTCGAGCGTCTCTTTCGCCGTCGGATCGCCGAGCGGATTCAAGAATCCGATGAGCGTGGAGCCGCGGCGAAGCTGCCGATAGAAACCGGCGTCACGTTTGCCGACGGTTACGACGACGTCGGCGGCGGAAAGAAGAGCGGCCGGGTCGTCGACGATCGACGCTCCGGCCTTCGTAAAGTCATCATCGGGAAAGGCGGCCGAAACCCCGGCCCCGCGTTCGACGCGCACCTCTACCCCGGATTTCACCAGTCGTTGGACCGTCTCGGGAACGAGCGCCACCCGGCGTTCGCTCTGAGCAGTCTCTCGCGGAACGGCGACGATCATAAAGCGCGCTTTCCGCGAACACTACGGCAACCCTGCGACTTACGTCACTGGTGCGTGGGAATACACGTCGCCGACTCCATGCGCCGGATTGTCGCGGCAGCCGCTCGAAGGACACGATGCAATGGAAAACGCCGGGTAAACCGTTGGCGCACTTCATGGCCAATCGTACTCGCAAGAAAAGAGACGGGAGCATGCGAGCGTTCGCGTTAGTCGCCATATTTTTAGCGTGTGTATTCGGGACCGCAAAAGCGGCGTTGGCGATTCCCGTCTTCGCAAACGGTCAGGGTGGGGTTAGCTGCAGCCTCTGCCACACGACGGTTCCTCAGCTCAATCGTTATGGCCGGTATGTTCTGATGACGAACTTTTCCAGAGGCCTCAACAAACACTTACAGATGATGCAGAACCGGAGCATGCCGGTGGCACTCGAGATGACCGCCAACGCATCGAGCCAGCCGGCCCCGATGCTGCCGCGCGTCTATAGCGCGCTGGTGCAATTCCTCTCCGGCGGTTACCTCGGTTCCGACGTTTCGTATTTCGCGTCGGTTCCGGTCGAAACGAGCGGCTTTCCGGCCGATGCCGTAGATCAAGTGTGGGCCGCTTACAATGGGTTCTCTCACGGTAATGGGAGCCTTCAAATCGGAAAGTTTCCTACGCCGATGTTCGCCCCTTGGATAAGCCAGACGCTTTCGCTCTCCGGCTATGCACTCGGCGCGTTGCCCGTTGGATTGAACGGTGCGGCGACCGCAGACAATCGTTGGGGTGCATCGTATACGCAGACGATGCATCTTGGCCTCATCGGCAACGTCTCGTATTTAGGTGGAACCGGACCGATCGAGCGTGCTTTTGATACCGCCGGCGAAGGTACAGCGTGGACGGGATCGCTGCAGTATCTCTCTCCTGAATCAAGATGGTCGGGCGGCGTGGCAGCGTTAATTGGTTCGAACCCCATGCCATCCGGCATTAACGATCGCTATGCGCGTGAGATGGCGTTGGCCTCATACGGCGCGGATCGGTACGAAATTACGGCAATGGGATCGATCGGCCAAGACGGCAGCCCCAATGGCGAAGCGTCACCAACCGCGCATAGCAGCGGCATCTCCCTTGAAACGATCTATGGCGTTTTACCGTGGTTGCATCTTGATGCGCGGTACGAACATACGGACGATGGCCTAGGAACGGCGACGACCAACTACATTTCCGATGTGGCATTCAGCCTGCGTCCTAACGTGATCGTGACGGTCGAAAATGATTCGAGCGTCGGCAAGAAGGCGACGCTCAACTATCAAGTGTTGTGGGCGGGGCCATGGTACCGCGATCGGTTCCCGCCGGGAAGCATTCCCGCGGCCGTGCCGATGTCGAGCCCAATGCCGACGTCGGGAGCGATGACGATGCCAATGCCGACGCCAATGCCGGCGACAGACTCGAAGGCAATCGCGAACGGACGCTCGATATTTTTCAGCGGCACCGATCTGGATGGCACCCGCATTTCGACGGCTCATCCGTTCCGCGTCTACCAGAGCTGTGCGGTGTGCCACGGTCCGGACGGCGGCGGCGGCGTAGAGCTTCCGGACGGAGCGGTGAGCGCTAAACTTGGGCCCAATGCTCGCATGATGGATCAGATGAGCTCAATGAACGGAAAAAACGCACCGTGGACGCTTGCGCTCATGGAGCGCGCGATTTCGGACGGCCTCGATCAAAACGGCGAAGCGCTCAGCCCGGTTATGCCTCGCTGGAAAATGTCCGAACGCGATCTGCACGACATTGCACTGTACGTTCTTACGCAGATCCACTAACGTTCGGGTTTAGTTCGCGTTGAATAATGTCGAACCGTACGTTGCGGCTGTTTACCGCGCGGCAGGAGGGTCGACACATCCGGTTCGGTTCTCCCGCTCCGCTTATCTGCGTAGTGTTTGCAGTAACAAGATGATGATGACGATAAAGCCCACGGCGCCGCCGAGGTGCGAGACGAGTTCGCTGCGCATGCGGCGCGTGAACGTGAACGCGAGCGTGAAATCGGCAAGCGAGAGTATGACCCCGAGCGCGCAGAGGAACAGCAACGCAATGGAATCGCCGGTGTAACTCGCAGCGCCCAGGATCGCGCCGAGAATGAGGTCCCGCACGCCGGCGGCACGCACGTACACGTACGACGACGACTCTTCGACTTCGACCCCATAGCTGCGCGCGAGGCGTTGCGGTGAAAGCAGCGCGAGAACGCCGACGGCCACCAAACCGATCGCCGCAAGCGTGCAAAAGACCGTTGCGAGCGTCATGCGATCGACACGCGGTTACGCAGCACGCCGATCTTTTCGATCTCGACTTCCATCACGTCGCCGTCGCGTAAAAACTCTGGAGGCGTCCGCGCAAACCCCACGCCCTCCGGCGTTCCGGTCGCGATCACATCGCCCGGTTCCAGCGTCATGCCTTTCGACAGTTCCGCGATCAACCGCGGGATGCGGAAGATCATTTGCGCCGTCGTGCTGTGCTGCTTCTGGACGCCGTTCAAGCGAAAGGCGATCTCAAGCCCGTGCGGATCGCCGATCTCATCCGCCGATACGATCCACGGGCCCATCGGCGCGCAGTCGTCCAGACTCTTACCTTTGAACCATTGCAGATGCGCGCGTTGCAGATCGCGCGCGGTTACGTCGTTGAATGCCGTATAGCCGAAGATCACCGCGTGCGCATCGGCTTCTGCAACGTCCTTGCAGCGAGCGCCGATGAGGACCGCGAGTTCGGCTTCGAAATCATATTCGGGCGAAATGCGCGCCTGCAAATGCAGCGTCGCATCGGGCGCGGCGATGGCGGTGGGCGCCTTCGTGAAAAACGTCGGGACTTCCGGAAGCTTCAACTCTCGGCCACTCGCTCGCGCACCCTCTTTTGCGTGTTCCGGATAATTGCGCCCGACGCAAAAGATGTTACGGTGCGGGCGTACGGGCGCGTCAAGCACGGCTTCGTGCAGCGGGATCAGATCGTCGCCCGAATGCCACGCGATGCGCTCG
This sequence comes from Vulcanimicrobiota bacterium, assembly GCA_027459645.1. Lineage (GTDB taxonomy): Bacteria > Vulcanimicrobiota > Vulcanimicrobiia > Vulcanimicrobiales > Vulcanimicrobiaceae > JAMXLG01. Next base: position 86,914 of record DAIDHQ010000042.1, read on the forward strand.
TGCGGCGCAAGCGCGATATAGTCGGCGAGCGTGGGCGCCGTAATGACGCGAATCGCGTCGCCCTCGATAACCCCCGGCCGCGGCGAGACCCCGTGCGATTTGAACGTAACGAAGCGCATAGGCGAACTATATCATTCCTTGCGGCTCGTGAGATGCCACAGATCGCAGAAGCGGCAGTGATACACCGAGAGCCGGCCGAGCGTGCCGTTCATCAGCATCGCCGCGCGCGCGTGCTCTTCGCTTGCGTACGCGGTTTTCGACGTGCAGCTTCGCTCGCGGTCCGGCTCTTCGAAAAACGGGATGCGCGGGAGCGACTTCTTAGGGGTGCGGCGATTTCTTCGGGGCAACGATCTGCTTGAGCGACGGCAGCTTCTTCGCGTCGCGCTTCTGCTGTTCTTCGTACGCGCGCGTCTCGGCGTTGGCCTTATCGATCATTTCCGTCGCGGCGCCGGGCTTGTTGGCCCAATTGCCGCCGGCACGGACGAGCGAAATCGACCGCCGTACCTTTTTCGTGTGCGGATTGTAATCGAAGGTCACGCGGAAGAGCCCGACCTCGGCCGTCCCGTCGGGATGGCGAATCCACATCTGCAGCACGTTGCCGTAGGTCTGCGCGTTGAAGGTGCAGGCCTCGGGATTGGTCGTCTTCTTGCCTTTTTGGCAGCCGGCGGCGGCTTTGCCGGATTCGACGCGCACGACCTGGCCTTTATGGTTGACCTCTACCAGATACTCCGTATGCAGTGCGACCTTCGGAAGCACCGGCTGAGGAGGCGCCTTCGGCGCGTGCGTAGCGGCCAGCAGCGGCGTGGCGGCCGCGCAAAGGCTGACCAGGAGCGTAAACGTGTTAAAGGCAGATCGAATCTTCATTAGCACTCATCGAAACGGTAAAAAGCCGACAGGGAGTTCCGTGAGCAGCCAAGCACTTCCCCCGGGACCGCGCGATTAAAGCCGCGAAGCGTCGGAAGGTCGTGTTCCGCCTCCGCTCCATCTTCGCAGCGCTTATCGCTGCTGCCGTCCTCGTTGCTCCGGCCCAGGCCGCTCGCCCCATCGTCGACCTTCACAAACTCGACGCCTACTTTGCCCTCTTCGCGAGCGATTCAAACGTGCCGTGGCATGAGACGAAAGTCCGCTTGGACACCTATTCCGGGGCGCCGGTCGAATTTCGGATCTACCAGGTCCACCCGGGCGACGTCGTGACCGCGAACTCGAACGCGCGCCCGCGCGTGATCGACACCAGCAGCCGCAAGCCGATCGCGCAATTCAATTACAGTCCTCCCGGCGGTTACCAATTCGAGTCGAATCAGGTCTCGCTTCCGCTCGGGGACAGGCAAGGGTTCTTCGTCGTCGAGGCGCGTCGGGGCAACGTCGGCGAGCAGGTCTGGGTCAATCGCACGCGCGTCGGATTGATCGCGAAAGACACGCCGGGTGAGTTGCTGCTCTACGGAGCCGATCTCGGGACGGGCCGCGCGCTCGCGCACATGCGCGTATCGTTCGTCGTGAACGGACGGTTCGTCGATAAGTTTACGGACGCTCACGGCATCATCCGCTGGAACCGCAATCCGCGTCCGATCTTTGCGCTCGCGCAATGGGGCGATAGCTATGCGTTCACAAGCTTGTTACCGCAACCGCCGCTCCCGCGAGCGATCGTCGGCGTGCGCACCGACACCGCCGTCGTACACGCCGGTGAAACGGTTCGCATCGTCGGTTTCGCACGCCGCCGCGTCGGATCGGAATTAAAAGCGGCGAGCGGTGAAGCGCAGGTGTCGATGCGTCTAGGCGGGACGCTGCTCGGCGAACAGACCGTACCGCTCGATCGCGCCGGCGCGTTTACTACGACGATGGCCGTGCCGGCAACGGCACGCGCGGGCGACTATGCGGTGCTCGCACAGGTCGACGGCGGCGTCGGAGGCGCCACGGTGCACGTCGACGCGGATGCGAACGGTTTGTCGCTCTCGGTCGGCAGCCAGTGCGAAAATCGTTGCAATCCGAACGAAAACGTCCCGATTGAGATTCGCGCGTCGCGGGGCGACGTGCCGGTGCACGTCCGCGTCGTTCGATCGCCGCACGTCTATCTGAACTACACGCCTACCGAAACGCCGTGGGCGACGACGCAATGGCTGAACGAAACGATTCGCACCAATGCCGACGGACGGGCGGTCGTCATGATCCCGCACCCGACCGATCATCTCGCTTCGACCTACGGTATTCGCGTCGAATCCGGAGGTGCAACGGCGGTGACGCGCGTGCTCGTGCCCACGGCGCGGGTGGCGCTGCGTCTGCAGTTGGCGCGCAAGACGCAGACGCTCGGTACGCCGGTGAATTTCGACGTGTATGCAACGGAGATTGCGACCGGCAAACCGTTCACGTCCGGCAACGTGACGATCGACATGCAGCATGGCCCTTCAGTGCAGCAGCAGATCCTGAAGTTGGATCGAAACGGCTACGCGCACGGTGCCTTTTCGTCGCCCCAGCTCGGAACGAATCTCGTGACGGCCAAGATCGACGTCGCGTCGGGACAAGCGATGGATGCCGGCCAAGTCAACGTCGTACCGCAAGCCGCGGGTGACGCAGCGTCGGCGGGAAGTTCGGACGCACGCATTTCGCTGGATCGCAGCATCTATCGTGCGGGTGAGGAAGTGCACGTCGACGCGTCGCTGCCGGGAGCGGCCGGCGATGCCTTTATCACCCTCGAAAGCGCCGTGGGTTCGCAGAGCGTCACCGTTCCGGTCCGAGACGGACGCGCGAGAGCATCGTTACGCGTGAGCGACGCGCCGGGCGATCTTCGTATCGGCGCCGCCTTCATTCGTGACGGCAAGATTGAGTGGACGAGCGTGCCGCTCAACGTCGACGCGCCGGGACGCCCGGAGTTCGTGACCCTCAACATGCCCGCGTCGACCTTCCAACCGAACGCTACCACGACGCTGTCGATGCATGGCCTGCGCGAGACGCCCGGAACGGTCGTCGTTCGCATCAGCCGCGGAGCGCCTTCGGGTAGCGCGCTCTTCGATTCGGCTCCGTCACTTCTGGCGGTCGGCTTGGCCGCGACGGAAGTGAGCGCGCCGTCGGGTCGTACGTGGCATCCGTGGGTCGATTCCACGGGCGTACACGCGCAGGTGCTCGGATTCGTGCGCCGCACGCTGCCGCCGCAAGATCTTTCTATCTCGCAAGCCGACACGAAGGTCGTCAGTTGGACGATCGTGCACGATGTGGGTAAGCCGCTCGAAGTGCAACTTCCGGCGCAGCGCGGGCGGTATACGATCTCGGTGTTGAAAATTACCGACGATGGGTGCGTCGTCGCCGCCTCGCACTCGGTCTTCGTCCAATAGTGGCAAAACCAAAGCCCGGCACGGCGACGCTGATGCTGCTCGACACGTACGGCCTCGTGTACCGTGCGTTTTTTGCGTTGCCGCCGCTCACCACCACGCGCGGCATGCCGATCAATGCAGCCTACGGTTTTACGATGATGCTCAACAAGCTCATCAACGACGAGAAGCCCACGCACGTGATCGCCGCGTTCGACAAAGGGCTGCCGGCCGCGCGCGTCGCGATGTACAAAGGCTACAAAGCGCAACGCGACGCGATGCCCGACGATTTGCGCAGCCAGTTCGCGCTGGTGCGGCAGATACTTGCGGTTCATAAGATTCCGATCGTCGAAATCGAAGGCCAAGAAGCCGACGACGTCATCGCGACCCTTGCGAGCAAGAGCGAAGAAGCCGGCGAGCGCACGCTCGTCGTTACCGGCGATTTAGATTTGCTGCAGATCGTCGACGAAAAGACGACCGTTCTTACTACGCGCCGCGGGATCACCGAACTCGGCCGCTACGATCCGCCGGCGGTGCGCGAGCGATTCGAACTCGAACCGCGCCAACTCCCGGACTATCGCGGGCTCAAAGGAGACCCGTCCGACAATCTTCCCGGCATTCCCGGCGTCGGCGAAAAAACCGCAATCAAGCTGATCAAAGCGGCGGGATCGCTCGATGCGCTCGTTGCCGATCCGACGCTCGCCGGTTCCCCGAAGCTACAGAAGCTCGTCGAAGAACACGGCGCGGTGGCGCGCGTCTGTCGCGACGTGTCCATCGTGGCCCGGGATTTGCCGATCGACGTCGATTGGAGCAATCGTTATAAAGCGCCGGGCGATGCGGAACTCTATCCGCTCTACGCGGAACTCGAATTCAAGACGTTGCTGGCGAAGCTCAAACCGCCGGTCGATGGATTGCCGCTCTTCGCGGGCGATAAAAAGCTCGAAGGAACCTATCGCAGCTACGTCGCTTCCGTCGATCCCCCCGAATTCGAACGCCTCGCCGGCGAATTGCGCGCCCTCGCGTCGTCGGAGCGGCTCGCGGTCGCGCTTACCGAACATGATGCCGGCGTCTCGGGTAGTCCGGGAAGCGGCATCGTATTTGCTCGCACTGCGCTCGCCCACGAAAACGTGCGTGACGCTTTGCGCGACGTGCTGCTGGGTGCCAAGCGCGTCGTCGCGCACGATGCGAAGTCCGTCTACCACGCGCTGCGCGGATACGGTATCGAACAAACGCGCTTCGACGACGACAGCATGATCGCCGCGCACTTGGTGAACCCCAGCCGCACGTTTGCCAACCTCGCGGACGCCGCGGCCGAGCACCTTGAACTCGCGCTCGCCGACGACGCGGCCATGCATGCCGATGCGGCGTTGCAGATCGTGCAGAAGACGCGCGATTTGCTGGACGAACGCGATCAGCTGCGCCTCTACGAAGAGGTCGAGGTGCCGCTCGCGCCCCTTCTCGGGCGGATGGAAGCGGCGGGCATTGCCGTCGACACGCGGGAACTCGATACGATCGGCAAGGAGATCGACGAAGCCGTCGCGCGCCTGCAACGCCAGATCTACGATTTCGCCGGCGAAGAGTTCAACATCGGATCGCCTCTGCAGTTGGGCAACATTCTTTTCGGGCGGCTCGGCATTCCGGGCGGGAAAAAAACGAAGACCGGATGGGCGACCGGCGTTGAAATCTTGCAAGGGCTCGCGAAAGAGTATCCGATCTGCGCGCTGCTGCTGGAATGGCGCGAGGTGACGAAACTCAAGAACACCTACGTCGACGTGATTCCGCAACTGCTCGATCGGCGCGACCGCCGGCTGCACACCGTTTTTAATCAAACGTCGACCGCGACCGGGCGCCTTTCGTCGACCAATCCGAATCTGCAGAACATTCCCGTGCGCGGTGAGTTGGGACGACGGATCCGTAAGGCGTTCGTCGCCCGCGATAGCGACCACGTGTTGCTCGCCGCGGACTATAGCCAAATCGAATTGCGCTTGATGGCGCATCTTTCGGGCGATGAAGCGATGCGCGTCGCATTCGAAGAAGGCCAAGATATCCACGACTTCACGGCCCGGCAGATCTTCAACGTGTCGCCCGGCGAGAGCGTCGATGGAAACCAGCGCCGCATGGCCAAGAGCGTCAACTTCGGCTTGCTTTACGGCATGTCGGATTTCGGGCTCGCGCAGCGGCTCGAGATCGGCCGGGCGGAGGCACGCGAGATAACGACTGCTTACTTCGCTCGCTTTCCGTCGGTCCGGAACTATATCGACGGAACGATCGAAGAGGCGCGCCGCAACGGTTATGTCACCACGATCCTCGGACGGCGTCGCTACATGCCTGCCCTAAGCTCGAGCAACTACATGCTTCGATCCGCCGCGGAACGCGAAGCCACCAACGCTCCGTTACAAGGGAGCGCGGCCGATCTCATGAAGCTTGCCATGGTCAAGATCGACCGCGCCCTCGAAGGGTCCGACGCGGCGACGATGCTGCTGCAGATCCACGATGAATTGATCTTCGAAGTGCGGCGCGACAAACTTCACGACGTCGCACATCTGGTCCGAAGCGAGATGGAGGGCGCGTTGCAGTTATCGGTGCCGCTGGAAGTCACGGTAAAGACGGGAAGCAATTGGTACGACGTCGAGGCGATGACCGATGTTTAGCGCGTTGGTGATCGCGACGCTGCTGGCCGCCCCACAGCATCTGCCGACGGTGACGGTCGCCGCCCCGAATGCAACGTTGACGCTGCAAGTTGCTAAAACCGAAGACGAGCGCGAGACGGGCCTCATGAACGTCACGCAGTTGCCGCCGCATACCGGCATGGTGTTTGTCTTCGATCACGATGCCCCGGTCGAGTTCTGGATGAAGGATACGCTGATTCCTCTCGACATGGTGTTCGTCTCGCCTAAGGGCATCGTGCGCGACGTCTTCGAGGACGTTCCGTCCACGACGCCGAGTACGCCCGACGCAAAAATTCCGTATCGCGACGGCACGGCGAAATACGTGCTCGAGTTGCCGGCATTCGAAGCCGCGAAGGACGGCATCCACACGGGCACGGTGTTGAGGGACCTCGTACAGCTTCATACGTGAACCGTCTTCGGTATCTACCGTATCTGAAATTCACCGGATTACGCTGGAACTAGCCGTGCGTCTTTCGATCGGACGCTACGGGGACTGCCGGCGCACGTTTTCAAAGTCGTAATTCGAGTAGGTGACTTCGGCGCGTTCGCGCACCCAGAAAAGCAGTCCGTGACCGTGGGCGTGTACCCGCAACGACGTCGGCATGACGTAGTTGCCGAAACGGCCGTAATGCACGGAAAAATCGACGCTTACGCCGCCGTCATTTTCGGAACCGTCGGCGCCGAGTAACTGCAGCGTGGACGGATCGGCATAAATGACGTCAAACGTCGTGTCGTCCGCGCACGAAGGGGTGACGCGCCGAACGTTGATGGCGAGCGCGTTGCGTCCATTCCAGGAGATGAGGTGCTCGGTCGTCGGCGCGTAGCACGCGGGTTCGAAAACGTGCTTCGTCGGCGGCGTGTTTCCGCTCGAGTAATCCTTGGGCTTCTCGACGATGGTGTTCGTGCGCGAATCGACGGTGAGGCGGGCGGGCGCGTCCCTGCCGTTGCCAAGGCCACGCGCCGACGCTTCTTCCGTATAAGAGACATAGGCGGGCAATGATTGCGTGCGGAGGGCTGCCACTGCAGCGGCGTAATCGTTTGCCGGTGTCGTCATGCCGGTTTTACGCGGGGACGCCCCTCGATGTTTCGCGTCACAAACCGAACGGGCGCTCCGTTAAGACGGGTATGAAACTTCAATCACTCGTTGCGTTGACGCTCGGTGCGGCGTTTATCGCAGCGCCCATTTGCGCGGGCGCCGCTCAGGAGGACGGCGCAGTCTGCGGCCGCGTAAGCGCACCATCGAGCCTCATCTTGCAGCTCTCGCGCATGGCGACGCCGGGTAACGTCATCATCGCCCGCTCGAACAGCGAAGAAGTGCAGACGACCGTGCACGTCGACGGTACGTACTGCTTCAAGAAGCTGCACGACGATCTTCACACCCTGACCGCCTTCGGGGATTCCTCGGCCTTCCAGCGCAGCGTCACGCCTCAGGCCGGACGCACGCTCATCGTCGATTTGACGGGGTCCACAGGAGCCTTATAATCGGGCCTAGTGCCCGAACTGCCCGAAGTCGAGACGATTGCGCGCGGACTCGCGAACGCGATCGTCGGCAAAACCGTCGCTTCCGTCGAAATCCGCCTCCCGAAAATGGCCGTCGCTCCCCCGGGGGTGGATTTCGCGCGGGAGCTTCCCGGGGAACGCGTCGTGGGCGTCGGACGCCGCGGAAAGTACGTGATTACGCGACTTTCGTCGGGGCGATCGCTCGTGACCAGCCTTCGGATGACCGGCCGTCTAGTGGTCCAGCGACCGGGCGAGGGCGAATACAAAGGCACCCACGTGGTGTTTCATTATACGGATGGGACGCGACTGAGCTTCGCGGATCTTCGGACCTTCGGGCGAACCCGGCTCGTCGAACCCGACGAGCCGTGGGACGGGAGCCTCGGGATAGAGCCACTTTCGTCAGGCTTTACACCGGAAGGCTTTATCGGTATGCTGTCCGGGCGGACGACGCCGATCAAGGTATTTCTCCTCGATCAGCAGCGCATCGCGGGCATTGGGAATATCTATGCATGCGAAGCGCTCTGGGATGCCGGAATAAAACCCGGCAAACCGGCCAAAGCGTTGTCGAAACCGGCAGTTCGCCGGCTCCACCGCGCCATCGTCGACGTGCTGCAACGCGCGATCGGCATGCGCGGAACCAGCGTCGACGACTACGTGGACGCCGAAGGCCTCCGAGGCGGATTCCAAAACGTGCTCGCGGTCTACGGAAAACACGGTCAGCCTTGTCCTCGTTGCGGAACATCGATCGTACGAACGGTGATCGCACAACGCGGAACATGGTGGTGCCGAAGCTGTCAGCGTTGATCCGCAAAAAATAAAAATATTCGAAGGTAGGAACTTCAACATCTCTACAACTGAAATCGCTCCCGCTCATCACGAGGAAGATCAACTCGCACTCGAGCAGCGCCTCTACGAAGAGTCGCTCAAAGTTCTCGACGAGGGCCAAGTCCTCAACGGCATGATCGTCCAAAAAGACAAGGACGAACTGCTCGTCGACGTCGGCGGTAAATCCGAAGGCGTGCTTCCCTTCCGCGAGCTTTCGCTGGCGGTCGACCCCAAAGCTCTCAAAGTCGGTGACACCCTCGAGGTGATGATTCACCGCATCGACGACATGGATGGAACGCTCTTCCTGTCCGAGCGCCGCGCACGCGCGCTCAAGACGTGGGAGAAGGTCATCGAAGCGCACGAGCGCGACGAAGTGATCGAAGCGACCGTCACGCAAGTCGTCAAGGGCGGCGTTCTGGTCGATCTAGGCATGCGCGGCTTCGTGCCCGCATCGCAAATCCGCCGTCAGCCGGTGGGCAATCTCGACGAACTCGTCGGGCAAAAATTGCGCTTGAAAGTGATCGATCTCGATCACAAGCGTCATCGCGTCGTGCTCTCGCAACGCTTGGTTCTGGAAGAAGAACTTCAGCAGAAGAAACAAGAGCTGCTCGACACGATGGAAGTCGGCCAGATTCGTGAAGGCGTCGTCGTGCGTCTCGCGGACTTCGGTGCGTTCGTCGATCTCGGCGGCATCGACGGCCTCATCCACAACAGCGAACTGAGCTACGCGCGTATCAAGCATCCGTCGGAAGTCGTCAAGATCGGCGATATCGTCAACGTCGAAATCATGAAATTCGACGCGGAAGCGAAGAAGGTCAGCTTGTCGCTCAAGCACGCGCTGCCCGATCCGTGGGACGAGCACGCCGACAAACTGTACGAAACGAACAAGCTGACGGCGCAAGTCGTGAAGGTGACGCCGAACTATCTCCTCGTCGAGATCGTTCCGGGCATCCTCGCGATGGTGCCGAAGGGCGAGTTCGATCCGAGCGCTCAGTTCAACCCGGGCCAAGACGTCGAAGTGACGTTGCTCACGATCAATCACGCAACGCGCCGCATCACTGCGTCGATCCAGCACGTCGCCGACGTGCCGCCTGAAGAGATCGAAGCGCTCGCGATCGACGAGGAAGTCGGTCTCGGCACCATCGGAGACGCCATCCAGGCATAACGCCTCTCCGTCGCGTCATCCTGAGGAACCATATCGGGCGCGTCGAAAGACGTGCCCGCTGTGTTTATTGCGCTTCGCGCTCGCGCGAGTCGGCCCGCGCGCCGCACCTCCGACGAGCGTTCCTGGACCGATGCGACAAGCGCTTGCACTCGCTCGGCCGGATTACGAAGCCCATCTCTAGATGCCGTGGCTAGCCGAACCATACATCGTCAATGCCGTAGCCTATGGAAGCTGGGCGGGATCCTACTGCAACACCGCAACCGGTTTTACGGATATCGTCATGTCGACGTCGGATCCCGACGAGCACGGTCTCGCCGGCGTCGACGAGCTCTTTCACGAAGCGTCGCATTCGATCGTCGATCCGTTCACGGGCCCGATAGCGCGCACGATCAAGCGCGAGTCGGCTAAGCTCGGAAAGAAGCCGCCGGATAATTCCTGGCACGCGCTGATCATGTACACGCCCGGTAAGCTGCCGCACCTCAATGGAGCCGGCGATCGCCGCGTGCCTGCGTCAGGTCTTAAGCTAGCCTCCTGCATCTACTAAGACTTTAGTTGACAGAACGGCCTTCACGGTGTAGTCTTCTACTAAGTTTTTAGTAGAAGTGAGGTGGCCATGCCGCGATCGAAGCCGAAATCCCTGACGAAAGCCGAGCTGCGCATCATGCAAGTGCTGTGGAAGTTGCAGCACGGCACCGTGGCCGACGTCGCGGCAGCTATGCCGAAGCCGCCCCTGGCCTATACCACCGTGCTGACCATGCTGCGCATTCTGGAGCAAAAAGGCGCGGTGAAACGCCGACTGGAAGGCCGCGCGCACATCTACTATCCCGCCTTCGAACAAGACGATGCGGCCCGCAACGCCATCGGCGACGTTGTGCAAGCGTTCTTCAAGAACAGCAAGACGGCGCTGGCGATGCGTCTGATCGCCGAGGAACGGCCCGGCAAAGACGAGCTCGATCGCATGAAAGCGCTCATCGCGAAGTACGAAGAGGAAGCGTAATGATACCGGCACTTGCAACCGTTCTCGTCAACGCGCTCTGGCAGCCGGCAGCGGTCTTTGCGATCGCGTGGCTCGCGCTGCGGCTATCGCGGTGCACGAACGCGACGACCCGCCATACGGTGTGGACGATCGCCCTCGTCGCGAGCATCGTCGTGCCGTTCGTCAGCGCTGCCTCACTCGTGCAGCCTCACGCACAACCGGCAGTCTCCACGCATGTCGTTTCGAAACCACAGGCGCTGAAGCGAACGAGCACTGCGCGTCCTCAAACGCAGATTCCCTCGTTGTTCGAGCGTCCCAGGGTCTCGGTGCAGCCGACCATTGCCGAAGGGCTCGTCGTGCTATGGGCTCTCGTTGCGCTCGTACTTTTTGTCCGACTTGCGGCGAGTTTTCTGTATCTGGAGCGCCTCAAGCGTGATGCGTTGCCTCTTTCCGTCGAGAAGCGCGGCGACTTGCGCCGTTGGGATGGCGCGGATAAGCGTGGCCGCCAGGTCCGCATCTGCGTCACCGAACATACGACGGTTCCCGTCGCCGTCGGACTCTTCGATGCGATGATCTTGCTTCCGCAGGATCTCTTGGGGGAGCTCGATGCATGCGACCTGGATCGCGTTCTATTGCACGAACTCGCGCACGTCTGTCGCGGTGACGATTGGGTCAACCTGATCGAACGCATTGCGCTCGCACTCTTTTTTTTCAGCCCCGGCATGTACTGGATCGCACGGCAGATGGATTTGGAGCGCGAAGTCGCGTGCGATGACTGGGTGCTGGCCCCGGAGGGCGAAAACGTTCCCTACGCGCGTTGTCTTACGCGTATCGCGGAAATGACCGAATGGCCGCACCGGCCGATCGCCGCGCCGGGTGTCTTTATCACGCGAAAGAGCATGTCGATTCGCATCGAACGGCTTCTCGCTCACGGACGTGACATTCGCGTGCGTCTCGCGCTCGCTCCCACGATGTTGTCGTTCGTCGCGATCGCCGTCGTCGTAATCGCCGGCGGATTTACGTCGCCGACCATCGCCTACACCATTAAGGCGCCCGCGCCCCACGTCCCGTTGAAGCGGGTAATCGCAGCGAAACCCAAACCGCAGGTTAAGCCGGCCGTGCCCGTGCATCGCATCGTTGCCGCGTCGGAGCCGCAGGCGAAACCGGTTGAAAGAACCGCCACGCCGCTCGCACATATTTCGATCCCCAAAGTACGTGTCGTGGCCGTTTCCTCCATGGCCCCGCCATCAGAGTCCAGCGGCGGCTATTTGGACGATCTTGCCGCAGCGGGGTTGCAAAACCTTACGCCGGACGACGTTATCGCGTTAAAGAGCGTCGGCGTCACCGGCGACTATATTCGTGCGATGCGCGCGACGGGCTTCCCGAATCTCACGCCGCACGCGCTCATCGAACTCAAGTCCCTCGACATTACGCCGGGCTACGTGACGGGCTTGCGAAGCGCCGGACTTACGAACCTCACGGCGGATGCGATTTCGGGCATGAAATCGATGGGCATTACGGGCGAGTATATTACGGACCTCGCGAACGCCGGCTATCCGCACCTGCACCCCGAAGACTACGAGGCGTTCAAGTCCCTCGGAATCACCGGCGACTACATCCGCGGCCTCTCGAAACACTTCGACAAGTTGACCATCGAGCGGATCGAAGAATTCAAAGCCATGGGGATCGAACCGAAATGAAGCTTTTCGCAGCGCGCGCACTTGCTGCCATTGCATTTACCTTTGCAGTCATTGCATCGCGAGGAGCCGCCCATGCCGCCGTCACCGGAACCTGGCGCATATCGACCGAGCGCGTCGGCCATCGTTTGCACGTGCGCTATGCGCCGGCCGGCGGTCATGACACCGATAGCGATTCGTGGACGATCGACCCGGCGGCGCTCGGAATCGCTTCGGCGCTCAAATCACGCGGGCGGCGCACCATGTTTTCGATCGATCGCGATGCGGGCGATTTCGTGTTCGACGGATGGTTCGGCGAAGGGCGCGCCGCGGGCAGCTATACGTTTTCTCCCAATCGCCCGTTCTTCGACGCCTTAGGCAGGCTCGGCTACGATATCGACGGTACGAGCCGTCAGATCGGCTACGCCATGCTCGACGTCACGTTACCGTACGCCAAGAAGCTCAACGCGCGCGTGAACGGTTTGACCGCGTCGAATATCATCGCGCTCAAAGCGATGGGCGTGGATCGCGCGTATCTCGACGATATCGCGGGAGCCGGCTACTCGCATCTCTCGGCGAACCAATACCTTTCGCTCAAAGCGCTCCACGTAGACGGTGCATATATCCGCTACTTGGAGGGGCATGGGTTCACGAAGCTCAGCGTCGCCCAAATACTCTCAATGAAGGCGACCGGCGTGTAGCGAAGCCCTGCCTTTATGAAATGGCTGCAGCGCTTCGGTCTGCTCGTGTTTCTGGTGGCGTGTTCGTCGCCTCAACCGGTGCAGCGCGACGTTCGTTTCGCGGCACCTCCAGGCTTCGTCGCGCTCGATACGGTTAGCACGGGCGCGAAGAGCTACGTCGACTTTGCGACCCACGAGAAGCTCGAAATCGGCTACTCTCGTCACGCACCTCCGCGCCACGTGCCGCCCGGCCAGCAGCTCTCGTCCTTCGTTATGTGCAAGAACGTCTCGGCGACGGTCTGGCAATACAAGCGAGGCAACGAGATGTGGATGCACTTCGCGGAGCCGCTCGGCGGCGGACGCTATTTCGAGGCGATTTACGTACGGCCGGAGCACGCGAAGATCTCGCGAGGGGTCATGTATGCCCTGACGACCGCCTGCCCGCAATAGCCGCGGCCGGCCGGCATGGGTGCCGGTCTCTACCCGCTAAGATATCGGCATGACACCGACCCCCGCACCGACGACGCAGCCCGTCACCGTCGCGCAGGTCAGCTCCTGGATCGCCCAGCACCTGCCCTCGACGTACGGCGAAAACCTGGCCGGCACGACGAATACGTTCTCCGTTCGATATACGCCGGAAGGCTGTCGCATTCGCGTCGACGTCGATACGGGGAGCGAATTCAATCAGCGAGGTTCCTCCGACCGTTCGAAAGTCTACGCGGTAAAAGGCGATGCACGCGTGGGGCATCATATGGACGCGTCCTTCGGATCGGGCGTGCTCGATTTCACCGCGATCGATCCCAGCACGCTTCGCGTGTCGAAGATCGACGAGTTTATCGCGAGCGAAGAAGTCGACCCGGGTCAGTTCGAATTCGCATTCTCGAATCAAGCCGATGCTCGAGCGATGTTGGCTGAGATGACGGCGCTGGCGCAAGCGTGTGCCGGGCAGAAATAGCGCATGCGAGTCGGATTGACCGGAGGCATCGGCTCGGGCAAGAGCGAGGTAGCTCGCATCTTTGAAGAGTTGGGCGCGTTCATCATCGATACTGACGTGCTCGCCCGTGACGCGGTAGCTCCGCACTCCGACGGATTGCTGGCGATTGCGCGCGTGTGGCCCTCCGTCGTTCGTGGCGGCGCCCTCGACCGCAATGCGCTTGCCGAGATCGTCTTCAACGATCCCGCCGCGCGCGAACGTCTCAACGCTATCGTTCATCCGTTCGTCCGGCGCCTCGCCCGTGAAAAAGAACACCACGCGCAACCGGGGCAGTTGATCGTACACGTCGTGCCGCTGCTCTTTGAAACGGGCTATGGCGAGTTGGTCGACAAGTCGGTTGTGGTCGTTGCTCCCGACGAAGAGCGCATCGCGCGCGTCGTCCAACGTGACCGCAGCGGCGAAGCGCACGTCAGGGCGCGCATGGCGGCGCAAATCGCACCCGGCGAAGCCCGCCAACGCGCGGACTACGTCATCGAGAACGACGGAAACCTTGGACATCTGCGGCAGCGCGTTGCGGCGATCTACCGGGAATTGATCTAAGCAACCCGATGCAATACACCTACATGGGCGCGCACCATCGAACGGTCGATGGCGTTGACGGTGTCGAATTTGCCGTCTGGGCGCCGAGTGCGAGCGCGGCTTCCGTCGTAGGCGATTTCAACGGCTGGAATCGCGACGCAAATCCGATGCACGTCGAACACGCGACCGGGATCTGGCGCGCGTTCGTTCCGTCGGTGCAAGATGGGCAGCGGTACAAGTATGCCATCCGCTCGCGCTGGGGACATTGGCTCCCGCTCAAGGCCGATCCGTATGCATTTGAAAGCGAAATGCGCCCGAGCACGGCATCGGTCGTCACGCGCGTTCCGCATCGCGAACGCGACGGCTGGGTGGAAAAGCGCTGGTCGCTGCAGCAACGCGAAGCGCCGATTTCGATCTACGAAGTGCATGCCGGATCTTGGCGGCGCGGCGAAGAGGGGCGCTTTCTCACCTACGACGAGCTTGCCGAGCAACTGATTCCATACGTGAAATGGATGGGTTTCACGCACATCGAGTTTCTACCGATCTCGGAACACCCGTTCGACGGATCGTGGGGCTATCAACCGATCGGATTGTTCGCGCCAACGTCGCGTTTTGGGGGTCCGGAGGCCTTTCGGCGCTTTGTCGATCGTGCGCACGCAGAAGGAATGGGCGTGATTCTCGACTGGGTTGCCGGACATTTCCCCAACGACGAGCACGGGCTCGCGCAGTTCGACGGGACGCATCTCTTCGACCACGCGGATCCGAGGCAAGGATGGCATCCCGATTGGGACACCTACATCTTTAACTTCGGCCGTCACGAAGTCACCGGCTATCTCATTGAGAATGCGATCTTCTGGTTGCGCGAATATGCCGTCGACGGATTACGCGTGGATGCGGTGGCGTCCATGCTGTATTTGGATTACAGCCGAAAGGCCGGCGAATGGGTACCAAACCGCTACGGCGGACGCGAAAATCTCGAAGCGATCGACTTTCTCAAGCGGATGAACGAGACCGTGTACCGGGACGTGCCCGGCATTATGACGATCGCCGAAGAATCGACGGCGTGGCCGCGCGTTTCTTCGCCGACGTACTTGGGCGGCCTCGGTTTCGGCTACAAGTGGAACATGGGCTGGATGCACGACACGCTGCAGTATTTTGCGCACGAACCGATTTACCGCAAATATCACATGAACCAGTTGACGTTCTCGCTCGTGTACGCGTGGGACGAGAACTTCGTCCTTCCGCTCTCGCACGACGAGGTGGTTCACGGCAAGGGCTCGATCGTCGAGAAGATGCCCGGCGACGCTTGGCAGAAGTTCGCCAACGTACGCCTGCTCTACACGTACATGTACGCGCATCCCGGGAAGAAATTGCTCTTCATGGGCAACGAATTCGCGCAGTGGAAGGAGTGGAACCACGACGAAAGCCTTCAGTGGGAGCTGCTTTCGGGCGAGCCGCACGCCGGGGTGCAGCGCCTCGTGCGCGATCTGAACGCGCTCTACGTGTCGACGCCGGCGCTTCACGAGCAAGACCCGTATCCGTCCGGTTTCGAGTGGATCGACTACTCGGATGCCGAAGCGTCGGTTGTGGCTTTTATTCGATGGGCGAAAGACGGCAGCTTCGTGGTGGCGGTGTGTAACTTTACGCCGGTCGTACGGTTCGGCTACCGCATCGGCGTACCGCCGGCGCGCTCGTATCGCGAGGTCCTCAATAGCGACTCCGGCATCTATTGGGGGAGCAATGCCGGAAATCTCGGCGGCGTCGGCGTCGAAGATGCGCCGTCGCACGGGCGTCCTCAGTCCATCGCGCTCACGCTGCCGCCGCTGGCTGCCGTCATTCTTACGCCGGAGTTTGCATGAGACAACTCGGGCGCGCCGAGGTTCTTCCTGGGCGCCCCTACCCGCTTGGCGCCACGTGGGACGGCAGTGGCGTCAACTTCGCGCTCTTTACCGAACACGCGGAGAAGGTCGAACTATGTTTGTTCGATTCGCGCGGCGTGCGCGAGCTTCGCCGGATCGCGTTGCCCGAGTACACCGATCAAGTGTGGCACGGCTATCTGCCGGAAATCGAACGCGGCGCGCTTTACGGGTATCGCGTGTACGGGCCTTACGATCCCGAGAACGGCCACCGCTTCAACCATCACAAACTGCTCATCGATCCCTACGCGAAGCAGCTCTTCGGCCACGTCCGCTGGACCGACGCGAACTACGGCTATCGCGTCGGCTCCTCACGCGGCGATCTTTCGTTCGACCGTCGCGACAATGCGGCGGCGATGCCCAAATGCGTCGTGGTCGACACTGCGTTCACGTGGGGAGAAGATCGCCGGCTCTACAGCCGCTGGCACGAATTAGTCCTCTACGAACTCAACGTGCGCGGCTACACGATCAAGCATCCGATGGTACCGCACGAGGTGCGCGGAACGTTTGCCGGCCTGTGTTCGCCTCCGATCGTTGAATATCTCACGCGGCTTGGCGTCAATGCGGTCGAGCTTCTGCCGATTCACGCGTTCGTCGACGATCGAAATCTCGTCGAAAGGCGCCTGCGCAACTATTGGGGCTACAATTCGATCGCGTTCTTCGCGCCGGACCCGCGCTACCTTTCGGGAACCTCGCTCGGCGAATTCAAGACGATGGTGAAGCGGCTGCACGAAGCGGGCATCGAAGTGCTTCTCGACGTCGTCTATAATCACACCGCAGAAGGCAATGAATTCGGGCCGACGCTCTCGCTGCGCGGCATCGATAACAAGAGCTACTACCGGCTCGACAACGGCCGACATTACGTCGATTACACGGGATGCGGCAACACGCTCAATCTCGCGCATTCGCGGACGTTGCAGCTGGTAACCGACTCGTTGCGCTACTGGGCCAACGAAATGCACGTCGATGGATTCCGCTTCGATCTCGCGCCGGCGCTCGGGCGGCGTGAAGGCAACTTCCAGCAGACGAGCGCGTTTTTGAATGCGGTGCAGCAAGACCCCGTGCTCTCACGCGTCAAACTGATCGCCGAACCCTGGGATCTTTCGCACGACGGGTATCAATTGGGAAACTTCCCGCCGGGATGGTCCGAATGGAACGATCGTTTCCGCGATACCACGCGTCGCTTTTGGCAAGGGAACGACAACGTAATTCCCGAGTTTGCCTCGCGGCTGACCGGCTCCAGCGATATTTTCGATCACGACGGACGCCGCCCGCGTTCGAGCATCAACTTCGTTACCGCGCACGACGGCTTCACCCTCAACGATCTGGTCAGCTACAACGAAAAGCACAACGAAGCCAATCTCGAGGAGAACCGCGACGGTCACGACGCCAACTATAGTTGGAATTGCGGCGTGGAAGGGCCGACGCTCGAGGAGGGCGTCAAGACGCTGCGCGCGCGTCAAAAGCGTAACCTTATCGCGACCCTGTTGCTCTCTCAGGGCGTCCCGATGCTGTTGGCCGGCGACGAACTAAGCAATACGCAGTTCGGAAACAACAACGCGTATTGCCAGGATAACGAGATCGGATGGATCTCTTGGACCGACGTCACGTTCGATCCGAACCTGGTCGATTTCGTGCGCGATCTGATCGCGCTACGAAGGATGCATCCAGTCTTCCGGCGTCCGCACTTCTTCAAAGGCGTGGCGGTGGGCCCGAGCGGCTTAAAAGACATTACGTGGATCGATCCGTCGGGCCGTGAGATGACCTCCGACGACTGGCACAACGCCGGAAATCGCGTGCTCGGCGCGATGCTTGGCGGCGACACCGGCGATCGTTACGTGAGCCTGCGCGGATATCCGGAGTTCGACGACACGTTCTTGATGCTGATGAACGCTTTCGAACATGCCGTGCCGTTCACGCTGCCGTCGATTCCGTCGTTTCACGGCTGGCGGCTATTGATCGATACGTTCGAACTCGCGCCGCCCGCAGCCGACGCGCGCTATCTTCCGGGCGCCACGTTTGCGCTCAAACCTCGCAGCCTGGTGCTTCTGATCGCCGAATAGTCGATGATCGACGCACTCTTCGCCTATGCCGGGCTCGACGACCGGTACGCCGACGCATTCGGTAACCCGGCGGAGGTTTCGCGCGAAAGCAAGATCGCGATCCTGCGAGCGTTGGGATACGAGGTTCACGACGATGCAAGCGCGGCGCGTACGCTTCGTGAGGCGCGGGCCCGCGAGCGCCAAAGGAAGATACGTCCCGTTTATGCCGTCTGTGCCGGTGAGAGCGGGCGTTGGCCGCGCGAATTGCGCCGCGTGCTCGAGCGGCAGGCGAAGCCCGGATACTACGACGTGGAGATCGAGGGGGAGAGGGCGCGGGCGATTGTCGCGCCGCCTCGAGCGTACGTTGCGGCGTCCGTCGACGCCGCGCCGCGCTGGGGCATCGGAGCGCAGCTCTATGCGTTGCGTTCGTCGCAGAATTGGGGCATCGGCGACTTTGGAGATTTGGCGCGATTGTGCGCGGTTGCGGAGCGCTCGGGAGCATCGTTTGTCGGCTTGAACCCGCTTCACCAGCTGCATTTGATCCATCCGCAGGACGCGAGCCCCTACGCGCCGCTCAGCCGGCGCTTCCTCAATGCGTTGTACGTCGACGTCGGCGACGCCGCACGCCGCTTCGGCGTCGACGTGTCAACCGCGGAAGCCGCGCGCCTGCGCGACGACCGCTTCGTCGACTATCCCGCCGTTGCCGCGCTCAAGCTGCGTGCGCTCGAGCGCATCTACGAAGCCGCGGACGTAGCGAGCGAGATAGAGGCCTTTGCGTGCGCGCACCCGGGCGTTCGCGACGTCGCACTTTATGAAGCGATCGCCGAAGAGATGTTCCGTCGCGACCCAACCATGGGCAGTTGGCTGCAATGGCCGCAAGTATTTCGCGACGCGCGCAGCGCCGGGGTTCGCGCGTTTGCGGACGAACACGCGCGTCGAATAGAATTCTTCGTCTTTCTGCAATGGCTCGCCGACGAGCAGCTCGCGCGCGCGGCGCACGAGGCGGCCTCGATGCCGATCGGCCTTTACCGCGATCTCGCGATAGGGGCGGAACTCGGCAGCGCCGACGTGTGGGCCGATCCGGACGCCTACGTGCTGGGTCTTGCCGTCGGTGCACCGCCGGATCCGCTCAACACGCACGGACAGGATTGGGGGCTGCCGCCGTTGCATCCGCGCGTCTTGGCCGAGCGCGCGTACGAACCGTTTATCGCGCTGTTGCGCGCAAACATGCGTCATGCCGGTGCGCTGCGCATCGATCACGTCATGGGGCTCAAGCGCCTGTTCTGCATTCCGCGCGCTCTTCCGGAGGCCGGCGGTGCCTACCTGAACTATGATTTCGAAGCGATGCTCGCAATCGTCGCGCTCGAATCTCACCGTCACGGTTGCATGATCGTCGGCGAGGATTTGGGCACGGTGCCCGGTGGATTCCGGGAACGCATCGCAACGGAGCGCATCTTTTCGTGCCGCGTGCTCTATTTTGAAACGGAAGGCGGGTCGTACCGATCCCCCGGCGAGTATCCGCGCGACGCCGTGGCAAGCACGGGCACGCACGATCTCCCGCCCTTCGCGGCATATTGGATCTCGCTCGACGATCCTTCGCGTGAGGCACTGGTGCGCGCACTAAAGCAAGCGGGAGCGCTACCCGCCTCGATGGAGTCTCCGGAACTCGACGACGCACTGCAGGCGGTCCACCGCTTCTTGGGAAGCTCCAAGGCACGTCTGGTATTAGCACAACTCGAGGACATGCTGGCGCAGCGCGAACAAGTGAACGTTCCGGGAACCACGACGGAAGAGCCGAATTGGAAGCGGACGTACTCCACGCCGATCGAAGCTTTGGAATCGCACGAAACGTTTGCCGCGATCGCACGTACGTTGCGTGAGACGCGGCCGCTGGAAGAGAGAGGACTCGCATGAAAGCCGTGGTGATGGCCGGCGGAGAAGGTTCGCGACTGCGGCCGCTCACGTCGAGACGTCCCAAGCCGCTCGCGCCGATCGCGAACAGGCCGGTGATGCATCACATCGTGGAGTTGCTGCGTTCGCACGGCATCACCGAGATCGTCGCAACCCTGCACTATCTCGCCGACGAAATCGAGAGCTATTTCGGCGACGGTTCGGCGTTGGGCGTCAACATGCATTACGTCGTGGAAGATACGCCGCTTGGAACCGCCGGCGCGGTGAAAATGGCTGAAAGCCGGCTGCGCGACGGCACGTTCATCATCATCTCCGGCGATGCGATGACCGATCTGGACATAACGTCGCTGGTCGAGGCGCACAAAGCGGCGAAGAACGACGCGACGATTGCACTGTGGCGCGTGAGCAATCCGCTGGAATTCGGCGTCGTCATCACCGACGACGATGGACAGATCACGCGCTTCATGGAAAAGCCGAGCTGGGGCGAGGTCTTTTCCGATACGATCAACACCGGCATCTACGTACTCGAGCCCGAGATTCTGGATTACATGGAAGCGGGCCGAAATTATGACTTTTCCAAGGATTTGTTTCCGCGGATGTTGCGCGACGGCAAGCGCTTGGGCGGCCACGTCATCAACGACTACTGGGCCGACGTGGGAAACCTGCAGCAGTACCAGCAGGCAAATTACGACGCGATATCCGGGGTCGTTCGCACGCAGCGGCCGACGTTGCAACTCGCGCCCGAGATTTGGACCGGCCGCGATTGTAAGATCGATCCGACGGCGACGATCGTCGGACCGGTGCAATTGGGCGATCGCGTGATCGTCGGACCGGATGCGACGATCGAAGGGCCGGCGTGCTTGGGCAACGGCGTCGAGATTGCGGGCGGAGCCGTCGTGCGTCGTTCGGTGTTGTGGGAAGACGTCTATGTCGGAACCGATGCGGAGTTGGAAGATTGCACGATCTGCAACCGCTCGATCGTCAAGGAACGCGCAACGGTGGGCGAGGGAACGGTTGTCGGCGAGCGCTGCACGATCGGCGCGAGTGCGGTCGTGCGCCCGCATCTAAAATTGTGGCCCGAAAAGAACGTCAGCTCGGGCGCGATCGTGTCGATGTCGCTCGTGTACGGTATCAAGTGGCCGGGGTCGCTCTTCGGCGGCGAAGGCGTCAGCGGTCTTGCAAATCTCGAGATCACGCCGGAATTCGCGCTAAAGCTGGGACAAGCGTACGGATCCTTCCTGCGCGCGGGCGAAACCGTGATGACGAGCCGCGATACCCATCCGGCCAGCCGCATCTTCAATCGCTGCGTCATTTCGGGCTTGCTCAGCGTCGGCATCAACGTGGAAGATTTGCGTTCGTTTCCGCTTCCGCTCTCGCGCTTTGCAACGCGAGCCGGCGGCGACGGCTGCGTGCATACGCGCATCGCGCCGCGCGACGACCGCTCCGTGCTCTTTGAATTCTTCGACCGCTCGGGAATCAACGTCGATAAGGCGGCGGAGCGCAAGATCGAGAACCTCTTCTTTCGAGAAGATTTCCGGCGCGTCAACATGGACGCGGTCGGCCTTCTCGGCTTTCCGTCTCGCGCGCTGGAAAACTACACGAGCGCCTTTTTAGCAGCTCTTGCGCCGGAGGCGATCGAGAAGCGGAACTTCCGCGTGGTCGTCGACTACGCGTACGGCAATGCCGCACTCGTGCTGCCGCGAATTCTGAGCCATTTGAATATCGATACGGTCGCGCTCAACGCGTACTTCGACGACAACCGCGTCCGTCACGGTTTCGAAGATCGCGAACATCTCCTCTCGCAATTAAGCACGATCGTCACGACGCTCAACGCCGACCTTGGACTCATGCTCGATCACGATGGAGAAACGTTTGCCGTCGTCGACGACGAGGGGCGCATTATCGATCGAAGCGAGCTGATCGCGCTCTTGACGCTCATGGTGGTGCGTAACGGCGCAAAGACCGTGGCCGTGCCGGTCATGGCGCCAAGTGCCATCGAAGAAATTGCCGGAGCCTACGACGCAAAAGTCATTCGCGCGAGAAGCGACCGGCGCTCGTTGATGGCCCTAGCCGAGTCGCAAGGAAAGGACGTGGCGTTTGCTGGGAGCGCGAATTTCGAAGTCGTCTTTCCCGAAATGCATCCCGCGTTCGACGCGCTGTATGCTTCGGCGAAATTGATGGAACTGCTCGCAAAAGAAGGGTTGAAACTCAGCGAGCTCGTCGATATGCTTCCGTCCTGGCACATGGCGACGCTGCGCGTACCGTGCCCGTGGGATCATAAGGGGCGCGTGATGCGGACGCTCATCGCCGAGCAGCCCCGTAGCGAAATCGAACTCTTCGAGGGCTTGCGCGTCAAGCGCGACGACGGATGGGTGCTCGTGCTTCCCGACTCGTCGGATCCGACGTTTACCGTTTACGCCGAGGCGAGCAACGACGGCGACGCCTCGCTGTATGCCGAGCACATGGGTAGCCGGATCGAACAACTGGTCAACGCGTAGACTTCGGCGAATTTAGGCCTGGGCGCCGACTTCGCCGGTCTCGATGAATCCGGTCGAAACAACGGCGTCCCGGACGTTCTGACGGCAGCCGAAGCACAAGAGCAACTTGGTTGGGTCGGTACTCCGGGGCCGCGGCAGGGCCGTACCGCATCGATCGCATTGCGGACGGCGTCCGCGCGCTATGCGGGTAAAGAGCGACGGATCGTATGCACGCAGCGGGGCGAAGATGGGATCGACCGCCACCAAGAAGAGGCCCGGCTCGCGCGTCTCGAACGCGAGGTTCACGCCGCTCAAGGCTGCTTGCATATCGCCGAGGCCGATTTGAACGAGGGCTTGCGATACCTGCGACGCGTTCGGTTCTTCCCGAAGTTCCGCCAGTGCAGTATGCGCCTCGGGTATGCGCCGCACCCTGGCGGCGATATAACCGCGCAGCGCCGTGACGCGCGGGCGAATATCGGCGCCTTGAATCATATCGAGCAGACGTAAGGCCGAGTCATACTCCCCCAGCATGCACGCGGCGCAGCTTTCGTAGAAGATCGCCAGCGCGTTGCCGGCATCGAATTCCCGTGCGATCGAGAAATGGCGCGATGCCTCCGCAAAGTTTCCGCTCATATAGAGCGCGATGCCGAGCAGTGCCGTGGTAAACGGTGAACTCGGCCGAGCGCGCAGCGAATGCGTGGCTTCGACGATCGCCTCACCGTAGTCACCGCGCGCCAATCGCTCCCAGACCGAAGCGTGGCGTACCGACGGCTGCTTGGGCGCCAAGACTTTGGCGCGCGCGATGCACGCTTCGGCGCTTTCCCAATCCGCGTTGAAAAATAATACGAGCGTCGCGAGCGTGGCGTGCGCGTCGGCACTCATGGGATCGAGTGCGATCGCCCGCTTCAGCGCGCGCTTTGCGCTCCAGTAGGCCGTTTGCGGATCGTAGAATAGGCGCGTTCCCGCGGTCGTATAGGCTTTCGCAAGCAGCGTCAAACCCGGCGCGAAGGCCGGATCGCTGGTGCACGCGAGCTCGGCCAGGCGAATTGCTTCGAGCGTGCTGTCTTCGGTTCGCCGTTGAAAGAAGTGCGTCGCGCGCTGGAAGAGCGAGAAGTCGAGGCTGCCGTTAGCGCGTTCCGGAGGGTGCGTGTCCGCTGGAGCGCCGGCGAATTGAAGGCCGACGCCGTGGACGGTGCGGATACAATCGACGGAAGCGTAGCGGTTCAAAGCCTGGCGCAAGCGATAGAGCGTCTGCGTCAGCGCGGCGTCGCTCGGCTCCGAACCGGGCCAAAGCGCCTCGATGATTTCGCTCTTCGCAATGGCATTCGGACGTTTTGCTGCGAGCAGCGCCAACAGCAGCGCCTCTTTTGGTTTGAGGTCGACGTTCGTGCTCCCATGCCACAACGTCTGCTGCGTTATGTCAAACCGGAAAGGCCCGAAGACGACCTCGTCATGCTCCCCCATATGCAGTCCATAAACGTTCCATCGTAACGTCGTGTGACGATAAAAGCGATCGGATGTGCGCGTTCGCGCACATCCGATCGTGGTGTCACTCACATCGACACGCACCGATTGTAATCGATGCGTGCCGCGTGATGCTTTACATTTCTAACGACAGTTACAGTCTGAACTGCAGTTGGAAATACGCTTGGAACGGTAACGCACCGCTAACGGGTGAATAGGGCTGGTTCATCCAGTTCGGATAACCGGCCGTTCCGTTTTGCGTTGCGGTGGGAGATGCACCGTAGAAGAAGCCCTCGCCCGGAATCGATCCGACGTATCCGCCGGCGTTTCCGATCCAGCCGCAATCGTAGTTATTGGGCTGATAGGCGCTCTTCCACGGCGTGTTCGAACCGCCGAAGCAGCGGTTGACCACGTTCGCGAGCGTCAGCACGCCGTGAATTTTCGGCGTGAAGTCGTACGCGAATTGCAGACCCAGGTTGAACTGCCACGGTTCGCGATACTGCGCCATTCCGTCGAACTTCCCGGTCAACGGATTTGGCACGGCAAGGCTGCCGCCGGACGTGAACTCCGAGGAGCCGCACATCTGGTAGTCGGGCAGATTGCCGTACGCCGTTCCGGCTAGCGACGGATACGCTTGTCCTTGGTTCCCGCCGCAGTTGCGCGGATCCAATCCGACGATTGCGAGCGGGTTGCCGTAGTACGCACCTTCGTTGAGCTGGAACGACGCCGTCGCCGTGAACTTGTTCTTCTTCCAGTTCAAGAAGCCCGAGAAGGTGTTCGGCGGAATCGTGGTGGCATAATCCTGACCCACCGCTTGCGGCGGATTATTGGCATATGCCGGATAGTACGCGTTGCGATCCAAGAGCGATTGGCCGCTCATGTTGTAGTACGGGTTCTGGATCGCGGTAACGCCGGCGCCGCATGCTGCCGCACTGGGTGCAGGACCGTTCGAGCCGTTGGGGCCCGCGCCGTTCACGCAGTAATACGGAGCAGCCGTGATGCCGCCCGACGGACAGGAGCTCGTGCCGGCAAGGCTGCCGCCCGGCGCGCACGCCGAGGTCAGACCGTTGAAGGCAACGATGTAGTTGTTGATCGCGTCGATCGCGTTCGTGCCGTTCGACAAGTTGTTGTACTTGACGTCGGCGCTCGAAAGCGTCCATGCGAGTTGGCCGGAGAGACCGTCGCGCGACGGGTCGCCCTTAGCAATGGCGACTTCGATGCCCTTCGACTTCTGCGTACCGGCGTTAATACCGGATGCAAAATTCGCACCGAGCGAGACCGTCACGAGTTCGTTGGTCGTATAACGATAGAACGGCGAGATCTTCATGGTCCAGTCGGTGCCCTTGAAGTGCCGCTCGTACGAGAAGTCGTAGTTATTCGACGTTTGAACCGGGTTGTCGTGGACCGGG
>DAIDHQ010000043.1 GCA_027459645.1 Vulcanimicrobiota bacterium
TCGAGCTACCTTCGCCCCTTGTAGGAGCGCCGCGTGCAATTCCGATTTTCCAACATCGATTCCGACAAAATCCAACGCCTCATCTCCTCCGCGAAATCCCTCTGATTCATGCAGGCTACCGCGTGTGCGGCGCCTCCCATATTGTCCGATCTTTGGGAAGAGCACAATGCGGCCGGGCATCTATCTGATGCACGGACTCGAGGTCACAGGATGACGCGATGTCCCGGCCGCAGGTCCCCTTCGCCAGAGGACCGCTGCCAACATATCAGGATGACGCATTGGCAACGACGGCGTGGCCGACGTCAGCCGTGCAGGGCCAGGCCGGTCATCATTTTGAAGCCAACCTCGAGCGCGCGTTCGTCGATATCGTAGCGCGCACTGTGCTGCGGTTCGTGACCGAGTTGCGGGCCGCGTACGCCGACGACGAAATACGCGCCGGGCCGCTGCTCCATCATGTACGACATGTCTTCGGCCCAAAAATTGAGATCGTAGGGATCGGCAACATTCTGCGCGCCGAGCATCTGCGCACCCACTTCACGAACGACGTCGTTCATCTTCACATCGTTCACCGTCGGCGGATACCCCCACAGATATTCGAATTCGTACTCCATGCGCAACGCGGAGCAGATCCCGGCGACCATGCGTTCCATGCGCTTGGGAACCGAGAGACGAATCGATTCATCGAACGCGCGCACGGTGCCGAGCATCTCGGCATGATCCGGAATCACGTTGAAGGTCGTCCCGGATTGTAATTTGCCCACCGTCACGACGACGCTATCTTTCGGCGCGATTTCCCGGCTCGCGATCGTTTGAAAGAGCGTGACGAGTTGCGACGCGGCGACGATCGGATCGACGGAGGTGTGCGGCATCGCGCCGTGACCGCCTTTGCCCTTCAAGAGCACGCGGAAGCGATCGGAGGATGCAAAAAACGGGCCGTCGCGCACGCCGATCTTTCCAACCTCGAGGCCGCTGTACAGATGCAGCGCGAAGCAGCGGTCGACGTGGGGATTTTCGAGCGCGCCTTCCTCGATCATCATCTTATTGCCGGCCGGCCCTTCTTCAGCCGGCTGGAAGCAGAAAACGACCGTTCCCGGAATTTCGTCGCGAACGCGAGCCAGCGCTCGCGCCGAGCTCAGCAGAATCGCTACGTGGCCGTCGTGGCCGCACGCGTGCATGGCGCCGTCGCGCTTGGAGCGATAGGGCACATCCGACGCTTCGTCCATCGGCAGCGCGTCCATATCCGCGCGCAGCAGCGTTACGGGTCCCGGCTTGCCGCCTTTGAGCGTCGCGAGGATGCCGGTTTTGGCAATGCCGGTGCGTAGGTCGCCAAGGCCGGCGTCCCGCAGTTCGCGCTCGATGAAGTTCGCGGTCTCGAACTCTTCGAGCGAAAGCTCGGGGTGCGCGTGCAGATGGCGGCGGTAGCGGACCAGCTGTTCGCTGGGCACCTCGAGGCGGCTGGCGGCAAGCATCCTTGCCGACTAGGCCGCGGTAACCGGGCTCTCCTTCCGCCTACTCACGCGTGTAGGTGTATTGCCACACGACTTCGCTCACAACGGGCACGCACAGGAACATCGCCGGGTTGTAGATCGTTGCCTGGGCCGAAGCGATCGCATTGGCATCCACACCCGCGATGCCGCTCGAGCGAGCCAGCTTCGTCGAAACGACGCGCCCGGTGGAATCGACGAAGACGTCGACCAGCGCCGGCTGCTTCGTTTGCGCGTATGCGCTGATCGGCGCGCTTACGTGCTGGCGGACCGTCGCTTCTTTATAGACGCTCCCGCACGACAGCGGAGGCAGCTTCTGCAAGAACGTTCCATCGATCTTTGCAACGTCGCTCCCGAGATGCGGGCTAGAACCGTTTGCGCGCGGCTGATAGACGTTCACTTGCTGGACGACGCTCGGGCAATTCGTCATCGCGCCGCCGTCAATACCGACAGCATCGACGTACGCGTACCGCACGTCGATCGCTTTTGGGAACTCGACGAGTACCGGAGCCGGTGCCGCATCCTTCCCGGTGGCGTCCGGTTTCACCGGGGAACTCGGAAGCGTTGCGCTCCAGGCGTCTTTGCCCGTGATAAATGTTACGCGCGTCTGCACGCTCTTCTTCGCTGCCGCATAAATCTGAACCGCATAATAGGCGTCGTTTGAAGATGCCAGCGGCGCATCCGCACCTGGATTCCAGGGAATCGTGTAGAGCGAGGCGGCGCAGAAGTAATTGCTCGCGACGGCCCGCGCCGGCGTACCGGCAACGACGAACGACGGAAGCATAAGAACGAGGATTGCGAGGACGCGCGCGAGACGAGTCATGTTTTAAAACTTTCGTGAAGGACTAGTTCGGGTAAAAATCGGCGTGGAAAGTGTAGATGCCCGGAACGTTCTGGCAAAAGGCACGACCGGGCGCGTAGGTACTCGCAGCCGCAGCCTGCAACGCCGAAACATCCATGGCTCGCCGCCCTGACGATTCAAAGACCCAGGCATCATCCACTATGCCGCTGGCAGAAATGGCCACGGCAATCAGCGCTTCTCGTCGAGTGAGGTCGCCGTCGCGGGCCAACGAGGGCGGGTATACCGGCACCGCTACCTTCGTCGCGCGAGCAGACGCAAACGGCACGTTACAAACCGGCATTTGCAGCGACAACCGCTGCGATACGATCATCGGCGTACCGATCGGAGGAGCGTGCTCGACTTCATGGTTTGGGTGTATCAGGCCATCGGTTGAGTTAGGGACGGGTTGCGGCTTCGCAGTGGGGGCATCCAAGGCGTCGGGCTCGGCGTCGCACGGAACGGTGCCACGCTTATCCCAACCGAAAACGTTTTCGCCGCTCGTCGTCGCTTGTAGCATAAACGCCGATGCAACCGTTATGGGCTTCGCGAAACGTACGTATACAGGCGACGATTCGTAGACGTTGCGCGTGTAGGTGGAAAACGACGACCGCCATGTCTGCACGACCGGCAGCAGTTTGGTCGGCGGAATGCTGACCTGGTACCAACCGTCTGGAGCGTGCATTGCGACGACGCCGCTTACCGTGCGCGCGCTTTCCGCTTGCAGACGCAATCCGAAATCGGTCGTCGGTGACGCGGTGGCACCGGGAACAGGCGTAGCGACGGCAACCGGCGCGACGTGAACGAGCGCGGGACAATATTCGACTTCCGCATTCGCGCGCGCGGCGAGGGATGTAACGGCAACGAGAAATAGGACGACGTATCGTTTCATGGCTACGGCTTAAATTCTGAAAGGAACGAGTAAATCGACGGCACTTTTTGGCAAAATGCGATCGCGGGTTTATAGGACGTCATTTTTGCGGCGCGAACGGCGGCTTGATCCAGCGGCGGACTACCGGTGGGCGCAAAAATCCACGCATCGTCGACGGATCCGGTCGCGGAAATGGCGACTTCTACGAACGCGTCGCCGTATTTGACCGAGCGGTACTTTGCGGCCTCAGGGTACGGAACCCGAGGCAAATTAAAAGCCTTCGCATCTCTGAACGGGACGGGACACGACGTGTCACCGGGGCCGCTGGAAAGCATCGCCGGAAGCACCTGCGCACTCGCAGGCGGCTGCGGTGCAACAAAGAGCGGACTGATGAGATGCGGCTGCATCCCTGTAGGCGCCAACTGTCGATTCGATCGCGGCCTTTCGAGCCGGTCGATCTGCGGGCTGCACTGGACCGTGCCTTTCGCGTCCCACCCAAGCTGCGTCTCACCCTGTGTTTTGGCGTTCAGCATAAATGCCGAAGCAACGGACACCGGCTTGGGAAAAGAGACGAAGAGTGGCGCGGATTGAGCGACGCGCCGCGAAAATTGAACGTAGCGGTCTTTCCATTGTTGCGTAACTTGCGTCAACGCCGTCTCCGGGACGTTTACGACATACCATCCGGCATCGGTATGAATTGCCGCGCGGCCGCTCACATTTCTCGGCGTCGACGCCGAGAGCCACAACGCATACGTCGATGCGCGCGGTGCCGCACCGGGCGCAGCACCGGGGGCGCCGGCCGGCGACATCGTCACCATTGCAGGGCAGTATTCGACCATCGCTTCCGCCCGGGCGTGCACGAATAACACCATGAGGCACACGCTTGCAAACGCAACGAAAGCGCGCGGAATCCACGAAAACATAGCGGGCGGCCTTTTCAACCAAACCTGGTGGACGAACCTGCGAAAATACGGAGTTTGGTGCTAAAGAACTACGCAATCCGGCGAGTACTGTGAATACCAGCCGGGCATTTGCGGCATCGCTGCGAAAGCGACGATGATGATTGGCGCATTTGTGCTGGCGGCGTTGGTTCAAGGCGTGGGGTTATCATGCGACGGCAGCCCCGCTACGACCGGCGCAAGCAATACCCGACGTTCTCGATGTACGAACGTCGGACGCCCGGCACCGTTAGTCTGCTT
This sequence comes from Vulcanimicrobiota bacterium, assembly GCA_027459645.1. Classification (GTDB taxonomy): domain Bacteria; phylum Vulcanimicrobiota; class Vulcanimicrobiia; order Vulcanimicrobiales; family Vulcanimicrobiaceae; genus JAMXLG01. Next base: position 4,393 of record DAIDHQ010000043.1, read on the forward strand.
TCGAAGCTCGTCGGGCATCCATTCACCCAGCAAGACGCTATAACGATCTTTCCACTCACCAATCGTATGCGAGAAGCGCTTCATGACGGGATCTTCAAAGTCGAACCGTGCGTGGAGTGGCCCGTCGGAAAGCCGTTCGAGTAGCCTCGCAGGACCCGCTGGGGCCTAAGGACTACCACCCCTCGTGGCTTCCAAGAGCGGTACGGCAAAAGCGAGCTTCGAGCGGCACGGTCTCACCGACGAGCAGCTCGTCCAAATGTTGCGGACGATGCTCATGCACCGGCGCCTGGAAGGGCGCGGGTTCGAACTCAATCGCCAAGGCAAGATCCCCTTTGCCTCGGCCGGCGAGGGACACGAAGCGGTCCAGGCCGGCGCCGCCATGGCGTTCGTGCGCGGTAAGGACATCCTCGTTCCGTACTATCGCGACCTCGGGCTCGACGTCGGGATCGGCCTCTCGCCGCTCGAGGTGCTGCTCTCGCTCTTCGCGCGCGCGGCCGACCATTCGGGCGGGCGGCAGTTCCCGCACCACTACGCGAGCCGGAAGCTCGGCCTCTACAGCATCAGCTCGGTCCTCGCAGCCCAGCTACCCCACGCGGTGGGTGCCGCCTATGCGATCAAGTACCGGAAAGAGGCCGGACGCGCGGTCCTGACCACGACCGGCGACGGCGCGACCTCTGAGGGCGAGTTCCACGAGTCGATGAACTTTGCGGCCGTCCACAAGCTGCCGATCGTCTTTCTCTGCGAGAACAACGAGTGGGCCATCTCCACGCCGCTCGCCAAGCAAATGGCCAATCCGAACATTGTCGACCGCGCCGCGGGCTACGGCATGCCCGGCAAGCAGGTCAACGGATTCGATCCGATCGCGTGCTACGCGGCGGTCAAAGAAGCGATGGACCGCGCCCGGTCCGGCGGCGGTCCGACTTTAATCGAAGCCAAGTGCTACCGGTTCCTCGCGCATACCACCGACGACGATGACCGGACGTACCGTTCTCGCGAAGAGGTCGCCGAGCGTCGCAAAGACGATCCCGTACCGAACTTCGAACGGTTCCTCGTCGAACGCGGCGTGCTGACCGCCGAAGGCCTCGAGGACTTGAAGCGTTCCGTGCTTGCCGAGGCGAACGAAGCGACGGACCGGGCCGAGGCTATGCCGTATCCGGCTCCGTCGGATCTTTACACGAACGTTTACGCGGATACGCATCAGCCCTGGCGCTGACGGCGGTCCTTCGACTCCGCTCAGCCCTTCGACAAGCTCAGCCCTTCGACAAGCTCAGGATGACAATTTGAAAAATGGCTAAAACCGACACCAAGGCGAAAAGCCTAGATCGTCACGGCCTGACCGACGAGCAATTGCGTCAGATCTTCCGCAACATGCTCTTGCAGCGCCAGCTCGACAATCGCGGCTTCCAACTCAATCGTCAAGGCAAAGTTCCCTTCGCGCTTGGAAGCGAAGGGCATGAGGCGCTGCAGGCCGGCGCAGCAATGGCCTTTAATCGCGGCAAGGACATACTTGCGCCGTACTACCGCGATTTAGGACTTGCGCTCGGAATCGGCCTGACGCCGTACGAGATCATGCTTTCGATCTTTGCGCGCGCCGACGATCACAACGGCGGACGCCAATTTCCCAATCACTATTCGTCGAAGGCCGCCGGCTTGATGTCGTTCAGCTCGATTCTGGCCGCACATATTCCGCACGCCGTGGGCGCGGCATACGCCATGAAGTATCGCGGCGAAAGCGGACGCGCGGTGCTCGTCACCTGCGGCGACGGCACGACCTCCGAAGGCGAGTGGCACGAGTCGATGAACTTCGCGGCCGTCCACAAGCTGCCGCTCGTGATGCTCGTCGAGAACAACGAGTGGGCGATTTCGACGCCGCTCGAAAAACAGATGGCGCAGCCCGAGATTTGGAAGCGCGCCGCCGGCTACGGTATGCCCGGCAAGCGTTTCAACGGTTTCGATCCGATCGAAACCTATGCGACCGTGAAAGAAGCGATGGATCGCGCGCGTTCCGGCGGCGGCCCCACGATCGTGGAAGGCACCTGCTACCGGTTCCTCGCGCACTCGACAGACGACAACGACATGACGTACCGCACGAAAGAAGTCGTCGCGGAAGCTCGCAAACACGACCCGGTGCCGGCATTCGAGCACCTCTTGATCGAAAGCGGCGTCATAAGCGAAGCGGACGTCGCCGCAATGAAAAAAGACGTGCTGCGCGAGACGAACGACGCGACGGATAAAGCCGAAGCCGTTCCCTATCCGAAGCCGTCCGATCTCTATACCCATTTGTACGAAGGAGCCTGGCAGCCGTGGCAGTGACCGCCGGATCGAAAGTCCTCAACAACGTCGAGGCCGTACGCGAAACGCTGTACGAAGCCATGAAGAACGACGACCGCACCGTTATTCTCGGTGAAGACGTCGGCGCGCGCGGCAACGTGTTCCTCATCACGAAGGATTTCATCAACGAGTTCGGACCCGAACGCGTGATCGACACGCCGATCGCCGAAGCATCGATCGTCGGCATCGCAATCGGCATGGCGATGGAAGGCCTGCGCCCGATCGCCGAAATCCAATTTGCCGACTTCATTTATCCGGCGTTCAACCAGATCGTCGGCGAAGCGGCGAAGACCCGCTATCGCAGCAACGGCGAGTACACGTGCCCGCTCGTGATCCGCACGCCCTACGGCGGCGGCGTTCGCGGCGCGCTCTCACACTCGGTTTCGATCGAAGCGCTCTTCTATCACGTTCCGGGTCTGAAGATCGTCGCGCCTGCATTTCCGGCCGACGTCAAAGGCCTCCTCAATGCCGCGATCGACGATCCCGATCCGGTACTCTTCCTCGAACACAAGAAAACATACCGCTTGATCAAAGGCGAAGTGCCCGAAGGGCACTACACGATTCCGCTGGGCAAAGCCAACGTCCTTAAAGAAGGCAAACAGCTCACCGTCGTGTCGTACGGCCTCTACGTGCATTGGGCGCTCGAAGCGGCGAAGAAGCTCGAAGACGAAGGCATGTCGGTCGAAGTCATCGACCTGCGCTCGATCCGTCCGATGGACAAGACGGCGATTCTGAACAGCGTCGAGAAAACGCGCAAGCTGCTGATCATTCACGAAGACAATAAATTCGGCGGTATCGGCGCCGAAATTTCGGCGATGGTCGCGGAAGAGGCGCTCTTCTCGCTCGATGGACCGATCCGCCGTCTCTGCGCTCCCGACGTTCCCGCAATGGGCTACGCGGAACCGCTGGAACACGAATACATGTCGTCGCCTGAAAAAATGGCCGATGCAATGCGCGAGTTGGTTCGATTCTGATGCGCGACGCTCGCATTGCCGCAGCTCCCGCACGGGACGCGCGCGTTTTCCCATCCATGGGAAAACGCTACTGCCCTCGCGACCGCTCTCGCCAATCCGTGGCTCCGCGGTCGCCTCAGAGCCCCGTTGCGGGAACTGCGGTAACGCTCGCTCACCCATCAGAACCGCTTTAGTGTAATGGGATTAGGATAAAACAATGGCTACCACTATTACGATGCCGCAGTTGGGCGAAACCGTTACCGAAGGGACGGTCTCGCAATGGCTGAAAAAAGTCGGCGACACGGTTGAAAAATACGAACCGTTTCTGGAGGTGTCGACCGACAAGGTCAACGCCGAAGTTCCCGCACCGGTCACGGGCGTGATCAAAGAAGTGCTCGTGAAGGAAGGCGACACGGTGCCGATCGGCACGGCGATCGCCGTCATCGAAGAAGTCGGCGCGGCAAAATCCGAGCCTTCTGCACCGTCGCAACCCGCGCAATCGTCGCAGCCTACCGCAGCGGCCGAAGACCGTTTTTCACCGGGCGTGCAAGTGGCAAGTGCGAACGGTAACGGCCACGCGCGCAGCGAGAACGTCGTTCCGAGTTCGTATGGCGCTTCGGGCGGCCTCGCGCAACCGATGGACGCCGCCGGCATGGAGGAAGCGCTGCGCAAGGCATCGCCCGCCGTGCGTAAACTCGCGCGCGAGCATCACATCGACATCCGCTCGATTCGCGGCAGCGGCGCAAACGGTCGCGTGACCGCCGACGACGTATTGACCGCCGCATCGATGGGACCGGCCGCCGCGGTCGGACAAGCGATCGCGACCGGAACGAATTTCGGCGCAACGCCGCCGCCGTCGTTTGCACCGTCGCGTCCGTCGACGCCGGGCACTCCACCGCCATCGGGAACCTCGACCTACGGCGAACCGATTCCGGGCACGACCATTCCGCTCACGCAAGCGCGCCGCATCATCGCGGAGCGCATGGTCGAATCGAAACATACCGCGCCGCACGCGTGGTCGATGGTTTCGATCGACGTCACGAACGTCTGGAAGTGGCGCGCTCGTGAAAAGGACCGCTTCGAGCGCGAGACGGGCTACAAACTCACGCTGCTTCCCTTCTTCATGCGCGCGGTCGTCGAATCGCTTTCGGTCTTCCCGCTCATGAATGCGAAGTTCACGCCCGATGGCATCTACGTCAATAAAGATGTGAACGTCGGCATCGCGATCGGACTCGCGACGAATCTGGTGGTGCCGGTCGTCAAGAACGCCGATCAACTTTCGATCAAGGGGCTCGCGATCGCGGCGGGTGAACTGATCGACAAAGCGCGCCGCGGCAAGCTCGGGGCCGACGATCTGGCCGGCGGAACGTTCACCGTCAATAACAACGGTGCCAACGGTTCGTGGGCATCGGCGCCGATCATCAACGCCGGTCAAGCGGGTATCGTCACGATGGAGACGGTCGAAAAGAAACTGCTCGTGCAGGACGACGACTCGTTCGCGCCCCGCTACGTAATGAACTCGTGCCTCTCGCTCGACCATCGCGTCGTCGACGGCTATGTCGCAAGCGGTTTCCTGGCCGATCTCAAGAAACGCCTCGAGAAGATGGGGCCGGCCGGAGCGCTCTAAGCGTTCTCCGGCTCTTCACGAAGCACGAAGATCGCGAGCCTACGCTAGGGTCCGATGAGGACCGGCGAAGGCCCGCGATCTTTGCTTTTCCGGCAACCGGTGGCGCTGCGAGCGGAGTAAGGGAAACCTCTGCCGTAGTCAGACTCCTAGAACCTCAAGACGGAGAATGAATTGAACACGCTCGACCAGATCGAAGAATTTCTGCGCCTGCCCGCACCGGGACCGCGCGTCCAGCCGGTCGTTTACGACGGAGAACACGTGTGGCTCGGCTCCTGGGAGACGCTGCGCCTCTACGAAATGGATCCCGACAAATGGACGGTGCTGAGTGAATCGCCGACGCCGGGCAGAATGTACGGCGGCACAGTGATCGGCGACGAATTGCGCTTCGTCGTCGGCAAGGGTGACGACGACGACCGCTACGTCTGCCGCTTCATTCCGGGACACGGCTTCAAGAACACCGAGTGTTTTGCGGCACCGGAATTCACCGGTTCGCAGCTTGCCTTCGACGGCGACACGCTCTTTTTGAGCCAAGCGGGAAACAAGCGCATCCTGGCCCTCGACTCGAGCGGCAAGATCATCCACGAAATTCCGCTCTCGCGCCACCCCGTCGGCCTCACCGTCGTCGACGGCTGTTTCTACTTGCTGACGGGCGATGACGAACTCGACGAAATTCGTCTGACGAAAGTCGACGCACGCAACGGCCATCCGGTCGAAACCGACATGGCGGCCGTACCCTTCGGGGCGCGTTCGCTCGCGTTCGACGGCAAGCATTTTTGGACGTGCCATCGCGACAACAACGAGGTCGTCGCCTTCACCGTTCCGATGTAAGCTCGTGGAGTTCGAAACACGTCTGATCCACGGCCATGCCGATGGAGAGGGCGACGTAACCCCACCGATCTATCAAACCTCGACGTTTGCCTTCGCCGACGCGGAATCGATGGCACGCGCGTCGGCGACGCCGGGGTACGAACGGTTTTACACACGGTACGGTAATCCCAATCACGCGCAGGTCGAACGCGTCGTCGCTTCCATCGAAGGCGGGGAAGCCGCGATGGTCAGCGCCTCGGGCATGGGCGCGATTTCCGCGACCGTGTTGGCGCTCACCCAAGCGGGCGGCCACGTCGTGGCCCAGAGCGCCATCTACGACGGAACGCGCAAGCTGATGAGTAACGTGCTCTCGCGCTTCGGCGTCGACGCGACCTTCGTCGACCAAACCGATCCGCAAGCATTCGCCGAGGCGATGCGCGAGAACACCGCGCTCGTCTTGTTGGAAACGCCCAGCAATCCGCTCCTCGGAGTCACCGATCTTCGAGCGGTCGGGACTATCGCGCACGAACGCGGCGCGCTGGTCGCCGTCGATAACACGATCGCCACGCCCGTCAATCAGAACCCGCTTGCCTTTGGCGCAGACGTCGTGCTACATAGCGCGACGAAGTACCTCGGCGGACACTCCGATCTGCTCGCCGGCGTCGCCGTCGCGTCGCGGGCGTTGATCGACCGCATTTGGCAGACGCATCACATCGTTGGGGCAACGCTCGGTCCATTCGAAGCATGGCTGCTGCTGCGCGGCTTGCGCACGCTCGACATGCGCGTGCAACGCCACAACGCGAACGCATCGGCGCTTGCCGCCTATCTACGGGATCATCCGCGCGTGACGCGCGTCTATTACCCCGGCTTAGAGAACCATCCGTGCCACGACGTCGCGCGAGCGCAGATGCGCGGATACGGCGGGTTGCTGAGCTTCGAAATCGACGGCTCGTTCGAAGACGCGCGTCGCGTCATCGACCGGTTGCAATTGGTGCATTCGGCAGTGAGCCTGGGCGGCGTGGAGTCGCTCATCGCACAACCCGGAGCGATGTGGAGCGGACACGGCAAGGGTTCGTCGCTGCTGCGTCTTTCGGTCGGTCTCGAAGCGATCGGCGATCTGATCGCCGATTTCGAACGCGCGTTGCAATGAGTCCCGCCTGGACCCCCGAACTCAGCGTCGACGAAACGTTAGCACGGCGACTCATCGCCGCGCAATTTCCGCAGCTTGCCGGCGCTTCGATTCGCCGGGCGGGTGCCGGCTGGGACAACGCCGCGTACCTCGTCGACGAACGCTACATCTTTCGCTTTCCGCAGCGCGCGGTCGCCGCTACGCTGATGGAACGCGAACTCACCTTCATGCCCGAGATCGCGGCAGCGCTGCCGCTGCCGGTGCCCAAACCGCAATTCGCCGGATCGCCGCAATTCGAATATCCATGGAAATTCATCGGATACGAACGCGTTGCGGGCGAAACGGCGTGTTCTCGACTGCTCTCCTATGCCGACCGCAAGCAACTCGCCGTCGATCTCGGAGAGTTTTTGCGAACGTTGCATGCCATCGATGCATCGACTTTCGATGCCGAACTTCCGCCCGACACGATCGGCAAGCTCGACCGCGAGCGGCTCAAGGTCGATGAAGACCCGCCGAAAGCCCCGTTGACGCTCGTGCACGGGGACCTCTACGCGAGGCATTTGCTGCTCGACGAAAGCAATCGTCTCAGCGGCGTCATCGATTGGGGCGATCTGCATCGCGGACATCCCGCGGTCGATCTCTCGGTGGTGCACATGATGATTCCAGCGCGCGTGCACGGCGATTTTCTCGACGTCTACGGCGACGTCGACGACCGTGCGTGGCGCTTCGCGCGCTACCGTGCGCGTCATCACGCCGGCATGACCCTCGAATTCAGCGTTGCGGTCGGCGACGAGGATCTCGAACGCGCGTCGCGTCAGGCGCTGCGCTTTATCGAAGGCGATTGACCGCGCGCGTCAGGTGCGCGCGAGTCTAACGCAAGCGGAGGATCTTGGCGAGATTCGCGTCGCGATCGACGGTGACGTCGATTTCGCCTTTTGCCGACGTCAGCAGCGTCGTTACGCCCGGACCATGACCGGCAACGAACGACCGGCCGTGCACGACGACGCCGACCGATATCGCGCCGCCACGGTAGATGCGCCCGAACGAATTATCGGCGTCGACGATCGCGACGATGTCGCCGAGCATCAGATCCCGCAGGCCGTATTCGGCAGCGATCGGATCGTCGAACGTCTGGATGTCGTAATCGCCGCGCACGACGGTCGCGCGTCCCAATCCGGAACCCATCACGACCGCCGGAATCTTGCGCGCGACGCGCACGTGGACGCGTCCGCCGTGCACCTCGACGCCCATCTTATGAAACAGATCGGGATCGGCGTTAAACGCTTTGACGTGGGGCGCATCGAGCAAGCGCATGCCCAGTCCGCACGACCACACTTGAATCTTGTCGCCGACCACCATCCGCTTCATCACGTCGGCCGGGAAATCGACCATCACGTGTTCGACGCCCCCATGCTTTCCGGTGACGCGCCCGTGCTCGCCCTTCGCGTCGCCCGTCACGACCACGGCTTCGTTGCCGATGCAGGCGAGCGTATTGAGCGCGGTATTCTGACGATCGTCGGGGTGGCGTATCGTGACGCCCGGTTCGATGTGATCGGCCATGAAGGCAAAGGCGGAGTCCCCCACGCGGACGTTCGGGGTGATCCCTCCGACCGACGGGACGATGAGCGGCTGGCCTTCGAAGGAGACTTCGTAGAGACCGCTGTTGATAAGCATGGGTGCGGCCTCGCCCACCACGGCGGCCAGCACCAGTTCCTCGCGATTGATTCGAAGCGACAAGGCTGAAGTACCCTTCCCTAACGGACTCGCGCTGGGTGGGCGCGAAGGCTCAAAACCGTTTCCCCATGCAGATTCGCAAGCACTTCCGCTTTGAAGCGGCTCACGTACTCCCGTTTCATTCGGGCAAATGTTCCCGGATGCACGGTCACTCCTACCGGCTCGACGTTGCCATTCGCGGGCCTATCCAAACCGACGGCGCGGCCAAAGGCATGATCGAGGATTTCGATACGATCAAGCAGATCGTACGTCAGCACGTCATCGACGTGCTCGACCATCAAACCCTCAACGATTTTATCGAAAACCCGACCGCGGAGCACATAGTTCTTTGGGCCTGGCGGGCACTCGAGGGCCCGTTGCCGGGGCTCGACGAGCTGGTGTTGTGGGAAACTGCCAATAGCTGCGCGGTGTTACAAAGAAGCGACTTCGGGTCGTAGATGTATCGTGCTGCAGCTTGCCGAGATCTTTTACAGCATTCAGGGCGAGGGGCTATGGAGCGGAACCCCCGCGGTTTTCGTGCGTCTCGCCGGCTGCAACCTCGCATGTGACTTCTGCGACACGGACTACTCTTTGAAGTTTTTGGCAACGGTCGATCGGGTCGTTGAACGGGTCCGCGAGCTGGGCGGCGACTGCCCGATGGTGATTCTGACCGGCGGCGAGCCCCTCGCCCAGGCGGAAACCCCGGCTCTCATCGACGCCCTGCGACGCGACGGCCGCCGCGTCCATATCGAATCGAACGGCACCCTCTTCACCGATCTGCCTGAGGACGTCTGGCTGTGCGTCTCGCCCAAGGAACGGGTCGATCCGCGCATGGCCGCGCGGGCGAACGAGGCCAAGCTGATCGTGGACCGGCGGGTCCCCGAAGAGCACCTAACACACTTTACAGAAATCAAACCGATCTTGCTACAGCCTGAGGGCAACAAGCGCGAAAACATCGAGCTTGCGCTGGCGTACGCCAAAGCGCATCCCGACCGTTTTCGTATCTCCCTGCAAACCCACAAGCTGATTGGAGTTCCGTAGTGATCCTCTTGGTCTGCGCCGTGCCGCAAGAACTCGACTTCATCAATGCGCGCGCCGGCGTCGAAGTGCTCAGCGCCGGCGTCGGTCCGGTCGATGCGGCCTCTCGCGTCACCCAGGCGCTGATGAAAACGAAATACGACATGCTGATCAGCGCCGGCATCGCCGGGGCGTTTCCAGGGGTCGCGCGCGTCGGCGACGGCGTCGTCGTGGGTGAAGAGACGATGCAGTTGGATCTGGAGACGGGCGAATCCATCGTGCTTCCCGACGGGCACTCCGTCATCGATCACGTGCATGCCGATGCTAATCTGGTCGACGCGGTCATGGCGCTCGGGTTCCCGCTCGTGCGCGGGATCACCGTAACGCGCGTCACCTCGACGGATGCATCCGCACGCCGTCTGCGCGAACGCCGCGTCGACATCGAAACGATGGAAGGCTTCGCCGTGTTACGCGCGGCGCAACTGCTCGGCGTACCGGCGCTCGAAGTGCGCGGCATCTCGAATATCGTCGGCGATCGCAAGAGCAGCGGCTGGGATTTCGAAGCGGGCGTTCGCGGCCTGCGCCAAGTCCTCAACGCGGCGCTCGATCTTCTCTACACGATCCCCGCAAATGCCGACTGAGTGTCATCCTGAGCGGAGCATGGTTCGCGCAAAGCGCGAACCTGCGCAGTCGAAGGACCGCCTCTATACCTTAGCCTACTCGCCCTGCCCGAACGACACCTATATCTTTGCAGCGCTAACGAACGGGTTGCTTCCCGGCGCGCCACGCGTGCGCGTGCATCTCGCCGATATCGAAGAGTTGAATACGTCCGCTGCGCGCGCGGAGTACGAACTGACGAAGGTGAGTTACGGCGCGATTCCTTACCTGATGAACGATTATCGGTTGCTGCGTGCAGGCGGGGCGCTCGGCCGAGGCTGCGGTCCGCTCGTGGTCATGCGCCCGGATGACGCCTGCGATCTCGGATCGCTCGCCGGTCGCCGCGTCGCGATTCCTGGCGAGCGCACGACGGCGTTCATGCTCTTGCAACTCGCGCTCGGCGCGCGCCCGCAGACGGTGCAGCTGCGCTTCGACGAAATCATTCCCGCCGTCGCGCGCGGCGAGGTCGATGCGGGCCTCATCATCCACGAATCGCGCTTCACCTATCCGCAAGCGGGGCTCGTATCCATTGCCGATCTCGGTGAATGGTGGGAGAACCAGACGGGCAAGCCGATTCCGCTCGGCGGAATCCTGGTTCGCAACGACGTCGACGACGAACACGCGCGGGCCGTCGATCGGGCGATACGCGAGAGCTTGGCCTTTGCTCGCCGCGACGAAGCAGCGATCATGCCGTACGTTCGCGAACACGCTTTCGAGATGAGCGACGACGTGATGCGCAAGCATATCGATCTCTACGTAAACGGCTACAGCGACGATCTGGGCGACGACGGCATCGACGCGATACGCGAACTCTTCGCGCGCGCCCGCGGCGCTGCGATCATACCTTCGAATACCGACTTGCGGTTGGTATCGTGAATCGCCGCCGGATGCTGGCGCTGACCGGCGCCGCTGCCGCGAGCACCGCTTTTGCCCGCGCCGGTACGCTTCCACGCGCAAATATCACGCTGGGCGACGAAGTCTTCTTGCGCGAAACCTGGCGCGAATTAAACGGCCGCACGGTCGGCGTCATCACGAATCAAACCGGCGTCACGTCGCGGCTGATTCCCATTGTGGACGCGATGCGCGACAATCCGTCGATTCACGTAAAGGCGATCTACGCGCCCGAACATGGCTTCCGCGGCGATCGTCCGGCAGGGTCGTACGTTCGCTCGTACGGCGATCCGCAAACGCATCTTCCCGTCTATAGCCTCTACGGCCCGACCCGGCACATGACGGCGTCAATGCTGCACGAGGTCGACGTTCTGCTCTTCGACATCCAAGACATCGGAGACCGCGCGTACACATTCATATCCACGATGGCGTATGCGATGCAAGACGCCAAGCGTTTCGACCGCGAAATCTGGATCTTGGACCGGCCGAATCCGGTGGGAAATCGCGTCGAGGGCCCCGTGCTCGAACCGCAATTCGAATCGTTCATCGGCCTCTACCCGATCGCGATGCGCCACGGAATGACCGTCGGGGAACTCGCGCGCCTGTTCAACGGCCACTTCGGCATCGGCGCGAACCTGCGCGTCGTCAAAATGCACGGCTACCGCGGCTCGATGATCTGGCCCGACACCGGCTTGCAGTGGGTGCAAACCTCACCGTACGTTCCGGAATGGATCACGGCGTTTGCGATTCTGTGTACCGGATTGATCGATAATGCGGGCATCAACAACGGTACCGGGTTTACCAAACCGTTTCTCTACGCGGGCGCGCTCGGCTTAAACGGCGACGCCCTCGCCGCCCACCTGAACGCGCGCAATCTTCCCGGCGTCTATTTCCGCCCCGCGGCCTGGTCGCCCATTTCGGGCTTCTGGGAGGGCAAAGAACTCAGCGGCGTAGAGCTCGTGATCTTCAATCCGCGCGCGTTTCTCGCCGTGCGCACCGCCGTTGAAATACTCGCCGGCGTTCGCGACGTCGCACCGCACGCGATCTCGATCCGCCATCCGCAAGGACTCGATCTCGATTGGGGCACCGCTTCGTTACGCGAAGGGCTCGTCTCCGGCAAATCCGTCGAGCAGATCGAATCGCAATGGACGGCGCGCCTAGACGAATTCAAAGCGATTCGACAGAACTATCTGCTTTACGGACGTTGAGCCGACGATCGCGGCTTCGAACGTTCGATGCAGTGATGAGCGCCGGCGACGTTACCTGTTTGCTTCGGCGCGCATGCGAATGCGATGCAACTGCCACAGGTGAATGAAGCGCGTCAATTCTTCGCGCGCCTCTTCTTCGATGTCGATAAACTGTGAGCCGTGCGCCAGCTGTTTCGTAGCGGAGACGTAAAACGTCGAGAGCACACGCGCGCGCATGCGCATCGGCTGGAAGGGCGGCGGCTGCGCTTTTACGGTCGTGGGGCGCGGTCCGAATGGCGTCTGTTCGAACACTTCCTTGTCGACGGTCAGCTCCGCCAAAAATTCGTCGGGAAGACGGAAATTGAGCTCGAGAACGGAGCCCTTGATCAGATCCTCATCAGTGGAGATTCGCAGGCCGCCTGCCGAGAGGTCGTTAGCGCGGCCGTGGCGCCTGCCCGCCCGGCCTTCCAAGGTATACAGCAGATCGAACTCGACCGGCATGCGAAAAGCCGAGCGCTTCTGAGCCGCCGTGGGCTGCGCGATCTGCGGGCCTTTCTTTTCTTTCTTGCGGCCAAATAAGAACACGGTTCCTCAAGCCGTTGTCGCGGGCAGGCTCCGCTTCCTGCTCGGGCAAAAACGCGGGAGATGCTCGCGCAACGGTTGATCGACGCGCTCGGCGCCGATGCGGTCAAAATGCAGCCCGAAGACCTGGCCGTCTACTCATTCGACGCGTATACCGACGGTAGCGCCCCGTCGGCGGTCGTGCTGCCCGCCTCGACCAACGACGTTAGCGCCGTCGTGAAAATCGCACGCGAGTGCGGCGAACCGATCGTGCCTCGCGGTGCCGGCACCGGGCTTTGCGGCGGAGCGGTCCCAATCGAGGGCGGCATCGTGATTTCGTTCGCACGCATGAATCGCATCTTGGAACTCGACGCGGCTCGCCGGCGCGCGCGCGTGCAGCCCGGCGTCGTGAACCTCGGCGTATCGACGGCGGCGGCGCCCTTCGGGCTCTTCTACGCTCCCGATCCGTCCTCGCAGAAGACGTCGACGATCGGCGGCAACGTCGCAACCAATGCCGGCGGCCCGCATTGCCTCTCCTATGGAACCACGGTCAATCACGTGCTCGGTCTCGAAGTCGTCGACGAGCACGGCGAGGTCTTCAAGACCTCGATCGACCGGCCAGGCTACGATTTGACTGCAGCACTGGTCGGGAGTGAGGGGACCCTCGGCATCGTGACCTCCGCGTGGATTCGACTGATGAAAGCGCCGGAAGCCGTGCGCGTCTGGCTCGCCACGTTCCCCGACGTCGAATCCGCCTCCGACGCGGTCTCGTCGATCATCGCAGCCGGAATCGTGCCGACCGCGCTCGAGATGATGGATGCGGTCATGGCGCGGGCGGTCGAAGCCGCGTTTCACGCAGGCTACCCGACCGACGCAGGCGCGGTGTTGCTCGTCGAGCACGCCGGTTTCGAAGACGACATGGACGCGTACGAACGCGAAATCGAACGCATCGCCAAAGAGCACGGCGCCACGACGTGGCGCGCCGCGCGATCCCAAGCCGAACGCGACGCGCTGTGGGCCGGTCGAAAAGGCGCCGCCGGCGCGATGGGGCGCATTTCGCCGAACTACTATCTGCAAGACGTCTGCGTGCGCCGCAGCACCCTTCCGAAAGCGCTCCATGCGGTGGAAGAGATCGCGCGCGAGTATAAGCTCACCGTGGCAAACGTCTTTCATGCGGGCGACGGCAATCTGCATCCGATGCTGTGCTACGACAAATCCAACCCCAAAGAAGTGCAAGCGGTGGTCGAATCGGGCAACGCGATCTTGGAAACGGCAATCGCGCTCGGCGGCACGATCTCGGGCGAGCACGGCATCGGCTACGAAAAGCGCGACGGCATGACGCGCGTGTATTCGACGAACGATCTCGCGACGATGGCGCGAGTGCGCGACGTCTTCGACCCGCAGCGCAGGCTCAATCCAGAGAAACTTTTTCCAACGGGGGCGCAATGCGCGGAAGTCAAACCGATCGTATGACCGCGGAATCGCTCGCGGCCCTGATCGCCGAATGCAATCGTGACGGCCGCGCCGTTACCGTACGCGCAGGCGGCACGCTCTCCGGCATGGGCTATCCGCCCGATCCCGACGCGCTACAGCTTTCGATGCTCGATTTCGACGAGATCGTGGAAGACGCACCGGCCGATCTTACCGTCGCGGTTCAAAGCGGCGTTCGTTTGCGCGTACTCGCGCAGCGATTGGCCGCGCACAGCACGCACGTGCCGTTCGATGCGCCCTTCGCGAACGACGCAACCGTCGGCGGCACGCTCTCCGCGGGATGGCTGGGCCCGCGCCGTCATCTGTACGGCCGCCCGCGCGACTTCGTCATCGGATCGGTCGCGGTGCTCGCCGACGGCACGATCGCCCGAGCGGGCGGCATGGTCGTTAAGAACGTCGCGGGGTACGACATGAGCCGCCTGTACGTCGGTTCGTTCGGCACCCTTGCCGTACTCGTACAAGCCAACCTCAAAACGATCGCGCTTCCCGAAGCTACGCGCGGATTTCTCATGCGCCTTCCCGAGGGAACGCGGGCGCGCGCGATCTCGCACATGCACGCCCTCGACGTGGTTCCGGCCGCGGCATTCTGGATCGACGGATTTAAAACGCTCGAAGGCGAGGACGGCATCGAAGGCCGACTATTCGTCATATTGGAAGGAAGCCGCGCGGTCGTCGATCGCGGAACGCGCGAATTGCGCGCGTGGATGGGTCGCGCCGGCGTACCCGACACGTCGGTCATCGACGCGGGCGCCCGCGAGGCATTCGAGCGCATCGTCGACGCTTATGTCGCCTCAATCGGAGAACGTTCGATCACCTATCGGATTCCGGCGTTTCACGACGACGCAATCGGGCGTGCGATGGCGCTGCAAACGCTCGCGCAACGTTTTGAATTTCGCACCGACGTCATCGTCGACGCGATGAACGGCGACGTCATCGTTCGCGTGAGCGATCTCGACGCACACGCACTCGGCGCGAAGATCGAAATCTTCGACGACGCATTGCACGACGACGAACCCGAAGCGATAATTATCGCCGGCAATCATCCCTCGCGAGCCGTTCTCGCCGTATGGGGCAGCGCTCCCGACGCGTTGCCACAGATGCGCGCGCTCAAAGAACGCTTCGATCCCAAACGCATTTTGAATCCCGGACGATTCGTGGCCGGTCTCTAGCGCGTGTTCGACGATATCGCTTTTGCGCTTCGGCGCGTTGCCGCGAGCCCCGAACGGCTGCGCGCGCTCTTGCTGGACGATCCGCTGCTGCCGCTCGATCTGACGCGCTTCCTCACGCGCGTCGTGCCGCCGGCGGCGGCGCTCTTGGCGTCGCTTCGCACCGGCGCCGAAGCGATTCCCGACGATCGCCTTCGCGCCGAAGCGCTCGCCAGTATCGACGGGAAAGCGTTTCACGTTGCCGGCGCCGCCATCTTGGCGACCTTTCTTCCGGCCGAGGCGGCGGCGCAGTATATCGCCATCGTGACGCCGCTCGAAACGATCTACGATTATCTCGACAACCTCTGCGATCGCCATCCCGACGTTCCGCCGGAGGCCTATCCGCGGCTGCATCGCGCCATCGCCGACGCACTCGATCCGGGTGCAGGACCGCAGGAGTATTATGCGCTCGGTCCGCCGGGCGACGACGGTGGTTACCTTCGAACGCTGGTCGCGCGGACGCAAGAGGCCCTTCGCGACGCTCCACATCTCGATCGTCTGCTGCCGCATTTTGCCGACGCGGCGAGTTTTTACGGCGATCTGCAGACGTTCAAGCATTTGCCGAACGGCACGCGTGAAATTGCGTGCGTCGAGTGGTACGAACGCAACCGCGACCGTTTTGCGATGCTGGATTGGCATGAATTCGCGTGCGCCTCGGGTTCGAACATGCACGTTTTTGCCGCGCTCTACGAAGCATTTTCCGGCCGTCCCGAAGAGATTTCCGGCGCCTACGACGCCTATTTCCCCTTCGTCGCCGCGCTGCACATTCTGCTCGACTCGTTCATCGATCGCGACGAAGACCGCGAGCACGACGATTTGAATTTCGCCGTCGTTTACCCCAACCCGGCGGCGCTACGGGCACGGTTTCGTTTCATGACCGCCGCGGCTCATACGCGCATCGCCCGCTTGACCGACCGCAGACGGCATGCCTTCGTCCTGCGCGTCATGACCCTGTTCTACCTGAGCCATCCGAAGATCGCATCGGGCGGCCTGGAACGCGAGGCTCGGAGCTTGCTCCGAGCGAACGGCTCATCATCCAAGGGAGGGCACGATCTTTGAATCGCTCGATTGCCGCGCTGCTCTGCATCTCGCTCCTGTTCGTCGCGCCGCTACGCGCACGCGCCGCGCTCACGACCGACGAATCCTACGTGCTCGACCAGCTCAGCTCGTCGGAAGCGTTGCAAGACTCGACGCGCTTGAACGCCGAGTCGCACTATGCCGGCACTCCCGGCGATTACCACATCGCCACGTGGATGCGCGACGTTCTTGCGGGCGCCGGTTTTCATGCATCGCTCGAAACCTTCTATCACGACGTGCCTTTTGCCAAGCACGTAGAACTTTCGCTTTTGAACGGGCCGAAGTATAAGCCCACGAAACTCTCGCTGCTCGAAGCGCCCCTTGCGGGCGATCCCGACGGTTCGCGGCGCGACGCCGGCGTGCCGTTCAACGCCTGGAGCGGCAGCGGCAACGTGATCGCGAACGTCGTCGATGCAGGCTACGGCACGCAGGCGGATTATCGCGCGCTCGCGGCGCGCCACGTCGATCCGCGCACGCGCATCTTGTTGATTCGCTACGGTCGGGCATTTCGCGGCATCCTTGCCAAACGCGCCCAAGATCACGGTGCGCGCGGCGTGCTCTTCTTCAACGATCCAAACGACGGTGAAGGCTCGCTCAACGGTCCCGCCTATCCCGACGGTCCGTATCGCCCGAACGTCGCGATTCAACGCGGTGCGCTCTCTGAGGGGCAGATTAAGATTCCGACGCTGCCGATCAGCGCCCGCAACGCGCGCGTCTTTCTCGACGACATGAAGAACGGCATCACCGAACATCCGGCGCATCTGGTCGTGAACATGATGGTGAAGCACAACGCCGCGCTCTGGAACACCGTCGGCGTGCTTCCCGGCAAAGATCCCACCCACATGGTCGTGCTCGGCGCGCATCGCGACGCATGGGTGTACGGCGTCACGGACAACGGTTCGGGCATTTCGATACTGCTCGATGTCGCGCGCGCGCTCGGCAACCTCTACAAATCGGGCTGGCGCCCGCAATATTCCATCTATATCGTCGGATTCGACGGTGAAGAGGTCGGCGAGCTGGGATCGGAAGCATACGTCTCCGCGCATCGCAGCGCATTGGCTTCCGGATGCCTGGCCTATATCAACGAAGACGAAGCGACGACCGGCCAGCGCTTCGGCGCAATGGCGACGGCGGCGGTCGAAGACAGCGTGCTGCCCGTCGTCCAATACGTTCCCGACCCTGCCCCGAACTCGAGCGTGACGCTGGATTACCGGTGGCGCCATCAGCCGGGCGGTATCCGCGTGCGCGGGCCGGGCGGCGGTTCGGATTTCGAACCGTTTCTCTACGATCTCGGCATACCGGTACTCGAATATGGCTTCGGCGGCGTCTTCGGCGTCTATCATTCAGCCTACGACGATTTGCATTACGCGCAGACAGAAGCGGATCCGGGATTTGCCAACCACCGCGCCGTCGCGCGCCTTGCGGCACTAACGGCGATGCGCTTTGCGACGGGACGCGAAGGCTATCGCTTCGCGCCATATATCGCGCCGATGAACGCCGCCATTGACGCTTTCGCGCGTCAGACCGGCGCCGGAGGTCTCAGCCCGGTACGCCGGGCGATGGCTCACTTCGCTACGGCAGCAGGGACGATCGATGCGCGCGGCGGCGACGGCAATCGTGAGATCGCGATCGACCGCAGCTTGAACGAGCTCTTCTACGGCCGCATCGGATACCGGCCGCAGCCGTTTCCCGATATCGCAAACGCGCTTGCTTCGCGCAATCGCGCCGCCATTTCGGCAGCAATAGGACGCACCGCACGCGAAATAGACGCGATCACGGCTCAACTGGAGAACGCAACGACGCATCGATGAACACCCTTTACGAAAAGCGGCGCGAAGACGCGATGGAATCCTTCGCGGGCGGCGTCGCCGTTATTCCCGCCGCCACGGAAATCATTCGCAACAACGACACCGAGTATCCGTTCCGTCAGAACTCCGACTTCTTCTATTTGACCGGTTTCGATGAGCCCGATGCGTTCTTGCTGTTGGCGCCAGGACATCCCGATCACCGTACGATTCTCTTTTTGCGCGAAAGCGATCGCGCGATGGAGATCTGGAACGGTCGCAGGCTGGGCGTCGAAGCTGCCGTCGATAGCCTTGGCGTCGATATCGCCTACCCTCTCGATGCCCTCGACGAGATGCTCCCGAACTACCTGACGAACGTCGAGACGCTCTATTTCGCGCTCGGCGCGAGCGATCGTGCGGACGGCATCGTCCGCGCGGCGTTGAATCGGGCGCGCTCGATGACGCACAGAAAAGGCTTTATCCCCGACGCAATCGTCGACCCCGCTTCGGTACTGCATGCGCTTCGTCAAATCAAAGATTCGACGGAAATCGAGACGCTGCGACGCGCTGCCGAGATCACGCGCCGCGGGCACGTCGCGGCGATGCGCGCCACGCGACCGGGCTTGTACGAATACGAGATTCAAGCCGCGCTCGAATATGAATTCCGGCGCGGCGGCGCGCAGGCGGTCGCCTATCAATCAATCGTCGCGGCCGGCGATAACGCCACGATCCTGCACTACCGCGAGAACCGCGGACGCCTGCAGGACGGCGACCTCTTGCTGATCGATGCGGCGTGCGAACTCGATTATTATTCGACGGACGTGACGCGAACGTGGCCGGTCAACGGACGTTTCTCCGCGGAGCAACGGGCCATCTACGAGATCGTTTTGCGTTCGCAGCAAGCGGCGATCGACGCCGTTCGTCCGGGCGCACCGCAGCGCGACTCCCACCATGCCGCCGTACGGGTTATCACCGAGGGTTTGATCGATCTCGGGCTGCTCTCGGGCAGCGTCGATTCCAACATCGAACGCGAAACCTATCGCGACTTCTACATGCACGGAACCGGGCATTGGCTCGGCATGGACGTTCACGACGTCGGCCCGTACCGCGATACCTCGGACGTGCCGGTGCTGCTCGAACCAGGCATGGTTACCACGATCGAGCCCGGCATCTACGTGCACCGAGATCTCTCGTGTGACGAACGCTTCAAGGGCATCGGCGTGCGCATCGAGGACGACCTTCTGGTCACGCCGGACGGCAACGAAAATCTTACCGCCGCTGTTCCTAAGAGCATGAACGATATCGAAGAGATCGTCGGCTCGTGCGCGTTGGTGTAATCGGCGCGACCGGCTTCATCGGAAGTCATCTCCGGCGGGCGCTCGAACGGCGAGGCGATCTCGTCGTAACCGCGTCGCTCCGCGATCCTGGCGCTGCCGCCGAGGCGCTCGCAGGCTGCGATGTGGTCGTCAATCTCGCCGGCGAACCGATCGCGCAACGCTGGACGCCGGCGGTGAAAGCCGCGATCGCCGCGAGCCGCATCGAAGCCCCGCGCGCCTTCATCGACGCGCTCTCGGCACAGTCGCAGCGGCCTGCGGCCTATGTGTCCGCATCCGCGATCGGCTATTACGGAACGAGCGAAACCGCGACGTTTACCGAAGCGAGCGGCCCGGGCAACGATTTTCTCGCCGGCGTCTGCCGCGGCTGGGAAGCCGAAGCACTTCGCGCGGAAAGTCTCGGCATGCGCGTAGCGCTCGTACGAACGGGCATCGCGCTCGGCAGCGACGGCGGCGCGCTCGCAAAGATGCTTCCGCCCTTTAAACTCGGCGCGGGTGGCGTAATCGGCAGCGGACGGCAGTGGATGTCGTGGATACACATCGACGATCTCGCCGGCATATATCTGCTCGCCATCGACGGTGCGTCGGGCGCGTTGAATGCCACCGCGCCGCATCCGGTCACCAACGCCGAGTTCACCCGCACGCTCGGCCGCGCGCTGCATCGGCCGACGATTCTTCCGACGCCGACGTTTGCGCTGCGCGCCATGTTGGGCGAAGGCGCCGGCATGCTGCTCGAAGGGCAAAAGGTCGTGCCCGAACGCACGCAAGCACAAGGCTATCGCTTCAGGTTTACCGAGCTCGAGAACGCGCTGGCCGAGATTCTCGCGTGATTGCCTACGACGACTTCGCGAAGATCGACGTTCGCGCCGGTACGATTCTGGAAGCATCTCCACTCGAAGGCGCGCGCAAGCCCGCCTACAAACTGCGCATCGATTTCGGGCCGGAGATCGGCGAGAAACACTCTTCGGCGCAGATCACGGTTCGTCACGACGCGCGCGAACTTCCCGGCACCCAAATCTGCGCCGTCGTGAATTTTGCGCCGAAGCGCATCGCGGGCTTTATCAGCGAAGTGCTGGTGCTCGGTATGAACGACGAGGACGGCAACGTCGTCCTCGTACGCCCGCAATGCACCGTTCCGAACGGTTCGCGCTTGTACTAGCCGGCCGACTGGGAGCGCGTCGCGCTATGTATGCACTTCTT
>DAIDHQ010000044.1 GCA_027459645.1 Vulcanimicrobiota bacterium
GCCGGGCATCTCACTCATGGCCGAATACGTCGGCTATGCTTCGTTTGCAGAGATTCCAGCGGTGATCTTCGACGTGCAACGCGTGGGGCCGTCAACCGGGTTGCCGACTCGCACGATGCAGGGCGATCTGAGTTTCGTTTACACGCTGGGTCACGGTGACACGAAGCATCCCGTGCTGCTGCCGGGCACGGTTGAAGAGCTCTACGAAGACGGTATGGCCGCGCTCGATCTCGCCGAGCGTCTGCAGTGCCCGGTCTTCGTACTGTCGGATCTCGATCTCGGAATGAACTCGTGGCTGTCGAAACCGTTTTCGTTTCCGGAGAAGCCGTTCGATCGCGGTAAATTGCTCCGCGCAGAAGACTTAACCGCACGACCCGATTGGGGCCGCTATCGCGATGTCGACGGCGACGGCATTCCCTATCGAACCATTCCGGGGACCGATCACCCGGCCGCCGGATACTTTACGCGCGGCACCGGGCACGACGAAGAGGCGAAATACTCCGAGAATCCCGAGGTGTGGCTACGCAATCTCAACCGCCTCGCGCGCAAGCACGACACGGCGCGCACCTTAGTTCCGCAACCTCAGTGCGAGGATGCCGGGAATGCCGTCGGCATCCTCGCCTACGGATCCACCCACCATGCCGTCGTCGAGGCGCGAGATCTTCTGCACGAAGTAGGATTCGAAACCGATTATCTGCGCGTACGCGCGTTACCGCTCGCGGAGGATATCGGCGCCTTTATCGATCGCCACGAGTGCGTCTACGTCGTCGAACAGAATCGCGACGGCCAATTGCTCGGCATCCTTCGCAACGAGTTACGCCCGGACCAAATAGCCCGTCTTCGTTCGATCCGGCACTACAGCGGCGTGCCGATCGATGCATCGGCGATCGTCGAGCCGCTGATGGAATCCCGAAAGGAACTCGCCCATGTAGGAGGTGCGCGCTCATGACCGCTTCGGCACAAACGCTCAATATTATCGGCCTCGCACGCGACGTCTACAAGGGGTCGCCGACGACGCTCTGCGCCGGGTGCGGGCATAACTCGATAACGAACCACCTCATCAAGGCACTCTACGAATACGGCGTACCGCCGCATCGTTTAGCGAAGATGAGCGGCATCGGCTGCAGTTCCAAAACGCCGGCGTATTTCGTCGACCAAGCGCATGGGTTTAACGGCCTTCACGGACGCATGCCGTCGGCGGCAACCGGCGCCAAGCTGGCAAATCGCGACCTTATGGTGTTGGGAATCAGCGGCGACGGCGATACGGCATCGATCGGGCTCGGCCAGTACTGCCACATGATTCGTCGCAACGTCGATATAACGTATATCGTTGAAAACAACGGCGTCTACGGGCTCACGAAGGGACAATTCTCGGCGACCGCCGACGTCGGTTCGACGCTCAAGCACGGAGGAACCAATGCCTACACGACGATCGACGTCTGCGGTTTGGCGATCGAACTCGGCGCCACGTTTGTCGCTCGTTCTTTCTCAGGAGATGGGAAGCAACTGGTCCCGCTGCTGGAGGCGGCGTTCGCGCATCGTGGAACGGCGATTCTCGATGTTATTAGCCCCTGCGTTACGTTTAACGACCACGAAGGCTCGACGAAGAGCTACGCCTACGTCAAGGAGCACGACGTCCTTCTCAATGCGCCGGATTTCATTCATGCCGGCGAAGAGATCGTCGTCGATTACGAACCCGGAACCGTACAAGATGTCGCGCTCGACGACGGTTCGCATCTACTTTTGAGAAAACTCGACCGCGAATACGATGCCACCGACCGCCTCGGTGCGCTGCGGACGATTCACGAAAGCCGCACTCGTGGTGAGTTTGTTACCGGCCTGCTCTTCGTGAGCGGCGACGAGCCCGATCTCTGCACGCGC
>DAIDHQ010000045.1 GCA_027459645.1 Vulcanimicrobiota bacterium
GCCGGGCATCTCACTCATGGCCGAATACGTCGGCTATGCTTCGTTTGCAGAGATTCCAGCGGTGATCTTCGACGTGCAACGCGTGGGGCCGTCAACCGGGTTGCCGACTCGCACGATGCAGGGCGATCTGAGTTTCGTTTATACGCTGGGTCACGGTGACACGAAGCACCCCGTGCTGCTGCCGGGCACGGTGGAAGAGCTCTACGAAGATGGTATGGCCGCGCTCGATCTCGCCGAGCGCCTGCAATGCCCGGTCTTCGTTCTTTCCGATCTCGATCTCGGGATGAATTCTTGGCTAACCAAGCCGTTCGCGTTTCCCGAAAAGCCGTTTGACCGCGGCAAATTGCTTCGCGCGGAAGACTTGCAAGCGCGGCCCGATTGGGGCCGCTATCGCGATGTCGACGGCGACGGCATTCCCTATCGAACGATTCCAGGAACCGATCATCCGGCTGCGGGATATTTTACGCGCGGCACCGGGCACGACGAAGAGGCAAAATACTCCGAGAATCCCGACGTGTGGCTTCGCAATCTCAACCGCCTCGCGCGCAAGCACGACACGGCGCGCACCTTGGTACCGCAACCTCACTGCGAGGACGCGGGGAATGCCGTCGGCATCCTCGCCTACGGCTCCACCCACCATGCCGTCTTCGAGGCGCGAGATCTGTTGCGCGAAGCAGGATTCGAAACCGATTATCTGCGCGTACGCGCGTTGCCGCTCGCGGAGGAGATCGGCGCCTTTATCGATCGTCATGAGTGCGTCTACGTCGTCGAACAGAATCGCGACGGCCAATTGTTGGGAATCCTTCGCAACGAGTTGCGTCACGACCAAATAGCCCGTCTTCGTTCGATCCGGCACTACAGCGGCGTGCCGATCGATGCATCTGCGATCGTCGAACCGCTGATGGAATCCCGAAAGGAACTCGCCCGCGTAGGAGGTGCGCGCTCATGACCGCTTCGGCACAAACACTCAATATTATCGGCCTCGCGCGCGATGTCTACAAGGGCTCGCCGACGACGCTCTGCGCCGGGTGCGGGCATAACTCGATAACGAACCACCTCATCAAGGCGCTCTACGAATACGGCGTACCTCCGCATCGTTTAGCGAAGATGAGCGGTATCGGCTGCAGTTCCAAAACGCCGGCGTATTTCGTCGACCAAGCGCATGGATTTAACGGTCTTCACGGACGCATGCCGTCGGCGGCAACGG
Source organism: Vulcanimicrobiota bacterium (assembly GCA_027459645.1). Taxonomy (GTDB): domain Bacteria; phylum Vulcanimicrobiota; class Vulcanimicrobiia; order Vulcanimicrobiales; family Vulcanimicrobiaceae; genus JAMXLG01. Next base: position 1,208 of record DAIDHQ010000045.1, read on the forward strand.
GCGCGAAGCTGGCAAATCGCGAACTGATGGTGTTGGGAATCAGCGGCGACGGCGATACGGCATCGATCGGGCTCGGCCAGTACTGCCACATGATTCGCCGAAATGTCGATATCACGTATATCGTTGAAAACAACGGCGTCTATGGGCTCACGAAGGGACAATTCTCGGCGACCGCAGATGTCGGTTCGACTCTCAAGCACGGCGGAACCAACGCCTACACGACGATCGATCTTTGCGGACTGGCAATCGAGCTTGGCGCTACCTTCGTCGCCCGCTCTTTTTCAGGGGACGGGAAACAGCTTGTGCCGCTGCTCGAGGCGGCGTTCGCGCATCGCGGAACGGCGATTCTCGATATTATTAGCCCCTGCGTCACGTTTAACGACCACGAAGGCTCGACGAAGAGCTACGCCTACGTCAAGGAGCACGACGTGCTTCTCAACGCGCCGGATTTCATTCACGCCGGCGAAGAGATCGTCGTCGATTACGAACCCGGAACCGTACAAGATGTCGCGCTCGACGACGGTTCGCATCTCCTTTTGAGAAAACTCGACCGCGAATACGATGCCACCGACCGCCTCGGTGCGCTGCGGACGATTCACGAAAGCCGCACTCGTGGTGAGTTTGTTACCGGCCTGCTCTTCGTGAGCGGCGACGAGCCCGATCTCTGCACGCGC
>DAIDHQ010000046.1 GCA_027459645.1 Vulcanimicrobiota bacterium
ATCGAGAAAAATCGTTAACGCGCCTCCGCATGCGAGCCCCACATCTCCCGCCTCGCGCTCGGAGAGCCCGTAGGAAACGCTTCGCGTTTTTCGGTCGTGCATGACTTCGCGCGCTTCGTCGACCAGCGCCGCCTCCACGCATCCGCCGCCGATTGCACCGAGGAGCTCGCCGTTATCGCTGATGGCGAACGTTGCACCGGGCTCGCGCGCCGATGAGCCGCGAACGTCGACGAGCGTCGCAACCGCTACCGCATGCGCCTCCGATTGCAGGTTCACGATACGAGAAAGAATATCAAGCATGGATTTGTTTTATGCTCGTCGACATTTTGTTATAAGGTGCGGCTAATATTTTTCGCATTCTGCGTGGAAAGGAGTTACTCGGTGCCGGTAGCAACCCTTCATTATATTTTCCAACGCGTATTTTTGCGCCGCGCAGATCGCGCGTGCGGTGAGGGGCGCCCGTGTCGACTTCTCGATCGAAATTGTTGGCAACGCTACGCGTCAATGGGCGCGACGTGACGTTGGCGTTCTCTCCCAACGCGACGTTGCTTGAGGTCTTGCGCGAAGAGCTACGCTTGACCGGTACCAAACATGGTTGCGAACTCGGCCAATGCGGCGCCTGCACCGTCATCGTCGATGGAACTCCCGTCCTTTCGTGCCTGACGCTTGCAGCCGATGCGATCGACCGCCCCATCGAGACGGTCGAGGGCCTTGCGAGCGCCGGTACGTTGCATCCGGTTCAACGCGCGTTCTTGGACCTCGGCGCCGCGCAATGCGGGTACTGCACTCCCGGTTTTTTGAATGCCGCCGCTCATTTGCTCGAGCAGAATCCGGAGCCGAGCGAAGCCGAGATTCGCGAATCGCTCGCCGGACATCTCTGCCGCTGCACCGGGTATACGAAGATCGTCGAGGCCGTCGCGCTCGCGGGCCGACGGATGCGTGCAAGCATCGATGGGTAAGAACGGTGCTTCGCACTCCGGGTCACACGTCGTCGGCGCGCCGCTTCCACGCATCGACGGCTATGCAAAAGTAACCGGTGCCGCAATCTTCGCCGACGATATGGCCCTACCGCGGATGCTCTTCGGGAAATTGCTGCGGAGCCCGCACGCACACGCGCGCATTCTCTCCATCGACTACGCACGCGCGCTTCGCATTCCCGGCGTCGTCGCGATCGCGATCGGGCGCGATCTCCCGATACGGTACGGCATTCTTCCATCGGCGCAAGATGAGACGGTCTTCGCAATCGATAAGGTGCGGTACGTCGGCGAACCGGTCGCGGGAATCGTCGCCGAAGACGAACTCACCGCGCAAACGGCCGCGGCGCTCGTCGATATCCGCTACGAAGTGCTCCCGTCGGTGATGTCGATCGACGCCGCTTTGCTCGATGTCGACGGTAACGGGGAGAAGATTCATCCCGATTCGCGTCGCGATAACAACGTTCATAAAGAGGTTCATCTCACGTTCGGCGATCTCGATGCCGGGTTTGCCGATGCAGCGCGTATTTTCGATGACGAGTATTTCTTCGAAGGGAATACGCATGCGGCGTTGGAGGAGCATTCAGCGGTTGCAAGCTGTGGAGCCGACGGCAAACTCACGCTCTGGTCGTCGACCCAGACGCCGCATTATCTGCATCGTGTCGCTTCTGCGGTGCTCGAACTTCCGGCGAGCCGCATTCGTATTATCGCGCCGCCGGTCGGCGGAGGTTTTGGCGGAAAGACCGAGCCGGTCGCGCACGAACTCGCCGCGGCATATTTTTCTCGGAAGACCGGACGCCCGGTAAAATTTACGCTCTCGCGCGAAGAGGTTTTCTACACCCATCGTGGCCGCCACCCGGTACGCATCCACCTACGGACGGGAATCAGGGCCGATGGCAGCATCTCCGCTTGCCGCGTGCAGACGTGGCTCGACGGCGGCGCCTATGGTTCGTATGGCGTTGCGACCACCTACTACACCGGCGCTCTGCTCCCCGTTACCTATAAAATGGGTGCGTATGCCTTCGACGGCTGTCGCGTTTATACCAACAAGCCGCCCTGCGGGCCCAAACGCGGTCACGGCACGACGCAACCTCGCTATGCGTTCGAATCGCAACTCGACGAAATAGCGAAGGAACTCGGTCTCGACGCCGGTGCCTACCGCGCCGCTATCGCCATCGACCCCTATTCACGAACGGTCAACCATCTGCGCGTCACGAGTTGC
>DAIDHQ010000047.1 GCA_027459645.1 Vulcanimicrobiota bacterium
CATGCAGAAGTCGTTTGCGGGGTTCGATCCGGAGCGCGCGCGCGAATTGCTCGCCCAGCTCGGCGTCGGCGACGAACGCAAGAAAGTCGGCACGCTCTCGAAAGGCATGCGCACGGCAACCGCCGTGGCGCTGGCATTCGCGCGCCGCGTCGACCTGCTCTTGCTCGACGAACCGACGAGCGGCCTCGACCCGGTCAATCAGCGCACCGTGCTCAACCTCATTATCAACGAAGCGGCGCAGGGAACGACGGTCGTTTTTTCGTCGCATCAAATCGGACAGGTCGAGCGCGCCGCCGAGCGCATCGCCGTGATGCAACGCGGGCGCATCGCGCTCGACGGCGTTGTCGACGATCTCAAGGCGGGGCGCAAAATCGTCGAAGGTATTCTGCCGAGCGACGATTTCTCCATCAACGGCCTTTCGAGTGACGCGCGCATCGGGCGGCTCGAACGTAACGGCCGCATACTGCGGGCCTTCGTTACCGATCGGCCCAACGAGGTTGCGGCGCAGATGAGCGCGCTCGGCGCGCAAGGATTGCGCGTCGTCGATCTGAGCCTAGAGGAAATTTTCTTGGATGCCGTGGCCCCGCAGGCTGCGACGGCATCGGTCGTGGAGGAAGCCTAATCGTGGATTACATTGCTGCGCTGCGCGGGCGCAAGGCGCTCGTCGTCACCGTCATCGTCTTGGCGGCGATCTTTATCGTCAACGCGATCGTCCGTCTCTCGTTAGGTTCGACGCTCCATATGGCGCCGTCGTTTGCGGATTTCAAGTACATGAAAGGATCGGTTACCACCCACAAGGTGCTCCCCAATGGCGAGAAAGAGACCATCATCGTCAGTAAAGCGCTCGGACGCCGCGTGGTGATCGTCGATCGTGGATACCGCGGAACCACCGTGCACGCGACGAGTCCCGTAACGAAGAAGCCGCAGAAAATCGGCAACAGTTCGGGGCCGCTCTTCACGGATCGAAAAACGATTGATGGAAAATCGTATAGTGAGACCATGCGGGTCGGCGGAGCGAGCGACATCGGCTACTTCTGGTACGCTGCGCTCGTCGTCGGGTTAGTCCTTGCAACGGTACTATCGAAAACATTCTCATCAGAGAACGACGGACATCTCGAGATGAGCTTCATGCGGCCGCGATCGCGCGAGCATTTAGCGATCCGGGCGATCGCCACCGATATTCTGACAATCCTTTTGGCCGAGATAACGACGGTGATCTTTGCGCTCGCGACCGTTGCCATCTACATCGAGGTACGCCCGACGATCTCCGGCTCGACGCTGGCGACGATCTTGCTGAACCTGCTCGCGCCGATCGCCTGGTATGCGATGCTGTTGGCGGCGACGGCGAGCCTGCGTGGCGGGCGCGGCCTCGTGGTCGGCTTCGCGTGGCCGCTTGCGTTCATCCTTCCGGGAGCGTTCAGCGGTACCGCCGGAAACGTGCTTCCCATCTGGAAGGCCGTGCACGTATTCCTGATCCCGCTCGTTCGGCTCGATCCACTCTGGTACATGCAGCATTTCTCGCTGACGCCGAAGACGGTCACACTCGGCGTGACCCTCGGAAACACCGTTCAGCCGGTGCTCGCCGGACTCTCGATGCTGGCGTTGCTCTATTTCAT